>JAFRUA010000035.1 GCA_017434855.1 Clostridia bacterium
ACAACGGCATCGAATACGGCGACATGCAGTTGATCTGCGAGGCCTATCAGCTCATGCGCGACCTGCTCGGCATGAGCTATGAAGAGATGCACGCGACCTTCAAGCAGTGGAACGAGACCGAGCTTGACAGCTATCTGGTCGAAATCACCCGCGACATTCTGGCATACAAAGACGAGGACGGCGCCCCCCTGGCCGAAAAGATCCTTGACACTGCCGGACAGAAGGGCACCGGGAAATGGACCGGCATCGCGGCGCTTGACGAGGGCGTGCCCCTGACGTTGATCGGCGAGGCGGTCTTTGCAAGATGCCTGTCTGCCATGAAGGAAGAGCGTGTGGAAGCCGCCAAAGTCTTTGACAGAACGATCCCCGCGTTTGAGGGCGACAAGGCAGAGATGGTCGAGGCCATCCGTCAGGCGCTGTTTGCCTCCAAGATCATCTCCTATGCGCAGGGCTACACCCTGATGCGCACTGCGGCTGCGCACTACGGCTGGAACCTCAACTACGGCGGCATCGCGCTGATGTGGCGCGGCGGCTGCATCATCCGCTCGGTCTTCCTCGGCAAGATCAAAGAAGCCTTTGAGGCCGACCCGCAGCTCAAGAACCTGATCCTCGACCCCTACTTCAAGGCCACCATTGAACAGCTGGTCCCGGCCTGGCGCAAGGTTGCGGCCGCCGCGGTGCAGTACGGCGTTCCGGCCCCGGCCATGACCTCCGCCCTCAGTTATTTTGACGGCTATACCACCGCGCGCCTGCCGGCGAACCTGCTGCAGGCCCAGCGCGACTACTTCGGCGCCCACACCTATGAAAGAATCGACGCACCCAGAGGTCAGTTCTTCCACACCAACTGGACCGGCCACGGCGGCAACACCGCGGCAACCACTTACAATGCGTGACATCCGGCTGATCGCACTGGACCTGGACGGCACGCTGCTCGATTCCGACAAGCAACTGTCGGAAGAAAACGCGGCGGCGCTTGCCCGGGCAGCCGACGCCGGGATCGAGATCGTTCCGGCAACCGGCCGATTCTATCGCGGCATGCCGCAGCGCATCCGTGATCTGCCTTATGTGCATTATGTCATTTCGATCAACGGCGCCGAGGTGTTTGACGTCGCCCGGCAGAACGCCGTCTGCGGTTCCGGCATCCCCTGGGCGCGGGCGGTGGCCGTCATGGAAATGCTGGACGAATTGCCGGTGATCTATGACTGCTATCAGGACGGCTGGGGCTGGATGACGCAAAAGTTCTATGACCGGGCCGAGCAGTACGCGGCGAACATCCACAGTCTGGAAATGATCCGCACGCTGCGTACGCCGGTGCCGGAGCTCAAGGCCTGCCTGCGGGAACGAGCGCACGACGTCCAGAAAATCCAGATCTTCTTTCGGGATATGGACCTGCGCGCCGAAGCGCTGCAAACGCTGCCGCAGGCGTTCCCCGACCTGGTCGTGACGACCTCCATCGTCAACAACATCGAAATCAACAGCCGCGAGGCCACCAAGGGCAACGCGCTGAAAAAGCTGGCGGCGCATCTCGGCATCCCGCTTGCCGGGACCATGGCGTTCGGCGACGACCGCAACGACATCACGATGCTGCAGGCGGCGGGGATCGGCGTTGCCATGGGAAACGCCGGGGACGAGGTCAAGCGGGCGGCAGACTTTGTTGCGGACGACTGCAATCACAGCGGCGTTGCGCACGCAATGAAACAGTTTCTTTGGGAGAATGCACCATGAACGATATCTATCGAATTGCAAAAGCGGAAACCGGCCTGACGCCGGAAGAGATCCGGGACGCCCTGCTCGCCTCTCTGGAGGGCCGCGCCTTGAAAAAGGTCCTGATCCTTCCGCCGGATTTCACCCGCTCTCACTCCAATGCGGGCTACATCACAAACGTATACTATCACACACTGACCGAACGGGGCGTCCGGGTCGATATCCTTCCGGCGCTGGGGACCCACGTTGCGGTGACCGAGGCGCAATGGGCCGCCATGTTCGGCGACATTCCCTTTGACCGGATGCTCGTCCACAACTGGCGTACCGACGTGGTCAAGCTGGGCGAGATCCCGGCAGACTTCATTTCAGAGATCACCGAGGGCCTTTGGACCGAACCGGTCGCGGCAGAGGTCAACCGGCGGGTCATGGACGAAAGCTATGACCTCATCATCTCTCCGGGGCAGGTCGTACCGCACGAGGTCATCGGCATGGCAAACCATGCAAAAAACTTTTTTGTCGGCGTGGGCGGCAGCGAGATGATCAACAAATCGCACATGGTCGGCGCGGTCTATGGCATGGAGCGCATGATGGGCAAGGACCACACCCCGGTCCGCCGAATGTTCGACTACGGTATGGAGCACTTTTTGAAAGACCGCCCGATCCTGTTTGTTCTGACGGTCACAACGGCCCCCGGCGGAACCATCCGCACGCACGGGCTGTTCATCGGCGAAGGCCGGGACTGCCTGACGCACGCGGTCAAGCTGGCGCAGCAGAAGAACATCGACTTTGTGGAGCACGGGCTTAAAAAATGCGTGGTCTATCTGGACCCCACCGAATTCAAAAGCACCTGGCTCGGCAACAAGGCCGTCTATCGCACACGGATGGCGATGGCGGACGGCGGGGAGCTCATCATTCTGGCGCCCGGCGTCGAGCGTTTTGGCGAGGACGACCGGGTGGACGCGCTGATCCGCAAATACGGCTACCGGGGCCGCCTGCACACGCTGGAGGAATTCAAAAAGCCGGAAAACGCCGACCTGCGTGAAAACATGGGCGCCGCGGCGCACCTGATTCACGGTTCGTCAGACGGAAGGTTCACCGTCACCTATGCCGTAAAGAAGATCACCAAGGAAGAGATCGCCTCTGTCGGGTTCCGGGCGGCGGACTATGACGCGCTGGCGAAAACATACGATCCCGCAACGCTGCAGTACGGCTATAACGAGGTTGACGGTGAAGAGATCTATTTCATCCCCAACCCCGCGCTCGGCCTTTGGATCAACCGGGAAACATTTGAAGAATCACCGCAGATACAAGCTCTTTGATTCTTTGTATCACATCAAAGGAACCTCTTTGCCGATCGCGGCAGCGAGGTTCCTTTGCGCTTCTTCGGAAAAAACGGTTGCAAACATTGAAAAAGCGTGGTATGATGACAATGGAACGGCCGGACCCCCTGCGGCGATTTTGTTTGACGCCGGCGGATCAGATCACCGAAACATCCGGGCAAAGCGGATGCAGCTTTTGGAGGAAACGCAAATGACACAGGCAAAGCGCACCGACCGGCACTGGCACACGCCGGACGGATGCATAAACATCGAAAAACACTTTCAGCGCCTGCACCATGCGCCGTATACGATCGAAACCGTTTTTGACGGGAACCCCGGCTGGCCGGGCGACCGGGAAGGCCGGGCGCTGCTTGCGTTTCTGTGCCACCACCGCATCAGTGGGCGAAAGATCCCCTGCCTGGAGCAAATGATGCGCGACCTGCCGGCGCGAACAAATCCGTATTTATTCTTTGGGGACAAACCTGCCGCCGGGCATGTGAACGAGCAGCAGCTTTCCGGGCACAACTGGTATCTGCGGGGACTGACCGCGTATGCGGAAACCTTTCGGGATCCGCTTGCGCTCAGGGCGCTGAAAAGCACATTTGAAAACCTCTATCTGCCCGCGCTGCCGCTTTATGACGTTTATCCGCTGGAACGGACACCGGCCGGGGGCGGCGTGGACGGAAACATCTGCGGCGCCGCAAAAGGCTGGGCACTTTCTACCGACGTGGGCTGTGCATTCATGTGCGTGGACGGGGTCGCAAGATATTATGTGCTCACCAAAGACGAACGCGCCCGCGTATTTTTGGAAAAGGTGATCGACGTCTTTTTGAATGCGGACATGGTTGCGCGCGGGTTTCAGACGCATACGTCGCTGACCTGCCTGCGCGGCATCCTGTCGTTTTATGAAACCACGCGGCAGAAAACGTATCTGCAGGCGGTCCGGCGGGAATTTGACCGGTATGTGCAGCACGGCATGACACTGACCTATGAAAACTTCAACTGGTTCAGAAGAGAAGACACATGGACAGAGCCTTGCGCAGTCGTCGACAGTCTGCTGCTGGCGGTCGGGCTTTATCGCGTGACCCGCGAGGAACGATACCGTGTGCTTGCCCGCCGCATCTGGGCAAACGGTCTGCAGTTTTGCCAGCGTGACAACGGCGGCGTCGGTACGAACAAATGCGTCACGCCAAAGCAGCCGGTGCTGAAAATCAGCGGATATGAAGCGCCGCAATGCTGTTCCATGCGCTATGCGGAGGCGCTCTTGTGTTACAGCCAAAACAAAGAGCTGTTCCTGTATGAACCGTTTGCACCGGTTGTGACGGAATCTGACGGCAGACGGTTTTCCGACGACCGCCTGATCGTTTGGTCAAACGGAGACATCCGGCCGATTTTTTCGTGCAATACGGTTGCCAGGAAAGACCTCGATACACTGGAGCTTCAGGTGCTGTTCTGACCGGCTGATCGTCAACAAAGCACCCGAACGGATCATCGGGTACAAAACAGAAATCTCAAGGAGGACCTGTTCTCATGTTTTCAAAAATCCCTGTTGTTTACGCGGTCGGCACCGACTATCAAATCTTTTTTGCCGTGCGGCGCAGCGCTTACGCATGGATCAAAATCGGCGATCGGGTGTTTGACGACACGGTCTGCGGCAACATGCGCTCCATGCCGGGAATGCGGCACATCACCGTGCCGCAGGCAGTGCTGGACGCGGCGGGCGGCTACACGCTTTGCCTGCAGCGCATCCGCGAGCGCAAGAGCTATTGGACCCAAACGCTGGGCACGCAGGAAACGCGCTATCGCTTTTTCCCGGTTCCGGCCTCCGGCGCGGCGCGGTGCTATATGGTCGGCGACGCGCACGGCGATGCGGACCGAACCCTGGCCGCCGCAAAGGCATATGGCGACTTTGATTTTTTGATCGTCAACGGCGACATGAACGAAAGCGTCAACACCAGCCGCTTTGAGCTGGCGCACAACGTGGCGGCAGAGCTGTGCCGCGGCGAACGGCCGGTCGTCTATGCCCGCGGCAACCATGAAAACCGCGGCGCCGCAACCGAGCTGCTGCCGCAATATATCCCGCTGCGCAACGGGCGGACCTATTACACCTTTCGCCTGGGCGGCCTTTGGGGCATTGTGCTGGACTGCGGAGAAGACAAAGAAGACGACCACCCGGAATACGGCGGCTATGCCCGTTTTCATGCCTATCGGCAGGAAGAGACCGCCTATCTGCGCCGGGTGCTGCGGCAAAAAGCACATGAGTTTGACGCGCCGGGCGTCACCCGCCGGATCGTTGTGGTCCACACTCAGTTTCCGCGCAGGCAGGACCCGGAATTTGACACCGAGCGGTCACTTTATCAGACCTGGTGCGATCTGCTGGAAAAGATGCGCGTGGACGTTATGCTGACGGCGCACATGCACAGCTATCAGGTGCTGCGCCCCGGGGACCCGGACCTGCGCCTGCAGATTTCCTGCCCGCTGGTCATCGGCACGGCAAACAACAGGAACCAGATCGGCGGCACGGGCTGCACCTTCGGGCCGGACGGCGTCACGATCCAATTCACCACCAGCGACGGCACGGTTTTTCCGCCGGAAACACTGTGGCCCCCGCTTCGTACCAAAATATAAAAACAAAGGCCGGCCGCTCTTCCGTTCCGAAAAGCGGTCGGCTTTTTGATGACACTGCTTTTTGGGGACCGCCGCAAACGTGCTTATCCGGTCACGGGAACGCCGTGCTCCACACGAACGCGGATGCGTTTGCCGCCAAGCACCATGCTGCCCTCTGCCCAGTCCAGGTCGGTCACGGCGCACGGCCGGACCTCGACGGTCTGATATCCCGCGCCGCCCGCCGGCTGCCGGATGCCCAGCAGGTATTTGAACAGGAACTCCACCACGGCGCCGAACATCGGGTGGCTGGAGGAATTCTCGTTGAACCATTCTTCCCACAGCGTGGTCGCACCGGCATTCATCATCGTGCGGAACGAGACGGCGCCGTCGTTGACCAAAAGGCGATAGGCGTCGTTGCCGAAGCCGCGCTCAAACAAGACCTTGACCACCAGGGGCGTGCCGAAAATGCCGGTGTCAAACGTTCCGAGTTCACGGTACCGGGTCACAAGATTCTGCAGGGTGCGTTCATCGCCGAGCCCAAGGTCCAGCGCAAAGGCGTCCGCCCCGCAGACACCGCCGCAGAACGAGCCGGTCGCTTCGTCAAAAAAGCGCGCCATGAACGCGGCGGTCACGGCCTGCTCTGTTTTTTGCAGCGCGGGCAGGTCGGCCTGCGCCCCGGCCAGCGGCGCAATCTCCATCACCTGACGCAGCGACCGCAGATAGAAATAGGTGTTCACAAACGGTTCCGGAATGGGAATGCCGTGCTTGCTGTTGTATGGCGTGCACCAGTCGCCCAGGCACCAGCCGCCCGGCTCCTCACGCATGACGATGTGGCCGTCGCAGCGCAGCGCCAGATAATCGAGGTATTTTTTCATGTGCGGATAATAGGTACGCAGCACGCCGTCGTCGCCGTAAAAGGTCCAGTACCGATACGGGACCTCCACCATGGCGCTGCCCCAGCCGCCCGGTCCGCCGCCGCCGCCGTAAAACGGGGCCGTGTGCGGCACATGCCCGTTGTGAATATCCTGGCAGTCTGCAATGTCGCGCATCCATTTGCGATAGAGCGCTTTGGCGTCAAAAACCGTCATCACGGCCGCGGCGGTCAGTTGGCCGTCGCCGGTGTATCCGAGGCGCTCGCGGTGCGGGCAGTCTGACGGCACGCAGGTGTGGAGATTGGCCGTCTGGGTGCGCACATAGGCGTCAAACAGCCAGTTCAGCAGCGGGTCGGAGCTTTTGAATTCTGCCGTCACGGGAACGTCGGACGCCGCGACGCAAAAATAAACAAAATCCGCGTTGCCCGTGACCTCCACATAGCGGCCGGCGTGCCAAAGGAAGCGCGGATACAGCAGCCGCTCCTTGTTTTCTTTTTCGCCGCCGTAACGGAACAGGTCGACGCTCAGGCGGTTGGTGCCGCCCGTGGAATGGAAATTCAGCGACCCGTCCGGGTTCAGGTTCTCGGCGTACCGCACAAAAACGCGCTCGCCGCGCCTGGCCTGTTTGCCAAAACGCAGCACGGCAAAGCCCGCCACATTTTCACCCAGGTCATAGATTTTGCGGTCGCCGAATTTGGAAAGCACCGTCACATCGGTGATGCGGCGCAGCACCCGGTCGGGCGGGCAGGTCTGCCGCCGCACCAGCGTGTATGGCCGTTCGACCGTCTTGACCGGTTTGCAGGCGGCATCGTCAAGCGCACAGGTCAAAAAGTCCGCCGGCAGCAAACGAAAGTCGTGCGTTTCACCGAAATACATGCTGGTGCGGGTGATATAGCCGGGGCGAAACACACCGCCGTCGTTGGATGAATATTCACATGTCGTGCCGTCCTTGCACCGCACGGTGATGCAAAAGCAAAGCTTCTTTTCCCCGTAGGGGCGGTTGCCTTCGTTTTCGCTTTCCCACTGGCCGTACCAGCCGTTGCCGATGTGCAGTGCAAAGGCGTTTTTGCCCGCCTTTGCCGCGGCGGTCAGGTCATAACGCACAAACAGGGACCTGTAGCAATAGGTGTCATAATTCGGATAGCTCAGGTGGGAAAAATCCTGTTGGTTATAGTTTGTCCACGCCGGCACATAAAGATCGTCAGAGATGCGCTGACCGTTCAGATAGCACTCAAAAAAGCCGTGGGTCAGGATGTCTGCCGTCACGCATTCGATCCCGTCGGGAAACGCAAAATCATTGCGGAACAGCACGGTCTCGCCCGCGCCGTCAAAGGTCAGCCAGTCAATCCCGTCCAGCACCAGGTCCTTTGCCATCCGCAGACCGTCTTTGCCATTGTTGGCATATTCCACAGAGCAGCGCATAAAGCCGCAGCTTTCATAAAACGGCACGGCATCCGTCGGACTGAAAAGCGTCAGCGTTTCTGCTCCGCGCGCTTTTGCCGCCCGGCAAAGTGCCTCCATCGCCGCGCGTCGCTGCGCTTCGCCGCCGATTGCCGCCAGCGCGTCGTCCGGCAGCGCAAACATCCCCGACTCGGCGCCGGGCTGCAGGGTCGTTTCAAAGATCTCCCCTTTTGTCAAACGGAACGAAAGCAGCAAAGGGGCCTGTTCATTTTTGCACATACATCTCACCTCGCTATCAGTCTACCTTGTTTTCTTTGATTCGTCAATGCTTTCACACGATCTTTAATAAATAAAATCATTGAAAGCAAAAGCAAACCCATTGCAAAAACCGGCATTGTATGCTATAGTTAATACAATGGAACGGAGGGTTGCATATGATGAAAAAATGGATTTGGAAAATGATGCTGGCCACCCTGAGCATCGCGGTTCTGCTTGCCGTTGCCGCCGCCTGGGCGTGGGCCGTGCCTGCAAAGCCCGGCACCGGGTATACGGGCGCCGATGCCGTCTGCCGCTCGCACGCGGGCGCGCTGGTGACATTGGATGAGATTCCGGCGCGGCGGGGCAAAGCGCATTTTGCGCCGTCGATCTCCCCGGCGGAAAGAGACATTCCCCTGCTGATGATTGTGATCGGATTCAGCAACATGCCGTATGAAAACGACTGGAACTGGCATGAGGCCATGTTTTCGGGTGAAAAGTCGCTCGCGGCATACTATACCGACATGTCCTTCGGGCAGTTCACCTTTACGCCCGCGGCGGAGACCTGCGCTTTCGGAACCGGCGACAACACCAACACCGCAGACACTGTGAATGACGGCGTGGTCCACGTCAAGCTTTCCACGCCGCACAAGGACTGGGCCAATGAAGACGAATATCCGGCGCAGGCCGAGGCAATGATCGCCGCGATCGAGGCGGCGGACGCATATGTGGACTTCGCGTCCTTTGACGCGGACGGAAACGGAAGGATCAGTGAAAACGAGCTGGCGGTCGGGTTTGTGTTTGCGGGGTATGAAGCCTCGGCGTCTTACAGCTATGAAATGGGTGTTGAAAACTATCTTTGGGCGCATGCGTGGTCGATCAGCGAGATCATCGACGGATTTTTGCTTGCACTGACAGTTCCGGCGCCGGACGGCACGGAAGTTGACGCCTATATCGCCATCGCAGAGCATCTGGACGCAGACGAGCGCAACCCGATCAGCGTGCTGGCGCACGAGCTGGGGCATTATCTGGGGCTGCCGGACCTGTATGACACCTCTGGCAACACCAGAGAAAAATGGGGCAAATATGACGTATCAGACCTCAGCCTGATGGCAAGCGGCAGTTGGGGTATCGATCCCGACGGCGGCTGTGTGCCCTACTCGATGGATGTGTGGAGCCGTTTTGCGCTGGGGTGGTGCACGCCGCAGACCGCAGACCGTGACGGCGATTATACCGTTGCTGCGCAAAGCTATACGGCAGACGAAGCATTCCGGGCGGTGATTTTGCCGACGCAGCGAAGCGGCGAATACTATCTGCTTGAAAACCGGCAGTTTGTGAAATGGGACGCCGGGCTTGCAATGGACTACAGCGGCAGCGGTATCCTCGTCTGGCACATCGACGACGCGGTCTTTGAGCAGTACAACAAAAACAACCAGGTCAACGACACCTTTCACCGGCCGGGGGTCATGCCGCTGTTTCCGGAACAAAGCGGCGGCGTCTATACCTTCATCGGCGCAACAGACCGGGTGCTGAAAAGCAAACCGTTTTATTCCGCGTCTGCGTGGAGCGCAATGTTCCCGGACGATGCGGCGCTGGACCTGCCGCTTTATGGCGCCGGGACCGATGCAAACACCCGTGCGTCAAGGACGCTGTCCGGCCTGAAGCTGCAATTTTCGGATGAGAATGCAGCCGAAATGACCGTGCGCCTTTCCACCGCCGACCATGTGCATTTTTTGAATGCCGTTGAAAAGGTGGAGGCGACCTGCACCGCGCCGGGCGCCGAAGCGCACTGGGCCTGCGGCTATTGCGGCGCGCTGTATGCGGACGCGGACGGGCAAACGCCGACGACCGCGCAGGCGCTCGCGATCCCCACGCAAAGCCACAGCTTCACAAGCTACAGCTACAACAACGATGCGACCTGCACCGCCGACGGCACCGAGACCGCTGCGTGCGATTATGCTTGCGGCACGACCGACACCAGACCGGCAGCCGGCACCAAACTGTCCCACAGCTTCACAAGCTACAGCTATAACAACGACGCGACCTGCACCGCCGACGGCACCGAGACCGCTGCGTGCGATTATGCCTGCGGCACGACCGACACCAGACCGGCAGCCGGCACCAAACTGTCCCACAGCTTCACAAGCTACAGCTATAACAACGACGCGACCTGCACCGCCGACGGC
>JAFRUA010000036.1 GCA_017434855.1 Clostridia bacterium
CCGCCGAAGCGCGTCCTGCGGACGAAACAGCGAGGCGGGGATGGCGCAGCGGTCGAAATTGCGCGCCGCACCAAGGCGCAAGCAATTTCGGGCACCGCAAGAGTCACGCCCGCATACGTATCTGAAAATGACAACTGAATAGCTTTGCCGGCGTGGCGGAATTGGCAGACGCCCGGGACTTAAAATCCCGTGATGGCAACATCGTACCGGTTCGATCCCGGTCGCCGGCACCATCATAAAAGCCCTGAAATCCGTTTGACTTCCAACGGGTTCCGGGGTTTTTCTTTTTTCGCTGCAGCAAACATTCGGATCGTTTTTTCTTGCATTTCGTTTGATTTTGTTGTATAATTATTCAGCGGCAACACGCAAAATGATTTCACTGACGGAGGAACAGATATGCTTGGAACTTTCAGTTACAAAAACGCAACAAAACTTTATTTCGGCGAAGATGCGCTGAAATACCTGAACGATGAGCTCCCGAAGTACGGAAAAAACGTCGTGTTGATTTACGGCGGCGGTTCGATCAAAAAGAACGGCATCTATGATGCGGTGCTCGACATTCTGAAAGCAAACGGCAAAAACGTGGCGGAGGATGCGGGCGTGATGCCAAACCCGACGGCTGACAAGCTGCGCGAGGGCGTCAGGATCGCGCGTGACCACCGGGCCGATCTGCTGCTGGCTGTCGGCGGCGGTTCCTGCTGCGACTATGCAAAGGCCGTTTCCGTTTCGGTCCACTGCAATGACGACCCGTGGGACAAATACTTTGCGCGTTTTGAAGAGCCGGACTGCGCCATCGTGCCGGTCGGCTGTGTGCTGACCATGGTCGGCACAGGCTCTGAAATGAACGGCGGCGCCGTCATCACGAATCACGATCTGCACCTGAAGATCGGCCACGTTTTCGGCGAAGACGTCATGCCGAAGTTCTCGATCCTGAATCCCCGATTCACAATGAGCCTGCCGAAACGCCAGATGGTTGCCGGCATCTATGACATCTTCAACCACATCTGCGAACAGTATTTTTCCGGTGAGGACGACAATGTGAGCGACGATCTTGCCGAGGCGCTGATGAAATCGGTCGTGCGCAATTCGCTTGTTGCCGTTGAGAATCCTCAGGACTATGTGGCGCGCTCCAACATCATGTGGACGGCGACTTGGGCGCTGAACACGCTGATTTCGCGCGGAAAGACCACCGACTGGATGGTGCATATGCTCGGTCAGGCGGCCGGCGCTTACACCGATGCGACCCACGGCATGACGCTGGCGGCAGTCTCGTTGCCGTATTACAGACACATTTTGCCTTACGGACTGCAAAAGTTCAAGCGCTTTGCGATCGAAGTCTGGGGTGTTGACGCCGCGGGCAAAACCGATGAAGCAATCGCCGGCGAGGGCCTTGCCGCGATGGAGGACTGGATGCGGCGCATCGGCGTGGCGATGAAGCTTTCCGAGCTTGGTGCGACAAAGGACATGATCGACGGCATCGCAGATGCAACGATCGTCCTGAAGGGCGGCTATAAAGTGCTTGACCGCAAGGAGATCGTTGACATCCTCAAAGAGAGTTTATAAAAAAGAGAATCGCATCGTTGTTCGGTGCGATTCTTTTTATGAAATGGCTGTGTCGGGTCCGCAGTTTATCCCAGCTCGATTTTCAGGCAGATAGGCAGCTCGCCCGTCGGCGCGTCCTTCAGCCGAACGACCAGGCCGTCTTTGCCAAGGGTGAACTGTTCAACGGCATGGCCGCCCAGAACGGTGACATTTTCAACGCAGGTTCCGCAGCGGTCGCTATACAGCGATTTGATTTCAACGGTCTGCGCGGGCTTCATCTGGAACGCATACAGCACGCCGTCTTTATAGGTGAAGCGGAAATCGTGCGGCGTATAGTTCAGGTCGCCTTCGGAAAACATGCCGGCCGACGCCTTGGTCTCGCCCTCTTTGAAAAACTTGTACGGTACCGTTCCGTAGATGCCCTCGCAGTTGATCTTCAGCCAGGCCCCCAGCGCTGCCAGCACGTCGGTCTCTTCCGCAGTGAAGGTGCCGTCCGGCTTCGGCCCAAGGTTCAGCAGCAGCATACCGTTCTTTGACACCACGTCGATCAGGGTCGTGATCACGTTGTATGCGCTTTTGAATTCATTGTCTTTGGTATAGCCCCAGGAGCGTTTGCCGATCGCCGTATCGGTCTGCCACGGATAGGGGAAGATGTCGCCAAGTGCGCCGCGTTCGATGTCCAGCGTGGCGGTGCCGAGTGCAAAGGCGTTGTGCTTGTAATCGATCGTGACCTCTTCGCCCCATTCGTCCGCGCGGTTATAGTAATATGCGGCAAGCTTTTTGAGATAAGGCTTGAAGGCGCGGTTCTGGATCCACCAGTCAAAATACAGGATCTTTGGCCGATAGTTGTCAATGATCTCGCAGGTGTGCACCAGCCAGTCCTCCATCCATGCCTTGTCCGGTTCCGGACCGTCCACGGCGTCGGTGGCGGAAAACATCGTTTTGGAGCCGAAGCGTTCGGGGTCTTCGGCCGGCGCATAAAAATCAAACCACGGCGCGTTGGGATCAACGTCGCTTTCAAACGTCCTGCCCAGATTCATAAAGAAATAGTGCTCTGCCCGGTGTGTGGACGCGCAAAACCGCAGGCCCTGCTTTTCACATTCCGACTTGAGCTCGCCCGCCACGTCGCGGCAGGGACCCATGGCCCTGGCATTCCAGCGGTTGAATGCGGAATCATACATGGCAAAGCCGTCGTGATGTTCCAGCACGGGGACCACAAATGTTGCGCCGGCGTTTTTGAATGTTTCGATCCATGCGTGCGCGTCAAAGTGTTCACCCCTGAACATCGGGATGAAATCCTTATAGCCAAAGTCTTTTTGCGGGCCATAGGTCTTGACATGGTGTTCAAAGGCGCCGTCGTCTTTGTTGTACATGTTTCGGGAGTACCACTCGTTGCCGAAGGCGGGCACGCTGTAGATGCCCCAGTGGATAAAAATGCCAAGCTTTCCCTGCGCATACCAGCCGGGCGTTTTGTGTGCCGAAAGCGACGCCCAGTTGTCTTTGTATCGCCCGTTTTCGATCACAGCATCGATGTTTGCAAGCGCTGCTGTATACATCATCCATCACCATCCATAACATTTATTCCGGCAGAAGCCGAAAAAGGAAACCTGCCCGGCGGTATGATGCTGCAGGGCAGGCTGATCTTGTGTGAGAACGGTTTACACACCGCCGCCGACGGACCCGTCCCAGGTGTCCACGTTGGTGGCTTTCTTTTCTTCTTCGTCAAACCAGCGGACCGTGACGGCCTTGGTTTCGGTGAAGAAACGGAATGCGTCCTTGCCCAGGCAGTGCAGGTCGCCGAAAAAGCTCTTCTTGTGTCCGGTGAAGGGGAAGACGCCGACCGGAACGGGAATGCCCACGTTGACGCCGGTCATGCCGCCGTCGGTGCGCTTGGTGAATTCGCGGGCATAGTAACCGCTTTGGGTGAAAATCACCGAACCGTTGGCGAACGGATTGCGGTTCATGAGCGCCAAACCCTCTTCAAAGTCCTTGACGCGCTTGATGCAAAGCACGGGGCCAAAGATCTCCTGCGTGCCGACGGTCATGTCTTCCGTGACGTTGTCAAGGATGGTCGGGCCGATATAAAAGCCGTTTTCATAGCCTTCCACTTTGACGTCACGGCCGTCAAGGACCATTGTTGCGCCCTCTTCCAGACCCTTGTTGATCCAGCCGAGCACGCGCTCTTTGTGCTTTGCGGAAACGACGGGGCCGAGCTTGGACTCCGGATCATAGGCCGGGCCGACCTTCAGCTCCATTGCGTATTGCTTGATGAGCGCAACCAGCTTGTCTGCAATGCTTTCCTGCGCCACAACCACGGGCAGCGCCATGCAGCGTTCGCCGGCGCAGCCAAAGGCGGAGTTGATGATGCCGCGGGCAGAGCGCTCCAGCGCCGCGTCTTCAAGGACGAGGGCGTGGTTTTTCGCTTCGCACAGGCACTGCACACGTTTGCCGTTGGCGGCGGCGGTGGCATAGACATGCTGGCCGACCTTCGTCGTGCCGACAAAGGTGATGCCGCGCACGTCGGGGTGGGTCAAAACGATGTCCGCTTCCACGCGGCTGCAGGTGACCAGATTGACAACGCCCTTCGGCAGACCGGCCTCCACCAGCAGCTCGCACAGGCGCATGGCGGTCAGCGGCGTCATGGACGCCAGCTTCAGCACGATGGTGTTGCCCGCCGCGATGCAGCACGGCGTCATCCAGCCCATCGGGATCATGCCCGGGAAGTTGAACGGCACGATGCCGGCAAAGACGCCGACCGGTTCATAATACAGCGTGGTGTCATAGCCGGAGGAGGTGTCGCGCATGGAATCGCCCATCGTCAGCGACGGGGCGCTCAGCGCCAGCTCCACGGGCTCCTTGACCTTCAGAATGTCGCCCTTCGCTTCGGAAAGGACCTTGCCGTGCTCATGAGCGCAAAGCGTTGCCAGCTCGTCCATGTGCTCCACCAGCAGCTCACGGAACTTATAAAGCACCTGCACACGCTTCATGACCGGGGTGTTGGACCAGGCGGGGAAGGCGGCCTTTGCGGACGCGATGGCTTCCTCCACCTCTTCACGGGTGCAGCAGGGGGTCTGTGCAATGACTTCGCCCGTGCTGGGATTGTAGACGTCCATGTACTTGTCAGTCTTGGAGGTCTTCCATTCGCCGTTGGCGAAATACTTGAGTTGTTTGATGTTGTCCATTGGAACCACTCCTTTTCATTTGATACACTGTTATAGTATAATAAAAATGTGAAAAAATCAATAAAATTTTAGAAAATCAAAGAAAAACTTCCAATTTAATTTTGTTTACGGTACGAATCAGGTCTTCTTTTGCGGTCAGGCGGATTGTTTCAAACGGGCGGTGGTCCGGGTCCGTCTCAAAAACGGCGGCGATCCCGGCGCGGCGAACATCCTCCATCGCCGCGTCCAGCCGGCCCACAACGGCGATGACCGGGGTGCTGCCGCTGCGCAACGCAACGCCGAAGGGCGCCTTGCCCATCAGGCTTTGGGCGTCCATTTTGCCTTCGCCGGTGATGACCAGGTCGGCGCGTTGCGCCAGCGCGGAAAAGTCTGCCGCGTCCAGAATGCAGTCGATGCCGCGCCTGAGCGTGCCGCCCAGCATGGCCCGCGCGCAATAGCCCAGACCACCCGCCGCACCGGCGCCGGGAAACGTGGCCTGATCTTCACCCAGCAGGGGGGCGCAGACCGCCGCAAGGGTTTGCAGCCCGCGGTCAAGCAGCCTGATCTGTTCGTCGTCGGCGCCCTTTTGCCGCGCATAGACGTGCGCCGCGCCGTTTTTGCCGAAGAGGGGATTCGTCACGTCGCACAGCACGGTGAGCGTGATCTTTTGCAGCCGGGGGTCCAGCGCGGAAAAATCGGCCCGTTTCAGCGCGGACAGGCCCACGCCGCCGTCAGGAATGTCATTTCCGCTTTCGTCAAAAAAGCGCGCACCCAGCGCCCTTGCGCAGCCGGTGCCGCCGTCGGTCGTGGCGGACCCGCCAAGACCCAGCAGGATCTTTTTGCACCCGCGGTCCAGTGCGTCTTTTATGAGTTCGCCCGTGCCGAAAGTGGAGGCGCGCATCGCGTCGTTCACCGGCTCAATGGTGATGCCGCTGGCCGCTGCCGTTTCGATCACCGCGGTCCCGTCCGGCAGAAGGGCATAGGCTGCTTCGATCATTCTTCCAAGCGGGCTGTGCGCGCAGACGGTCCGCCGTTCGCCGCCGAAAATATGAAGATATGCCTGTGCCGTGCCCTCGCCGCCGTCCGCAATGGGAATTTCCGTCACAGCGACGCCGGGGTACCGCAAACGCAGCGTATCGGCCACAACGCGGCAAACCTCGCCGGCAGACAGGGTGCCTTTGAAGGAATCCGGTGCAATCAAAATGTTCATGCGTCACACAACCTTTCACACAAGTCTTTGATGGAGTCAAACACCGGGCAGCCGGTCGCCTCCAGCCGGTGGCGGGCGTTGTGTCCCCGGGCAACAAAAAAGCAGTCGCAGCCCAGCGCGTCGGCGGTTTCCCGGTCATGGATGGTGTCGCCCACAAAGGCCATGCGGCGCGGGTCGATGCCGCTTTGTTTCAGCCAGTCCAGCGCGACGTGGACCTTGCTGCGGCCCAGATTGTTTTCACTGCCGAGGATGCAGATGAAACGGTCGGCAATGCCGAAGGAGCGTACCTCTTCGGTGAGGCGCGCGTGCTCGCTGGCAGAGATGATGCCCTGCCGCACGCCGCGGCGTTCCAATACCTCAAGCGCCGGTACCACGTCGTCAAACAGCGCCGCCATGTGCAGCCCGGCCTCATACAGTTCGACGTACTCATCCGAGACCGCCGTGAAATCTTCTTTGGAAAAGTCGAAGCCGACCATTTCATAAAACTTGCGGACCGGAAACGCAAAGTGCTCCAGATAGAAGTCTTTGGACCCGATCGTTGAAAGGCCGCGCCGGGTCAGCAGCGTGTTTTCCACGCTCAGATTCAGCGCAAGGTCGTCGAGCAATGTGCCGTTCCAGTCCCAAAGGATGTGGTCGTAGCGGTTCACGTAATCACCTCGGTTTAGATGTTAGATGTTAGATTTTAGACGTTAGACGGTGGTCGCGGGGAATGTCGCCGCAATCTTGTTGCGGTCGTCCGCGAAGGAATGTGGCGCGTGACGGGAACAAAGGCGATTGTAGTGCCAATCATGGCTTTGTGCTTAAATCGAACAAAAAACATCATTCATTCCCTGCAGAGCGCTATTCACTCCAGTTCGCTTGACAATCGTTCGGTATGATATATACTTGATTTGTACGTGAAATGTACAAATGCTTTTAAAAGAAAGAAGGTCTTTTTAATGAAGAAAACCGTAAAGAAGTTCGCAGCTCTCGCGCTGTGCCTGCTGCTGCTCGGCGCGGTCATGCTGCCTGCGGGCGCGGCCGGCGGCGTTGACGGAACCGTCACCTGGAACTATGACCCCGAAACAAAGACGCTGACGTTCAGCGGCAACGGAAAGATCAGTGACTACAGAGACGAAGTGGAGTATGAACCCGGCGTCTGGCATACAAACGCGCCGTGGGGCGACTACTACAACGAAGCCGAAACGCTTGTGATCGAGCCCGGCGTGACCAGTATCGGTATGTGGGCGTTCAGCAATTTTCTGAAGCTGAAAACCGTTTCACTGCCGTCAACGCTGGAGTTCCTCGACGCGTGGGCCTTCCATATGTGCAGATCGATAGAAGAGATCACGCTCCCGTCGAGTATCGTACAGTTCGGGACATCGTCCTTCTCCGGCTGTACCTCGCTTCGCAAGGTGGAATTTATGGGCGTTCCGTATAGCATTCCCCATCAGATGTTTAGAAGCTGTTCGTCTCTGACCTCCATCGTGATTCCGGAGGGCGTTCATGACATCGGCAGCGCCGCATTTTCCAATTGCACGTCGCTGAAAACGGTCACGATCCCGAAAAGCATGAGCTATATTCTTGTCGGAGCGTTTTTTAACGCCGGTGTGGAAACGGTTTATTACGGCGGTACCGAGGCGGACTGGAACAGCATCGACATCGGGGGCAACAACGAAAAACTGCTGGAAGCGGACATTCATTTCACCTATGCAGCCGAAACCGAAACACCCGATGCGCCGGCGGCAAACATCTGCCACTGGTGCGGCAAGGTCCACGGCGGCGGGTTTGACGCCTTCATCGCGTGGATTCACAATTTGCTTGCGAAGATTTTCGGTGCGAAATTCTAAGCATAACCTATAACTGCGGTCGCGGGGAAGTCCCTGCGGCCGTTTTTGTTTTATCCGTGAAGGAAAGGTCGCCGCTTCACGAGGTCCCTTTCGGGGACCCGCCGCCCCTCGATCTAACATCTAAGTAACCGCTGATTAACTCAGTGTGTAAAGATTGGCGAGAAGATTTTTCGTCAGATGTTACAAAAAGCTCGCAGGAAGCCTGCCGGCTTTCAAGAGATTTTTGTTCAAAATGACGGAAAATGTTCCGTCAAGATTTGCGCAC
>JAFRUA010000037.1 GCA_017434855.1 Clostridia bacterium
CCCCCGGGGGCGGCCCGTCCGCGCGCAACGCGCGCGGATCCCCGGCAACTGCAAAACGCGCCCGCAGAACACTCCACGGGCGGCTGATGGTTGTTTTGCGGGAATCAGGCCTTATCCCTTATTCCCTTTATCCTTTTATCCTCTTACCTCACTTCTCCCACTTCATAATCGTCTTTCCGCCGGCCTTCTTGGTGTCCATGTCAAAGGCGTCCTTCATGTCCTGAATGTTGCGCACGGGCTTGACATAGCCGACCATGCGGCCAAGGTAATCCACGATCTCGGGGTGTTCGCGGTACATCTCGACCGTTTTGACAAAGTCGACGCGGCCGCTGCGGCTGGACCCGAACATGCGCAGACCTTTTTCCAGGATCATGCGCGTGTTGATCGGCACGGGATATTCGCTGACGCCGAGGATGGAGATGGTGCCCTCGGGGTTGATATAATCGATGATCTGATTGATCGCGATCTGCGACGCGTTGCCGCCCACGCATTCAAAGGCATGGTCCACGCGCAGGTCAGCCGGGATTGCGGTCGTCAGATACGTTTCATCCACAAAGGTGAAATCGCTCAGCTTCTTTTCATCGATGCCGAAAACGCACAGCCTTGCGTCCGGGAAAAACTTGCGCAAAAACACGCAGGTCATAAAGCTGAGGTTGCCGTCGCCCCACACGCCGATGACATTGCGCCGGCTGTGAGCAAAGCGGTCAAAGCGCGAGATCGCGTGTACGCTGACCGACACCAGCTCGGTAAACGCCGCAACGTGGGGGTCGATCTCCTCCGGAATGCGCACCAGCCGGTCCGCCGGAAGCTGAACGTATTCCTGCATAAAGCCGTCAAAACCGCTGGCGCGGAATTTGCTGGAGCGCAGATAGTTTTCCGCGATGATATCGTCGTGTTCGGTCGGCGTGTTGGGAATCATCACCACACGTTCGCCGGGCTTGAAGCTGCCGTCCGGGCAAAAGACCACGTCGCCGATCGCCTCATGGATCAGCGCCATCGGCAGCTTCTGGGCCAGCACCTTCGGATCGCGCGTCCCCTGATAGTACCGCTGGTCGGCGTGGCAGATGGAAAGATAGGTCGGCTTCACGATGACCTCGTTTTTGAACAGGTCGATCTCATTGAACGCAATTTCGATCTTGCGCGGCTGTGTCAGCCGATAAACTGTGTTGAGCATCTCAGGCGTCCTTTCCTGTCATTTCTTCGTCAAGCAGGGCTTTTGCAACGCGCAGGTCATAGGGATAGGTGATCTTGATGTTGTGGACCTCGCCCTGCACCAGGCGGACCGGGCAGCCCTTCATGCTGAAGATCTTGCATGCATCGGTCAGGATGCCCTTTTCCTCCTCGGTCAGGCCCAGATACAGCTCTTTGAGCTTCTTGGCCTTGAAGGACTGGGGCGTCTGGCCCTGATACATCAGGCTGCGGTCGGGGATGGTGCTGATGACGGTCTTGTCACGGCTTTCCACAATCGTGTCGGTCGCGGGCACCACGGTGTCGGTCGCGCCGTACTGCAGAGCCGCTTCGATGTTTTCGTCAATGATACGCGCCGTGACAAAGGGGCGCACGGCGTCGTGCGTCACGATGACGGTGTCGTCGTCCAGTCCGTCGCGCTCTTCAATATAGCGGATGGCGTTCATAATCGTTTCGTTGCGGGTGCTGCCACCTTGGATGACGACCACCTTTTCGTTGAGCGGAAGGTACTTCGCGAGAATCTCTTTGGTATAATTCACCCACTGGCCGGGGGTCAGGATGATGACCTTTTCAAACCGGCTGTTGACAAAAAACTTTTCCACCGTGTGGACGATGATGGGCTTGTCTTTGATCTTGAGGTACTGCTTCGGTTTTTCGGGGTTCCCCATCCGGCTGCCGATGCCGCCGGCCGCGATGACTGCATAAATCATAAACATGTTCTCCTTCACTGTTGGTCTCGGTACCGCCGACGGTTCTGCGCCGGTGACCATTTTATTTTACCGCAAACCATTTGCAATGTCAATGACCTCTTGACAAATTGCCATGCATAGAGTATAATATAAATACAAAGGAGCGATCCGGCCAACGGTTCGCCCGATAGTTTTGGTTTAAGAAATAGCCGCCACTATTTAGCGAGAAGGGCGGTTATTTCTTTTTATTACGCAAGCATTCAATCACAAGATCAATGACAGCGATGATGACCAGGGTATAGGTCAGCAAGTCACTGTATGTAACAACCTGCATAAAGCATCCCTCCCACATTCATGTCGAAGGGACCCGGAAATATCCCTCCGCAAAAAGAGAGGGCAAACCGTCCACCGTATTTGGATCGCTCCAGCGGGCACCGTAAAGGTACCATAAATATCTTAACAGCTTATTTGTATATTGTCAAGACGTATTCCAACCGCTGCGCCGTTGTTTTGTTCGGCCGTCACACCCCCGTCAAATCAAACGGCGGGATGAAATCTTCATTCGCGGCGGCGCGATCCTGCAGAAAGAGCGTCTCAAACCCCAGCGCTTCGGCGGCCGCAGCCACCTTGTCATATTCGCGCGCGGTGATGGGGCGCTGCAGCTCCGGCACGGCGGTCAGGTCGCCGCAGGGTGTGTATTGCGCCATCAGGCTGACGCACAGCGACGGCCCGAAGGTCTCGCGCAGCGTTTCCAGAATGCGAATGGACTGGTTGGTGTTCTTCGGCAAAATCAGGTGCCGCACGATCATCCCCTTTTGCAAAAGGCCGGCGTCGTCAAAAACGTCCGTCGGCTGCTGGCGGCGCATCTCGCGCAAAGTGTCAAGCACAGTGGGAAAGTAATCCGCCGCGCCGCTGTAGCGCAGGCTGCGGTCGCCGCTGATGTATTTGAAGTCCGGCAGCCAGACGTCGACCAGCCCTTCCAGCGATTTCAGCGTTTCGGCCGATTCATAGCCGCTGCTGTTCCAGACCACGGGTACCGGTGAACGGTACTGCCCAAGCACGCGCGACAGCCGTTCGGTATAATGCGTCGGGGTGACGAGGTTCAGGTTGTGCGCCCCCGCTTCGATCAGGCGGTCAAACATGCGCATCAGTTCATCATCGGTGACTTCTTTCCCGAAACAGCCGTGTGAAATCTCCCGGTTCTGGCAAAAGACGCACCGCAGATTGCAGCCGGAAAAGAACACCGTGCCGGACCCGTCGGTTCCGCTGATGGGCGGCTCTTCCCAAAAGTGCTTTGCGGCGCGGGCTATGACAAAGGTTTCCGGCGTTCCGCAAACGCCGCGCTCTGCGGCACGGTCCGCACCGCAGCGGCGCGGGCAGGCAAAACAGCGCACAATGCTCCCCCCTGTTGACAAGTTCTGATTTTTCGGTATAATAAAAACGAATTTGAAAGGAATGATGGAAGATGCTTCTTGTTTTTGATATCGGCAACACCAGCATCGCGTTCGGCGGCTTTGACGGCGCGGACCTGCGGTTTTCATCGCGTGTGCTTTCTGATCCCGAAAAGGTGCAGACGGATCTGCCGGCTGCGCTTTCACAGGCGTTTGACCGCTGCGGCGCCCGGGCGTCAGATGTGGACGGCGTCATTCTCAGCAGCGTGGTGCCGGCGCTGACAGACGCCGTTGCCGGCATTGCGGAATCTCTGACCGGCTGCAGATCGCTGATCGTGGGCGAAGGGTGCTGCGGCATCTTTCAAACCGACGTTTTGCCCGTGCGTGAGATCGGCGCCGACCTGATCGCCGCAAGCGTGGCCGCCGCCAAAAAATATCCTCTGCCCTGCATCGTTGCGGACCTTGGCACAGCCACCAAGCTGATCGTGCTGAACAGCGCCGGAGCCTTTTTGGGCTGCACAATCGCGCCGGGCGTCAGGCTGGCCGCCAGGGCGCTGACCAGGGGTGCGGCCCTGCTGCCGGACATTCCGTTCAACGTGCCGCCGCGCGTGATCGGCACCGACACCGTGGCATGCATGCAATCCGGCATCGTCTATGGCACCGCCGCCATGCTGGACGGCATGGTGCAGCGCATCCGGACAGAGCTGGGCAACGCGCCGCTGACGCTGGTCGCCACGGGCGGCTACAGCAAAGAGATCGTTCCCTGCTGCAAGGAGCCCTTTGTTTTTGACGAAGCCCTTTTGCTTGACGGGCTGCGCTTCATCTATGAGGATACCGCGCGCTGAATGAAACGCAAACCGGACCGTTTGCCCATGGCTGACGGCCCGGTCTTTTTGTTTGGCTGCAAGAACAATTACAGTGCAGCGTCTGTCGCATTCTGTTTGTCTTTTTCCCGCCGGCTCTGTTTTAAGGCATACGGCATCGGCTCAAGCGGGCTGCGGTTGATCAGGATGGCGTTCATAAAGCAGACCACCGCCTGATAGACCAGGGCGGCGCCGATGAACTGGGTCATCTGCTGGGCGATCTGATCGGGATGGCAAACGATGACTGTGCCAAGCACAATGCCCAGGGACGAAAACGCGATGGAAAAGATGCGCCCAAACGGGAAGCGGACCACCGAAAACAGGTCCTTGACGCTCAGCAAAATCAGCATCACGCCGAAAACATAAAAGGAGTAATCGGCAACCTGACGCGGGATCACGATAAAAACGACGCCCACTGCGGCGCTGAGCCCGGCCACCAGGAACAGCCAGATCGACCGGTCCTCTTTTTTGGAGCCCAACTGCATCGCGACCGCAACAACCGCGCCCACGATGATGATAATTCCGATCACGCGCACAAACAGCTTCAGCGCGCCATCGGGCGCAAAGAGCATCAAAAGCCCCAGGGCCAGCAGCACAAAGCCTGAAATGATAAAGTTTTTGACGAGTGTTTTCTTCATAAGGAATCCCTCCGTTTCAGCAAAGCGTTCGGGTCTTGTCCCTTTTCAGTATAGCACAAACCGGGCGGCCTGTCAATCGGCAAAGAAGCGATCCATCTCCTGCGTCAGCCAGGTTTTGACGTCGGCAAGGCTGTCCTGCGCGCAGGGGAACACCCGGTCCGTTTTGTCCGCAGCCGGCGTGTTCTGATATGCGTATACGCCGGGGTACCAGGTCACGCGCAGGCGTTCCTCTTCGTCCTCGCCGCGCTCCACGGCGATCCGATAATTGAAAACGGCCTGCCCCCACATCGGCTGCGCAGGGTCCCGCGTTACCGAAGCGTAATAGTCGTTATAGCTCCCGCCGATGTGCGCGCCGCCGATCAGCCAGATCAGCAGCGGAACGACGATCTCCCGTTCATTCATGTGAATCATCCTTTCGTTTTTTCAATACAGCCGTTCCAAGCCGCAGCAGTCCCCACGCAATCGCCGCACCCAGCAGGGCGCCGAAACTGTCCACCGCCACATCCGCCAGTTGGCAGCTTCGCCCCGGAACGAAATACTGGTGGATCTCGTCGCCGACCGCCCAAAGCACACAGCCGCCGACGGCAAGCAATGCGCCCCGCAGAGACCGGTCAAACGTCAGCGCAAACGCCGCCGCGGTCAGGCCCAACAGAATGTATTCGCTCAAATGCGCCAACGTGCGCACGCCCTTTTGCATCGACTGCACCCGGGCGTCGCGCTCTGCCTGCGACGCGGCAAGATAATCGCTGTCTGCCGCAAGCATCTGCGAGGTAAAGGCGGCGCTGGTCAAGTCCGACTGTGCAGCCGGCTCGTGCGACAGTTGAAAAATCGCCGCCAGCTCCAAAAGCAGCAAAGCCGCCAGCACCGCACGCAGGATTTTTCGTTTCGGCAAGTCGTTCGCCTCCTGTCGTCCGGTTCATTATAGCCCTTTTTGCGTCAGCGGTCAAGGGAAAGGCAAGACCCGATTCAAAATCAATTCAGCGCCTGTGCCGACGTCCGCGCAAACAGGCGCCGCACGGCGTCGTTCAGCACACTGTGCTCCGGCTGTGACAGGCCGGGGTCCTGCGCAATGATTTCAGCGGCGGCCTGCTGTGCTTCACGCAGCACGGTCATATCCTGCATCAAGTCGGCGATCTTCATCTGCGGCAGCCCGTGCTGACGTGCGCCGAAAAAATCGCCCGGGCCGCGCAGCCGCAGGTCGGCATCTGCGATTTTGAACCCGTCGGTCGTTTCTTTCATCACGGAAAGGCGCTGCCTCGCCGTGTCGCTGTCGGCGTCGCTGACCAGGATGCAATAGGAGCGTTCGCTCCCCCGCCCCACACGTCCGCGCAGCTGGTGCAGCTGCGACAGGCCGAAACGCTCGGCATTTTCCACCACCATGATCACGGCGTTCGGCACGTCGATGCCAACCTCCACCACCGTGGTCGCCACCAAAAGCTGCACCTCGCCGGCGGCAAAGGCAGTCATAACGGCGGCTTTTTCCCTGGGCTTCATCTTGCCGTGCAGCAGTCCCACGCGGTACCCCGCAAACGGTCCGTCTGACAACTGCTGCGCCAGCTCGGCGGCAGACAGCAGCTCGCCCTCGCCCTCTTCCAGCGCCGGGCAGACCACATAGGCCTGACGGCCGGCGTCCAGGTGCTTTCGCAAAAACGCCCAGATGCGCGCGTGATAAGAGGAATCCACCACATCGGTGCGGATCGGCTGCCGCCCGCCGGGCAGCTCGTCGATCACGCTCAGGTCCAGGTCGCCGAAAATGATCAGCGACAGTGTGCGCGGGATCGGCGTGGCCGACATCACCAGCACATGGGGCGCGTCGCCCTTTTGCGACAGGGTGCCGCGCTGCCGCACGCCAAAGCGGTGCTGCTCGTCGGTCACCACCAGCCCCAGGCGGTGAAACGCCACGTCTTCGCTCAGCAGCGCGTGGGTACCCACCGCAACATCAACGTCGCCGGCCGCGATGGCGGCCCGGGTCTGCTTTTTTTCTTTTGCGGTCAGCCCGCCTGTCAAAAGAACCACGCGCACAGTGTCGCCAAACAGGCGCGTCAAAGTTTCGTAATGCTGCTTTGCCAGCAGCTCGGTCGGGGCCATCAGTGCGCTCTGCACGCCGCTTTTGGCCGCAAGGAACAGCGCGGCGGCGGCCACCATGGTTTTCCCGGACCCGACGTCGCCCTGCACCAGCCGGTTCATCGCAACGCCGCCCGAAAGATCGCGCACGCAGTCGTCCACAGCCCGTCGCTGCGCCCCGGTCAGTTCAAAGGGCAACAGCGCCAAAAAAGCCGGCAACGCGTCGCCGCGGATGCGGATGTCGGTCTTGACGCGCGACGTGTGGCGCAGCTGCGCCATGCCGCACTGCAGCACAAACAATTCTTCAAACATCAGGCGGCGCCGGGCAATCCCGGCGTCGTTCGGGCTGTTGGGAAAATGAATATTCTGAATTGCGAACCGCTCGTGGCACAACTGATAAGTCCGGCGCACATCACCCGGGATCAGATCGTCGGTCGTCGCCTGTTCCCAAAGCGGGATCGCGTTGCGGATGATCGCACCCAGCTGTTTGGTACTCAGCCCCGCCGTCAGCGGATAGACCGGGCGAAACGGCTCGGCGGCGTCTTCCGTTTCGATCAGCGGATTGGTCATTTCAAAGCAGCCGTTCACATATGCGACCTTGCCATAGAACAAAAAGGTCTCGCCCACCTCCAGCCGGCGGGCGGTGAAGGCGCTGTTGAAGATCGTGATATGCAGCGTGTCTTCCCCGTCGGTGACGATCGTCTTAAAGATCGTCATGCCCCGGCGGATCTGCGCCCCGTGGACCGGCACGCCGACCACGGCTTTGACGCAGACGGTCTCGCCCGGCGTCAGGTCGGCAATGGCCGTCTGGCTGCTGAGGTCCAGATAGGCGCGGGGATAATAATGTACGGCATCGTAGAGCGTTTCGATGCCGAGTTTTTTTAACAATGCGGCGCGTTTTTCACCGACGCCTTTGACGTATTGCACGTCCATGTCATAACCGCTCAAAGGGAGACCCTCCGTCTGATATAGCATTCTGCGCAGCGGACTGCGCCCGGTTTTTGATTGAAATCTCTGTCAGGGACCCGAAGCGCAGCGCCTGGGTCAGTGCGCTGTCGGGCCGGTTGGTACAAAGCGAAACGGCCAGCGTGTCGTCGCGTTCCTCCACACGGACCGCCTCACCGACCTCCTGCAGCCTGCCGCGGAGCGCCGGGGCGCAAAAAGGCACCCGGGCCAGCACCGTGAGCGCCACGGCATACAAATAGCCGTCGGCCGCAGCCTGTTTTTGAAACGTGACCGCGCCGGGCAGGGCCGCGTCCGCATCGCTCAGATACGCAGCCACACCCTCCAGCAGCAGCGACAGCCCCAGCGCGCCGGCATCCGGGGGCGTGTTTTGATGCAAATAGCCTTTTGCCGTGTTGTCAAGAAAGCAAAACGCCCCGGCAAGCGTCGGCTGCGGCGCGGCGGTCAATGCCGCGGCACAGTGCGCCAGCAGGTCTGCCATCGTGCTTTTTCCCACCGGCTGTGCAAGCAGCACTGCGGCCCGCGCACAGGCGCCGTGCAATGCGGCCGGCAGCCCGGCGGCCGTCACACCGCCGCACTTTGCCGTTTCATCGGAAAAGCCCTTGAACGCCGCCGCCAGAATCGCGCCGGACCGCCCACGGGCAGCGCGCAGCATGGCCCGGGCCGCCCGGTCCAGCAAATCGCAGACGCCCAGCGATTCATCACGTTTGACGGCCTCCACCCCGGCACGCAGCGTGCGGCAAAGGTTGGACCCCGTGTCAAAGTCCGCTTCGGGGAAAAAGTCCCATGCGTCCACGGTCCCCCGCGCCGCGGTCAGCCGGTTAAACGCGCAAAACAACGCGCGCACGGTTTTTTCACTGTCTGTCATCAGCGTCACACTCCTTTGTGATTTCTTCACAAACAGAGTATGCGCCGCAGCGCAGAGAGATTTTCACATTCTTATGTGCCGCGCAAGAAAAATTTCGGCTCGGCACCATGCGATTTGCTTTTGGGTACCTCTAAAAAGGCAAGCCGTTTGAGCGCGATGCAAATTGATCGTCAGATTGCATCGATTTGACGCGGAAATCCGTGCGGCGTTCAAGGAAAATTTGGGCAGCCCGGCGGTGAAAGGTGTGCGCGATCGCGCGGCGCGCAGTTTTCAGAGGCGCCCCTTTCAGGACAGGGTCCAGCTTTCAATCCCGCAGAACGGATCCGCAACGGTGGCGGTCCCGTCGGTCGTCAGCGCGCGGGTATAATAAAACGTCATGTTGCGGAAGCACAGCGCCGCAAACGGCGGGTCCTCGGCAAACACCTTTAAAAATGTGGACAGGTCGATCGCTCCGCTGCGATAATCGGCATAGGCGCCGCGCACGGTGGTCAGCGGCGACAGCCCGAAGCGGGCGCTGCCGTCGTCCGCAAAAAAGACCGAAAGGTCCATATCGCCCGACAGCTTGACTTCCCCGATATACATGGAAAACGACCCTTCCTCCAGCCGCTGCAGATAGCTGTCATACTCCAGCGTTTCCACCTTGACCTTCAGCCCAAAGCTGCGCCACATCTCGGCGGCGCCTTTGGCCAGCGCGGTGCGCTGTTCGCTTTCCGCATTCACCAGCAGCGTCAGCTCCGGCGGTTCACTGCCCGGCAGATGCACAAGACCGCCCGGTTCATCGGCGGCATACCCCGCAGCCGCCAACAGTTCGGCAGCCCCGGCCGACGCCGGCTGCTGCGGCAGCTTTGCCCAAACCGACGGGAACGGCGCCGCGGCTGCGGTCGCATCCGGGCCATAGGCAACATCGGTCAGCGCCGCGCGGTCCAGCCCCGCAGACAGGGCGCTGCGCAGCGCCGGATCGGTCAGCGCGCCGTCTGCCGCGTTAAACGCCACAAACACCAGGTTGTTCATAGGCAGCCGCACATCCAGGGCGCTGATTTTTTCAGACGATTCCAGTGCCGGGTCACACGATAAAAAAGAGATGGCGCCCAACTGCAAAAGATTGGGCACGCTCTCGCTCATGCTCACATCCATCAGCGCCAGCGGCGGCAGCGCCACGCCCTGCGCCCGCGGCCCTGTGGGGTTCGGCGTCAGGATCGGCGCGCTCCCTTCATAGCGCAGCACATAACGCCCGCAGCCGACGGGAACCCCGTCCCCCGCCGTGCCCAGCTTCACGATCGGAAAGTCCAGACAGTTTGCACAGTCCACATTCGGACTCAGCAGGGTAAAGACCACCGTCTCTCCCTCAACGGTGCAGCTGAAAAAATTGGACAGCCGCGCCTTGTAATACGCACTTTCTTTTGCGCTGCTGAACGAATAGGCCACGTCGCGGGCCGTCAGCAGCGTGCCGTCTGAAAACACCACGTCGGTCCGCACGGGCACCGCCACACGCACGCCGTCCATGTCGATGCCGGCAGCCAGAATCTGCTGCGGCGCCAATGCAGCGTCCGGACGGAACAGCGGCTCATACAGCAGCGCCGCCAGCTCGCGGTTGTGCCGGTCCTCGGTCAAAAAAGGATTGAGCGACGCTTCACCCATATAGGGAAGCGTCATGCTTTTTTGCACTGCAGGCGGGGCCGCCGTCCCCCCTGCGGAGCCGTTGCCTTGTTTGCTGCAGCCGCACAGCAGCAGGATCAGCAGCGCCAGACCCAGCGCGATGATTCGTTTCATCGTTCCCGCCTCCTCAGGTCACGCGGACACGCTGCGCATCGCGGCAGCGCCCGGTGGTTTCATCAATGTCAAACAGGCACCCCTCCATCGCGCAGTCCGTGCCCTCTTCGGTTTCAAAGCGGACCGGCATGCGCGTGCGGAACTTTTCGATCACCGGCTCTTTTTTGACGCCGAGCACGGTGTTTTGCACCCCGCACATGCCAAGGTCGGTGATATAGCCCGTGCCGCCGGGCAGCACACGTTCGTCGGCGGTCTGCACATGGGTGTGCGTGCCCGCCAGAACCGAAATCTTTCCGTCCAGAAAATAGCCCAGCGCCAGCTTTTCAGACGTGGCCTCGGCGTGAAAGTCCACCACGATGACCCGGCAGCCGTCGGACGCCGTCAGCGCCGTTTCCGCTGCGGTGAAGGGATTGTCCAGCGCATCCAGAAACATGGTGCCCATCAGGTTGATCACCGCCACGCGCACACGCCCGCAGTCCAGCACCGCCACGCCGCGTCCCGGCGCCCCGGCCGGAAAGTTATACGGCCGCAGCACAAATTCGTTCTCATCCAGAAAGTCATAGCACTCTTTGCGGCGAAAGGCGTGGTTCCCGGTGGTGATCAGGTCCACCCCGGCGCAAAACAACTGCTGCGCCGCCGCCGGCGTCAGGCCGTTGCCTTTGGCGGCGTTTTCTCCGTTTGCGATGCAGACGTCCACACCCTGGAATTTTTTGAACGCGGGCAGCTTTTTTTGCAAAAAGTCACACCCGCTTTGCGACACCACGTCGCCCAGCATCAACAGTTGCATGCAGTCTCCTCACACATAGTCGCTCACGTCAAAGTCGTCGTCGTTCGGATAATAGTCCCAGCCGTCATACCAGGTGTCGGCCTGCTCCTGCGGCGACAGGGGAATCTCCTCAATCGCCTCGGCCTTTTGCCCCGCCATCCAGATCAGCGGGTCAATGCGCAGCGTGTAGCCGCAGCCGGACGGCGCCAGCCAGTCGGTCGGCTTCGCTTCGGGCAGGGCAAAGTTGGACATGATCGTCATCAGTACGCCGCCGTGGGTCACAACGCAGGCGTCGCCCGTGTTGGTCTTGAGCACGCTTTCCACAATGCGTGCAAAGCAGTCGCACACACGCTTTGCAAATTCGGCATTGCTTTCGCCAAAGGGCGGGGTCACGTCCGGCTCGCCGGCCAGCCACCGGTCAAACAGCGGCTGCTTTTTGTGCAGTTCCTCGGCCGTGCGGCCCTCAAATTCACCAAAGTCATATTCGATCAGCGCGTCCAGCTCAATGATCTTCGCGTCCGGAAACAGCAGCTTTGCCGTTTCGGTGCAGCGCTGCAGCGGACTGGAAAAAACAAACTTGCTTTCCGGATAGCTGTAATCGCGCTTCATCTCTTTCAACTGGGCAACGCCCATTTCGCTCAGCGGCAGGTCGGTGTGGCCCACATACAGGCCGTCCACGTTGCCCTGCGTCAGCCCGTGGCGCAGCAAATGCAGCCGCAGCGTATTCATCGGTCATTCCTCCAGTCACTGATCCGGCCGGCCCTGCGCCAAAGGCGGTCGGCCCTCGTTTTCCATTTGTCAAAACCCGCCGGCGCTTCGGGGTACTTTCCGTAGTGCAGCGACAGCCGCAGCCCGTGCAGCCCGCCGGCAAAGATCTGCCCGATCTCACCCGGACGCAGGTCCCCGGCTGCAAACCCGCGCAGAATGTACCAGATCATTTTTGCCGCGTCGGCGGCGTTCAGCGCGATGCCGTCTTCCGCGCCGCCGGTGATCTTTTCACTGAAAATGATATCGTGCTTGAACAGATACTCGTTCGCCCGCACTCTGTGGCGCAGCGCCCTGGCAAACACGGGCAGCAGCAGCGCAAACTCCTTGCCCTGGCCGCGCTGGTACCGCGTATTGACCGGCCAAAGCAATTCTCTGGTGGGTTCGCCGCCGTTCAGCGCCGCATCGGCAACCTCGGCAGCGATCTGTGCCGCCGCAAGCGCCGCCGTCACGCCCTCGCCGCAGGTGGGTTTGGTAACTGCCGCCGCGTCGCCGAGGACGAGGAACCCGTCTGCCACAAAAGAATACAGCGCGCGGTGATAGGGCGTCACGCCCTGCTCGGTCCGCACCACGTCATAGGGCGGCAGCGGTACATGGCGGCAAAACGTTTCATAGACCTGCTCCCCTTCGGCAAAGCTGTTGCTCGACCCCATGCCGAGGATGGCGTCCGCGCTGTCGTCGCTGGGCGACAGCCAGGTTTTGAAATACAGCCAGCATTTGGACCGCAGCCATTTTTCCTGCAGCGGTTCCTTGAATTTGATATAGCGCAGCTTGACAAAGAAGACGTCTTTGTCGGTCAAAAGCGCCGTTTCCACACCGTAATCGGCCGGCAGGCTGTGCCGCACGACCGACGCAATGCCGGAACAGTCCACACACAGCCGGCAGCGGACGGTCACGTCTTTGTCACCCTCTGTAAAGGTCACGCCGGTGAGTTTGCCGCCCGTGAAGACCGGCGCTTTGAACGCGGCCTCATAGCGAACCTCCGCGCCGGCGGCCATGGCGGCGTCGTTCATTTTGAGAATGTAGGCATGCTTGTGCAGGCCGATGTTGTCGGCGTGCGTCGGCTTGGGGTACCGGTCAAAGGGGCTGTAGTTGGCGGATTCGGTGAACGCAAAGCACCAGCACGGGTCGTCCGGCGTCACACGCGGCAGGTCAAAGCGATCGATGTCGGCGCGGTCCACATGAAACACGTCATAGGTCCGGCTCAGGTCGTCGCGGCTGCTTTTTTCCAGCACCAGCACCGAATGTCCGCGCGCAGCCATGGCCCTTGCAAACCACGACCCGGCGCTGGCGCCGCCGACGATCACAACGTCATACTGCTCTTTCACGGGGACCCCTCCGTTCAGCGATTGATAACAATTTATTATAACACAGATCGCGCCGGGTTGCAAGCAAAAAAATCGCCACCGCCCAAAAAGCGGTGACGACCGGCGTTGATTTATTTTTCGAGTTTTGCGAACAGCTTTTCAAAGAGCTTGCCGATCTTTTGCAGCAGGTCCGTCAGGTCCGGCCAGAAATCAAACAAAGTCAGCTCTTTCATTGCTTCCTTCATGCCGTACATCATGTTCCCTCCGTTTCGATCTGGATTTCTTTGGCTGATTGTATTATAGCGCATTGCGGCGGCGTTGTCAAGCGGTTGCGGAAAGCGGGTTCGGGCGCCGCCGATGGAATACAGCCGTCGCGGAAGGACCTGTGATTTTTTGCTTGCAGTTTTTTCCGGATTGTGATAGAGTATAGATATGAAACCCGAAGGGAGAGACTCTTATGAAACGCATCCTTGCCATTGTTCTTGCACTTGCCCTCATTCTGACGACCTTTGCCGCCTGCGGAAAGAAGAAATCAAGCACCGCAGAGGACACCTCCGAATACGAAGCGCTGTATGCCCCGGTGCTGAAAAAGTACAAGCAGGCCTTTGAAGAGAACTGGTCCCGTGAAAAGTTTATGGAAAACAACCTGTCGCCGAACCTTGCAGCCCTCGACAAAACCGCCGAGCCTTCGTTTGCCTTCCTTGACCTGAACGGTGACAAGACGCCTGAACTCTTCATCGGCCGCGCGGACCAGCGCGCCACGGTCTATGACATGTACACCGCCACCGACGACCACGCCATCAAGCAGGTCACCACACCGACAACGGAAGAGACCTACACCCTGACCAATGACAACCGGCTGGTCAGAGAGGACGACAGCTATGAAAAGCTGGACGTTGTGACGTTCTATGAACTGGAAGACGACGCCCTGACCCCGAAAGACAGCTACATCCACGACGAAGAACAGATCATCAACGGCATGGATGCATGGTTCCATGCGACCGGCGACCTGCCCGCGAGCGAGAGCGAATTCTATGCTGAAGATATGAACGTCATCACCGAAGCGGAGTACATTGAAAAGACGGCGTATGAATTGGGCAAACTGGTAATGAAGACGTTCGCAGAGCTGGTGCCGGCGGACGACGACACAGCACAAGACACGGAGCCGACGGCGGACCCGTTTGAAGAAGCGAAAGCGGTTTATAATCCGGTGATTGAGCAGTATCGGGAAGCACTTGTAGATTTGCATGCCGGCATCAATTCATTTGCTGATCGCGGCCTGACGACAACAAATATTGATTTTGTGGACGGCACGCCCGGATACACTATCATTGATATTAACCAAGACGGCGTCATGGAATTGATCACCGGAAGGAAACATGACGATGGCTTTGTGGAATTGTGCGACTTATACACTATTTTAGATAATGAACCAAAATGGTTAATTAGCTCTGGCATGGATCTTTCCGGATTTTTTGTCACAACAAGCGGGCAGATCAACAAGAATGAGATGTATTACGGTTTGTCATCAGTGGAAAGCTATGTGAAATATGAAATAACAAACGGGGAACTGACCGTAAAAAATGCATATCTCCAAGTTGAACCAGGTACGGATATGGAAGAAACAATAACGGGGTATTATTCTTCCAACAAGGAAATTTCCTATGATAACAATGGCAAACTGATCACAACAGATTTGCAGCCTGTCAGCGAAGCTGAATATTTTCAATTCGTCGATGCATATCGTAATGATTTACGAATTGATTTGACACTCACGCCCTTTGACGCCGTGGAGCCAGACGAGCCGTCCACCGACGCCCTCGCGCAGGACACGCCCGTAACCCCTGGCAATACCGGCGAATACATCACGTTCGGAAGCTATGAGCAGGACAACGACGAATCAAACGGACCCGAACCTCTTGAATGGCTGGTACTGGACCGCGATGGGGATAAAGTGTTTGTAGTCAGCAAGTGTGGACTTAAAAATAAGCAATACAATAAAGAAAGAATCGATATTACGTGGGAAACCTGTGAATTGCGCACGTGGTTGAACGATACATTTTACAACAGTGCGTTCAGTTCTACGGAGAAAAGCAAGATTTTGACCACGACAGTAATAAATGATGACAACGCGGAGTATGGCACAGCGGGTGGAAACGACACACAGGACAAGGTATTTCTGTTGAGCGTTGACGAAGCAAACAAATATTTTTCCTCAAATGCAGAGAGAACGTGTGAAGTAACGGCCTATGCAAGCGTGCATGGAACAGGAACATGGACAGGCAGGTCGGCGTCTGGCCAAATGATTTCAGTCTGTTGGTGGTGGTTGCGGTCGCCCGGACGCTATCCCCATAATGTTGCTCATGTCGGGGGTAACGGCGATGTCAATATCGACGGCAGTTACATCGACAGCCTAAACGCAGCCGTCCGTCCCGCGATGTGGATCACCGTGAACGCATAATCCATGCATTTCTTCGCCGATCGATGATCGGCGCCTATAAAATCATTCCCGCCACTCGTTTGGGTGACGGGAATTTTCAATCTATATCAGTCTTCACACGCCGAACTTTTCCTTAAACAGCTTTGCCGCGTCCTCCTTGCCATACCCGCCGGGTGTGGATCTGAAGTTGTTCGGCACGCTCTCGTCCCACCGGGCGCAGAAGCGCGCGATGTCGCCATCCGTCATGGTGATGCCGGCAACGTCGGTCAGGGCGGTCACGATGCGGTCAAAATCCGCAGCGGTCGTCCCCATGCAATCGAGCAGCCGGGCGGCGCGGTCGGGCCGGTGCTGCATGGCGCGGCGCAAAAACGCGGGCAAAAACGCGGCGCAGGCCATACCGTGCGGGGTGCCGAAATTCTCCGTCAGGACGTACCCGAGCGGGTGCGGGAACGCCGTACCGCAATACGCCAGCGTAATGCCGGCGTAGAGCGAACCGTAATAGAGCTTTTCGCGCGCGTCGTCGTCCGGCAGGCCGCCGGTCTCAGAAAGGCGCACCAGCTCTGCCCACAGCAGAGCAACCGCTTTTTCCGCAAACAGCGACGGGATGTCACCGCACTTCGGCGTAAAGTAGCCCTCCATCGCGTGTGAAAGGGCGTCCAGCGCCGTGGAGACCGTGATGCCGCGCGGCATGGAGTGGGTATAGGTCGGGTCGGCCAGGGTAAAGACCGGATACAGGTCGTCGCCGGACACGCTCTTTTTGCGCCCGGTGGCGTCGTCGGTGAGCACGCTCACGCGGCCGACCTCGCTGCCGGTGCCCGCCGTGGTCCCCACCAGAACCAGCGGCAGGGCGGGCTTGCGCTGTTTGGTATAGATGTCGCGCGGCGCAAAGTCCGGGTTCGCGGCATAGACCGCCGCCGCCTTGGCCGCGTCCAGTGCGGAGCCGCCGCCGATGCCGAAGAGAAAGTCCGCACCAAAATCACGCGCCAAAGCGCCCGCCCGGTGGCAGGCAGACAGCAGCGGGTTCGGCCCCACGTCGCTGAACACGTCATACGTCACGCCCACGCTGTTCAGCATGGCGGTGACGTCGGCCAACGCGCCGCTTTTTTTGGCGCTGCTGCCGCCGGTGACGATCAGGCAGCGTTTGCCGATGGCGGCCACAGCCGCGGCGTTTGCCATAACAACGCCCTTGCCGCTGCGCACCCGCACAGGAATATTCAGATCAAAGTCCATGGAATCATCTCCTTTTCTTTTTCATTATAGCATAGATTTTGCAAAAAACAACAAGCCGCAAACAAATTTCGACAAATGCGCGATTTACGGCTTGCTTTTTTTGTTCTCTTGCGGTACAATATAAGTTGGTATTTTGTGAACCCGGAGGCGCGATATGTTGAAGCGAAAGGGACTTGCCCTGTTTTTGGCGGCGGTGTTGCTGCTGCTTTGCGGCGCGGGCTGCAAAAAGAACGACAAGACATATGCCGTGGATGAAAACAACGCCTTTGCCATGGGCACGTTTGTGAGCATGAAGCTTTATTCTGACAACGGCACAAAGCACAGCGACGCCGTTTTGCAGATGATCTATACGCTGGAAGATACCATCTCCTGGCGAAAAGAGAATTCCCCGGTGGCCGCGCTGAACCGTACCGGCCGCTGCACCGACGCCGTGGTGGCAGAGATCATTTCGCAGTGCGCGCCGATCAGCAAGGCGACCGGCGGCAGGTTTGACCTGACGGTCGGGGCCGTCAGTACCCTGTGGGATTTTGACAACGGCGGGCACCGTCCGCTGAAAAAAGAGCTGCAGGCGGCGCTGGAGCTGGTGGATTACACGGCGCTGCGCACCAAGGGCGACACCGTGACCTGCGCCGACGGGCAGCAGCTCGATCTGGGCGCGGTGGGCAAGGGTCTGGCCTGCGACCTGGCGATCGACTATCTGAAAGCCACTGACGTCAAGGGTGCGGTGCTCTCTGTCGGGGGCAGCATCGGCGTCTTCGGCAGCCGGGATGAAACCGGCGACCCCTGGCGTGTCGGCATCCGCGACCCGTTCAACGAAAGCGGCCAGTTCGGCGTCATCACGCTGAAAGAGGGCTTTGTCTCCACCTCCGGCGACTATGAAAAGTATTTTGAGCAGGATGGCAAACGCTATTTCCACATTCTGGACGCGACGACCGGGCTGCCCGCGAAAAGCGGTCTCAAGAGCGTGACCGTGGTGTGTGACAACGGCATGCTGTCGGACGCGCTGTCGACCGCCTGCTTCCTGCTGGGCGAAGAAGCAAGCCACCCCCTGCTGGAGCGATACAATGCCGCGGCCGTCTTTGTGGACGCCGAGGGCAACATCTCCATCTTCGGCGACATTGACTTTGCGCGGACCGATGAAAGCTGACAAAACCATGCGCATCAAAGCGGGCGACGTGGTGCTGGTGGCGGTGCTGCTGCTGTGCTGCGCGGCGCTGTTCCTGGCCCCGCATCTGAAAAAGCAGCCCGGCGGTCTGACCGCGCAGCTCATTGTGGACGGTGAAGTGCGGGAAACCGTTGTGCTGTCGTCTTTGGACGGTGAGGTCACGCGCACGGTCAACGGCTGCACCGTGGTCTTTTCGCCAAATGATGCACGCTTTGAAAGCGCCGACTGCCCGGACGGCCTGTGTGTGAAGCAGGGCCGGCTGAAAGCCGCGGGCGACACGGCGGTCTGTTTGCCGAACCGTGTGGTCGTCACGCTGATTGCCGACGGCGAAAGTACCGACGGCGGAAAGGTCGATGCGGTGGCGTACTGATGAAAAAGAAAAAACAACCGATAACGACCGCCATGCTGGCACGGCTGGGCATTCTGGGCGCGCTGGCGCTGGTGCTGAGCTTTTTGGAAACTGTGTTGCTGCCGGACCTGCCGCTGCTGCCGCCGGGGACGAAGCTGGGCCTGAGCAACGTGGTGACGATGCTGACCTGTTCGTTGTTCGGCGCGGTGCCGGCGCTCTATATCACGGCGCTGAAGGTGCTGTTTGCCCTGATCACGCGGGGCATGACGGCAGCTATGATGAGCGGCGCGGGCGGCGTGCTGGCGACGCTCGGCATGATTCTGCTTTTGCGGACCGGGCAGCGTGTGTTCAGCTATTTCGGCGTGGGCGTGCTGTGCGCGGTACTGCACAACGCGGGGCAGCTTTTCTGCGCGTGCCTTCTGACCGGCAGCGTGTACCTGCTGCATTACGGCAAATATCTGCTGCTGTTTGCGATCTTCACTGGCAGCCTGACGGGGCTGATGCTCAATGTGGTGATGCCGAGGCTTCGGCAAGCCGAAGGCAATTCGCAATTCGCAATTTGCAATTCGCAATCGCGCGACGAACGGTGATGCAATGGCATAGGTTTCCCCGCGACAATCCATCCATTTTCAAATTTCATTTTCGTTAAAAGGAGAGGTTTCATGAAACGCGCGCGGCTGTTCTGGTGGCTGCTGGTTGTGACGGCGGCAATGGCGCTGTTTGCGGTGAGCGCTTCGGCTGAGATCGTGGACAGCGGCACCTGCGGCAAAAACGGCGACAACGTGACGTGGACGCTGGACAGCGACGGGACGCTGACGATTCAAGGCACGGGCGAGATGAAGGATTATTCCTACATGGACTATAATGATACTTACGTGACCGATGCGCCCTGGGGCAAACCGTATTACGATCAGATCAAAAAGGTCGTGATCCAATCCGGCGTGACGAGCATCGGCGATGATGCGTTTTTCGGTTGCAGCGGTCTGACGAGCGTGACGATTCCGGACAGCGTGACGAGCATAGGCGATTGGGCGTTTGCCTTTTGCAGCAGCCTGACGAGCGTGACGATCCCGGACAGCGTGACGAGCATCGACAATTATGCTTTTTTCGGTTGCAGGAGCCTGACAAGCGTGACGATCCCGGACAGCGTGACGAGCATAGGCGATGATGCGTTTTTCGGTTGCAGCAGCCTGACTGACGTTTATTACACAGGCACCGAAGCACAGTGGAACAATATTTCCATCGGTGATTATAACGAGCCGTTGACGTTCGCCGCCATGCATTACAACGCCGTGATCGAATCGCCGGCTGCCTATGAAGACACAACCGATGGCAACCCCTCCCGGCGCGAATTTTTCATCAAGCTTCTTCCGTTCGTTATCGCGGTGCTTTTCGTGCTCGGCCTGGCGCTGACCGTCGTCGGACAGATGAAGCTCAGCAAACTGAAGCGCGTGCATTCTGCAGCGATCAAAGATCAATCGACAACGCCCGGAAGGCAGCCATTCTAATCCTCCGCCTTCCCGCCGCCGGCACAACAAAATCACCCACATCCCCGCTGCGGCAACTTCACTGCGCGGGTCAGGCATAAATCGTATCGCGGGCCTTCCCCGCGACGTCCGTCTAACATCTAAAAACGAACATCTAACATTTAAGTTGGGGGTTGAAGGAATGAGCAAACACATCGACGGCGTCTTGCACGCTGCCGCCAAAGGGCGCGGCGGCGTGGGCGTCAAGCACAACAAAAACACGGCGGAAACGCCCGTGGAGCGTATGCCGATCCCGCAGCGGGTGGTGCTGCCCATGCAGCAGCACATCGGCGCGCCCTGCGTGCCCACGGTCAAGGTGGGCGACACCGTTGCGGTCGGTCAGGTGATCGGCGACAGCGACAAATTTGTCAGCGCGCCCATCCACGCCACCGTGTCCGGCACGGTCAAGGCTGTGGGCGACGTCAAGCTGGCAAACGGCCTGATCACCAAGGGCGTCACCATCGAATCCGACGGCGAAATGCGCCTGTTTGACGGCCTGGAACCGCCAAAGGTGGAAACGGTCAAGGACCTGTGCACGGCGGTGCGCGCGTCGGGCCTGGTGGGCCTTGGCGGCGCGGGCTTTCCGACGCATGTCAAGCTGAGCATTCCGCCCGACAAACACGTGGACACGCTGGTGGTCAACGCCGCGGAGTGTGAGCCGTACATCACCGTGGACTATCGCGAGATCATCGAAAATACGCGCGACATCATGGAGGGCGTCTATACGCTGCAAAGGCTGTTCGGCTTCAAAAACGTGGTCATCGCCATCGAAGACAACAAGCCCCGCGCCTTCAAACGCATGAAAGAGGTTGCGGACATGGACAACGACCGCGGCGACGAGGTCAAGCTGATGGTGCTGAAATCAAAGTACCCGCAGGGTGCGGAAAAGATGATGGTGCTGTCTGCCACGGGGCGCCGCGTGCCGCCCGGAAAGCTGCCCGCCGACGTGGGCTGCGTGGTGATGAACGTCGGGTCCGTCGCCTTTGTGGCCCGGTACCTGCGCACGGGGAAACCGCTGGTCAGCCGCTCCATCACGGTGGACGGCAGCGCCATTGAACACCCGAACAACCTGCGCGTACCCATCGGCACCAATATCCAGGACATCATTGATTATTGCGGCGGCTTCAAAACCGACCCGCGCAAGATCATCCTGGGCGGCCCGATGATGGGCCTTGCCGTCTGCGACACCCAGTCGCCCATCTGCAAACAAAACAACGCCATCCTTGCCTTTGCCGAAGGGGCCCCCGCCGTCAAGCGCGAGCGCGCATGCATCCGCTGCGGCCGCTGCGTGGAGGTCTGCCCGATGAGCCTGATGCCGACATTGATCGAGCGAGAGGCCCGCATCAAAGACGTGGACGGCCTGAAGCTGCACAACGCCATGGTCTGCATGGAGTGCGGGTCCTGCGCCTGGGCGTGCCCGTCCGGCCGGCCGCTGGTGCAGTATATGCGCCTGGCAAAGCAGGTGCTCAGAGAGGAGGGCTCCAAATGAGTGCAAAACGACTGACTGTCAGCGCGTCGCCGCACGTCCGCTCGGCAGAGACCACATCCGGCATCATGCTGGACGTCATCATCGCGCTGGTACCGGCGCTGGCGATGAGCGCCGTCTATTTCGGGCTGCGCGCGCTGGTGCTGGCGGCAACCACCGTTGCCACGGCTGTGGCGGCCGAATATCTTTCACGCCTGGTCATGAAGCGAGACAACACCATCGGCGACCTGTCTGCCGTGGTGACGGGCCTGATCCTTGCGCTGAACCTGCCGGCGTCGCTGCCGCTGTGGATGGCGGCGATCGGCTCTGTGATCGCCATCGTCATTGTCAAACAGATGTTCGGCGGCATCGGCCAGAACTTTGTCAACCCGGCCATCACGGCGCGCATCATCCTGATGTTCTCGTTCCCCGCGCAGATGGCAAACTGGGTCCGGGCAGAATTCCCCGCCGCACCGCACTATATCACCGACGCCGTGACAGGCGCCACCCCGATGGCGACGTTGAACCAAAGCTGGCGCGACTTTGCGTCGGCCGAAGGATTGCCCTCGCTGCGCGAGATGCTGCTGGGCGTGCACGGCGGCTCCATGGGCGAGGTGTGCGCCATCGCACTGCTGGCGGGCGGCCTCTATCTGCTGCTGCGCCGCGTGATCTCCCCCATCATTCCGTTTTCTTTCATCGGTACCGTTGCCGTCATCATGCTGATCGCCGGCAAGGGCAACTGGCAGTTTCTTTGCTATGAGCTGCTGGGCGGCGGCCTGCTGCTGGGCGCGTTCTTCATGGCGACCGACTACACCACCTCGCCGCTGGGCGCCAAAGGGCGGCTGATCTTCGGCATCGGGTGCGGCGTCATCACAGCGGTGATCCGCCTGTTCGGTTCCCTGCCGGAGGGCGTGTCGTTCTCCATCATCCTGATGAACATTCTGGTCCCGCACATCGAGCGTCTGACGACGCCGAAGCCGTTCGGGTATGAAAAGCCGAAAAAAGAATCCAAAGAACAGGAGGCGGCAAAGGCATGAAAAAGATGAATCCGAAAGACATTCTGATCCCGACGCTGGCGCTGTTCCTGATCTGTCTAATCGCCACGGTCCTGTTGGCCCTGACCAACCGCGCCACTGCGGAAAAGATCGCAGACAACGACGTGCAGAACGCCATCGTCAGCCGCAAAGACGTGCTGCCCGAGGTGGACGGCGTGAAGGTTGAAACTTATACCGACGACGCCGTGGAACCGGAAACCGGCCTGACCTATAACGAGGGCAAAGACACAGACGGCAACACCGTCGGCTACATCTTCACCAATTCCGCCAAGGGCTACGGCGGCGACGTCAAGATCATGGTCGGCTATGACCTGAACGGTACGATCGTCGGCTTCAAGGTGCTCAGCGCCAGCGACGAAACCCCGGGTCTGGGTCAGAACAGTACCAAAGAGGACTTCTGGCAGCGCTTCACCGGCAAGTGCGGCGAACTCAAGGTCAACAAATATTCCAACGACGGCCAGAACCTGCAGGCCATCACCTCCGCCACCATCACGTCCACCGCGGTGGTCACGGCGGTCAACGAAGCAAATCAGGCATTCACTGCGCTGACGGGCGTTCAACTGCCCGACGCACTGACGGGAGGTGACAGCAATGGCTGAGAAAAAATCGCTCTTTAAAGAATTCAGCAAGGGCATCGTGATCGAAAACCCGGTGCTGCGCCTGGTGCTGGGCACCTGCCCCACCCTGGCCACCACCACGTCGGTGGAATCTGCCGTCGGCATGGGCCTTGCGGCGTCCATCGTTTTGATCTGCTCCAACGTCGTGATCTCGGCTCTGCGCAAGGTCATCCCCTCCAAGGTCCGCATCCCGGCCTACATCGTGGTCATTGCCTCGTTCGTGACGATCGTGCAGATGCTGGTCAAGGCCTTCACGCCGGACCTCGACAAACAGCTCGGCGTCTATCTGCCGCTGATCGTGGTCAACTGCATCATCCTGGGCCGCGCCGAAGCCTTTGCGGGCAAAAATCCGGTGCTGGCCTCTGCCGTGGACGGCCTCGGCATGGGCGTCGGCTTCACGGCGGCGCTGTTCCTGATGAGCACCGTACGCGAAGTGCTCGGCGCCGGCAGCTTTTACGGCGCAGAGATTCCCGGCCTGTCCGCGCACCCCATGCTGGTCTTCATCCTGCCGCCGGGCGGCTTCTTTGTGTTCGGTATCCTGATGGCAACCGTCAACCGGATCGCGGAAAGCCGCGGCAAACCCCGTGCAGAGCTGCGCGGCTGCGAGGCCTGCCCCATGGCCACGGTCTGCAAGCTGCACAACGACGGCCGAACCGAACCGCTGACCGCGCCGGCATCTGAACCGCTGCACAAAGCAAAGGCCGATACTGCGGCAAAGCGCCGCGCTGAAGCAAACACCGAAACGCTGACCGAACCCGTCACCGAAGCCGTGACTGAACCCGTGAACAAGGAGGTGCGTCCGTCATGACCAAAGAACTGCTTGGCATCCTTTTGACCGCCATCCTGACCGAAAACTTTGTGCTGGCCAAGTTCCTCGGCATCTGCCCGTTCCTCGGCGTGTCGAAAAAGCTGAACACCGCCGTGGGCATGAGCGCGGCCGTCATCTTTGTCATGGCGCTGGCCACCGCCGTGACCTATCCCATCAACCTGCTGCTGGTCAAAAAAGACCTGGCATACCTGCAGACGATCGTCTTCATTCTGGTCATCGCCGCGCTGGTGCAGCTTGTTGAGATCATCCTGAAAAAGTACATCCCCGCGCTCTACAGCGCCCTGGGCATCTATCTGCCGCTGATCACGACCAACTGCGCCGTGCTGGGCGTGGTGCTGCTGAACGTCCAAAAGGATTATCACTTTGCACAGTCCATGTTCAACTCCGTCGGCGCGGGCGTCGGCTTTATGCTGGCCATGATCATGTTTGCCGGCGTGCGTGAGCGCATGGAATCCTGCGACGTGCCGAAATTCATGCGCGGGCTGCCCATCACGCTGGTGGCAGCGTCGCTGGTGTCCGTGTCGTTCCTCGGCTTCACGGGGATCGTTGACGGCATTTTCGGATAAGGAGGGCGAAACGATGAGTGGAATTCTGATCCCGGTCGTGCTGGTCGCGGCCATCGGACTGATCGCGGGCCTGGGCCTTGCGGTCGCGTCGATCGTGTTTGCCGTGCCGAAGGATGAAACGGCCGAGGCCATCCGGGAATGTCTGCCCGGGGCCAACTGCGGCGCGTGCGGCTTTTCCGGCTGCGACGGGTACGCATCGGCGCTCTCCAAGGGTGAGACCGACGAATGCAACCGCTGCACGCCCGGCGGCAACGACGTGGCACAGCAGGTGGCAAAGATTCTGGGCAAAGAGGCCGGCGCCGTCACCCCGCAGGTTGCGGCCGTGATGTGCTGCGGCAACACCTGCAATGTGGAAGACAAGCTGGATTACAGCGGCGTGCATTCCTGCAAGATCGCCACCCAGCTTTTCGGCGGGCCCAAGGCCTGCGTGCACGGGTGCATCGGTTTTGGCGACTGCGTGGAGGTCTGCCCCTATGACGCGATCTTCATCTGCGACGGCGTGGCGCGCATCAATCCCGACCGCTGCCGCGCGTGCAAAATGTGCATCCGGACCTGCCCGCGCCACCTGATCGACCTGTTCCCGCTGGACACGGTCAAGGCCGCGGTGCTGTGCAAAAACCACGACAAGGGCGCGGCCACGCGCAAGCAGTGCAAGGCCGGCTGCATCGGCTGCATGAAGTGCCAGAAGGTCTGCCCCGTGGAGGCCGTCAAGGTGGAAAACTTCTGCGCCAGGGTGGACTATGACAAGTGCATCGGCTGCGGCAAGTGCCACGAGGCCTGCCCCGTCGGCTGCATCGACCTGTACGAAATCAAGAAGCATTTCTAAAAAACGAGCTGTTAGCGATTAGCGGTTAGCAGTTAGCGCGGGGGAGCGGTTCCGAAATGGGAACGTATCCCCCGCGGCTTTTTGTTGTTATTCTTTGGTACGCGCCGCACGGCTCGGCAACCGCAGGTGATGCGCCGCCAATTTCACACGGCGGTGGAGGCAAGGGTTGGCCTCTCCCGAGATCGGGAGAGGTGGCGCGAAGCGACGGAGAGGGCGTTGTCGCGCAGCGACGAAGACAAAGCAGCGACTACCCAAATCACCGCCACCGTAGGCGCCAATCATCGATTGGCGAACGGATGCACCCTGTAGTGCCGATCAGAGATCGGCTTTGACCGCCATTGAAGCGGTCGTCTATATCACCGACGCGGCGGACGAGACCGTCTATAAGACCACGCTGACAAAGCTTGCCAAAAACAAGACCGTCACGCTGTCGTGGAACGGCAGAAACAACAAAAACAAGCTGGTGCCGAACGGCACCTATACCGCGAATGTTCTGATCGGCAAAACCGTTTCCAAGTCAGACCCGCTCACGTTCCTGAGAAAGAACTATTTCGCCGGCGGCGACGGGTCCAAAAAGAATCCGTTCCAGATCGCGACGCCCGCGCAGCTTGGCCAGATCATTCGCTACCCGAACGCGAGCTTCATCCAGACGAAGGACCTGGATTTTGAATATGAGGCTGTCGGCGGGTTCTTCACGGAAGACAACCCGTTCAACGGTGTGTATGACGGCAACGGGAAGACCATTTCCTGCATTGCCGGCACGGCGGCGCTGTTCCAATACATCGGTACAAAAGGGCAGGTCAAGAATCTGAACTTTGAAAAGTGCAACGTGAATGCAGAAAACAGTGCGATTATTTGTACCTATAACTACGGAAAAATCACGAATTGCAACGCATCAGGGTCAACATCAAATTATGCGATACATAGTGGGGTGATTGTTGCAGATAATTATGGGTTGATTTCAAATTGTACTGCAAGCGGTTCGGTCAGTATCAGCACTGGCAATGCTGGTAATTATTCCGAGCAAGGCGGCGGTGTTGTGGGAATCAATGAGTCAAGCGGAAAAATCATTTCCTGCGAATCAAGTGTAAATGTATCTGTTACGAATACTTACCACGGTCACTCTTGTGCTGGCGGAATCTGTGGATATAATAACGGCTTGATTTCAGATTGTACCGCAACCGGAACGGTTTCAGCCAGTGGAGGATGGGGTCGGTCTCCCGGAGGGATTGCCGGTGTAAACAATGGACAAATTACAAGCTGCGCTTATCTCGGCACCAGCGAAGTCAACTTGATGGGTGACGGCAGCGGCGGAATTCTATAATTTGAGCATAACTGCAGTTTTTCAGCCGCTCCTTCGGGGCGGCTTGCTTTGTTGCACGCCGGTCGCTGCGCTCCGCCCGCTCCGTCGCTGCGCGCCACCTCCCCCGACGCCGTTATATTGGCGGGGCGTCGCTCACCGCAGCGCATCTGTTTCCCGCGTACGAACCGCTAACAGCTAACCGCTAACCGCTCATCTCACATTTCATCCACCGTTCCTCGCGTTTCTTTCTAAAATCGAATGAAATTCCGCCTGTCCATCGCCCGGCGGGATGGGCGGCGGCGCGTCGTGGTCTGGGGCCACTGCGGTGCGGCGCGTACCGAAACGCACGTTTAAAATTCTGAAATCGAATGAAAATGAAGAAAACTCCGCAAAAAGTGCGGAGTTTTTCATCTTTTTTAGAAAAAGCCCTTGACAAACAGTCAGGGCTTGTGATAAACTATCAGAACCTATGATGTGATTTTATGCCTGAGGGGACATTCCCTCTATAAGCATATTATCATTTGTGCTGCAAAATGTCAAGAGGAAAATGAAAATTTCTGTTGAAGATTTCGCGGCCGCGGCAAATTTGAATAATAGGAGTGATCAGCCAGATGGTGAACGTAACCGAAGTGAAGCTTGGCACCACCACCAGAAAAAGCTTTGGCAAGATCGAAGAAGTCATGCCGATGCCCAACCTCATCCAGGTGCAGAAGGATTCCTATCAATGGTTCCTTGACGTCGGATTGAAAGAGGTCCTGCGCGACGTTGCCGACATCACCGATTATTCGGGCAACCTTGTGCTCTCCTTCGTGGATTACCGCATGGAGAAAAAGGCAAAGTACAGCGTGCGTGAATGCAAGGAGCGCGACGTGTCTTATTCCGCGCCGATGCGCGTGACCGCGCGGCTGTATAACCGTGAAACGGGCGAGGTCAAAGAGAGCGAGGTCTATATGGGCGATTTTCCGCTCATGACCGACAGCGGCACCTTCATCATCAACGGCGCCGAGCGCGTCATCGTGTCGCAGTTGGTCCGCTCCCCCGGCGTGTATTACGGCATGACCCACAACGTCACGGGCAAAAAGCTGTTCACGACCACGATCATTCCAAACCGCGGCGCCTGGCTGGAATATGAAACGGACCAGAACGACCTGTTCTTTGTCCGCATCGACAAGAACCGCAAGATCCCCATCACGACGTTCATCCGCGCGCTGGGCCTGTCAAGCAACAACGACATCCGCGAATTCTTCGGTGAGGACGACCGCATCGAAGCAACGCTGGAAAAAGACGGCACCCAGAACGCCGAAGAAGCGCTGATCGAGGTCTATAAAAAGCTGCGTCCCGGCGAGCCGCCGACGCTGGCCAGCGCCCAGAGCCACCTGGAGGGCCTGTTCTTTGACGACCACCGCTATGACCTGTCGCGCGTGGGCCGTTACAAATACAACAAAAAGCTGTCCATCGCAGACCGCATCCGCGGCTTCCGCCTGGCAGAACCGATCATTGACGAACAGACCGGCGAGCTGCTGGCCGAAGAAGGCGAGCTGATCACCAAAGAAAAGGCGTTTGCCATTCAGCAGGCCGGCGTCAAGGTCGCCTATGTGACCGTGGAAGGGCAGGAACGCCCGGTCAAGATCATCTCCAACCAGATGGTGGACTGCAAGCCCTATCTGCCGCAGTTCACCGGGGAAGAGCTGGAAGAGATCGGCATCAACGAAAACGTGTCTTTCCCCGTGCTGCTGGACGTGATGCGCGAGATCGAGGGCATGGAAAAAGACGACGCGCTGGCCTACCTTGCCGGCAAGTGTGACGAGCTGATCCCGAAGCACATCACCATCCCCGACATCTATGCCTCCATCAGCTATCTGAACTGCCTGGCCTCCGGCGTGGGCAGCCCGGATGACATCGACCACCTGGGCAACCGCCGCATCCGTTCGGTGGGCGAGCTGCTGCAAAATCAGTTCCGCGTGGGCTTTGCCCGCATGGAGCGCGTGGTCAAGGAACGCATGACCCTGCAGGCGCAGGAGCCTGAAAAGGTGACGCCGCAGGCACTGATCAACACCCGTCCCGTGATCGCGGCGGTGCGCGAATTCTTCGGTTCTTCGCCGCTGTCTCAGTTCATGGATCAAAACAACCCGCTGGCCGAACTGACGCACAAGCGCCGTCTGTCGGCCCTGGGTCCCGGCGGTCTGTCGCGTGACCGCGCGGGCTTTGACGTGCGCGACGTGCACTATTCCCACTATGGCCGCATGTGCCCGATCGAGACGCCCGAAGGTCCCAACATCGGTCTGATCTCCTACCTGGCAACATTTGCGCGCATCAACCAATACGGCTTCATCGAAGCACCGTTCCGCCCGGTGGACAAAGAGACCGGCGTGGTGCTGGACACCTATGAATACATGACCGCCGACGTGGAAGACGAATATACCGTGGCCCAGGCGAACGAACCGCTGGACGAAAACGGACGCTTCCTGCGCAAAAAGGTCAATGCCCGCCACCGTGACGAATTCCTTGAAATCGAGCCGTCACGCGTCGATTATATGGACGTGTCGCCCAAGATGGTTGTTTCGGTCGCAACCGCGCTGATCCCCTTCCTGGAAAATGACGACGCCAACCGCGCCCTGATGGGCTCCAACATGCAGCGGCAGGCCGTGCCCCTGCTCACCTGTGATTCCCCGATGGTCGGCACCGGTATGGAATACAAGGCGGCCACCGACTCCGGCGTCTGCGTTCTGGCCAAAAAGGCCGGCGTGGTCACCTATGTCAGCGCAGACCGCATCGACATCCTCAGCGAAGGCAACGAGCTGGAAAGCTATCACCTGATCAAATTCATGCGCTCCAACCAGGGCACCTGCATCAACCAGAAGCCGGTGGTTTCGGTCGGCGACCGTGTGGAAGAAAATCAGGTCATTGCCGACGGCCCCGCCACCCACCACGGTGAAATGAGCCTGGGCCGCAACGCCCTGATCGGCTTCATGACCTGGGAGGGTTACAACTATGAAGACGCCGTGCTCATCAACGAAAAGCTGGTGCGCGACGACATCTATACTTCCATCCACATCGAAAAATATGAGCTTGAGGCCCGCGACACCAAGCTGGGTCCCGAAGAGATCACCAACGACATTCCAAACGTGGGCGACGCGCTGAAGGATCTGGACGAGCGCGGCATCATCCGCGTGGGCGCCGAGGTCCACTCCGGCGACATTCTGGTCGGCAAGGTCACCCCGAAGGGTGAAACCGAGCTGACGGCGGAAGAGCGTCTGCTGCGCGCCATCTTTGGCGAGAAGGCCCGTGAGGTCCGCGACACCTCGCTGCGCGTGCCGCACGGCGAATACGGCATCGTGGTCAAGGTGGAGGAATTCACCCGCGAAAACAGCGACGAGCTGAACCCGGGCGTCAACAAGGTGGTGCGCTGCTACATCGCCCAGAAGCGCAAGCTGCAGGTGGGCGACAAGATGGCCGGCCGCCACGGCAACAAGGGTGTTGTGTCCCGCGTTTTGCCGCAGGAAGATATGCCGTTCATGGAAGACGGCACCCCGCTGGACATCGTGCTGAACCCCCTGGGCGTTCCGTCGCGTATGAACATCGGCCAGGTGCTTGAGGTCCATCTGGGCTTTGCCTGCCGCGAGCTGGGCTGGAAGATCATGACCCCCGTCTTTGACGGCGCGCACGAGGATGATATCCGCGAAGCGCTGCGCATGGCCGGCCTGTCGGAAACGGGCAAATCCGTTTTGACCGACGGCCGCACCGGTGAAAAGTTTGACAACGAAGTCACCGTCGGCATCATGTACTTCCTGAAGCTGCACCATCTGGTCGACGACAAGATGCACGCGCGTTCCACCGGCCCCTACTCTCTGGTCACGCAGCAGCCGCTCGGCGGTAAAGCGCAGTTCGGCGGCCAGCGTTTCGGCGAAATGGAAGTGTGGGCGCTGGAAGCTTACGGCGCAGCCTATACCCTGCAGGAGATTCTGACCGTGAAATCTGACGACGTGGTCGGCCGTGTCAAGACCTATGAGGCCATTGTCAACGGTGAAAACGTGCCGAAGGCCGGCGTGCCGGAATCCTTCAAGGTCCTGATCAAAGAGCTGCAGTCGCTGGCGCTGGACATCAAGGTGCTTGACAGCGAAGGCGGCGAAATCGATCTGAAGCAAAACATCGACAGCGACGAGGGCGTCACGCTCCACCGGTACCCGCTGCATCACCGCGACGATGTGGACGTCAGCTTTGACGAAGACGACGACGCGCTGGACGACGATGAAGACCTGAACGACGAAGACTTTGACGAGGATGCGGACGATGTATTTGACGCCGGCGACGAGGAAGAGGAAGAAGACGACGCGGACGAAGACATCGACTTCAACGCATTTTTCAACGAAATCAACCCGACCATCAACGACGCAGGCTTCTCTTCCGGGTTTGTGCCCGACGATGAGATCTGAATCCATCAACATCTTCAAGGAAAGGGCTGACTTCAATTATTATGGATAGCAACAATATCACATTTGAATCGATCAAGATCGGGCTTGCTTCACCGGAACAGATCCGGGAATGGTCCTACGGCGAAGTCACAAAGCCGGAAACCATCAACTATCGCACCCTGAAGCCGGAAAGCGACGGCCTGTTTTGCGAAAAAATCTTTGGACCCCTGAAGGACTGGGAGTGCCATTGCGGCCGCTATAAGCGCATCCGCCACAAGGGCAAGATCTGTGAACGCTGCGGCGTGGAGATCACCAAGGCCAAGGTGCGCCGCGAGCGGATGGGCCACATCGAGCTGGCCACGCCCGTATCGCACATCTGGTATTTCAAGGGCATTCCGTCCCGCATCGGCCTGATGCTGGACATGTCGCCCCGTGACCTGGAGCGCGTGCTGTATTTCGCGTCGTATGTCGTCATCAATCCGGGCACTGTGCCGAATGTGAAAAAGTGCCAGACCATCACCGAAAAGCAGTATGAGGACATCAAGGAATACTACTATGACGACGAAGAGTTCAAGGTCGGCATGGGTGCGGAAGCCATCAAAGAGCTGCTGTGCGAGATCGACGTGGACGCCCTGGCCGCCGAGCTGCGCGAAGCGCTGGAAACAGCCAGCGGGCAAAAGAAGCAGCGCCTGCTCAAGCGGCTGGAGGTTGTGGAGGCCTTTAAGCATTCCGGCAACCGCCCGGAATGGATGATCCTTGACGTGGTGCCGGTCATTCCGCCGGATATCCGCCCCATGGTGCAGTTGGACGGCGGCCGGTTTGCCACCAGCGACCTCAACGACCTGTATCGCCGCGTCATCAACCGCAACAACCGCCTGAAAAAGCTGCTGGAGCTGGGCGCCCCCAGCATCATCATCCGCAACGAAAAGCGCATGCTGCAGGAATCTGTGGACGCCCTGATCGACAACGGCCGCCGCGGCCGCCCGGTCACCGGCCCCAACAACCGCCCGCTCAAATCGCTGTCTGATATGCTCAAGGGCAAGCAGGGCCGTTTCCGTCAGAACCTGCTGGGCAAGCGCGTGGACTATTCCGGCCGTTCGGTCATCGTGGTCGGTCCGGAGCTGAAAATTTATCAGTGCGGTCTGCCGAAGGAAATGGCGCTGGAGCTGTTCAAACCCTTTGTCATGAAACGCCTGGTCGAGACCGGCGTTGCGACCCATATCAAAACCGCGCGCAAAACCGTGGACCGCCAGGAAAAATGCGTCTGGGATGCGCTGGAAATCGTCATCAAAGATCACCCGGTCATGCTGAACCGCGCGCCGACCCTGCACCGTCTGGGTATCCAGGCGTTTGAGCCGGTCCTGGTGGAAGGCAAGGCCATCAAGCTGCACCCGCTGGTCTGCACCGCGTTCAACGCCGACTTTGACGGCGACCAGATGGCGGTCCATGTGCCCCTGTCTGCAGAGGCGCAGGCAGAGGCCCGCTTCCTGATGCTCTCTTCCGGCAACCTGCTCAAGCCGTCAGACGGCAAACCTGTCACCGTGCCGACGCAGGACATGGTCCTCGGCTCCTATTATCTGACGCTGGAAAAGCCCGGCGCCAAGGGCGAAGGCAAAGCCTTTTATGACGTCAACGAAGCGCAGATGGCGTATGACGAAAAGGTCATCGACCTGCACGCCCACATCAAGGTCCGCATGACCAAAACGATCGACGGCAAGCAGGTGTCCAAGCTCATCGAGACCACGCTGGGCAAGATCATCTTTAACGCGCCGATCCCGCAGGACCTTGGTTTCATCGACCGCTCCGACCCGGAAAACGCCTTCCGTCTGGAGGTTGAGGGCCTGGTCAACAAAAAGATGCTGGGCAAAATCATCGACAAGTGCATCAACGTGCACGGCACCGCCATCACCGCCCGCGTGCTGGACGACATCAAAAACCAGGGTTACAAATACTCCACCCGCAGCGGTATCACAGTCGCCGTTATCGACGCGACCATCCCGGCGGAAAAGAAAACCATTCTGGCCGAAACGGAAAAGATCGTGGACGAAATCAACCGCAAATACAACCGCGGTCTGCTTTCAAACGCCGACCGTTACCGTCAGGTCATCAAGGCATGGGACGTCTGCACCAGCCGTGTTGCCGGCGCCCTGACCGGCAGCTTTGACAAGTTCAACCCCATCTATATGATGCTGGATTCCGGCGCCCGCGGCTCTGAAAGTCAGCTGCGTCAGTTGGCCGGTATGCGCGGCCTGATTGCAAACACCTCCGGTGAAACGATCGAGGTGCCCATCCGCGCAAACTACCGTGAAGGTCTGAACGTGCAGGAATACTTCATCTCTTCCCGCGGCGCGCGCAAAGGCTTGGCCGACACCGCGCTTCGTACCGCCGACTCGGGTTATCTGACCCGCCGCCTGGTGGACGTTTCGCAGGAGGTCATCATCCGTGAAGAGGACTGCGGCTGCACCGAGGGTCTGGAAGTCCACGACATCATGGATGGCAACCGCGTGCTTGAACCGCTGACCGAGCGCCTGACCGGCCGCTATCTGCTGCACCCGCTGGTGAACGATGAAACCGGCGAGGTCATCGCAGACAACGAGCACATGCTGACCGAAAAGGAAGCCGAATTCATCAGCAAATATCTCAACGCGCGCTATGAAGCCGCCGTTGCCGCCGGTACCCCGAAAGAGGAGGCCGAGCCGCTGCGTCACATCACCATCCGTTCGCTGCTGACCTGCAACTCCGACCACGGCGCCTGCATCAAGTGCTACGGCTCCAACCTGGCCACGGGCATCCCCGTCACCATCGGTGAAGCGGTGGGCATCATTGCCGCCCAGTCCATCGGTGAACCGGGTACCCAGCTCACCATGCGAACCTTCCACACCGGCGGCGTCGCCTCCGGTTCCGACATCACCCAGGGTCTGCCGCGCGTGGAAGAATTGTTTGAAGCGCGCAAGCCCAAGACGCTGGCCCTTCTGGCAGAGATCGACGGCGTGGTTTCGTTTGAGACGATCAAAAAGAACCCGCACATCGTTTTGACCAACGAAGAAACGGGCGAACGCAAGGAATACTTCCTGACCTTTGGCGCACGTCCCCGCGTAACAGAAGGCCAGTTCATCAAGAAGGGCGAGACCTTGACCGAAGGTTCCATCGACCTGCGCGACATTCTGAACGTCATGGGCGTCAGCGCCGTGCACGATCACCTGATCAGCCAGGTGCAGCAGACTTACCGTACCCAGGGCGTTGACATCAACGACAAGCACATCGAGGTCATTGCGCGCCAGATGATGCGCAAGGTCAAGATCGAAGACCCGGGCGACACCGATTTCCTGGAGTGGTCCGTGGTGGAAAAGAAAGAGTTCCAGGACGCGAACGCGGCCATCCGCGCACGCATCGCCGCCGGCGAGACCGACCTGCGCGAAGCCGTCGCCTCCCCCATCCTCATGGGCATCACCAAGGCGTCGCTGGCCACCGACAGCTTCCTGTCTGCCGCGTCGTTCCAGGAGACGACCCGCGTGCTGACCGACGCCGCCATCAAGGGCAAGGTCGACCCGCTGCTCGGTTTGAAAGAGAACGTCATCATCGGCAAGCTGCTGCCCTCCGGCACCGGCATGAAGTGCTATAACGACGTGGAGATCGTGGACGAAAACGAATATCACGCCCTGGCCGACCAACTGCTGCAGTGGAGCAACGGTCAATAAGGAGCCGCCATGGACGAGAACAAAAAAGACGCTGCCTTCACTGCGCAGCATCAGACCGTGTGGCAGTTCATCAAGTTTGTCATCGTCGCGGCCGGCGCCGGCATCACCGAAACGGTTTCGTTTTTCATTCTGATGCGGCTGCTGCCGAGCCGGTTCCCGCAGGACTTTGATTTCTTTGTGTTTCACTATACACAGAAAAACGAGCTGTGCCGCGGCGCGTTCATCGCGTTTTTCGCTTCGGCGGTCCTTGCAGAGATCGTGTCGTTCCTCGTGAACCGCAAGACGACCTTCAAGGCCAACAACAACATGCTTGCCAGTGCGCTGATGTATACTGTGCTTGCCCTGTCGGTCATCTGCCTCAAGACGTGGATGGTCACCGTCCTGACCAAATGGATCAGCGGCCTGACCGACGTTCAGCTTTTGATCGAGTGGGTGCCGAAGGGCATCTCGATGCTGGTGGCAATGCTCATCATCTTCCCGATGAACAAATTCGTCATCATGCGGCATAAGGACGACCCCGCCGAACCCGCGACAGAATAACACAAGGCAACCGCCGCCTGACCGACAGCAAATCGGGTTGGGCGGCGGGTTTCAATTCGCAATTTTCAATTCGCAATTGATCGCAAACGATCGGGGCGCAATTGCGGTCGCGGGACAGATCGTGTTCATTCTTACGGTATCTCTGCGGAAGGACCACGCTCTGACAGCCGCCGCTGAAAGTTTTATTCTACAGCAAAAGCCTTCCCCGTCATGAGGAAGGCTAATTTCTAATTTGCTAACAGCTAACTGCTAACTGCTCAATATCTCGCGCCAAGCAGCATGGCCAGAATGCCGTGGAACCAGCCGATGACCATTTCGATCAGGCCGGCGTTGTCATGATGGCCGCCGCACCACGGGCAATAGGGCGCCGGCTCAACGGTCGGCTCGATCTTTTCAAACTTCGCGGTCAGGGTCATGTTTTCGGTCGGGAAAAGTGTCAGCTCTGCCTCGGTGGAATAGAGTTCGCCGTCCCTGTACCAGCCGACAAAACGGTAGCCGTCCGCCGGGGTGGCCCAAACCATCTGCAGCTCGCCTTTGCTGGCAATGGATTTCGTGATCGTCTCGTTGCCTTCATAACCGACATAGCCGCCCGGGCCGGCAATCTGGGTCAGTTCGCTGTAGTAAACGCGCTCTTTGCTTTTGAACACATTGTTCCCGGTTTTGAACGTAATGGCGTCCCATTGTGCCGAGGTCCCGATAAAGTTGATTTCAGAAACGGCGCCGCAATTTGAAAACGCGCTGTCGCCGACCTGTTCCAGGCCGCCGTAAAGCCAGACATCGTTCAGCGAGGTGCAGGCTGCAAACGCAAAATCACCGATCGTTTTCACCGTGCTGGGCAGAGAGATGCTTTTGACATGACTGTTGCCCATAAACGACCGGATACCGATGTGCGTCACACCATCCTCCACGATGACCGTTTTGAGGCCGGAGATGTTTGCAAACGGTGAATTGGTGGTGTAGTCCGTCATCGGACCGGTGCCGCTGATGATCAGCCGACCGGTGTCATCCTCATAAGCCCATTTCACGTTTGCGCCGCAGGTTCCGTCGATATATGCGCTTGCCGGAACCATGGCCACCGCAAAGCAGGTCGCGCAAAGCAGGACCGCAAGAAGGATGGATACAAGTTTTTTCATGAGATTCGCTCCTTTACTGTTTTTTGGTAAATGCTTACCTTGGGTTCATTATAGCAAAGGGAAAGAATGTTGTCAAGGGATTGAGGGACTGAAACCGCCTTCCCCGTCGTGAGGACTGACGACGAACCGATTGGGCGGCGGGTTCAATTCGCAATCGCGGTCGCGAGGCAGATCGTGTCCATTCTTACGGTGTCTCCGCGGAAGGACCGCGCTCTGACAGCCGACGCTGAAATTTTTATTCTGCAGCAAAAGCCTTCCCCGTCATGAGGAAGGCTTCATTTCTAATTTGCTAACTGCTAACTGCTCAATATCTCGCGCCAAGCAGCAACGCCAGAATACCGTGGAACCAACCGATCAGCATTTCGATCAGGCCGGCGTTGTCGTGATGGCCGCCGCACCACGGGCAATAAGGCGCGGGCTCAACGATCGGCTCGACCTTTTCAAATTTCGCGGTCAGAGTCAGGTTTTCGGTCGGGAACAAATCGTAAGTCGCGGCGTCAGAAACCATGGTATCGCCGTTGTACCAGCCGACAAAACGGTAACCGTCCGCCGGAGTCGCTGAGACTTCCATGATCTCACCCCTGCCGACAGTGGCAATGACCTTTGTCTTGTCTCCGTCAACAAAGCCGCCTGTATCGGCAACATATATGACCTGGACCTGATAATCTGGGGTGACGGAACGGAACCCTGTATTGTTCGCGCCGACGTTCAGGTTGTTCCATTCGGTCGGGGTCCCATAGAACCAGACGTGTTCAATTTGGTTACACACCGTGAACGCATTGTCGGCGACCCGCGTACCGGCCCAAAGCGACACGCTCTTCAAGCTGGTACAGTTTGCGCACGCATAGCTGTCGATGAGTTTGCAATTTTGGCCGACGCTGAGGCGCTCCAGCTTTTCACAGAACCAGAACGCATACTGGTTGATGCTCGTCACACTGCTCGGGATGTGAATCGATACCAGGTTTGAACATTTTCCAAAGGCCTGCGAGCCAACGGTCGTCACACCCTCGCCGATCCAGACGTCTTTGATTGCCGTGGAGCCAAAGAACGGAGAACGGTTTGAACTTGAGTAGTTCTTCATCGGGCCGGCGCCGGTGATGGTCAGGTTGCCCTGGTTGTCCAGCGTCCAGTTCACGCCTGCGCCGCAGGAACCGCTGCTGTCGGCGCTTGCCGGAACCATGGCCACCGCAAAGCAGGTCGCGCAAAGCAGAACAACAAGAAGGGTGGATACAAGTTTTTTCATGAGATTCGCTCCTTTACTGTTTTTTGGTAATTGCTTACCTTGGCTTCATTATAGCAAAGGAAAAGGATGTTGTCAAGGGATTGAGGGGTTGTGCAGCAAAAGCATCGACCGAAGCAAGCGGTGACCCGTTCGCCGATCAATGATCGGCGCCTACATGTGCCGTGACCTTGAGCGGACACCGACAAGAAAACCTTCCCCGTGACGAGGAAGGCTCATTGCTAATAGCTAACTGCTAACAGCTAAATCAATACTCAAACTCACCCTCATACACCAGCACGGCCGTCCCGGTGAGCAGCACGCGGTCTTTGGTGTAGTTTACGGTCAGTTCACCGCCGGGCAGACGCACCGCGATGTCGGCGCCGGCGTCACAGTAACCGTTTTCCACCGCCGCAACCACTGCCGCGCACGCGCCGGTGCCGCAGGCAAGGGTGGCGCCGTTGCCGCGCTCCCACACGCGCACGCGCAGGTTCGTCCGATCCACCACGCGCACAAACTCGGTGTTGATCCGCTGAGGGAAGACGTCGGCGTATTCAAACGCGCTGCCGGTTTTTTCCAGGTCGATCGCGTCGATGGCGTCGCAGAAGGTCACGCAGTGCCCGTTGCCGACCGACACGCCGGTCACGCGCCAGTCCCGCCCGTCCACATGCAGCGGAAAGTCCAGCATCGTTTCGCTGTCCACATTTGCGGGCAGGTCCGCAGTACGCAGGCTGGCTTTGCCCATGTCGACCGCCACGGAGTTCACCTTGCCGTCGCGCAGATACAGGTGCAGCGCATGCACGCCGCTGCCGGTCTCGATCGTCAGATACTCGCTGCGGACATAGCCCTTGTCAAACAGATACTTCGCCACACAGCGGATGTTGTTGCCGGCCATGCGGCCCTCGCTGCCGTCGCGGTTAAAGGTACGCATTTTGGCGTCCGCCACAGCCGAACGCTCGATCAGCACGATGCCGTCGCCGCCGATGCCGTAGTGCGGGGTGCACAGGTCGATGCACAGCGACTCCGGACAGGTGATCTTGTTGTCAAAATTCTCGATAAAGATATAGTCGTTGCCGCAGGTCTGCATCTTTGCAAAGCGGATGGTCTGCCGCCACGGACGCATGGCGTTGATATCCACCAGCTCGGTGTTTTCCACATTGAAGCGGCTTTCCATGATCTGGGCCAGGGCGTTTGCCGTATCCAGCGAGGTCAGGCACGGGATCGAAAGCTGCATGGCGCGGCGGTGCAGCTTGGTGTAATCGCCGACGGTCGCGTCCTTGACCGCGCCGGTATAGACGATGTAGCTGATCTTTCCGCTCTCCATCAGGGTGGTGATCTCGTCGCTTTCGCCGGCGTTTTGTACGGTCGTGACAGGCGTACCCAGCGAGGCGATGGACTTTGCCGTGCCCTCGGTGGCATACAGATGCATGCCAAGGTCAAAGAACCGTTTTGCCAGTGCGATGATCTCCTGATAATCGCTCTCTTCCACGCTGATCAGCACGCCGGCGCCGGCCTTGTTCTGCGGCGCGGGCACACGCAGCCCGGCGGCGGTCAGGCCCTTGAAGAGTGCTTCCGCCATCGTGCGGCCAATACCAAGCACCTCGCCGGTGGATTTCATCTCCGGCCCCAGAATGGAGTTGGCGTCGTTCAGCTTTTCAAACGAGAAAACGGGCACCTTCACCGCGCAGTACGGCGGCGTGCGATACAGCCCGGTGCCAAAGCCGAGCGTGGTCAGCTTTGCGCCCAGCATCACCTTGGACGCGAGGTCCACCATCGGGACGTTCGTCACCTTGCTGATATAGGGCACCGTTCGCGACGCGCGCGGATTGACCTCGATGACATACAGCTCGTTGTCATAGATCAGGTACTGGATGTTGACCAGGCCCTTGGTCCCCAGCGCCAGCGCCAGTTGTTTGGAACTGTCACAGATTTTTTTGAGGAACTTGTCCGACAGGTTATACGGCGGATACACGGCGATGGAGTCGCCGGAATGGATGCCGGCGCGCTCGATGTGCTCCATGATGCCGGGGATGAGCACGTCCGTCCCGTCCGAGATGACGTCCACCTCCAGCTCGGTGCCGGGCATGTACTTGTCGACCAGCACGGGGTTGTCGATGCCGCCGGAAAGGATGGTCTGCATGTATTTGACGGTGTGCGCTTTGCTGCGGGAAATCGTCATGTTCTGCCCGCCGATGACATAGGACGGGCGCAGCAGCACGGGGTACCCCAGCGATTCGGCGGCGGCCACGGCCTCGTCGATCGTGTTGACGCCCATGCCCTTTGGCCGGCGGATGCCGAACTGCTCCAGCAGCGCGTCAAAGCGGCTGCGGTCTTCGGCAACATCGATGCTTTCGGCAGACGTGCCGAGGATGCGGATGCCGTTTTTGTCAAGGAACTGTGTCAGCTTGATCGCCGTCTGGCCGCCAAAGGCAACCACCACGCCGATGGGCTGCTCCACCCGGATGATGTTCATCACATCTTCGGGGCAAAGCGGCTCAAAATACAGGCGGTTCGCCGTGTCATAGTCGGTCGAAACGGTTTCGGGGTTGTTGTTGACGATGACAACGTCATAACCCATCTCGCGCAGCATCCACACGCAGTGGACAGAGCTGTAGTCAAACTCGATGCCCTGGCCGATGCGGATGGGGCCGGACCCGAGCACCATGACCACGGGCTTGCCGCTGCGTCCAAAGGCACGCGCTTCGCAGTCCGCGTCTGTGGTGGAATAGAAATAGGGCGTTTGCGCGTCAAATTCGGCGGCGCAGGTGTCCACCATTTTATAGGAAAAGTCCCAGCCCGGCAGGTCGTCACACCCGGTCAGGCGGCGGATCGCGCTGTCGGGGTACCCCAGCCGCTTGGCCTCGGCATAGTCGCCGCCGCAAAGGCCGTCCGTTTCCAGATGCGTGTCAAATTCGGCCAGGTGCCTGATACGGTGCAGGAACCAGCGGTCGATCCTGGTGATGTCAAAGATCTCATCCACCGTGACGCCGGCTTTCAGCGCCTCATAGACGGTGAAGATGCGCCGGTCGTTTTGTTCACGCAGCCGCGCGCGCACATCTTTTTTGTTCAGCGGCGGGCACTGCAGGGTATCCAGCGAAATCTCTGCCCCGCGCACAGCCTTCATCAGCGCCGCCTCAAAGCTTTGCGCAATGGCCATGACCTCGCCGGTCGCCTTCATCTGGGTCCCGAGCAGACGGGATGAATTGGCAAACTTGTCAAACGGCCACTTGGGAAACTTGACGACCACATAGTCCACAGTCGGCTCAAAGCAGGCGCAGGTTTTTCCGGTAATGTCGTTTTTGATCTCGTCGAGCGTATAGCCCAGCGCCAGCCGGGTCGTGATCTTGGCAATGGGATAACCCGTCGCCTTGGACGCCAGCGCCGAGGACCGCGACACGCGCGGATTGACCTCGATCACGGCGTACTCAAACGAATCGGGATTCAGGGCAAACTGGCAGTTGCAGCCGCCGACGATCCCGATGGCAGAGATCATCTGCAGCGCCGCCGTGCGCAGCATCTGGAATTCCTTGTCCGCCAGCGTCAGCGCCGGCGCCACCACGATGGAATCGCCGGTGTGGATGCCCACGGGGTCCACATTTTCCATGGAACAGACGGCGATGACGTTCCCCGCGCTGTCGCGCATGGTTTCAAACTCGATCTCCTTCCAGCCGGAGATGCATTTTTCGATCAGGACCTGGGTGATGGGTGAAAGGTCCAGCCCGGTCTTTGCAATGGAACGCAGCTGGTCCGGCGTGTCTGCAATGCCGCCGCCCGTGCCGCCAAGCGTAAAGGCCGGGCGCACGATCACGGGATAGCCGATCTCGTCGGCGATCTGCAGCGCACCGTCCACCGTGCTGGTCACGTCAGAGGGCACCACCGGCTGCCCGATGGCCTTCATCGTGTCGCGGAACAGCTCGCGGTCCTCCGCCTTGTCGATGGCGTCCACATCGGTGCCCAGCAGACGCACGCCGTATTTATCCAGCGTGCCGTCCTTGGAAAGCTGCATCGCGATCGTCAGGCCCGTCTGGCCGCCCAGCCCGGCAAGCAAGCCGTCAGGCCGCTCCTTTTGGATGATGCGGCGCACGGTGTCGGCGTTCAGCGGCTCCAGATAGATTTCGTCGGCCAGATGCTTGTCGGTCATGATGGTTGCGGGGTTGGAATTGACCAGCACGACGTTGATGCCTTCGTCGCGCAGCACGCGGCAGGCCTGGGCGCCCGCGTAGTCAAACTCGGCCGCCTGTCCGATGACGATGGGGCCGGAGCCGATCATCAATACTTTGCGGATGGATAGATCCTTCGGCATCAGTTGTCACCTCCGATCATGGCAAGGAACCGGTCAAACAAAAAGCCGGTGTCGTTGGGGCCGGCGCAGGCCTCCGGGTGGAACTGCACCGTGAAGCAGCGCTTTGACGGGTACCGCACACCCTCCACACTGTTGTCGTTTGCATTGACATAGGTCACGACCGCCTGCTCGCCCAGACTGTCGGCGGCGACGGCATAGCCGTGGTTCTGCGTTGTGATATAGGTGCGGTGTCCGCTGCAGTCGCGCACCGGCTGGTTGGCGCCGCGGTGCCCGTAAGGCAGCTTGACCGTGTTGCCGCCAAGGGCAAGCGCGGCGAGCTGATGGCCAAGGCAGATCCCGAACACCGGTATGCGCCCGATGAGCCGCCGGACCTGCTCGATTTCAAAGACATTGTCTTTCGGGTCGCCGGGGCCGTTGGAAAGCATGACGCCGTCTGCCCCGCTTTGCAGGATGGCTTCGGCCGTGGTGTCGTGCGGCACCACCGTCACCTCGCACCCGCGCTGCTGCAAAGAGCGCACGATGTTGCGCTTTTCACCGTAGTCGATCAGCGTGATGCGATATTTCGTTTCGCCCTCTGCCGGGAAAACCTGCGGCGTTTTGCAGCTCACGGCAGCCACGGGAGATTCAATGCGATATGACCGGATGACCGTCAGGTCCGCCGGAATCGTGTCGCAGATGGCCGCGTTCATCACGCCCTCGCAGCGCAGGATGCGCGTCAGGCGGCGCGTGTCGACCCCCGCAATGCCGGGAATGCCGCGGTCTTTCAAAAAGCGGTCCAGTGCATACTGGCTGCGGAAATTGGACGGCGTGGTGCACAGCTCGCGCACCACATACCCCTTCAGGGCCGGTTCGCCCTCAAAGTCGGCTTCGATCACGCCGTAGTTTCCGATCAGCGGGAAGGTCTGCATCACGATCTGCCCCGCATAGCTGGGGTCGGTCAGCGTTTCCAGATAGCCGACCACGCCCGTCGTGAACACCAGTTCGCCGACAGTGTTGCCCGGCGCGCCGATGCGCGTGCCTTCAAACGCCATACCGTTGCTGAGTACAAGATATGCCAAAAGGATCACTCCTTATCATAAGATCATGCGGAATGCGGAATTGCTGGACGCCTTGGCTGCGCCGAGATGCGCCGATCTTACAGTCACGGCGCGCAGCGCATAAAATCAAGTGTATTCCAATTGGATGTTTTTTCCTTTGCGGGCACAGCGTTATATTTGCTGCGCGTCATCCCGCGACCTTAATTCCGATTTCCGAATTCATAATTCCGAATTCGCTGTAAGCCGCCCGGCGGCTTACAGCGTCATGGCCATCACGGCCTTGATGGTGTGCATGCGGTTTTCCGCCTCGTCAAAGACGATGGACTGCGGGCCCTCAAACACGTCGTCGGTGACCTCCATCGCGGTCAGACCGAATTTTTCATGAATCTCCTGCCCCACGGTGGTGTTCAGGTCGTGGAACGCGGGCAAGCAGTGCATAAAGCGGCACTGCGGCCCGGCATTCGTCATCAGGTCGGCATTGACCTGATACGGCAGCAGGTCCTCGATGCGCTCTTTCCACACGTCGTCCGGTTCGCCCATCGACACCCACACGTCGGTATAGATCACGGCGGCGCCCGCAGTCGCCTGCATCGGGTCGTCGATGAATTCCAACACCGCGCCGGTCTCTTTCGCAACCGCCTGACAGGCGGCCACAAGCTCGGCGTTCGGGAAGTATTTCTGCGGCGCGCAGGCCACAAAGTGCATCCCCATCTTGGCGCAGCCCACCATCAGCGAGTTGCCCATGTTGTAGCGCGCGTCGCCCATGTAGACCAGCTTGATGCCCTCCAGGCGGCCGAAGTGTTCGCGGATGGTCAGGAAGTCCGCCAGGATCTGGGTCGGGTGGAACTCGTTGGTCAGGCCGTTCCAGACCACGACGCCGCTTTTTTCCGCCAGCGCCTCCACGATCTCCTGCCCAAAGCCGCGGTACTCGATGCCGTCAAACATCCGGCCCAGCACGCGGGCCGTGTCGGCAATGCTTTCTTTTTTGCCGATCTGAGAGCTTTTCGGGTCCAGATAGACCGGATGCATCCCGAGGTCCGCCGCCGCCACCTCAAAGGCGCAGCGCGTGCGGGTACTCGTCTTTTCAAAGATCAGGGCCACATTTTTGCCCTCGTGATAATTGTGCGGGGTTCCGCTCTTTTTCATCGCCTTCAGCTCTGCCGCGCAGTCCAGCAGCGCGGTGATCTCGTCCGGCGTGAAATCCAGCAGCTTGAGAAAATGACGTCCTTTCAAATCGACCATACGTTCGCCTCCTTATAATACCTTCGCCAGGAAGGATTGCAGACGTTCGCTCTGCGGGTGGTTAAAGATCTCGTCCGGCGTGCCCTCTTCGGCAATGACGCCTTCGTCCAGGAACAGCACGCGGTTGGACACCTCGCGCGCAAAGCCCATTTCGTGCGTCACGACGACCATCGTCATGCCCTCGCGCGCCAGTTCTTTCATGACGTCCAGCACCTCGCCGACCATTTCCGGGTCCAGCGCGCTGGTCGGCTCGTCAAAGAGCATCACGTCCGGCTCCATGCACAGCGCGCGCACGATCGCCACCCGCTGCTGCTGCCCGCCGGACAGTTGTCCGGGATAGTCCTTTGCCCGGTCCGCCAGACCGACACGTGTCAGCAGCTCCAGCGCCTTTTCCTGCGCCTGGGCTTTGGTCATTTTTTTGAGCATGACCGGCGCGGCGGTCAGGTTGCCGAGGATCGTCATGTGCGGAAAAAGATTGAACTGCTGAAAGACCATGCCCATCTTTTGCCGGTGGGCGTTGAGGTCGATGTGTTTGTCGGTCAGGTCGTCGCCCTCAAAGATGATCTGGCCGCCGGTCGGTTTTTCCAGCATATTCAGGCAGCGCAAAAAGGTGCTTTTGCCGGAACCGGAGGGGCCGATCACACAGACGACGTCGCCTTTGTTGATCTCGGTATTGATGCCGCGCAGCACTTGGTTTTTGCCGAAGTGCTTTTCAAGATTTACGACGTTTATCATTAGACAGCATCCTTTCAAACAGTTTCAGCAGCCAGGTGAGCAAAATGACCATGACCAGATAGACAGCGGCAACCAGCGTCAGCGGCACGATCGCGTCATAGGTATTGTTGCGCACCAGATTGCCCGCGCGCGTCAGATCAATAACCGCAACATAACCGGCAACCGACGTTTCTTTCAGCAGAGCGATCAGCTCGTTGCCGATGGCCGGCAAAATGTACCGGATCGCCTGCGGCAAAATAATCTTTCGCATCGTCTGCAGCTTGGACAGGCCCAGGCTGCGTCCGGCTTCCATCTGCCCGTTCGGCACGGCGTTGAGGCCGCTGCGGATCAGCTCTGCCATATAGGCGCCGGAATTGATGCCGAAGGTCAGGGCCGCCACCATGACGCCGTTGCGTGATGTGGCAAAGATGATGAAGAAAAAGATCAGCAGCAGCACAACCACCAGCACGCCGCGCACCACAGTCACATAGATATCACAGACCCAGCCCAGCACGCGCACGATCACGTTGCTGTCGGAAAAATACTTGATCACGGCAATGACCGTGCCGATTGCGACGCCGATGGCCAACGCAATGAGCGTGATGATCACGGTATTTTTCAAGCCGCCAAGCATCATCTTGTACCAGCCTTTTTCAACAAAGATGTATATGAATTTATCAATAAAAGACATACGGTTCCTCCTCAAAAGGATCGTTGCAGTCCATCCCTTGTATTGAAAGATTCGCTGTATCGAAGGCCGATACAGCGAACCCCTGTCTATTTCAAACGGTTATGCGGTCACGTCGTCCACTGCTTCGGCAGCAGCGGCGTCAACTTCGGCGGCAGCGTCGTCGGCTGCGTCGTCGGCAGCGTCGGCAACAGCCGTGCCATTGTTAAATGCGTTGACCATCTCGATCGCCGTCAGGTTATCGATAACCCAGGCGTCCACCTTGCCGGTCGTCAGCGCCATCTGCGCGTCGGTATTCTGGGCAAAAGAATCACAATCATAGCCATTGGTCTGGCAATACAGCTCTGCAGTGGTACCGCTCTGGCAGGAAAGCTTTTTGCCTTCCAGGTCGGCCTTGCTCTTGATATCGCTGCCTTCAGGAACGACGATCGAAATCGCCGCCAAACAATACGACGCGGTAAACAGCGCGTTCTCCTTGCGTTCCTCCGACGCGGTGAAGCCGGCCACGCCCAAGTCATACTTGCCGGTGGCAAGGCCCGGAAGGATGGCGTCAAAGTCCATGCTCTGGATCTCAAGCGCAACGCCGAGCTTTTCACAGATAATGTTCATCAGATCAACTTCGATGCCAACGATCTTGCCGTCCTCAAGATTTTCAAACGGCGGAAAATCCGGGCTGGTCGCGATGGTCAGTTTGCCGGCATCCAGCACCTTCTGCAGCGAATCGTCGGTCGCTTCCTTGGCTGCGGCGGGCGTCTCTTCCGGCGCGATGTACGGCGCATTATACTTTTCAAAGATCGACTTCACGGTTCCATCGGCAACCAGCTTGGCAAGCTCAGCGTCGATTGCCTGGATCAGCGTGTCGTTCCCCAGCTTGGTCACAAAGGCATAAGGCTCCGTGGTCAGCGGTTCTTCAAGAATCACCAGTTTGCCGGCAGCTTCTTCTTTGTCCTTTTTGCACCCGGCGAAGCAGCAAAGCACCAGCAGGCAGGCAAGGACGATTGCGAGAATTTTTTTCATGTTGTTCACCTTTCTTTTTGAATATTCATGCTGCATATTTGCATAAATATTCGCTTTTTGTTTTTTGGTGTTCAAAGTATACGCCGTTTTTCTGCATTTGTCAAGGGTTATTTGAATATTCTTATCAAAACCATTCGCTTTTTTTCATTCAAAATGCAAATCGGCTTTTTTCGTTTCGCGCGCAAAAGTCATTGACAGCGATTTCAAAAAAGTGTTATAATAAACGAAATTGTTTTTGAGGTGATCCTATGTCTCAGTGTTACATTCCGGCGTCTTACCGTTCGCACCTGTCGCTGCGCCAGACAGAGCTGGCCATCAAAAAGGTCAAGGACTTTTTTGAGCGCGACCTTGCCATCGAGCTGAACCTGACGCGCGTGTCTGCGCCCTTGTTTGTGGATGCGTCCAGCGGCATGAACGACAACCTGAACGGAACCGAGCGCCCCGTCAGTTTTGACGTTTTCAGCGGCGAGCGGTTCGAGATCGTGCACTCGCTGGCAAAATGGAAACGCTATGCCCTGAAGCTTTACGGCTTTGAAGAAAACGAGGGGCTGTATACCGACATGAACGCCATCCGCCGCGATGAGGACACCGACAACATCCACTCCATTTTTGTGGACCAGTGGGACTGGGAAAAGATCATTTCCAAAGAGGCGCGCACACTCGACACGCTGAAAAAGACCGTGAAGCTGATCTATGCCGCGCTGCGCCACACGGAGTATTACATCACGAAAGAATACAACTTCATCGGCAGCCTTTTGCCGGAAAAGATCACCTTCCTCACAGCGGCCGAGCTGGAAGAACGGTACCCCGACAAAACGCGCAAAGAGCGCGAGTACGCTGCGGCAAAGGAATACGGCGCGATCTTCCTCATCGGCATCGGCGGCAAGCTCGCCGACGGCAAGCCCCATGACGGCCGTGCCCCGGACTATGACGACTGGGCGCTCAACGGCGACATCATCGTGTACTACCCGGTGCTGGACATCGCGCTGGAGCTCAGCTCCATGGGCATCCGCGTGGATGAGGACGCGCTGCTGCGTCAGCTCAAGGAAAGCGGCAACGAGGACCGCCTGGCCCTGCCGTTCCACAAGGCGCTGATGAACGGCGAGCTGCCCTATACCATCGGCGGCGGCATCGGGCAAAGCCGGATGTGCATGTTCTTTTTGCGCAAGGCCCACATCGGCGAGGTGCAGTCCTCGTTCTGGAACAAGAAAACGGTGGACTACTGTTGCGACCACGGCGCAATTTTGCTGTAAATGGAGGAGCCGATATGATCGTCAAAGTGAAAAAGCTGCGTGACGGCGCCGTGCTGCCAAGGCGCGGCAGCGCAGAAGCCGCGGGTGCGGACCTGTATGCCCTTTTGGACGCGCCAATCACAGTCGCCCCGGGCGAAACCGTTCTGATCCCGACCGGGCTGAGCTTTGAGCTGCCGGCGGGGTACGTCGGGCTGGTCTTTGCGCGGTCGTCCGTCGCCACAAAGCGCGGCCTGGCCCCGGCCAACAAGGTGGGGGTCATCGACAGCGATTATCGCGGCGAGCTGCTGGTCGCCCTGCACAACCACGGCGCAGCACCGCAGACCGTCACCTCGCTGGAACGCATCGCGCAGTTTGTTGTGGCGCCTTATCTCGCGGCGGACTATGTCGAGGCCGACGAATTGACCGACACCGCACGCGGCAGCGGCGGCTTCGGGTCGACCGGGGTCTAAATGCTGGATGCCGGATGAATCTCATAAAATAACCGCCGATCTCAAGGGGTCGGCGGTTTCTTCTGTTTTGGGCGGGGGGCGCGATTCAGCGTGTCAACGCGCCGGTGAGCTTGTCCTTCGTTTTCGCTGCGGAGGCCTCCAGTTTGGTCCGCAACAAATGCAGCAGATCCTTGATCAAAGCGACGTTGTCGCGTGCCAGACGGCCGGCGCGGGCAGGCGCGGCGATCTCCTCCCGGGGCGGCTGGGCGGTCCAGTGCTCGGTGTCGCAGTTCTCCGTTGTCATCGCGACCAGCGTCTTGGCGCCGTCGGGCCGCACCAGATACTGCGTGTAGGCGAAGTCGTTCACCGTGAGCTGGCGGTCGGCGGTCGTCACCGTGTACAGGATCTCGTTTTCCGCGACGCTCCAGTCCGCGTGGCGCACGTTCTTGGTGAACCAGGTGAAATCCGGGTACATACAGGTGGTGGCGTCGATCTTCCGGTCGGGGGAGATATATTTGCCCCTGCCCTGTTCCTCGCGCTTTGCGATATAGCGGTCGGAAAGGGTGTTGTAAACCAGCGACGTCCTTGCGCCCATGGAGGTGTTGCGGACCGAAACGAACTCATCGGCTGCGAGGTTGCGCGACTCGCAGATCGGAATCATCTGAAAGCCGTACTTGGCCACCACGCCGATGTGGCCGCCCTTCTTCACAAACTATTTCAGCAGCTTGTTCTGCCGAAGCTGGACGGTGTTGTGGTACGCCTCGATCTTTTCGATCAAACCGGCGTACTGCACGCGCTTTTCGCTGCCCTCCGGACCGAAGACGTACTGCATCGCGGTGTCGTAATCCTGCAGACTCACGCAGGACCAGTAGGACGGAATGGTGTACAGCGTCGACAGCGCCAGCGCGGACGACACGCCCTCGACCACCTTGTCATAGACCGTCTTTCGCACGGCGGCGGACAGGCCGTCCAGCAGCCCGGAATCCTCGAGGATATCGACCAGGTCCAGCACCCAGTTGTCGATCCCGCTGTTGAACAGGACGTTTTGATCCACGATGTAGCGGTGGATGGAATCGCCGTCGGTCTTGAACTTGCCGCTGATGGACTCGCTTGTGGCGTCGTGGCCGCGCATCATGCCGCCGTCAAAGCCGATGCCCTTAATGCGGTTTTTGTAGCCGTACTTTGCAAGGTACGCCAGCACGAAATTCGTCCCGAGGCAGCGGCCGACAAGCCCGACCTGTTTGAAGCCGGTCATGGCGCAGACGCCCTCGATATAGGCGTCCAGCTCGTCCGCGACCTCCAGCGGAGACTTGCGCCAGTCATACCAGAAGTGGTAGCTTTCGATGCTGTAGCTGCCGCTGCGGTTGGGCGTGGTCATGCGGCTGCGGTTGGTTTCATAATCCTTCGGCGAGATGTCCGTGCCGTAGCGCGGTTCGCCGTTCTCGTCCATCCGGATGGTCTCGGTCAGTGCGCCGACCTCACGCTGCAGATCGTCATAGTACTTGTCATAGTCGCCGGTCACGACGCCCCGGGCAAAGGACTTCAGCACGCCCAGAAAGGAGGCTTTGAAATCGGAATCCGTGTTGTGCGGGTCGCCCTGCCCGCCCTCGAGCAGATCGCCGAGCGACTCGTCAAACAGCGGCGCCGGGTTGCCGTCGGCGTCGTAGATCCGGTTGCCGTCGCCAGCGAGCAGGACCACGGGCACGCTGCCCTGGGTCGTCGGCGTAATATAACCGCCGGCCTGCGCGGGCTGCGCAAACGCAGGCAGACACAGGGACAACAGCATCAGCACCGCAAGAATGATTGCCATGCATTTTTTCATTATGGGTACACCTCTTCGTTTTTTCCTATTAAGAAGTATGATACCACAGGAATGTGGAAAAGTTGTGTCACCCCTCTTCGCAAGAATGAACAGTTTGTGAATTGTCAAAAAAAGCCGCCCGGAGGTCAATGCAAGCTCCGGGCGATTTGATCTGAGGATTTTTTGATTAGCCGAACTTTTCTTTCAGGAAGGTGATCAGGTGCCTGAACACGCCGAAGAACGACAGCAGGAAGCGGAACACGCGGCTGACCTTGGTATGCTCTTCCTTCGGCGTTTCAGCCTCCCAGTTTTCGGTGTGGCTGTTGTCTGCCGTCATGGGTGCATAGTCAAAGTTGCCGTCGGCAGAGGGGGTAGCCACAGTGAAACGCGGCCGGTTCAGGTCCTCCACTGTGAGCTGGCGATCCGCCGCGATCACGGTATAAAGGATTGCCTCTTCATAGGGCCGCCAGTTGCTGTGCTGCACGCCCTTGAGGAACCAGGTGCTGTCCGGGAACAGACCGGTGGACGCATCAACCTGCCAGTCGCCGGAGATGTATTTGCCCTTGCCCTCGGCTTCTTTTTGCGCGATGTAATCGTCCGTCAAGGTGTTATACAGCATCGAAGTCGTGGCGCCCATGGAAGCGTAGCGCACCGACACGATGTCGTCACTCACCAGGTTGCGCGATTCACAGATCGGCGTCATCTGGAAACCGTACTTCACAAACACCCCAATGTTGCCGCCGTTCGCGGCGAAGTCCGTCAGCATGGAATCGATGTTGACCTGCACCTGATCGTGATAGGCTTCGATCTTTTCGATCAGGCCGGCATACTTTTCGCGCTTCTCGCTGCCCTCTTCGCCGAAGATATACAGCAGCGCGTCGTCATAGTCCTGCAGGCTCACGCAGGACCAGTAGCCCGGCATGGTGAACTGGGTGGACAGCGCCAGCGCGGACGACACGCCCTCGACCACCTTGTCATAGATCGTTGCCCTGGTGACGATGGACAGCCCGTGCAGCAGCTCCGCGTGCTCGGCAAAATCAATCAGGTCCTTGACCCAGTCGGGAATCTCTACGTCATTATTGACCTGCGCGTCGGCCAGATAGCGGTTGATGGCGTCGCCGTCGGTCTTGAACTTGCCGCTGATGGATTCGCTCAGCGCGTCCTGCCCATACATCACGCCGCAGTCAAAGCCGAGACCCTTGATGCGGTTCTTGCTGCCGTACTTTGCAAAGTATGCCAGCACAAAATTGCTGCCGAGGCAGGCGCCGGTCAGGGTGACCTGCGCGTGGCCCGTCATCTCACAAACGGCGTCGACAAATGCGTCCAGGTCATCCGCGATTTCCATCGGCGACCGGCGCCAGTCATAATAGAACGGGTACTCAGCATAGTTGTACGCCGCCTTGCGGTTCGGCGTGGTCATCAATTTGTTGCGGTTTGTATAATCCGTCGAAATGATGTCGGTGCCATACTGCGGGTCGCCGTTCTCGTCCATCTGGATCTTTTCGGTCAGTTCGGCAACCTCAAACTGCAGCTTTTCATAGTATTCGTCATAGTCCCCGGTCGCAACACCGAGAATGAAGGACTTGATCACGTTCATCGCGGACTCTTTGAGGTTGGAATCCCCGTCATCCTGGTCGGAATCGTCGTCACCGCTGAACGCGCCGGTCAGCAATTCGTCAAACTTATAGATGCGGTTGCCGTCGCCGTCATAGATCGCGTTGCCGTCGCCGCGCAGCAGAATGTTGGGCACACTCTGGTTGGTGCTCGGCTCAATCAGCTCCTCGGCCTGCGCCGTCATCGGCAGCGCCAGCGGCAAAAGCATCAAAACCGAAAGAAAGATCGCCAAACATTTTTTCATTGTGAACCACCTCAAATCATTTTAATTATAATGATATTATCACAAAAATATGTCGAGTCCTCCTCCCGATAAAATGAACAGTTTGTGAATTTTTTCCGATATCAAATATTCTCTCACGGCAAAAAACGCGCCCGGACCTCAAACGGTCAGGCGCGCTTTTTCAACATTGATACCGTTTTGCACTGCGTTACGCTTCGGCCTCCGCCTTTGCGCGGCGCTTTGCCAGGATGCGGCTGATCGCCAGCAGCGCAACCCCCACGGCGCACAGGGCGACAGACACGATCAGCAGAACGTCCTTTTTGCCGTTGCCGGCCGCTTGTTTTGCGGCAGCGTCCGTTGCGGTCGATGCAGCCGCGTCGGCGTTCTCTGTCGTCTGCACCTCAGCGGCGCCCGACGGTTCGCCGGCCGCTTCGGTCACAGGGGCCTCGCCGGGTTCTTCGGCTGCGGCAGTGTCGTCCGTCGTCCCCACCGCGGTGACCACGGCGGGCGGTTCTTCCTGCGCCACGGTCGGCCCGGCCAGGGCAAACGAGGCCGTCAGCGCAATCAGCAGACAGGCGATCAGCAGGGCGCGAATGCGGTTCATTCGTTTCATAGATTTCCTCCGCAGGCTTATTCTTCCGTCACGGCAGCGTTCTGCGCCGGGTGCACAGAGGTGTCCGCCTGCAGCGTCTGCATGTGGCTTTCATACCCGCTCTGGAACTGCTTGTAAACGTCGGTGATCTCGTTGAGGTTGTTCATCGCGATGGTCTGATACTTGCTCAGCGCGTCGCAGACAAAGTTGTAAGAGCCCTGCGAAATCTGGCTGGCCCAGTCGCGGGCCTGCTGCTTGTGGTTTTCGCAGTCGGACTGCGTCTGCGCCACAAAGGCAGCCATTTCCTTCTGGCAGTTTTCACGGATCTCATCCGCGCGAACGCGGGCGGCCTGGGTGATGGAGTGGGCCGCGACCATTTCTTCCGCCTTTTCGCGGGCGGTCTGCATGATCTTTTCGGCGTCGTCGGTCGCCTTCTGGGTCGTGGACTGATAATAGCTCTGGGCAGAATCCACAATGCTCTTCTCTTCCATGCGGGCATTGTTGATGATGGCGTCACGCTCTGTGATGATGCTCTTGGCGTTGGCAAACTCGCCGGGCATCTTGTTGAGGATGTACTGCATCAGGTGGCTCATCTCTTCGCCGTTGACCACACGCTTGCGGCGCGAGAAAAACAGATAGCGTTTGCTGGTGGCCACATAGTTTTCCAATTCGTTGATCAGTTCTTCAAAGTCCAGGTTGCCCCAGCGGCTTTCAGCGTCGCCGGGATCAAAGGCGGCAAACTCTGCCAGATTGGAATAGGATTCCTCTTCCTGGGGCGCATAATCCTCTGCGGTCAGGTCGTTTTCAAGGTCATAGAAATTTGACATGGTGATCTTCCTTTCTGATTCACATTATTGTTATTGTATATTCAAAAATTAACTCACATGGTGGCAAGTTAAGTTAAGCGCGTTCGCTCAGGCGGGCGATGATCTCGTCACGCACAGGGTCCGGCAAAAAGCCGGAGATGTCGCCGCCCAGCGTGCAGACCTGCTTGATCATGCTGGACGACATGAACATGTTTTCGCTGCTGGCCGCCATAAAGACGGTCTCAACCGCCGGGTTCAGGCGTTTGTTGGTCAGGGCCTGCAAAAACTCATCCTCAAAATCCGAAACCGCCCGCAGCCCCTTGACGATGACGGTCGCCTGATTGCGCCGGGCATAATCCGCCAAAAGGCCGTCGTCACAGTCCACACTGACATTCGGCAGATCGTCGACGCATTTTCGGATCAGCTCCATACGTTCTGTAAGGGTGAAGGTGTAGTTGCCCACCTTGCGGTGGTTCATCATCACGACCACGATCAGCCGGTCAAAGATCTGCGCGCTGCGGCGGATGATGTCCAGGTGCCCGATGGTCACCGGGTCAAAGGACCCCGGATAGATGGCGATTTGTTTCATACGCTGTCCTCCTCGGGTTCGCGGTACACCCAAAGGCACACCTTGCTGTAGTGATAGCTGCGATACAGGGCAAACCGGCCGACCGTGTCGGGCAGCGTTTCGCCCAGCGGCGCCTCGCACACGATCACGGCGCCGGGGCGCATCGCCTGCGGCACCTTCGGCAGCACCGCCTGCAGCAGCCCCGTGCCATACGGCGGGTCCAGGAACGCCAGGTCAAACTGCGCGCCGCACCCGGTCAGGAACGCCGCCGCATCGGTCCGCAGCACCTTGGCGCGGTCTGTCAGCCCCGTCGCGGTCAGATTTTTTTGGACCACAGCGGAAGCCTCTTTGGAGCGGTCGATGAACACACAGTGGGCCGCCCCGCGCGACAGCGCTTCGATCCCAAGCTGGCCGGACCCGGCAAACAGGTCCAGCACGCGCCGCCCCTCCAGTTCAAATTGAAGAATGCTGAACAGCGCCTCTTTGACCTTGTCGGTCGTGGGGCGAACGTCGTTGCCCTCCAACGTCATGAGCCGCCGGCCGCGTGCAGTTCCCGTGATGACGCGCATGACACACCTCCGATGCAGGAATCCTAATCTTTCTTATTATCTCATCTTTTTTTAAAAAATGCAACAGGTATCGCGCATTTTTTTGGATTTGTCAAAAATTTCCTGTGTAAAATGCGGGCATTATTCCAGATTTGCCTTCGGCACACTGGGTTTTCTGCCGTGATTAAAGAGCTTGCGGTTGTCCAGCGCCCACTGGCGGGCCGAAAACGCCTGCGGTTCCACGGCGCTGACGGCGTTCGTGATCTCATAAACCGTCGCGTCCAGCGTATCGAGCTGGCTGAGGATCTCCGCTTCCAGGAACATGGGGCGCACCGCCGCGCCGAATTCCGGGTCGCCGTGATGCGAAATGATCATATGCTCCAGCAGCGTGGCCGTTTTTTCGCTGATGCCAAGCTCTTTGGCCTTTTGGTCGATGCGCACGGCGCCCATGACCAGGTGGCCCAGCAGCTCGCCCTTGACGGAATAGCTTTTGACGATGCCCAGGTTGCTGACGTCAAATTCGTCGATCTTGCTGACGTCGTGCAAAATCGCGCCCGCCAGCAGCAGGTCGCGGTCCACCGCCGGATACAGCCGGCACACGGCCGAGGCCAGCTTGACGATCGACAGCGTGTGATACAGCAGCCCGCCGCGGATGGCGTGGTGCAGCCTGAACGCCGCCGGCCAGAACAGCAGCTTTTCGCGGTTCTCTTCCATGATGGCGCGGGTGATCGTCTGCAGCTCGGCGTCCTTCAGGGAATCGACATAGGACATCAGGCTGCTGAACATCGCCTCGCCGCTGTATTCCGCCGACGGCACAAACGAGGCGACGTCCACGTTGTCGCTTTCATTGATGGGACGGATGCGCTCGATGCGGAACTGCTCGGTCCCGTTGTAATGCGTGACGGTGCCGCGCACCTTGATGCACTCGCCGGCTTCATAGGTCCCGTGCACGCTCGCCTTATAGTCCCAGAGCTTGGCGTTGATCTCTCCGCTGCTGTCAGACAGCGTCAGGTCCAGATACGGCACGCCCTTGACATTCACCTTTTCTTCCACGGTTTTGACCACGCAGAACCCTTCGGTCGTCCCGTTGGCATAGGTTGTAAAATTCATGCTTCTTCCTCCATAATCTGATCAAACAGCGTACGCAGGCGGTCCGTCTGCCCGTTCAGGTATAAAAACCCGAGCAGCGCCTCCAGCGCAGTGGCATAATGGTAATCGCTTTCGGTGGCGTTTTTTGCCTTGTGATTGGTGTGGGCGTTGCGCCCGCGCCGCAGCACGGCCAGCTCGGTTTCATCCAGCAGCGGCATAATTTTTTTGGCCGCGGCCGCCTGCGACGCCGCCTTGACCAGCGACGCGGCCTTTGCGTGCTGCGATCTGACCGGGCGGTTTGCCTGACAGACCAGCGTTTCGCGGACCAGAAGATCAAACACGGCGTCGCCGATGAACGCAAGGTTCAGCGCCGACATCTGCGCCGGGTCGCAGGGTACATCCAAAAATCTGTTCATACCGTCCTCAATTCACAAATTCAAATTCAAAGTCATAGATGCTCACCAGGTCGCCCTCTTCCACGCCCTTGTCGCGCAGGGCATCGATGACGCCGCTGCTGATCAGCACACGCTGGAAATACTGCAGCGACTCATAGTCGTCCAGGTCCACGCCGCTGAGGATGCGCCCGAGCCACGGGGCCTCCACCACAAAGACGCCGTCCTCCACGGTGACGGAAAAGCCGTCGTTTTTCTTTTTGAGCAAAATCTCTTCCGGGATCGTTTCACGTTCATACTGCTTGACGGCCGGCAAGGTGGCCAGCTTCGCCGCCACGGCGTTGATGACCTCCCGCGTGCCCTCGGCGATCGGGGCGCACATTTCAAAATACTGCAGTCCCTGCGCTTCGATATAGGCGCGAAAGTCCGCCCGCTGTGCGTCGGTGGCCAGGTCGATCTTGTTGCCCGCCACGATCTGGGGACATTTTGCCAGCGCCGGGTCAAAGCGTTCCAGCTCTGCGTTGATGGTTTCAAAGTCCTCTTTGGGGTCGCGGCCCTCGCTGCCCGCCACATCCACGATATGCAGCAGCATCCGGCAGCGCTCCACATGGCGCAAAAACGCGTGGCCCAGGCCGACGCCCTCTGCCGCGCCCTCGATCAGGCCGGGGATATCGGCGATCACAAAGGAACTGCCCTCTCCCATCGACACAACGCCCAGCACGGGGGTGATGGTGGTGAAGTGATAGTCCGCAATGATGGGCTTGGCCTGACTGACCACAGAGATGAAGCTGGATTTGCCGACATTCGGAAAGCCGAGCAGCCCCACGTCCGCCAGCAGCTTCAGTTCCAGAATCACGTCCCACTCCTCGCCGGGCGCGCCGCGCTTGGCAAACCGCGGCGTCTGGCGCGTGGGCGTGGCAAAATGCGCGTTGCCCCAGCCGCCCTTGCCGCCCTTTGCAGCGATGAACGGGTCGTCGGTGGACAGATCTGCCAGCACGCAGCCGCTCTCTTTTTCGCGGATCACGGTGCCGCGCGGCACGCGGATGACCAGGTCCTCCGCCTTTTTGCCGTTGCGGCGGGCGCCGGACCCGTCTGCGCCGTTTCTGGCCCGGTACTTGCGCTTATATTTGAAATCTGCCAAAGTGGACAGGTTGTCGTCCACCAGAAAGACCACGTCGCCGCCCTTGCCGCCGTCGCCGCCGTCCGGCCCGCCGGACGCAACATATTTTTCACGGTGAAAGGCCACGGCGCCGTTGCCGCCGTCACCCGCTTTGATTGAGATTTCCGCCCGGTCCACAAACATACACGTTCCTCCGTTCCATTGCAGATTCTTTCATTTCCATAGAAATCATATTATAGCACAGCTTTTTGATTTCGTCAACCATTCATTTTTTGAGTTTCCGCTTGAAGGTGAAAAAGAATATTTTTTGCCGCCCGGGCCAAACTATCTTTGACAACACGCGTCAATCGCAGAACGGAGGAACCATATGAAACCATCCACCGGCGAATCACCCGCCAAAGAAAAAGCCGCCCGTGCCGCAGTCATCACTGCCGTCATCGGAGTCACCGCCGCGCTGAGCGTCGTCTTTGTGCTGCACACCACCTCGCGCCGGGTCACACGCGACCTGCAAGACCTGACGCAGCGATTCACTTCGCTGCCATCCGTGACCGCCCCGGTGCAGCAAAGCACGTCCGGCGTGCCCGACCCGCGCAGCACCACGGCAGAGCCGACAACTGCGCCGACGACCGCCGCGCCCACCGCAGCCACAAGCGCCGCCGGTACCGAACCAACCGCCGCGCCCGCAACCACCGCGCCGCCGCAAACCGTGCAGACGATTCAAAATGAATCCTTTGTGCCGCCGGTCAACGGGGATGTGATCAAGCCCTTCAGCCCGCGGCAGCCGCTGTTCAGCACAACGATGGGCGACTGGCGCACCCACAGCGGCGTGGACTTTGCCGCCGAAGAGGGCGCCGAGGTGCATGCCGTGGGCAACGGCGTGGTCAAAATGATCACCGCCGACGCGCGACGCGGCTATGTGATCGAGATCGACCACGGCGAATTCACCGCCCGCTATTGCAGCCTGAACCAGAACGGCGCAGTGAAAAACGGCAGCACCGTGGCGGCCGGCGACGTCATCGGCACCCTGGCAACGCCCCCGATCGAACAGGCAGACGCGCCCCACCTGCATTTTGAAACGCTGCGCGACGGCGCGTTCATCGATCCGCTGAAGGCGCTGGGCCTCAGCTGAACGCGCGCAAAGCACTGAAAATAGCCGAATATCACCGCATCCCTCTTGCTTTTTTGTGTGCGCCTGTGTTATACTTGACACGGAAAAAACCGACACATAAAAAGGAAGAGGGATGTTTATGCTTTGCAGTCATTGCGGAAAAGAAATTCGTGACGGCGTAAAATTCTGCCCGTTCTGCGGAACCGCTCCCGCAAGCGCCGCACCGGATGCCGCGCCGGAAACAGAACCGACCCGCGCCGCTGTGGTGCCGCCCACCGTCGCCATGCCGCGCGACCCCCAGCCGCAGTACCAAATGCCGCAGCAACCTCAGCAGCCGCAGGCCCCCGCGCCGCAGCCGCAATCTCCGTCGCCGGACCAGACACAGGCCGCCGTGGTGCCGCCCACCGTCGCCATGCCGCGCGACCCCCAGCCACAGTACCGGATGCCGCAGTACCCGCAGCAGCCGCCGTACCCCGCGCCGGCCAAAATGCCGTCAGACGCAATGACGCAGGCCGTGGTGCAGACGCCGTATTCGATGCCGGCCCAGGATCTGCAGCCCCAAGCGCAGGCAGCAGCCAAACCGAAGGGAAACAAAGCCAGGCTCATTGCCATCATTCTGCTGGTGGTCGCCCTGCTTGCCGCGGGCGGATTCGGCGTGTGGTACTTTGTGCTGCGTGACAAGGACAGAACCGAAGATGACGACCGGCTGACCACGCCGGAGGCCGCCGCCGAATTCTGCATCGACGCGCTCAACGCGCAGGACCGCGCCGCGCTGGACAACGAACAGCTGAACGATATTTATCGCGCGATCGCAAAGGCAAAGGGCATGGGAACCGACAGCACATTGGAAACTGCTATGGCAGATTATCTCAAAGCCGAGGCCTTTATTGCGTTTGATTATCTGAAGGGCGGAACGGTCGAATATAAGCTCGACAGCGAGGTCGTGGATACTTATGACTTTGGCGCCGGGCACGCAAACGTGCTGCCGCTGAGCAAAGACAATATCCAGGTCGAAGAACTCACCGACGCGGACCTGGCGGAGAAATACGGAATCAAGAGCAAAAACTTCACGGTCGACGGGCGGGAATACACGATCGAAGGTTCCGCAAAAGTTGTTGTTCCCACCAGCGAGGGCAATCAGATCGGGATCGCCATCGCAAAATTTGACGGAGAGTGGCTTGTGATCGCGGTCATCACTTCGGATACGGAAAAATATGAGGTGCCGCAATATGACCTGACGACGGTGGAGGGCATGGTCGCGCTGTGCGTGGACGCGCTGAACAAGAACGACCGCTCCATGCTGAATGACGTGATGGTGGATGAAAACTTCATTTATGCCGCCGTCACTGAGAAATATGACAGCGAATACTATTCCGCCTATCTTGTGCTGGCATTCAGCGCGTTTGACTATTTTTCCGGCGGGCAAATCACATTGCTCTACAATAATAATGTCTCCCGTTATAGTTTTGGGCCCGGTCACGCGAGCGAACTGCCGCTTTCAACTGAAATCTATAAAACAAAAACGCTTTCCGATTCGCTCGGTACCTATCAATATGCCGGATCAAGCTTTAACCTTGAAGATTACAAAGAGATTTATCTCGGCGATCACGGGCAAATTGAACTGGACCTGTTACGCATCAACGGACAATGGAAAATCTACTTGGTCATGCCAACCGATATGGAAAAATTTGAGGTTTGATCTCTGTTTCATCCCAAGCGCACATCCGACAGAATTCAACTACAAAACCGCATCATTCCTGTGCGATCATACTTCTGCAAAAACTTGAAGGAAGAAGAATGCTTATGCTTTGCAGCAAATGTGGAAACAACGTCCCTGACAACGCAGGCCGCTGCCCGGTCTGCGGGAATGTACTCATCGCCGCGCGGCCGCCCCGGCCCATGCCTGCGCAGCCGCGGCAGCCCCAACCGCAGCAGCCGCGTCCCCAGCAGCCGCGTCCCCAGCAGCAGCCGCCCCGTGCGCCGGAAACCGACAAGCCAAAGAAAAGCAAGGCCGCGCTGATCGTTGTCATCGTGGCGGTGATCGCGCTGCTTGCGGCAGGCGGATTCGGCGTGCGGCACTTTGTGCTCAAAAACAAAGACAACGGCAGTCAAAACACAACGGAAGGCAGCCGGACGGTGTCTGACGAAAGCGGCCAAAACAGCCCGGTTGCCACGGAACCCACCGCCCAGCGGGCAACAGAAGCGCGCGAAGCAGCGCCCAACGACCTGTCCACCGTCAGCGGTGTGATCGGCCTGTGCGCAGACGCGCTCAATGCCGGCGACCGCAGCATGCTGAACGATGTGCTGGCCGGCGACGACCTGCTGCTTGCGGTCATGCTCGGCTCGGACGAGGACGACGCGAAGGCGTGGCGCGACGAAGCGGGCGGGTATGACGCCGACGCAATGCTCGATTACTTCAGACCGGTCTGCCTGTCTGCGTTTGACTATTACAGCGGCGGGCGACTGGAGATCACGGTCGGGAACGAAACGGCCGCCTATGATTTCGGCGCCGGCCACAAAGACGAACTCCCGCTGAGCAAAACCATCCAGACGCAGCGAACCGACGCCGAGATCGAAGGCGAAACCTGCACCAGCGTTGTGAGCGGGCAATCTTATGAAATCACAAAAGCGCTGCGCGTCACGCTCGGCAGCAGCGAAGAGATCACCATTGAGCTGGTGGCAGTCGACGATACATGGAAGGTCCTGATGATCATTCCGTCAAACATCAGCGACTACAGCGCCGCATGACCCGATCCCGACCGAAGGAAGAAGAACGATTATGATTTGCAGCAAATGCGAAAGAAGCATTCCTGACGACGCGACCCTTTGTCCGTATTGCGGAACCCCGGCGCAGACCGTTTCCGTGCCGGAAGAGTGCGTGACAGTCACCCTTGACGATACGATCACGGCCGCGCTGCCGCAGCAGGACGACGCGCCGACCGACTTGCTTGACCGGACCGACGACATCATCCCGACGCAGGAGCTTTTGCCGACACAGACCACAGCGGCTGCATCGGCCCGCACAGACGCCGTCACGCTGACCCGTCCGTCGGAAGCGGCCGAACCGCAAAACGACCCGCCGCCCCGCGCAAAAACGAACCGGTCCCGGCGGATCGTCATCCTGTTGCTTGTGGCCGCAATGCTTGCGGTCGGCGGCTTCAGCGCCTATCTTGCGCTCAAAGACAAAGTCAGGGACCAAGTGGAAGAGACCCAAAGCGACGACGCCATGACACAGGCGATCACGGTGTGTGTTGACGCGCTCAACAGCGGCGAAAGCGCCGTGCCGGACAGCATCCGGCCGGACGACGATTTTTTGTTCAGCGTCTTTTACACATACGTTTCAACGGTGTCGGACGCAACCGACGACAGCATATTCGGCAAGCTTCTGAAAGCGATCCTGCCGAGCGACCCGTCCGAAAAGGGCCTTGTCCGCGCTGCGTTGGACAAGCTGCTGCCGACCGTGAAGCCGCTCATCGAGCGCACGCTGTATCCGGCTTTTCGCCGGTCCGGCACGGAGGTGCTGGACGCCGGCAGTGCTGTCGAAACCGACGCGGGCGCAGAGTATGCGCTCCTGCTCAGGGGGCAGACCTTTTCATACAACGACCGGACCTATCAGGTCGGCGACGTCTGCACGGTGCAGATTGCCGGCAGCCCCGGCGTCATGATCACGCTGGCAGAGGTTGACGGGGACTGGAAGGTCATTCTTGCAAAGCCGGCGGAAAACGACAACGCATAATCCCCGGGCGCTGCGGCTTTGCCCGGATGACACAGAAAACAGAGGGATGTTTATGATTTGCAGCAAATGCGGCAGAGATGTGCCAAACGACGCAAACCTTTGCCCGTACTGCTGGTACGCGCTCGCCGACGGCGACGATTGGAACCTCTGACCCCCCTCCCGATCCATAAAAACAACGGCTGCGGTCACATCAGCGTGATCGCAGCCGCTTTGTTTTGTTCTTCACTTTGGGTCACCAGCAGCGCGGTCAGCCGCTCGCGCTTTTGCGGCAGCAGGTCCTCACGCCGCAGCAGCCGCAGCACCGTATCGTGGACCAGCGGATGATCCGCATGCGCCTGCACCACCGGCGCGGCCCGTTTCAGATTGCGCGACAATGCAGCGCAAAGCAGCGCTTCGGCCCCGTCGCACACACGCGGGTCGGTCAGGTCGATTTCAAGCGCCGCCTCCAAAAAAGCAGGCAAATTCCCGGCCTTGATATAGTTGAGCCGCAGGGTCTGCAGCGCAAACAGCACGGGGTACGGCGATGCGGCCGCCAGCCACCGGCGCAGGCGCGGCTCCAGCTCCGGCTGCCGTTTTTGAAACCGCTTCGGCCGCAAAAGTCGAATGGTCGCCTCGCTTTTCACATGGGGCAAAAAGGCGTCGATCCCCTCCGCCAGCCGGGTGAAATTGCTGCGTCCGGACAAAATGATCGCATGCAGGCGATCCTCGGCTTCGGTTTCGTGCGGCAGCTCGCTCAAAAAGCGCATCAGGTGGTCGCTGTTGCTGTTTTCCTGCACATAGCGGCGCAGCTGGTCGTCGGTCGGGCCGTCGCTTTCGGGCGCCCAGAACTCCGTGTCATACTGTTCGTTCAGCTCCAGCCGGATGCGCGCCGTCGGCGACAGGGCGGTGTGCTTTTTCTTTTTCTTTTTCGATACCGCCAAACGCTTGTTGTGCCCCGCGTCCAGGTCAAAGGTGCGCACCAGCGCGGCCGGGTCCAGCCCGTCGGCAAGGCATTGCAGCAGCAGCCGGCCGCAGGCCTCGCTGTCGCTCAGCGCGTGGTGGTGCTGCAGCGCGATGTCAAAGCGTTCACACAAACGGTCGAGCGAATATGCCGGCAGCTCCGGATAACAGGCAATGCAGGCGTCCACGGTACAAAGATACTGCACCTCTGCCGGGTGGGCGATGCGGTAATGCCGCAGGCAGCCGGACAGCGCCTTCAGGTCGTTGCCCGCGCCGTGCGCAACGATCAGCGCGCCTTGCATCACCTCGCGCAGGGTCGGCCAAAATTCGGGGAACGTGGGCGCGGTTTTGACCATGTCCGGCGTGATGCCGATCAACTCGATCACATAGGGCTGAAACCATGTTTCGGGATTGATCAGGGAATACAGCTGTTTGGTCAGCGCGCCGTTTTCAAACACGCTGACACCGACTGCGCTGACACGGTTCCCGTTCCCGTTCGGCATTTCCACATCCAAACAGACAAATTTATCGATCACAATTTCACGGCCCAACTTCAAATCAGAATTCAGTAGAATTTATTATAGCACAAACTTTGCGCAATCTCAACAACTTTCAAAAAGAAATCTCTGCTTGCCGCCGCAAATGCGCAAGCGGCCCGGACCTCCGACTGCGGCCGCCCGTTTTCGCCTGATCGCTCGACAACTTTTTCGGTTTTTGTCGGGCGTTTACAGATGATTCACGGTTTCTTTTCATTTTACAAAAAACAATTCACAGTTTTGTCACTTTTACCTTTTAAAATATGAAAGTCCATATTGCTATGAAAAAGAGAAAGGGCGAACGACATGCTTCCTTCCGTTGACAAATTGAACTGCTATGAATACCTGAAAAAATGCACGTCGATCTATGACGACGTGTGGATGCTGCAGCACTTCGGCGTCCGGTACCGCAAAAGCAAGGTCTTTGCCGACATCGACGCGCTGTCTGCATATTTTCAGAACGATCTGCGCTTGAAGCGCGGCGACGTTTACACCGTCTTTATGCCCACAACCATGCAGGAAATCATTGCGTTTTATGCCCTCAATCAGATCGGCGTGATCGCAAACCTGGTGCACCCGCTGATGAGCACTCAGTTCCTGAAGGAAACGCTGGCCGACGTGCATGCCAAGGGCGTCATGGTGCTGGACATCCTGTCAAAGGATCATGTCAAAACGATCAACGAAAGCGGTCTGCCCTGCGTGGTCTGCAGTTCTTCCGACTATGCCGCGGGGATCAAGAAATACGGCACCCGGGCCGGCGAAACCATCGCCAGGGCCGTGTTCCCGAAATTCAAAAAGGCTGTCGCCTATCGCGATATCATCAAAAAGTACAAGACCTGCGACCCGGTCAAACACAACAGCGGCGACATCGCCGTCTATCTCAACGGCGGCGGCACGACCGGAAAGAGCAAAACCATCATGCTTTCCAACGCTGCGATCAACGAGCTGGTCCAGCGTGTGTCCGACATCGACAACATCGAGGCCCCGGGCGAAGAGGCCGAGATCATCGTGCTGCCGATGTTCCACTGCTTCGGCCTGTGCGTGGCGATCCACATGGGGCTGTGCAATTCCGCGCGGCTGATCCCGATGATGCAGTTTGACGCCGGCATCTTTTGCCGCCTGCTCAGGCAAAACCGCATCGTCGGCTTCGGCGGCATTCCGCTGATGATGCAAAAGCTGCTGCGGCACAAGGATTTTGACGGCCCGTGGCTGAAAAACGTCCGCATGATGTTCTGCGGCGGCGACGACTGCAGCGAAGCGTTTCTCGACGAGTTCAACGCCGTGTTTGAAAAATGGGGCGCCCCCGGCCGCCTGCGTCAGGGCTACGGTCTGACCGAGATCGGCTCGGTCTGCGTCACCAACACCAACTGGGACTATCGCCCCGGCTCGGTGGGCAAGGCGCTGCGCGGCGTCACCGTCCAAATCTGGGATGACGACCACCATGAGGTGCCGAACGGCGAGATCGGTGAATTCGCGATCAGCGGCCCCACGCTCATGAGCGGCTATTATGTGAACGGCGAAGAGACCGACCTGGGCCTGTATACCGACGAGAACGGAACGCCCTGGGTTCTGTCCGGCGACCTCGGCTACCGCGACGACGACGGTTATTATTACTTCACCGGGCGCAAAAAGCGCGTCATCATCATCGCGGGCTACAACGTCTATCCCAACGACCTTGAGAAAAAGCTCTCCGAGCTGCCGTACATCAAGGACGTCTGCGCCGTGCAGGGCTGGCAGGGCCAAAAGCGCATCATCCGCCTGTTTGCGTCGCTGAACGTGCCCGGCGACGAAGACTTTTACCGCGCAGAGATCACCCGCATCGCGCAGGAGAATTTTTCCAAATTCTATGTGCCGCGCGACATCGTGTTCATGAAGGAGCTGCCGCAGACGCCGCTGATGAAGATCGACTTTATGAAGCTCACCCAGAACCGGCCCGCCGACCTCGTATATCACGCATAAAGCGCGGGCTTCCGAATAAAAGTTCATAAAAAGTTCACACATTGAGGAAATTCATTTTGTATCATAACAGATGGCATGACCGCATTTTGGGAGGCATTGTTATGAAAAAATGGATTTCTTTTGTTTTGGTACTGCTGCTGTGCTGCCAGCTCGTCACTCCTGTTCTGGCAGAATCGGACCCCGCGCCCTATGGCCGGGTCAACGACCGCATCCCGACGATCAACATCGCCGGCGACGGCAACGCGATCTTTGTCCCCGATGAAACCGCTGAGGGCGGCGAACGGCAAGTATTTTACATGCGCGAACGCGAAGGGAATTTCGACAGCGATTCCGGCTCGATCACCTCTGCTGTGACAAGCGTGATGCTCCCCTTCCTGAAGGAAGGCATCCTCAAAAACAACTGGGACCCGTTCTATGAGAATCTCCAGGCGGAAGTGAGCGACCTGTTCGCGGAAATTCAGCTTGACAAGAACGGCAACGCCCAGTACGGCACAACGCTGTCCGGCTGGTGCAACTGGGTCACCTGGTACAATCAGAACAACGACAATAAGGGCGAAAAGGGCTATTACGATTTTGACGACTATCATTTCTGGTACGACTGGCGGCTGGACCCGATGGAAAACGCGCGCACGCTGAACGAGTACATCCAGAACGTGAAGCGCGTCACGGGCAGCGACAAGGTGTCGATCCTTTCATCGTGCCTCGGCAGCAATGTGGCGCTGGCCTATATCGCGCAGTTCGGCACCGACGACCTGTACGGTCTGGCCATCGACGCAACCACGGCCAACGGCGCCGAATTCATCAGCGAATCCATTTCCGGCGGCTTCAAGCTGGACGGCAACGCCATTGTGCGTTTCTTTGAATCCTCCAACGCCACCGGCATGTTTGACGTTTCCGATTTCATCATTGCAACGATCGACCTTGCCACCAAGGCCGGCCTGCTGGACGGCGTTTCCAGGCTGGTGCGCGCCACAATTTATGACAAGGTGGTGGAGGGCGTGACCTCTGCGCTGGCACTGGGCACCATGTTTACCATGCCGTGCTACTGGGCGTGCGTCGACGCCGCGCACTATGACGAGGCCATCCGCTATGTCTTTGGCGAAGAAGACAGCGAAAAGCGGCAGGAATACGCCGGCCTGATCGCAAAGCTGGACGCCTATCACAACGAGGTCGCCTGTCATGTGCCGGAGCTGCTGCAGACCACGGCAGACAGCGGCGTTTATATGGCGGTCGTGGCAAAATACGGCCTGCAGATGGTGCCGCTGAGCACATCGCGCAATGTCATCGGCGACGAGTTTGCCTCTTTGACCGCCGCATCCTTCGGCGCGACGACGGCGGATTCGATCTATGACACCCTGCCGGACGAATACATCGCGCAGCGCGTGGCCGAGGGCAAGGGCAAATACATCTCTCCCGACAAACAGGTGGACGCTTCCACCTGCATGTTCCCGGACCAGACCTGGTTCATCAAGGGCGCGACCCACACCATCCGCACGGAATTTGAGGACCGGTGGCTGTATACCTGTATCACGGCGGACCGGCAGCTCACGATTGACGACTGCGAGCTGACCCAGTTCATGGTGTATGACAACGCGACCAGGGTCATGTCGCCCATGACGGAAGAAAACTGTCAGGCCGCCACAACCTTTACGGCGGACCGCGCAAACGACGAACCCGCAAACTTTTTTGTCAAGATCAAGCTGTATGTCAAATCTTTGGCAAAGTGGCTCAAGCTCCTGGCCGGGGTCATCAAAGACAAAATCTCTGAAAAAATAAACGGGCCGCAGCCGGACGCCGAAGCATAAAATTAATAATTTATTCACACCATAAAGGAATTCATTTTGTATCATAATAGACAGCACCATTTTAACCTTTGGAGGCACTGTTATGAAAAAATGGATTTCTTTTGTTTTGGCGCTGCTGCTGTGTCTGCAGTTCGCCACCCCGGCGTTTGCCAAAAAAAGGGTCTATCGCAAGCTCAACAAAAAGATTCCGACCATCCTCATCGCCGGCGACGGCAACGCGCTGTATGTGCCGGATGAGACCGCCGAAAACGGCGAGCGCCGCGCGTTTTATATGCGTGACATCATCAAGGACATCCAGTCCGGCAACAACAGCAACGGCGGCGTCAGTGACGCGGTGGCCACTGTGCTGCAGCCGTTTTTTAAAGAGGGCATTTTGAAAAACAACTGGGACCCCTACTTTGACGCGCTGGAAAAGGAGGTCAGCGACCTGTTTTCGCTGATCCGGCTGGACGGCGACGGCAACCCGCAATACGGTTCCAACATCAGCAAAGCCGACCGAGATACCGTGCAGTATGACCGCACACACGATAAAAAGGGTGACAAGGGCTATTACGGTCTGTACGATTACAGGTTCTGGTACGACTGGCGGCTGGACCCGATGGAGATCGCCTGCCAGCTCAACGACTATATCCGCGACGTCAAGGCCGCCACCGGCGCCGAAAAGGTTTCGCTGTTCTCCTCCTGCCTTGGCAGCAACGTCGTGTACGCCTACGTCGCCCAGTTCGGGACGAAGGATATCCACGCGATCAGCATCGACGCAACCACCGGCAACGGCTCCGAATTCCTCAGCCAGACCATCAGCGGCCAGCTCACGCTGGACGGCAGCGCCATCGTCCGCTTTTTTGAAAGCGCGGGCACAACCGATATCTTCAGCCTGGACGAGTTCTGGATCGCGACGATCGACCTGGCCACCAAGGCCGGGCTGCTTGACGGCGTATCCAAGCTGCTGCACGCGACAATCTATGACAAGGTGGTCAAGGGCATGACCAGCGCGCTCGCGCTCGGCACCTTCTACACCATGCCGTGCTACTGGGCCTGCGTCTGCAACGAGGATTATGAAACCGCCAAGGCCTATGTCTTCGGCAAAGAAGGCAGCGCCAAGCGCCAGCAGTATGCCGGCCTGATCGAAAAGATCGACGCCTACCATTATCAGGTCGCCGTGCGCTTGCCGGAAATACTGAAAAGCGTCACCGACAGCGGTACGTTCCTGTATATCCTTGCAAAATACGGCATCCAGATCGTGCCGCTGATCAAGAGCAACGAGGTGATCGGCGACGAATTTTCTTCGCTGACCCGCGCGTCCTTCGGCGCGACGACAGCAGATTCCATCTATGACACCCTGCCGGCGGATTATATCGCCGCACGCGAAGCCGAAGGCAAGGGCAAATACATCTCACCGGACAAGCAGGTGGACGCCTCGACCTGCCTGTACCCGGACCAGACCTGGTTTGTCAAGGGAAAGACCCACACCGTCCGCGCGGACGAGGAAAACCGGCTGCTCTATGTCTGCGTGGTCGCGGACCGGCAGCTTACGGTCAACGACTTCGGCTGGACGCAGTACATGGTCTATGACAACGCAACCCGGACCATGTCACCCATGACAGAGAAAAACTGTCAGGCCGGCATGACCTTCACGGCAGACAAGGCTAACGATCACCCGGCAAACGTCTTTGTCAAAATCAAGCTGTACTTTGAATCGCTGGGCCGCTGGCTGAAGCTGCTCATGCCGATTCTGAAAGAAAAGATCGGTGAAAAGCTGAACCTGCCGCAGCCGGACGCCGCATAAAACGCCCCTATAAAACGCGTCGGAGCAGACCCTGACCGGTCTGCTCCGACTTTGTTTCTTCCCTGGGAACGCATGGTTCCCAACTTGCTTTCTTCGCCCGGCGGCCCGCAGGATCCTATCGCTCGTCTCGGTCCCGCGTGCCGGCGGTCCGTTTATCCGTCAGATGGCAAGGAGGCTTTCCTTTTGCCCGACGGGCGGCGTATAAACCGGATCCCCCGGCTTGTCCTGTGTCAGCTTCAAAAAGTCGATCTTCATCAGCGGCGTTTCGGGCAGTTTATCCAACTCCACGATTTCACGCGGCACGCTGAAGCATGAGAAATGTTCTTTGATCTGTGCCAGAATGGTCTTTTCATAAACGGCACGGTCGCCGGTTTTGTCGTTATAGACGACGAACAGACGGATGATCGGCTTGCCCTCGGCAGACCAGCCCTTGACACAGCAGGCCTCGCGAATGAAGCCGAGCCGCGTCAGATGCTTTTCGATATCGCTGGGATAAACATTGTAGCCGGAGATGATGATCACGCGCTTTTTCCGGCCGGAAAAGTAGTAGAAGCCGTCCTCGTCACGATAGCCGAGGTCGCCGGAGCGGACCCACTGCACGCCGTTTTCGTCGGTATACAGGCCTTCGCCGTCGTGCCCGTCTTCGGTATAATAACCGCTCATGACCGTCGGCCCGGCAACGACCAGCTCGCCGATCTCGCCGACCGGCAGGGGCTTGCAGTCATCGTCCCAGACGTCCATCATCACGCCCTCGATCGGGGTGCCGATGGAATTTTCCTTATAGCTGGTGTTGGTGCAGGTGCAGCAGACCGAACCGACCTCGGTCAGGCCGTAGCCCTGACGCAAACGGCCGACCGCGCCCCATTTTTCCAGATAGCTGTTGAATTCGTCCAGCCACTGCTGCGGAGCGTCGTCGCCGCCGCAGAACGACAGGCGGATATTCTTGAGCCACTTGCCGTCAAAGTGTTTTTCATCCATCAGCTTTTTAAACATCACGGGGATGCCGAGGATGCCGACGACGCAGTTCTTTTTCATCAGGCGGTTGAACAGCCTGGCATCAAAGTTCATCATCGGGATCAGCCGCGCGCCGTTGCACATCGCCATGTGCATCGCAACCGACAGGCCAAAGCAGTGGAACAGCGGCAGCACGATGATCTCGGCCTCTTCGCCGGGGCGATGGATGCGGTCCAGCTTTGACATGCGATAGACGATCTCGTTGATCGCGCGGGAGGTCAGCTTAATGGTCTTGCTTTTGCCGGTGGTGCCGCCGCCGTTGAGATAGACCGCCGTCTGGTCACAGTCGCAGTGGGTCTTGACGTTCGCGTTGCGAAAGCGCTTGATCGCCGTCATGTACTCTTCACGGTTGTTGAGCTTCGGATAGATCTTTTTGATCGCCTTTTCACCCGCGCCGACAGCCGTCTTTTTGACAAAGCCCGCATAGTCGGACGAATGGCAGACCAGGATGGGCAGATTCAGGCTGTTGAGCATGTCCGCATACTTTTTGGACAGCAGGTCCAGCACCATGACGCCTTTGGAATGCAGGGACGTGATCGTCTCTTTCACGACCTCGGGCGGCAGCAGCGGATGAATGAAGTTCACGATGACACCGACCTTGTTCAGCGCGTAAAACGCGACGATGCTCTGGACGGTTGTCGGCATAAAGACCGAATAAACGTCGCCGGGCTTCAGGCCAAGCTCGATGCGCGCATAGGCCGCAAGGGCGTCCATATCGCTGACGATCTTCGTGTTCAAAAACCATTTACCGAAATGCTGCTGGCAATAATAGGTGCCGTATTCCACCGTACATGCCTTGTAGTAGTCGTAACAGCTCATGTCTCCGGGTTCTACCATACAGCTATTCATGTTTCTGGCGTCATCCATGGTGATTCGTACTCCTTTATAATAGAAAGATAAAAAATTGCAACACTCTATTCACATCTGCTTCATATCAATAAAGTATCATCATTTAACGAAATGATTATACTGCCTTTTCGGCTGAATTTCATCGTCCGCCCCATATTTTTTTCAGACGATGATTCTATCGTCCGAATCCGGACGAAAATGGACGATTGATTTTTCTGAAAGATTTGATATATAATACGCGAAAGGATGATTTCCATGGCAAGCCCCGAACCGGCGCACGGTGACCGGTTTCACCTGTCTTTTGATCCGTTTGTTCTGACGACCGGGTCATTTGAGCCCGGCCTGGCCGACGCGTTCTGCAGCGCGCAGGAGGATGACAACCGCCGCCGCCTCGGGCTGGCAGAGCTGACCTATTATCGCGGGGACCCGGGCGGTGCGGCCGCCCTGTTTGAAGAGGTCCGCAACCACACAGAGGGTCCGGCCTCCATCGCCGCGTTTTTGGGCGGCACACTCAGCGCGCTTGCCGACGGGAACGTCTATGACGTGATCGACACCTATCGCCTGGCCACAGAGCTGAGCGCCGCGTTTTCGCCGGGGCACACGATGCGCCGCATGAGCGATTTCTTTTTGCTGTACTTCAACATTCTGGTCAAGAACGTGCCGGACATCCACTTCCCGCCCTATGGCATCCACGCCTTTGACGTGCCGGGAACGCTGCTGCCCATGGCGTTCTATATCTATTCCGATTATCTGATCGAAACCGGCGACATCGGCCGCGCCGTCGGTATGGCGGAGGGCGCTTTGATCTTTATCAAAAAGCCCTGCCCGGTCAGCGAGATCTATCTGTCGCTGACGATCTGCTCGGCCTATATGAACCGCAATGTCTGGGACAAGGCGGAATATTACTTCCGCTATGCCTGGTCGCTTGCAAAGCCGGACGACCTGCTGATGCCCTTTGCAGAGCTGCGCGGGCGGCTGTTCGGCATGCTGGAGCGGTGCCTGCGCCACGAGGAACCGGCCGCTTATAAGCACATCACAGAGCTTGCGAACCGGTACCACAAAAGCTGGGTCTTCATCCACAACGCGCTGACGGGCGAACGTCTTGCCGACAACCTGACCGCGATTGAATACAACATCGCGTCGCTGGCCGCAAACAACATGACCAATCAGGAGATCGCTGATTTCTGCGGCATTTCGGTCAACAGCGTGCGCGCGCACCTGCGCAACATTTTCAACAAATTGAACGTCAACTGTCGAAAAGACCTGAAAACGTTTGTGATTTGAAAGATTTTATGGTATCATATCGGGAGTTGCATATCCCCGTATTTTAAAGGAGCTGACGAACCGTGGTTGAAATCAACACGTCCCTTTGCAAAGCCTGCGGCTACTGCGTCAAATTCTGTCCGAAGCACATTCTGGAGCTTGGGACCGTACGCAACAAGCGCGGGCACTTTTACCCCGTCATGACCGACGCCGACGCGTGCATCACCTGCGCCATCTGCGCAACCATGTGCCCCGAAGGCGCGATCGACGTTTCAGAAAGGAAGGTGTGACCATGGGCGAAAAACGATTCATGAAGGGCAACGAAGCCATTGCCGAGGCCGCGGTGCGCGGCGGCTGCCGCTTTTTTGCCGGCTATCCCATCACGCCGCAGAATGAAATTCCGGAATATCTGTCGTGGCGGCTGCCGGAGGTCGGCGGCGCCTATGTGCAGGGCGAAAGCGAGATCGCTTCGGTCAACATGGTCTATGGCGCGTCCGCCATGGGCACCCGGGCAATGACCTCTTCGTCCGGCCCGGGCATCAGCCTGAAGGCAGAGGGCATCTCTTATCTTGCCGCTGCCATGCTGCCCGCGCTGATCGTCAACATCAGCCGCGGCGGCCCGGGTCTCGGTTCCATCCAGCCGGCCCAGAGCGACTATCTGCAGGCGACCAAGGCCCTGGGCCACGGCGGGTTCCACGCCATGGTCTTTGCGCCGAACTCCGCGCAGGAGGCGGTCGATCTGGTCTATGACGCGTGGGAGTACGCCGAGCGCGACCGCAACCCCGTGCTTGTGCTGATGGACGGCTGCCTGGGCAACATTATGGAAGAGGTCGAGCTGCCGCCGATGAAGGCGCTGAGCGACGAGGACTTGCCCGAATGGAGTCTGACGCGCCGCAACGGCCGCGACTATCAGGGCACCATCACGCCGATCTATACCGAGCCGATTCTGGAAAGCATCAACGCAATGGCCGGCGAAACCTATAAGGCCTGGGAGGAAGAGGACGTCAAGGTCGAAGAATTCCTGCTGGACGACGCCGAATATGTCGTCGTGGCCTACGGCATCGCGTCGCGCGTGTCAAAAGAGGCGATCCTGCGCCTGCGTGAGGAAGGATACAAGGTCGGCATGATCCGCCCGATCACGCTGTTCCCCTTCCCGAAACAGAGCATCCGCAACCTGGACTACAGCCGCGTCAAGGGCATTATCGACGTGGAAATGACGATCCCGGCGCAGATGCGCGACGACATCGCCCTGCAGGTGCTGGAGCGCTGCCCGATCCACGAATACGGCCGCAGCGGCGGCTGTCTGCTGGACGACGACGGCGTGTATGAAGCGATTTTGGAAATCGTGACGGGAGGGAATGACAATGGCTGAATATCATCGCTCGGCAATGATCGCCGATTCACCGTCCGGGTACTGCCCCGGCTGTCTGCATTCGCTGGCAACACGTCTGATCTCTGACGTCATCACAGAGCTTGGGCAGGAAGACAACGCCCTGAACGTGATCTCGGTCGGCTGCTCTGCGCTGAACCTGCTGTATTGGAGCGGCGACAACCTTTCGGTCGCGCACGGGCGTGCCCCGGCGGCGGCCACCGGCGCCAAACGCGCCAACCCGGAGCGCCTGGTCTTTGCCTATCAGGGCGACGGCGACCTGGCGGCCATCGGCCTGGCAGAGATCATGTCTGCCGCCAACCGCGGCGAAAACTTCACCGTCATCTTTGCCAACAACCAGACCTACGGCATGACCGGCGGCCAGATGGCCCCGACCACGCTGATCGGCCAAAAGACGACCACCACCATCTATGGCCGCGACCCGGCGACCACGGGGTACCCGATGAAAATGTGCGAGCTGATTTCTCAGCTCCCCGCCCCGGCGTATGTGGCACGGTTCGCGCTCAATTCGCCAAAGGGCGTGCGTCAGGCCCGCGACGGCATCAAAAAGGCGTTCCAGATGCAGCTCGACGGCAAGGGCTTCACCTTTATCGAGCTGCTGACCAACTGCCCGACAAACTGGAAACTGTCGCCGCTGCAGACGCTGGAGTACATGAACACCAACACCATCCCCTACTTCACGCCCGGCGTATTCAAAGATATCACGGCAAAGGAGGCAGACGCATGAAACAGTCCTTCGTCTTCACCGGCTCCGGCGGCCAGGGCATCATGAGCGCCGGCATCACCCTTGCCCACACCGCGATCGACATGGGCAAGCACGCCACCTATCTGCCGGAATACGGCCCCGAGCAGCGCGGCGGCAGCGCAAAATGCACCGTCGTGATCAATGACGACGTCATCGTCTCTCCCCTGCCGCGCATGTGCGACAACCTGATCGTCATGAACGAGGTCGCGCTGGCAAAGTTCATCGACGACGTCAAGCCCGGCGGCGTACTGCTGATCAATTCCAGCCGCATCAAGGGCAAGATCGAGCGTGACGACGTGCGGCTCATCGCCGCGCCCGTGGATGACATTGCGCTGCAGCTCGGCGACGGGCGCGTGGCCAACATCATCCTGCTGGGCATCCTGATCGGCGCAACGGGCATCGTTGCCAAAGAGACGCTGATCGAATCGCTTAAAGACAAGTTTAAGGACAAGAAACCGCAGGTCCTTGAAATGAACATCAAAGCGCTGGACGCAGGCATCGAAATCGGCGAAAGCAGCCACTGATTCCATCGTGCGCACAAAGCCTGACGGCAAATTTCCCGCCATTTTGTCCCAAAAATCTCTTGAAAGCCACAAAGGATTCCTGCGAGCTTTTTGGAACATCTGACGAAAAATTTTCTCGCCATGCTTCGCGCGCAGACGAAATCACCGGCTGTCATAAGAATTCTTTTTTGGAGGTATATATAAACTATGGCAAAAATTGGCATCGGCTCCTGGGCCGGCAAAATCAGCGTGCGCCTTGCGCGCGGCGAAGTGAAGTTCACGATCTCTGAGGATGAGAACGGCGAATATAAAATCGACACCACGCTGCCCGGCGCGCTCAAAACCGCAAAGATCAAATTCATGAACCTCAAGGAAGAGGAAGACGGCAAGACCCTCAGCGGCGAAGGCACCATCTCCGTCCTGCCCGGCCGCAAGCTGACCGGCGCGTTCACCTTTGAAGAGGACACCTTCGTGGGCGAGATCAAGGCCCCCGTGGTCGGCAAGATCAAGATCACCGACGGCCACCGCATCTGAGCAAAAAGAAGAAACAGCAAGCCCCGTGGGTATGTCCTGCGGGGCTTGGTTTGTGGGGGGCGAGAGCTTGCGTCGGGGGCATGGTTCGGAGTGTGAAGTGTGAAGTTGCAAATTCGCAATTCGCAATTGATCGCAAGCGATCGGGGCGGAATTGCGGTCGCGCTGACACGATCTGACAACCGACAGGTCAGCGCCGCGGAGGAACGGTGCATGTGACTGTTCTGTTTCTGTTCGGTACGCGGGGAACAGATATACTGCCGCAAGTGACGCGCCGCCAACTCCACGCGGCGGTAAAGGGAACGTATTTTAGGCTCCCCTGATTTCGGGGGAGCTGCTGAGCGCAGCGAAGCTGAGGGGGCAAGGCATCAACCTACGCGGCAGTAAGGAACAAGGCCTTGCCTTCCCCGCTGGCAGGCTGCGGGTCTCCGGTGGAGACCTCTCAAGGCGCAGCCTTGAGAAGCAGCGACCGAGGGCGCGGATTGCCTGTGGCAATCTTTGCGCAGCAAAAGCGCCGACCGAACCGGCAGGTGAGACCCGGCAGCGGAGACAGGGTGCCGTCGCGCAACCAACCTTATGGTAAAGTGACAACGCTGCAACGCGAAGGCGGATGAGGTTGATACCAAAAACGCCCTCCCGCATGGAGAGGACGTTTGAAAACATAAGGCGTTGATGTTGTGCCGACCGCAGGTCGGCTTGCTGACTGCTAACCGCTAACAGCTAACCGCTACTCCAGCACCTCGCACAGCGCGATCCGGAGCGGCGACACCCGCGTTTCCAGGTACTGCGAAAACCGCGGCGGGGTGAACAGCCGCTCCCACGGCAGGGTGGTCTGAAAGCGCATCACGGCGCAGAAGCGGCTTTGCGACGACGCCAATAACAGCCGCCCGCCATGCAGCCGCGCGGCGTTCGCAGCGCAGCGCAGTCCGTCGTGAAAGGCGGTCGGCAGGGGCGCGCCGGCGTTGGTCTCAACCGAAAGCAGGGCAGCATCGCCGTGGCACTGCAAGTCAACAAACACGTCGTCGGTTCCGTATTGCACGGCGTTTGCCACCAGATTCAGATAGCCGCCCAGCAGCAGCGTGGGGTCCGCGCCGCACAGCAGCGATTCGCCGGTGAAGCACAGACTGCGGCGCGCGTCGGTCAAAAGGACGTCGGCGGCAAGGCTCGCGTGCTCCAGCAGGGCGCAGACGTCGCACCCGTAATAGTCGCTGCGCTGTTGCATTGCATTTCGGCGGTTGTCGCTTTCGCGCAGCAATTGCAGGCAGAGCCGTTCGGCCGTGCGGACGGTCGGCGGTACCGCGGCAAACGCCCCGGCCGCTTCGCTGCACGGCAGCAGAATTTCACCGATCATTTCACGCAGGGCGCCGTCGTTTCCGGCGCGGCGCAGGGCCAGCAGCGCCGCTGCGGTATGCTCAAAGGCGGTGGACAAAGGCAGCCCTCCCAAAGATTCTTCGTCAGTATTATGCCCTTTTTCTTTTCCGTCAGCAAGTTTTTGTGGACATTCACAAAATTTTGCAAAGGTGGAATTTTTTTTTGCATTACCGGTTGAAAAAAAATGAAAAATCGGCTAATATATAAAAGATAAGGCATTATCAAATTATTACTTGGAGGTAATTATCATGTCTGTAAAAGTTGCAATCAACGGATTCGGAAGAATCGGCCGTCTGGCGTTCCGTCAGATGTTCGGCGCCCCGGGCTATGAAGTCGTCGCGATCAACGACCTGACCAAGCCCTCGATGCTTGCGCACCTTCTGAAGTATGATACCGCGCAGGGCGGTTACTGCGGCAAGATCGGCGACGATCTGCACACCGTCGTTGCTGACGACGAGGCCGGTACCATCACCGTTGACGGAAAAGTTCTGACCATCTATGCCAAGGCGAACGCCGCCGAGCTGCCTTGGGGCGAGATCGGCGTTGACGTCGTTCTGGAGTGCACCGGCTTCTACTGCTCCAAGGAAAAGAGCATGGCCCACATCAACGCGGGCGCCAAGAAGGTTGTCATCTCTGCGCCGGCCGGCAACGACCTCAAGACCATCGTTTTCAGCGTCAACAACGACACCCTGACCGCTGACGATCAGATCATCTCTGCCGCGTCCTGCACCACCAACTGCCTGGCGCCGATGGCGAAGGCCCTCAACGACTACGCCGCCATCCAGAGCGGTATCATGAGCACGATCCACGCTTACACCGGCGACCAGATGATCCTTGACGGTCCGCACAGAAAGGGCGACCTCAGAAGAGCCCGCGCCGGCGCCGCCAACATCGTTCCCAACTCCACCGGCGCCGCCAAGGCGATCGGCCTGGTCATTCCGGAACTGAACGGCAAGCTCATCGGCTCTGCCCAGCGCGTGCCCGTGCCCACCGGCTCCACCACGATCCTGACCGCCGTTGTCAAGGGCGAAAACGTCACCAAGGACGGCATCAACGCCGCTATGAAGGCTGCCGCTTCCGAGTCCTTCGGCTACAACGAGGATCCCATCGTCTCTTCCGACGTCATCGGCATGAAGTACGGTTCTCTGTTTGACGCGACCCAGACCATGGTCATCGACCTTGGCGACGGTCTGTATGAAGTTCAGGTCGTCTCCTGGTACGACAACGAGAACTCCTACACCAGCCAGATGGTCCGCACCATCAAGTACTTCGCAGAACTGTAATTTTGGTAACCACTGATTCACTCGAACGCACAAATCTTGCCGGCAAATTTTTGCACGTTAAGTGGATCATCGGTTACGATGTCTGTTTTTAAAGAAGCCGCTCCGTGTGGGGCGGCTTTTTTGTTTGGTACGCGGGGAAGGAAAACAGCAGCCCTCCCCGCCGCGTTTCATGCAGCAGGGAGGGCCTTTTCCTATTGATTTTTCAGGCGTCGCCGTAATGCGCCTTGTAATAATCGAGATACGCGCCGCTCTTGACCGGCTCCCACCAGTCACGGTGCTCCCGGTACCACGCGACCGTCTGGCGCAGGCCGGTTTCAAACGTCGTTTCCGGCTTCCAGCCCAGCTCGGTGCGCATCTTGGTCGGGTCGATGGCATAGCGCAGGTCGTGCCCGGGACGGTCCCGGACAAAGATGATGTCGCTGTCGTCCTTGCCCAGCAGGTGCAGGATCGCGCGCACCACCTCCAGATTGCTGCGCTCGTTGTGGCCGCCGACGTTATAGACCTCGCCGATGCGCCCGCCCTGCAAAATCAGGTCGATGGCGCGGCAGTGGTCCTTGACAAACAGCCAGTCGCGCACGTTTTTCCCTTCGCCGTACACCGGCAGCTTTTTGCCCTCCATGGCGTTGGTGATCATCAGCGGGATCAGCTTTTCCGGAAAGTGGTACGGCCCGTAGTTGTTGGAACAGCGGCTGATCGTGACCGGCGTGCCGAACGTGCGATAGTACGCCAGCGTCAGCAGGTCCGCCCCGGCCTTGGACGCGGAATAGGGCGACGAGGTACGCAGGGGCGTCTCTTCGGTAAAGAACAGATCGGGCCGGTCCAGCGGCAGGTCGCCGTAGACCTCGTCGGTCGAGACCTGATGAAAGCGGACGTTGCCGTGCGCGCGGCAGGCGTCCAAAAGTACCTGCACGCCGAGGACGTTCGTCTTGAGAAAGACCTCCGGCGTGTCGATGGAGCGGTCCACATGCGACTCCGCGGCGAAATTGACCACGGCGTCAAAGCGCTCCTCGTCAAACAGACGCATCACGGCCGCGCGGTCGGTGATGTCACCCCTGACAAAGCGGAAGCGCGCCTGGCCCAGCAGCGGTTCCAGTGTTTGAAAATTCCCCGCATAGGTCAGCGCGTCCAGCACGACGATGCGGACGTTCGGGTGTGTGCGAAGCATGTAATAGACAAAATTTGAGCCGATGAACCCGGCCCCGCCGGTGACAAGAATGGTTTTCATAATGCACCCCTTTCAGGTTCTGCGTTTGAATTTTGTGCCGCAGTGCGGGCAGGTGATCTCGATCTTGCCGCGGTTTTTCGGTACGCGCAAGGTCCGCTTGCAGGTGGGGCAGGCAAAGTACCGGTGGTCATGGTCCTGCCAATGTGCAAACCGGGTCTTGCACGTTTCAAGGAAGGGACCAAACGCCTTTAAAAAGCGCTCGTTTTCCTGCCGCCGCTTTTCAACATTGCGTGACAGCACGCGCCACGCGGCAATCAAGAGCGGCACCGCACCGGGCAATTGCTGCAGCCGGTACCGATAAAAGTCCGTCCAAAAGAACGGAAAGCGCAGCAGCGACAGCACCAGCGTGATCAGGCAGCCAAGCAGGATCAATGCCATGCTGAGCTGGTCCACACCGTATCGCCCCTGCATAAACGCGCGGAGTCTTTGCATCGCGCCGCCCCCTTTCGCAGTGAATCCCCGGCACCAAGCATCAAGGCGCCGGGCTTTTTTTATTATATCCCTTTTTCACAAAAAACGCAACAGGTTCTTTTCAGTTTCGTCCCGCAAAAGCGCCGCCGGGCTTGATTTTTCCGCTTTCGCGCGGTATAATGGAAAAGTATCCGGAAAAATCAGAACGGAGTGGAAGCATGAACGTTGTAAAAAAATACTTCAAGCGCTATTTTGTGGACGCCACAAGCGCGATGGCGCTGGGCCTGTTTGCGTCGCTGATCGTGGGCCTGATCATCAGCCAGCTTGCAAAGATTCCGCATCTGGATGTGCTGGCCAAATTCACCGAGGTTCTGTCTGCCTCGTCGCCGGTGGTGGGCGGCGCGATCGGCGCGGCCATCGCCTATGGGCTCAAATCCAAACCGCTGGTGATCTTTTCCTGCATCGCCGTCGGCGCCTACGGCTACAGCGTCGGCGGGCCGGTGGGGGCCTATATCGCGGTGGTCGCCGCGAATGAGATCGGTTCCCTGGTTGCCGGAAAGACCAAGATCGATATCGTTGTCACGCCGATCGTCACCATCATTTCGGGCGGCTTCGTCGGGCTGCTTGTCGGCCCGTATCTGTCGCAATTCATGACCTGGCTGGGCAACGTGATCAACGCCGCCACGCAGCTGCACCCGCTGCCGATGGGCATTGCCGTGGCGTCACTGGTGGGCCTTGCGCTCACCGCGCCGATCAGCTCTGCCGCACTGTGCATCATGCTGGGCATCGACGGGCTGGCGGCCGGCGCCGCCGCCGTGGGCTGCGCCGCACAGATGGTCGGCTTTGCGGTCACAAGCTTCCGCGCAAACGGGGTCGGCGGCCTGGTGTCGCAGGGACTCGGCACCAGCATGCTGCAGTTCGGCAACATCATGAAACGGCCGCAGATTTTGCTCGCCCCGACGCTGGCGGGCGCCATCCTGGGGCCGGTCTCGACCTGCGTGTTCGGGATGACCAACACCGCCACGGGCGCCGGCATGGGTACCAGCGGCCTGGTGGGCCAGTTTGGCGCGTGGGCGGCGATGAGCGGCGATTTTGGCGCGGGCAAAACGATCGCTTTGATTTTGCTTATGCACATTGCCGCGCCGGCTGTGCTGTCGCTTGCGTTCCATCTGCTGTTCAAAAAGATCGGCCTGGTCAAAGACGACGACCTGAAGCTGAACGCCATTTGAGGAGGCCGCCATGAACGTCTATGACTTTGACGAAACCATCTATGACGGCGAAAGCTCCATCGAGTTCATTCTCGATTACATCCGCGTGGACCCGAAGGTCATCAAATTCGTTCCCTCCATCATCAGAATCATGTTCCTTTATGAGCGCGGAAAAATCACCTTTGACGATTTTTCGGAAAAATACGCCCACAAGCTGACCGATTATTTTGCGGCAAACAATGTCACGGTCGAGCATCTGATGCAGGGGTTCTGGGACAAGCGCATGCACAAGATCAAGCCCTTTTATCTGGCGCAAAAAAAGGCCGACGACGTCATTCTGACCGCGTCGCCCACCTTTATGATGCGTGAGGTCTGCGACCGTTTGGGCGTGAAAAACCTGGTTGCGACCGACTTTGACCTGGAAACGGGCAAGGTGAAAAACGCCTGTTTCCGCGAAAACAAGATCCGCTGCTTTTTTGACGCCTTTCCGGATGGCGAAATCGACGCGTTCTATACCGACTCCGTCAACGACAGCTTTCTCTTTCCGCTGGCAAAAGAAGCCTATATGGTCAAAAAGAACAAGATCATCCGGGTGAAATGAACGCCCGCGCACAAAAACGAAAAAGCTGCCGACCCGCGATGTTCGCCCCGGTCGGCAGCCTTTGGTACCCGATGATGCATTCGGGTCCTTTTCTTTTGGTTGATGCTTCAGCCGTCAAGCAACCCGCTGCGCAGCGCAGTTTTGATCAAGCCCATAAGCATATTGATGAGTTGAAGCAGCAGCGCATTGTTGAAAATGTCGCCCATTTTCAAGTCTCCTTTCACATGATTCTACGGTTTTATGGTAGCACAGCTTTTTGGTTTATTTGTGAAGTAATGGAAAATAAATCGTGAATGCGCCATGCTATTTTATCGACAATTGTCTTTAAAAGAGGGGGCTGTTGCATTTGGTTTTCTTCGACTGAAGGCTGTACAAAAGTACGCCGAAGGAGAAAAAACGTCGAAAAACAAAGATCGGGTATGGGCGCAGCCCATCCAAAGAATGCGATAAAAGCAGGGCGCGGAGTTTTCTCTGCGTCCTGCTTTTGGTCAATCCGTTACTGTTTTTCTTTTTGCTCTTCGCAAAAAGCGACAGCCCCAAACATTGCCTTGCTGCGTCAGGGCGTATAGGCCAGCTTGTCGCCGTGCGTCGCATACATGTCGTAGCAGCAGACATACTTCACATGGAAGATGCGATACAGCAGATTCAGGCCGGTGATGTAAAGGCCGCCGATGAAGGAGTGGCAGATGTGGGTGCAGCGCTCCGCGTTCTGATAATGATACTGATTGTTGTCGGCAAGCTGCATGACGATGGTGTTGTCAAAATCAGCGATCGTCGCTTCAAAGATTCGGCCCTGGGAATCGTCGTCCGGCCAGACGGCAGAGATCGAATAACCGCTGGGGCTGTAGCTGACCTCCAGATAGCAGAAGCCTTCGGCGTCTGTGGTGCCATACGGCTTTGCGCCGCCGGCCAGCAGGTTGTCGCCGGTCATGATCTGAATGATCGCGCCTTCCACCGGTTCATTGTCTTCATCCGTAACACAGACGGTAACCGGATAGCGCACCAGGCGCTGCTGATACACGGCATAAACGTCGATCGCGCTGGAAGCGTCCTCTGAGAACGTGATGTGGTCCTTTTTAAAGACCTCGCCGGTCTTGTTGGTACGGGCATATGCCGTTTCCCACTCATCCTCAAATTCATAGACATATGTCAGGTCTGCCTCGCGGGTCAGGCCGGTCGGCGCATGAATGGCCGCCATGCCGTAGTTTTCATCCGCGTCCTGCACCAGGATCGTGCCGTCATAGTCATGATATGTGATCGTGTAGATCTTTGCATTCTGGACATAGGCCGCGTCCACAACCATGTCTGCGGTGACCGGCTGCGACAGGTCCCTGGTCCACCCCGCATAGGGATTGCCCGGTTCTTCCACCTGGGTGTATTCATAATGGATGTTGTAGGGGATCGCCGGGACCTCGCTCGGGTCCGGAAGCTGATCGGCCGGCACGGCTTCACCGTCCGCAACCTCGATCGTCTTGATGGGCTTGTAGCCATACGGGGTACCCTCATAGTTTTCCGTCATAATGCGGAACGTCACGGTGTGCATGCCGCCTTCGGCCACTGCGGCGGGCGCCGCCGCGACCAGGCTCATCAAAGCAAAGACGAGCGCCATCAGCACGGCAATCGTTCTTTTGGGTGTGTGCATTTTTTGTTTCATCATTAAAACAGCCTCCTTGTGTTGTTGTCGTCGCCAAAACGCAAATGCGCCTCAGCGTAGAATCAGCCAATATTACAATATAATTATAATCCATTACGAAAAAAAGTCAATCCCTTTTTGAAAACACCGTTTAGAATTTCGCCGACGAAAACTGTGGATTTTGTCTAAAACCGCGGCAGCACAACGGCGCGGACGCTTGCCGGATGCACATCTTTCCCGCCTTCGCGTATACTGTCAGTGTAAGGGATGGAGCGCGGCCACCCGGCTCCGGCCTGCAAAAAGGAGGTCATTGTATGTGCAACAACGGTTTTCTGGGAACGAACTGCTGCACCTGGCTGCTTGTGATCCTGCTGGTCATGCTGTTTAACAACGGCGACGGCATTCTCGGCAACGGCTGCGGCTGCGGCAACAATTGCGGCTGCGGCAACAACGGCTGCGGCTGCTGACCCGCCGCACGGCGATGAACGCCCGATAAAAAAAGGATCCCGCCCGGGGCACCTTCCGCAAGGATGTGCCCCTTTGGGGTCCTTTTTGACATTCAGTTGTGATACAGCGCCAGGCACGCCTTAAACGTGCTGTAAACGTCTGCCTTGGCAACCAGCTCAAACGGCGCGTGCATCGACAGCACCGGCACGCCCAGGTCCACGACCTCGATGTCCATGTTGGCCAGGAACATTGCAACCGTTCCGCCGCCGCCTTCGTCCACCTTGCCCATTTCGCCGATCTGCCAGCAGACGCCCTCGGCGTCAAAGGCCGCGCGAATCTGTGAAAGGAACTCTGCGTTCGCGTCAGAGGTGCCGCTCTTGCCGCGGGCGCCGGTATACTTTGTGATGACGGCGCCGTGGTTCAGGAACGCGGCATTGTGCTTGTCGTGCACCTGTGGGAAGGTGGGGTCAAACCCGGCGTTGACGTCGGCCGACAGGCACCGGGAATTGTGCAGCACCCGGCGCAGCGGCACGCCCTGCATGGCGGCAAGGTCGGCGATGAAATCGCGCAGATAGGCCGACTCCAGACCCGTGTTGCCCATGGACCCGATCTCTTCCTTGTCGGTCAGGACGGCAAGGCAGGTGTGCGTCGGCGTACCGTCCAGCGCAAAGAGCGCCTCCATCGCCGGATAGGCGCAGACGCGGTCGTCGTGACCGTAGGCGCCGATCATGCTGCGGTCAAAGCCGATGTCCACTGCCGGGAAGGCCGGCACGATCTCCAGCTCGGCAGATAAAAAGTCATCTTCCGTCACGCCGTATTTTTCGTTCAGCAGTTTCAGAATATTCAGCTTGACCAATTCGCTTTCGTCGTCCGCTTTGAACGGGCGGCTGCCGATCAAAAGGTTCAGCTCTTCGCCCTTGATGCCGTCGGCCAGCGTGCGCTGCGACTGCTCTTTTGCCAGGTGGGGCAGCAGGTCGGTGATCACATACTGCGGGTCGCCCGCATCCTCGCCGATGCGCACCGTGACGGTGGCGCCGTCTTTTTTCACAAAGACGCCGTGCAGCGACAGCGGGATCGCCGCCCACTGATATTTGCGGATGCCGCCGTAATAATGCGTTTTGAAGTATGCCAGCTCGTCCTGCTCATAGAGCGGCGTCGGCTTCAGGTCCAGCCGCGGCGCGTCGATGTGCGACGCCACGATGCGCGTGCCCTCGCAAAGATCGGCAGACCCGATGACGCAAAGGATCACCGCCTTGTTCCGCTGCAGCAGATAGACCTTGTCGCCGGCACTGTATTGCGCAGCGGGGTCAAAGGGAACGAAACCGTGACTTTCTGCCGCAGCTTTGATCCACGCGGCGCACTCGCGCTCGGTCTTTGCTTCAGTAATGAAGCGCTTGTAGCCTTCGCAAAAGGCGTCGGCCGCCGCGTCCTCTTCGGCGGTACAGGTCTTCTGAAAGGGTTCGTTCTTGCGAAACAGCTGCTCTTTCAGGCGGGCCGCCTCGGTCTTTTCTTCTTTCATAGCAAATGCCTCCTTAGAAATGATAAAGCTTTTCATACATCTTTTTCGCGCGCATCACACGTTTCAGATATTTTTCGGTCTCTTTGAACGGAATGCTGTCCAGCGACGTTCCGTCCTTGGAATACTGCGGGTCGGCCAGCCATTTTTTGACGTTGCCGATCCCGGCGTGATAGGCGCAGACGGCCAGGGCCTCGTCATTGCCGAACTGATCCATCAGATAGCGGTAATAATAGCAGCCGTAGCGGATCGACGTTTCGGGGTCAAACAGGTCCTCCACCGGCAGCGTTTCGCCCAGCCTTGCCTGCAGGTCCTCGAATGTTTCGGGCAGCATCTGCATCAGACCGCGCGCGTCGGCATGCGACACCGCCCGGGGGTCAAAACTGCTTTCACAATTGATGACGGCAAAGACAAAAGATTTTTCCAGGTCGTTGTCTTTGGCATATATTTCGACAAATTCATCATAGCGAACGGGATATAATGATTTCAGCACGCGCGGAACGGCAATCAAGGCGCCGACGACCACCACGGCCAGCACCGCCGTCAGAATGAGCCACACGCGGGCACGTTTAGACTGTTTCATGGCGTTCCTCCAGGTCATTCAATTGCGCGTCCAGATCAAACGGCGGCTCGTTGTTGATGACGACGTCCGCAGCGGAAAGATAATAGTCGTCTTTCTTTTGCATTTTCATACGCTCACGGGCCACCGGCTCGCTCAGGCCGTCGCGCGCCATGATGCGCCGCAGGCGGGTACCTTCCGATGCGGTGACCACAATGATCGCGTCGCAGCGCCGGCGCGTGGGGCTTTCCAGCAGGGCGGCCGCGTCAATGAGTGCGTTTTTGTACCCCTGCGCCGCAGCGTCCAGCAGCGCGTCCTCCACCAGGTCGTCGATCGCCGGGTGAGTGATGGCGTTCAGCGTCTGCACCCCGTTCGGCTGTGTCACCGCCGCGCGCACCAGCGCCTTGCGGTCCAGGGTGCCGTCAGGAAGCAAAATGCTTTGCCCAAACGCATCGGTCAACGCCGAAAGTGTCCGGGTGCCCGGCTCCACCACCCGGCGTGCCAGCACATCCGTGTCGATGATGTACCACCCGCGCTGCCGCAGCTTTTCTGCCACCGTGCTTTTGCCGGCGCCGGTCTTTCCGGTCAGGCCAAACACGCGCACCGGCGGGGCGGCCAAGTCGATCACACGGAACGCCGCCGCCCGCACCAGCCGGTTGAGCACCGCAAGTCCCATGCCGCTTTGCGCAGGGAAACGGGCAAACACGCGCTTTGCGCCTTTGGCGTCCATCTCGCGCAGCGCGTCAAACAACCGCTGCGCCTGCGACGCGCTGTCCTCTGCCCTGCCGTATGTCACGGCCGGAACGCCCAGCAGCGCCGCCTCCTCTTCAAAGCAAAGGGCCACGGTGCCATCGCGCCTGTGCGCTTCCACAAATGCGCGGTACGCGGCAAAATCACCCTTCAGGATCACCACCTGCGCTTCGGGCGCATAGTGCTTATACTTCATCCCCGGCGACGCGGCGGCTTGCCCGTCGGCCAGCCGGTGCAGCACGGCGTCGTCGATCTCCACCGGCCCCAGCACCGCTTCCAGCATGTCCGGCGTCACGCCGCCCGGCCGCAGCACCCGCGGCGCCGCCCCGACCAGGCTCACCACGGTGGATTCCACGCCCACGCTGCACGGCCCGGCGTCCACGATCGCGTCGATGCGCCCGTCCATGTCGGCCAAAACCGACGGCCCGTCGGTGGGGCTGGGCTTGCCGGATCGGTTGGCGGACGGCGCGGCCAGCGGCACGCCGCATGCTTTCAGAATCGCGCGGGCAATCGGATGGCTCGGCATGCGCACCGCAACGGTGTCCAGCCCCCCGCTGACGATGTCCGGCACCAGCGGCGTTTTTTTCAAAATCACGGTCAGCGGCCCGGGCCAGAACGCCTTGGCCAGCTTCTTTGCCGCAGGCGGAATCTCCTGCACCAGCGGCGCCCACTGCGCCATGTCACAGATGTGGACGATCAGGGGGTTGTCCGCCGGCCGCCCCTTGGCCGCAAAAATCTTTTCCACCGCCTTCGGGTCCAGCGCGTTGGCCGCCAGGCCATAGACCGTTTCGGTCGGGATGGCAGCCACGCCGCCGCTGTTCAGCAGCGCGCCGATTTCTGCAAGGCGCGGGTCGGCGGGGTCGGTGATGACGTCATATTTTGTATTCATACGCTCATTCTTTCTCAGTCTTTTTCGGCGATCCGTCGGCGGTGATCTCGCTGCCCTGCAGCTTTTTTGCCGTGTCCGCCGCAATCAGCGCGTCGATCACGGCGTCCATGTCGCCGTTGACGAACTGTTCCAGCTTATACAGCGTCAGGCCGATCCGGTGGTCGGAAACGCGGCCCTGCGGAAAGTTATAGGTTCGGATGCGTTCGCTGCGGTCCCCGGTGCCGACCTGGCTTTTGCGCTCGTCGGCGATGGCGCCGGCCTGCTTTTCGCGCTCGGCCTCCAGCAGTTTGGCGCGCAGCACGCGCATCGCCTTGTCTTTATTCTTATGCTGGCTGCGCTCATCCTGACACTCCACCACAATGCCGCTGGGCAGGTGGGTGATGCGGATGGCGGATTCAGTTTTGTTGATGTGCTGGCCGCCGGCGCCGCTGGAACGGAAGGTGTCGATCTGCAGATCGGCGGGGTTGACGTCAACGTCCACCTCCTCGGCCTCCGGCAGCACGGCGACCGTTGCGGTCGAGGTGTGGATGCGGCCCTGCGACTCGGTCTCCGGCACGCGCTGCACGCGGTGCACGCCGCTTTCAAATTTCAGGCGGGAATACGCCCCCGCCCCGCTGATGAGGAACGAGATCTCTTTGAAGCCGCCCAGCTCCGTTTCGTTTTTGCTCAGCACCTCCAGCGAAAAGCCCTTGCGCTCGGCATACATGCCATACATCCGAAACAGCACCGCCGCAAACAGGGCAGACTCCTCGCCCCCGGCGCCGCCGCGAATTTCAACGATCACGTTTTTGTCGTCGTTCTCATCCGGCGGCAGCAGCAAAATTTGCAGTTCCCGGCGCAGCCGTTCTCCCTCCTGCTTTTGCAGGCGGAATTCTTCGGCCGCCAGCTCGCGGAACGCTTTGTCAGACGCGCCGTCGTCCAGCATGGCTTTGGCGTCTTCGGCCGCCTGACGCGCCGTTTCCAGCGCGCGATAGGTTTCAACGATCGGCTGCAGCCGTTTGTGCTCTTTCATCAGCGCCGCATACTTCGCCCGGTCCGTCAGGACCTCCTGCGAGCAAAGCGCGGCGGAAATCTCTTCAAAGCGCTCCGCAACCGCGGAAAGCTGTTCAAGCATGGTCTGTCCCCTTTTCTTCGTGTGTGATCTTGCGGATGTTCTTTTCCGCCTTGCGGCGCGGCAGCATGACCTCATGCCCGCAGCCGCAGCATTTCAGTTTGAAATCCATCCCGACGCGCAGAACCAGAAACTCCTTTGCGCCGCAGGGATGCGGCTTTTTCATGGTGAGCACGTCACCGACGCGAACGTCCAAACCGATCCCTCCTCTCAGGCCACGCAGACACGTCAATGCATAGACTACTAATAGATTATTATAACAAACATTTGGAAAAATATCAATACAAATCAATATAAAACAGCGACGAACGTCATATATTTCTACAGTACAAAAAAACGAAAGGAAGAGAAATATGAATCGTTACTATCCGGAAAAATACCTGATCGCCACCGAAGAGAACCGCCGTGCCCTGGCGTCACTCCCCGCGCTGAAAGAGGCGTATTACGCGGGGCGCACGCTGGAAGCACGGGCCGTGATGTGCGACAAAAACCACAACCTGCATGTGGACCTGGGCTGTATGCGCGGCATCATCGAGCGAAACGAGGGCGCGCTGGGCATCCGCGACGGCAGCGTGCGCGACATCGCCGTGATCTCTCGCGTCAACAAGCCCGTCGCGTTCCGGATCCTCGGCTTTTCGGTCGATGAATTCGGGCGCAGCATCGCCATGCTCAGCCGCCGTGCCGTGCAGGAGGACTGCATGCGCGATTATGTGTCGCATCTGCGGCCCGGCGACGTCATCGACGCCGTGGTGACCCACATGGAACCCTTTGGCGTATTTGCCGACATCGGCGTCGGCATCAGCGCGCTCATGCCCATCGACAGCATCTCGGTCTCCCGCATTCCGCACCCGTCGGCCCGCTTTGCACCCGGGCAGCAGATCAAGGCCGTGGTCAAGGCCATCGACGACGCCGGCCGCATCACGCTCAGCTACAAAGAGCTGCTGGGCACCTGGGAAGAGAACGCCGCTTTTTTTACCCCGGGTGAAACCGTACCCGGCATTGTGCGCTCGGTGGAGCGATACGGCATTTTTGTGGAGCTGCGGCCAAACCTGGCCGGGCTTGCGGAGTATGTGCCGGGTGTTGCGCCCGGACAGCACGCCGGCGTCTATGTCAAAAGCCTGATTCCGGAACGCATGAAGATCAAGCTCATCATCGTGGATTCGTTTGACGCGCAGTACCCGAACGACCCGCCGCAATACTTTTTGACGGGCGACCACATCCGCCGCTGGGTCTATTCCCCCGCCGGCTGCGACAAGGTCATCGAAAGCGTCTTTGACGCCGAAGCGCCCGCCGCCGCAAACGCCTGACACAGCCGACAAAAAAGCGCATCCGAAGCCCTCGCCTCGGGTGCGCTCTGGTTTTATATGCGCCCAAAAAGGGTCACCACCGCCGAACCGTCACCTGCCACAGCAGCTTGAGATATGACGCCAACAGCGCCGCCACGGCCGCCAGCAGGTTGCCCGGCCACATCACGATGCTCGACACCAGCGACGTGTCCAGGTGCGTCGCCCGGCTTTGCGCGGGAACGGTCTTTTTGACAGCGTAAGTATCGACCTGGGTGCAGGCGCCGTCGTCGTCCGAAACAAGATAGGCGTGATAGACCAGGCGGTCGCCCTCGATCTCAACCGCCGCAAAACAGCCGCCGACGTTCCGTGCGGAAAAGATGCAGTCCGCAGAAGGCAGAATCGGGTCCAGCGCGTTTTCGTTGATCAGATAGCGCTTTTGCCCGGCGGTGGACGGCATGGCATAGACGGTGCCGTCCGGGTCCACGGCAAAGGTCAGCGTTTCGCCATGAAAGACCTCCTGAATACAGGTCACGTTTTCCGCGCGCCTGTCGCCGCGCATCGGGACGGTGCGCAGATACATGTGGTCATGGCCGGACAGCACCAGGTCGATCCCCAGCCGGTCGATCAGCGGCAGCAGCAGTGCGCGCTGGGCCAGGGTGTCCGGCTTGTTGATATTCTTGCCGGCGGAATAAAACGAGCGGTGCATCAGCAAAATCTTCCACTGCGCGTTGCTGCCGGTCACGTCGTTGACCAGCCAGTTTTTCTGCGCCTGACTCATCGGGTACATATCATTGGTGTTCAAAACGGTGAAGTGCGCGTTGCCGTAATCAAAGGAATAATAGACGCCCTCCAGCGAACGGTTGGCCGACCGGTCCACACAGAACATGTTTTTGAAGCAATTCGTGTTGAATTTGTTGGTGATGCTTCCGTCGTGGTTCCCGGCCACCGGCACGCCGGTCACCGTTTCATTGGCAAAGGTGAACGCATCAAAATAGTCGTCCCATTCCTCGTTGGTGTTTTTGTTGACATAATCGCCAAGGTTCACAATGAACTCCGCATCGGGCAGCGTTTCCAGCCCCGTGCGCAGCGTTTGCGCCGCGTCAAAGAATTCCTGGCGGTCCCGCGCCTGCACGTCGGCAATGGTCAGGAACGAAAAGCGGTCGTCGCGGTCGTCGGTCACAAAGCTGCACGCGCCGCTCCAAACGCCCCGTGCGCGGTCGCCCACCCGATAGGTATAGGCCGTACCCGGCGCAAGGTCGGTCACCGCAACCTGATGCGACCAAAGACCGCGGTACTTCACCGCCGTTCCCGTGTATTGCTTTGCACCGGAAAAATCACCGGTGAACCGCGCCGTCGGCAGCAGCTCCAGGTCGGTGCCGCCGCGTTCGTTCGTGTACCAGCAAAACCCGCGTCCGGTGGCGCCGTCGTCAAAGATACTGCATGTGATCCGGCTGACGCGGTCGGATTCCCGTGCCGCGGCCGGCCACACGGCGCCGAACGCCAGCAGCAGAAGAAGCAAAAGCGCAAGTCCTCTTTTCATAATCACTGCCCCTCTGTTTTTGTCAGCGTATAGGTGGTCCGTTCAATGTGAAGCTCATACGCTGTTTTTTCTCCGTCAGGCGAAACGATCGTCAGAACCGTATCGCCGGCCCGCTTGAAATCGGCGTGCAGCATATAGTCTTCAACGCTGTCGAGATACCGGATAGAAACGTCGCCGTACTTGTCATCCGCAAGAGAAACCGAATAGGAGTCATCAAACGGATGCGCCTCGCTGTTCCCCATGATCTCGGTGCTGTAAACCGGCGGATTGCACAGACAAACCACCGTCGCGGCGACGATGGCAGCGCAGCTGACCGCAATCCCGACCGCTTTGATGCCCCGGTTTTCAAAAATCGCGATGGGATACAGCAGCATCATGCAGGCGCAGAACAGACAGACCAGCAGATACCGCGGCATGGAAAACATGAACTCCGAACAGTACTGATAATAGGAATACCCGGTCAGAACGACCATCGGCAGAAGGATCAGATGGCCCCACCATTTCCCCTTCTTCATGTAGTACCCGATGTAGCCCATGGGAAAACAAAGCAGCGTCCAGAGAAACCAGTATTTGTAGTATCCGAACAACCCCCAGCCGAGCCGGCTGAAGGGAACCTGGATCAGATAGACGAGCGGCTGACTGACGAGAAAGAACACAAAGCATTTCAGCGCGGAATCAAGATTGGACTTGCTGTTCATGATGATGACGATTCCGAACAGGATCCACACCTCAAACGTCGCCGTGATCGTGTGAAAGGACGTATATTTCAGCGCCGGAACGAGCGCCATCACAGCGGTGAATCCGCCTGCGGCAACGGCCGCGATGAGGACCTTCGGCCAGGTCAGGTTCAGCCCGCCAAAAAGTGTTTTGATGATGTTTTTCATAAATGGAGCACCTTTCTCTTTCAAATCACTATCAGTCAAAAAAAGGGGGACTTTTCATTCAGACAGCAGCGCGCACAGGTCGTCGTCCGTTGCCGTCACCGCGCCCTGCAGCACGCCGCCGCGCCCGCCGCATTTTGCACCGAACCGATTGCGCAGCCGCGCCCCCACCGGCGCCAGATCAAAGCCGGTCTTGCTGATGACGGCCAGCTTTTTTTCGTCCCCCAGGCTGAACACGGCGGCAAAGTCGGCGGCCTTATCCGCCAGCAGATCGGCATACTCGCGCAGCAGCGTCACGTCGGCGTCCAGCGATTCCACGATCCGCTGCTGTTGCGGATGGGTCTGCGCCCGTGTGTGCAGCAGCTCTTTTTTCAGCCCGATCAGCTCAAAGGCCAGCGCCGCGTTCTTTTCTTTCAGTCGCCGCACCGCATCCGCCGTTTCGTCCTGCCGGCACGAAAGCAGTTTCCCGACCGCATGGTTCTGCCGCAGCTTTTCGCGCGTGTCGCGCAGCAATCGTTCGCCGCACAGGATCCACAGCCGCATGCCGCCGCGGTGCCGCTCAAACGCCGTCACCCGCAGCGCGCCGATCTCTCCCGTGCGCCGCACATGCGGGGCGCAGCAGGCGCACAGGTCCACGCCCGGGATCTCCACCAGCCGCAGCGGACCGTCGATTTCCTTTTTGCTGCGGTATTCCAGCGTTTCCAGCGCCTTGTCTGACGGGTACCAGGCGCGGATCTCAAGGTTCCGCCAGATTGCCTCATTGACAAGGTCTTCCGCTTTACAGATATCGTTTTCGGTCAATTCGCCGTCAAAATCCACTGTCACCTCATGCTGTGACAGGTGAAACCCGACGTTGTTGAACCCGAACTGCCGGTGCACCACGCCGGACAGGATGTGCTCCCCGGAATGCTGCTGCATATCGGAAAACCGCTTGGTCCAATCGACCGCACCGTGCAAAACTGCCCCGATTTGGAGCTTTTTCACATTTTCCTCAGAGTTTTTAACGAAGTGAAGCAGGTGATCTCCGCAAATTTCCACGTTTTCCACATTGATTTTTTCGCCGTCGCGCGCCGCGCACACAGGTTCGGTGCCCGTGTTTCCGCATTCATGCAGCGGCTGCAGCGTGCCGACGTCAGACGTCTGGCCGCCGCCCTCCGGAAAGAAGGCGGTGCGGTCCAATTCCACGCCCAGCGTCGTTTCATCCACAGTGTAAAGCCCAATCACTTTACAGTTGAACGATTGCAGGGTTGCGTCGGCGTCATAAAGCTTTTCGGTCATAGCGCCCTCCAAAAAGAAAATATGCCGCCAGAGCGCTGAACGCACAACGGCGGCGATGAATGTTTTGACGTTACGCACGCAGCGAACCAAAGAGCTGGTCCAGTGCAAAGTCCTTGAGCAGTTTCTGGAAAAATGCGACTGCCTTGTTGATGATCGTGCGCAGCCAGGTGCTGACCTTGCTGAAGGCGCTGGCGGCCACGTTGACCTCGGTCGGCTCATGCTTGACCAGGTTTTGCGAAACGATGGTGCGCATCCCGGCCTTGTAATAAGTCTCCGCCTCAAAGATGGTGGTCACGTTGGTACCGTAAACCTCCAGTCCCTGATCGGCCGCGTTCTTGATCGTCAGCGGATCGACATACCGGCCGGCAAAGCCGACATAGCCGTTGGTCACGCAGGTGTTGACCACCAGCAGCGGGATGGGCACCAACGTGTTGAGTGCCGGGCGGCCGCCCGCCGCTTTCACAGCGTCCAGCACACGCTGATCGGCCGAAACGATGGTCGCGGTCTTTTCCACTCCAAATAGCTTGAGCGTCGTCATCAGCGTGTCCAGCTTGTCAATGACAAACTGCAGTTCTTCGGTGGTGCCGCCGTTGATCGTCAGCACCAGCTTCATCTTATAGAGCTGCGCCACAACGATGGCCTGCCGCAGCGTCGGAATCTTTTCGTTCGGATAATCGGACACATGGCTGCCGCGGTCGATCGTCAGCTCGTCCAACTGGGCCGCCGTCAGGGTGGACACGGTGCCGCTGCCGTTGGTGTTCATGTCGACCGACACGCCGGCAAAGCAGACCCACTCGCCGTCCAGCGTCGGCTGAATGTCAAGCGCCACACCGTTGCAGCCGCAGCGCCCGGCCAGTTCGATGGCGGCCAGCGTGTTTTCCGGTGCGCAGGCAGACAGGCCGCGGTACGCGATCAGATTGACCTGGTCGGGGTCGATGGTTTTGGAATTGGACAGCAGCACGGCGCCGTCCGGCAGCGCGGCGGCAAATGCGGATACGCCGCAGGCGCACAGCATCAAAAGGCAAAGCGCAACGGCAAGGGTACGTTTGAAGATGGTTTTTTTCATGACAGGTTCTCCTTTATGATAATTTGTGAATAAACAAGCCGCTGAGCAGCTTGGGCTCAAACCAGGTGGATTTCGGCGGCATGACCTTGCCCGCGTCGGCAATGGCCATCAGCTCGTCCAGCGACGTCGGATACATGGAGATCGCCGCGCGCATATCGCTTTGGCAGCGACGCTCCAGCTCTCCCAGGCCGCGGATGCCGCCGACAAAGTCGATGCGCTTGTCGGTGCGCGGGTCGTCGATGCCGAAGATCGGGGTGATGCAGTTGTTTTGCAGAATCGACACGTCCAGCGAACCGACCGGATCGTTTTCGGGGTACGTTCCCGCTTTCGCTGTCAGCACATACCACTGCCCGTCCAGCAGCAGACCGAATTCATGCCGCTTCGTCGGGCGGTACGGCGCCACAGGCGCTTTTTCCACGTCAAACGACGCCGACAGTGCATTCAGGAAAGCGTCCGGCGTCAGGCCGTTCAGGTCGCGCAGAACGCGGTTATAGTCCATGATCGCCAGTTGATCCTTCGGGAACACGACCGCAAGGAAAAAGTTGAATTCCTCGGTCCCGTCATACGCCGGGTGGGCGGCGCGGCGCTGTTTGCCCACGCGCACGGCGGACGCGCAGCGGTGGTGCCCGTCCGCGATGTAAAGATAATCCACCGCGTCAAACGCCTGCTGCAGCGCCTCGTTCACTGCCGGGTCGTCGATGACCCAGACCGTGTTTTGCACCCCTTCGGCCGTGAAGTCATAGACCGGGGCGTGATGCGCCTGCCAGGCGGCGATTGCGTCGTTGACCGCCGCGCTTTCGCGGTACGCCAGAAAGATCGGCCCCGTGTTGGCGTCGCAGGCATCCACATGACGCACGCGGTCCTCTTCTTTGTCGGCGCGGGTGAACTCGTGCTTTTTGATCACGTCGTTCAGATAGTCGTCAATGGATGCGCAGCCCACCAGCCCGGTCTGGCTGCGGCCGTCCATGATCTGACGGTAAATATAGAAGCAGGGCGTTTCATCCGCGGCGCAGACGCCGTCCGTCACCAGGGCGTCCAGATTCTCGCGCGCTTTTTGATAGACCCGCGGATCATAAATGTCAATGTCCTCGGGCAGGTCCACCTCGGCCTTGTCCACATGCAAAAAAGAATGCGGCTTGCCCTGCACGGCCACGCGGGCCTCGGCGCTGTTCATCACGTCATAGGGCAGCGCCGCCACGTCGGCGGCAAATTCCGGCCTGGGCCGGATCGCGGCAAACGGTTTGAAAACGGCCATCTCATTCACCTTCCTGATCGGCCCGGGAACCGGTGTTCGGGGACCGCAAAAAATTCCATGTTTTATTGTATCGTTCCAACCGGGATTTGTCAACAAAGAATATATGAACAAACTGTGGAAATTTCAATGCGCGGCATGTATCATCGGCAGCAAAGCGGACAGACTAAACATGAACATCACCGGAAAGGAAGACGACCATGTCTGTTTCAAAAGATGAATATGCCCGCATGATGCAGCGGGCCGCACCGCAGTCTCCCCTGTGGCTCGACTGTCTGAAAGCGTTTTCGGTCGGCGGGGCCATCTGCTGCCTGGCCGAAGGATTGCTGCTGACCCTGACGCACTGCGGCATGGGGTATGACCACGCAAAAGCGCTGACCATGATCACGCTGATCGTTCTGACAGCGGCACTGACCGGCCTTGGCGTGTTTGACCGCATTGCAAAGCATGCCGGCGCTGGCACCGCCGTGCCCATCACGGGCTTTGCCAACGCCATGGTCGCCCCCACGCTGGAAAGCAAGGCCGAGGGCTTCATCCGCGGGGCCGGGGCGCAGATGTTTTCCATTGCGGGGCCCGTGATCGCCTACGGCTGCAGCACGGCGGCGGTGTACGGCCTGATCTATTATTGTCTGCAAAGGTGGGGCAAAGCATGACCGCGCGCACCGGCACCACCATCCGCTTTGACCGCGGGCCGCAGATCGTCGCCGGCGCCGCCCTGGTGGGGAAAAAGGAAGGCGACGGTCCGCTGGGGGCCGCCTTTGACGCGATCGAGCCGGACGCAACCTTTGGCGAACCGACCTGGGAACAGGCGGAAAGCACGCTGCTGCGCCGCACAATCGGCCACGCAATCAAAAAGGCGGGCCGTACCCCCGCAGAGATCGACGTGCTTTTTTCCGGCGACCTGCAAAACCAATGCGCCGCGTCGTCGTTTGCCGTGCGCGAATTCTCCGTGCCGTTTTGCGGGCTGTTCGGTGCCTGCTCCACCATGGCGCTTTCACTCACACTGGCCGCCATCGGGCTGGACAGCGGCGCCTTTCGCACGGCCGTTGCCGCCACGGTGTCGCATTTCTGCACGGCAGAGCGGCAGTTCCGCCACCCGCTGGAATACGGCGGGCAGCGCACGCCCACGGCCCAATGGACCGTCACCGGCGCGGGCGCGGCGGTGCTGCAGCGATATGACGAACGCGCGGCCCTGCCGCAAATCGCCGCAGTCCGTCCGGGCACGATCCGCGATCTGGGCGTCACCGACGCAGCCAACATGGGCGCGGCCATGGCCCCCGCCGCCAAAGACGCCGTTGCAGGTTTTCTGCGTGACACCGGCGCCGCGCCGTCAGATTTTGACCTGATTTTGACCGGTGACCTGGGGCAGGTCGGCAGCGACCTTTTGCGCGAGCTGCTGCTGCGCGAGGACGGCGTCGACCTCGGGACCGTCCACAACGACTGCGGCCTGATGATCTTTGACCGTGAAGCGCAGGACGTCCACGCCGGCGGCTCCGGCTGCGGATGCAGCGCCAGCGTGCTGTGCGCCCACATTTTGCCCCGGCTGATGCGCGGAGCATTGAACACCGTCTTGTTTGTTGCAACCGGCGCGCTGCTGTCTGCAAATTCCGCGCTGCAGGGCCAATCCATCCCCGGGATCGCCCACGCCGTTTTGCTCACCGCACCCCATGGAAAGGAGACCCCATGAATTTTGCCACCTGTTTGAAAGCCCTCGTTCTTCTGATGAAAGCGGAGCGTCTGGCGTCCGCCGTGCGGCGCGTTTTGCTGATTGCGCTGCTTTTGCTTCCGTTCGGCATGGCCGCCGCTGCCGTGCTGTCAAAGCGTCTTGACAAAAAGGCGCTCAAAAAGAAATGGAGGGCGCTTTTGAAATGACCGTTCTGCTTTCGCTTGCCAAGGCGTTTCTAGTCGGCGGGCTGCTCTGCGCCGTCGGGCAAGTCCTCATCGACAAAACCAAACTCACCCCGGCGCGCATTCTGGTGCTGTATGTCGTGGCGGGCGTGTTGCTTGGTGCGGTTGGGCTGTATGAACCGCTGCTGCACTGGGCCGAAGAGGGCGCCGCGATTCCCCTGACCGGTTTTGGCAATGTGCTGGCAAGCGGCACCCGCGACGCTGTGGACAAGGACGGCCTGATCGGCGTATTGGAAGGGCCGCTTTATGCCGGCGCGGTGGGCATCATGGCCGCCATTCTCTGCGCGCTGGCAGTCAGCGTGGTTGCCCGGCCCAAAGAAAAATGACCTGCCCGCCTGTCGATCACGCCCAACCGCTTGCCTTTTTTCCTGCTTTGTGATACAATCAAAGCATCAAGTAAAAGGAGGACATCACCATGAAAAAGAATCTGGGCGTCATCCCCGCCGTGTTCCCGATGCCGGTGCTCATCATTGCCGCCTATAACGACGACGGCAGCGTCAACGCCATGAACGCCGCCTGGGGCACCATCTGCGCCATGGACAAAATCTTGCTGTGCATCAGCGAAGGGCACAAAACCACCAAAGACATTCTCACCCAAAAGGCCTTCACCGTCAGTCTGGCAGACAAGGCGCACCTGGAAGCCGCCGACTATTTCGGCATCGCCAGCGGCAACAAGCTGGCAGACAAGTTTGCCCGCACCGGGTACCATGCGGAAAAAAGCGCCTTTGTGAACGCGCCGGTCATCACGGAATTTCCGGTCACGCTGGAATGCGAACTGGACGAGATCGTTGAAGCAAAGCACGGCCGCGCCGTGATCGGAAAGATCGTGAATGTCAGCGCCGAAGAAACGGTGCTGGACGAAAGCGGCAAGATCGACCCGATGAAGCTGAACGCGCTGATCTTTGACCCGTTCCAAAGCGGCTATTATGTTGCCGGAGAAAAGGTCGGCAAGGCCTGGAACGCCGGGCTGCCGCTGATGCCGAAGGACTGATCTCACGCGCATATATAAATGAAAAAGACCGTCTGCAAACCACAGGCGGTCTTTTTTGTCACGGTTTATCCCGATCTCATGTGCGATATCGGCTGAAATCAACCTTGGGTATAGACGTATTCGTACGTCCAGGCATCGGTCGGGTCGCCGTTGAACAGATGCAGCTCACCGTTCTGAATGGACCCGGTATAGATGATGGGGTCGCCGATAAAGGTCTCGGTCATGGTGATCGTGCTGTCTGTCTCGGTCCAGGTCACATTGAACTCATAGTCGTCGCGCGCATGCTTTCCGGTGCCGTCCGCATTCAAAACAAGCGTGAACGTTTCTTTGTTTTCGGTTTCGCTGCCCACCATCCTGGTATAGGACCCGACCCATGTGCCGATGAACACGCTGTCTGCCGGAATCGTCGGGGCGGCCTCGGTCGTGTCGTCTGTCGGCACAGCTTCGGTCGTTTCCGGCGTATCTTTTGTTTTGTCGCCCTTCTTGCAGCCGGCAAACAAACCGACCGTCAGCAAAAGGGTCAGTGCAAGGAGAATTGCGAGTGCTTTTTTCATAATGATACCTCTTTCTATATAGATAAATTGGTTGCCGCGCAGAGCAATGATAATTTGGGTGCCGGTTGACTTTATGTGTTAGAGGACGTTGCCCTTTCATTGACAATGTCATCCGTAACCACGCCGTTTGTACACGAAAGCATAAAATGATTTGTATTCGTATCGTTCAGAACGCCGACAGTGCAATTGACATTCGTGAAACCTTCACCATCAAAATATTCTTTCAGCGTATAGCTCAAATTGCGACAATATGTAATGTAATCATCCCAATCTGACAGTGCCGTAGGTGAGCTCGATCGTAAAGCGTCATAATAACCGGTCGCAGGAATAATCCAGATTAGAACATCACCTGTTTGTTCGTCATATCCAATTTGATAACTGCCCGGATAGTCTTCTTCCAGCTTTTTCTTTGCGCCCTGATATGTCCCGCTGCCACAAACAACCTGCGCACTCGGGTACCCCTGCGGCGAAGTCGACGGTGGCGTCACCGGTTTCTCATCCAAAGCCGGCGGCGTTTCGGGTGTTTCTGGTGTTTCAGGTGTTTCATCCTCAACGGGGTCAATCACAATCGGAATGGCCGCCTTTGTTGTCGTTGTCTCTTCTGTATCACTGTTTCGATTGTGCATCCACAAGATGGCGAACACCGCGCCGCCAAGGACCACCACCGCCGCCAGCGCAATGGCGATCCACTTGCCGGCGCCGCCCTTTTTCTGCTGCACCGGGCCGCCGCGCCCCACGGCCATGGTCTGCCCCGGGACCTGCTGCGGCGGAAGTTTTTGCATCACCGGCTGACCCGGCTGACGCACCAGCGGCACGGGCGGCTGCACGGGCTGGCCGGGCCGTGCCAACTGCACGGTCTCTTCCAGCGGAAGGGTCGCCGTGCGCGTCTGGGCCACAGTGACCACGGTTCGCTGGGGTTCCTCGCCCCGCAGCGCCGCTTCAAACGCCGCGATCAGCGCGTCCACGGTCTGATACCGCTGCTCGGGATACATGGCAAGGCCGTTCATCAGGACCATTTCAAACGGCTTTGAAATCGCGATGCCCAGCTCAGACGGGCGGCGCAGCGGCTCCTGCTCACGCAGGAACGGCTCGGTCGGGACCACGCCCGTGATGCAGCGATACATCGTGGCGCACAGGGCATAGACGTCAGTCCACGGGCCCTGGTTCTTTTTGGTGTACTGTTCTACGGGGGAATAGCCGCGCTTGAGCAACACGGAATAGCTGCGCTCATCGTCGGAAAACGCCTCGCGCGCCGCGCCGAAGTCCAGCAGCTTGACGCCTGTTTGCGACAGCATGATGTTGTCCGGGCTGATGTCGCGGTGGATGACGCCCTTTTGATGTACGATCACCAACGAATGCATTGCCGGCAGCAGCAATTGATAAACCTCCTGATACGGCATCTTGCCCACCTTTTTCAGGTGGCCCTTCAGCGTTTCGCCGTTCAGGAATTCCATGACGATATAGGTCGTGTTGTTCTCTTCAAAAAAGTCGCGCACGTCCACGATCCCGACCGCGTCATGCAGGCTGGCCAGAATGCGCGCTTCCGCCAGAAACTTTTCTTTGCCCTTTTCAAAGAATTCCCGATTGCGCATGGTGGCGGTGATGTTGCAGGTGGCGGAATTGTCGCGGTTGACATAGCCGTCCGGATAAAACTCCTTGATGGCAACGGTCATGTCCAGCCGCAAATCGCGCCCCATATAGGTGATGCCAAAGCCGCCCTCGCCGATGGCGGCGCCGACCAGATAGCGGCCGCCATTCAGCCGCGTGCCGGGCCGCAGAAAGTTTTCGGGGCAGTCATAGACCTGCGGTTTGCCGCAGGCGGGGCAAAACGGCGCGCCGTCCTGCATCGGCTCCATACAATGCATACAATAGCTCATGGGTGATCTCCTTTTCGATTAGAGTTGAGCGTGGGGAGTGGAGAGTGAAGATAACAGGTTCAAAAAGTTGAAAAAGCGCGTGATCGGGAACGCCGTTTTTGATTGGCGAACGGTCCACACTTTGTCGTGGTCGGATCTCCTGCCGCGTAGGGGGCGGACCGATGTGTCCGCCCAAAGCCACAGCACACGTAGGCGCCAATCATTGATCGGCGAAAAGCATACATTTTGACACCAGACAATGTGAAGCAAATGAATCTTCACGGTGGGCGGACACACCGGTCCGCCCCTACGTAAAACGGTCTTCGGCGAAAAAACCAGTGCAATGCGGCTGAACCTTTTTTTCGCGGGACATTAATAAAACTCCTCATTCAGCAGCGTGATGCCGTCGATTCGCAAATCGAAATACGGCGCGCTGCGATATTCGGACTCATGGAAGTAACCGTCGGAGACGACTTCGGTATCCGCTTTATAAGCTGCATCGGTGTCGATGTCGGCTATATAGGACGTCAGTTCTTTTCCGTTCACGGTAAAGGTATCCATATCAAAGACGCGGACAGAACCGTCGCGCAGACAAGCCTTGACTTCTTCAATCTTTTCGGCAGTTCCGGGAGTTGCCACGGCATCATTCAGCTCTGTGATCACGACGGAACCGGTTTCGATGGTGCCGGTCCAATCCATATCGATCGCGCCACCGGTCGCAGCCTGAGTGATGGCATACTTCAGATACGGCGTCCAGTCGATCTTCGTCCCGATCAGATAAGTGTTCGGGCACAGCGGCATGGTGCTGCCGTTGTAAGAAACATTCGGTATACCGGCATTTTCACAGGCCGTCGGCGCCCCATAAGAATCCGCATACTGACTGATGAGCATGCATCCGTTGTTGATCAGCTGGGTGGCAGCTTCTTTTTCCTGTGCTTCATCATACCATGAGCCGGTGAAATACACTTCCATCGTCACGCTCGGACAGACCGAACGCGCACCAAGGAAAAACGCGGTATAAGAAGACAACACCTCAGAATAGGTGAACGCACCCACAAAACCGATCTTTGCTTCTTCAGCGGCGATCTTGCCCGCTTCGATCATTTCGTTGAGCTTCATGCCGGCGGCGACGCCGGTCAGATAGCGGCCCTCATAAATCGCGGCATAGGCGTTATGGTAATTGGAAAGTCCTTCCGTATGCGCCCGGGTGCCGGTCGCATGCGCAAACTGCACATCGGGGAATTCCTGCGCAGCCTTGATCATGTAGCTTTCATGGCCGAAGGAGTCGGCAAAGATGAAGCCGCAGCCTGAATCGGCAAGGTCTGCCGCCGTTTCATAGCAGGTGTTGTCTTCGGGAATGTTGGTCTTCAGGATGTACTCAACGCCGAGTTCATCACAGGCGGCTATGGCAGCATCGATGAAGTTTTTGTCATAGGTCGAGTTTTCATCATGCAGGAAGATGAATCCAACCTTGAAGCTGGTATTCACCGGTGTCGGCGTCGTTGCTTCCACTGTCGTGTCTTTTGACGTGTTCGCTGCTTCCAGTGCGGCCTCCGCGGCGTCTTTGCTCTCATGCAAAAAGTCTGTTCGCGCCCAGCCCCAGACGTCCTTTCCGCCATAGGTATAGCGGCACAGCACGCGGTCGATGTCCTGCGCGTCGTCGTGCACGGGTTCGGAATAGACGGTCAGCTTTGCCTTGTCCAGCTCGGAATCGTCCAGATACTGATTCGGAATCTGCAGCACCACCTCGGCGTCCTTTGACGGGCCGGACCGCAGCTGCACATAGGGCTGCAACTGGGAATCGGTGCTGTAGGCATACTTCGTCTGCGGCGTGTCCAGGCGGCCAAGGCCGTCCGGAACCGTGACGCTGTCGGACACGTCGGACCAACCGCTGTCTTCTGCGACCTGTACTGCATCGGTGCTGACGTCTGTGTCGTCGTCCTTGCCCTTGCCGCCGAAGTACCACATACAAATTGCGGCCACGGCCGCCACCAGCAGCACCACGCCCACAAGGATGGGCGCCAGCGCCTTGTTCTTCTTTTTCGTCGGTACCGCGGGCTGCGCCCCGCTCTGCGGCGAGGCAACCGTCACGGCGTCCGGGCGGCCCGGGGTGACCGGCGGCTGCCATAGAGCCACCGGCTGCAGCGGCGTTGTCTGCGTTTGCGGCGCGGCGGCCACGGTCGGCGGCGCAACCGGGTTGCCCGGAACAGACCGGCCCTGCGTCACGGCGTCATCCGGCGCGGGCGTCAGTCGTTCGGTGACGCCCATGACCGCCTGGTTCGGATACCTCAGCGCCGTTTCAAAGGCGCCGATCAGCGTGTCCATGCTTTGATAGCGGTCTTTTGCGTCCACCGCCAGGCCGCGCAGCAGCACCGATTCAAACGCCGGCGTCATCGGTACGCCAAAGGAAGACGGCGCTTTCAGCGGCTCCTCACGGCGCAGCAGCGCGTCGGTGGGCACGGCCCCCGTGATACACTTATACATCGTGGCGCACAGGGCATAGACGTCGGTCCACGGCCCCTGGTTGCGCTTGGTATACTGCTCCACCGGTGCAAAGCCGCGCTTGAGGATGATCGACAGGCTCTTGTCTTCATCGATCACCTCGCGCGCCGCGCCAAAGTCCAATAATTTGACGCCGTTTTGCGCCAGCATGATGTTATCGGGGCTGATGTCACGGTGGATCAGTCCCATGGCGTGCACCGCCCGCAGCGAGCGCATCACCGGCAGCAGCAGCCGGAATGCCTCGCTGTATTCGATACGCTGCACGGTTTTCAGGTGATCCTTGAGCGTCTCACCCCTGAGGTACTCCATGACAATATACGCCGTGTTGTTCTCTTCAAAAAAGTCGCGCACGTCCACCACGCCCGGCTCGTCGTTCAACGTCGCAAGCAGCTGCGCTTCGGCCAAAAATTTTTGTTTCCCTTTTTCAAAGGTGCCGCGCTGCTGCGAACCGACCGAAACATTCGTTGTCAGGGTGGTGCTGCGGTTCACCAGGCCGTTCGGATAATACTCCTTCACGGCGACCACATTGCCCAGGCGCGTGTCCCGGGCAATATAGGTGATGCCGAAGCCGCCCGCGCCGATGGCCGCGCCGACCAGATAGCGCCCGCCCAGAAGCGTGCCGGGCCGCAGGTGGTTTTCAGGGCACTCATAGGCCTGCGGCTTGCCGCACGCGGGGCAGAATTTTGCGCTGCCGTTCAGCGGCGCCATACAGTGAATACAGTATTCCATGGTCGTCCTCTCCTTTGTATATTGAACGTCCGTCGCCCTGCGGCGGCAGATCAGTGTACGGAATCAAAATAGGTATAGCCGCTTGGAATTTCAAACAGGGAATCCGGCACGGTCCCGGTAAGTTTGTTGATCTTCATCTGTCCGTTATCAACATCAATATAGCACAGATCGTCGCCGTCAAAATAGAACCGCGTGGTTGAGCCGTCCCTTGCGGTGACGTCCTCACAATAGAGCGTCTTGCCGTTCACCGTTCCGGTCGAGGCCGTAATCTCGGAACCGCTGAAGCAGTCCGTAAACTCCGCGATGATTGCATCAACATCCACTGTATCTTCTTCATCGGTGACCTCGGAATAAATTTTCATGTCCGGAATCAGGATATATGTTTTGCCTGTTGCGGCCTGTTTGATCATGATAAAGTCATCATCTTCCGCTTTCACACGCACATAGCTGTCGCCGTTCTTTGTCGCGATTTCAGTGGACTCGCCGTCCAATTCATATTCGAGCAAAAACGTCTTGCTCAAAAAGATGTCTCGGCAGGTCTCGACGCGATAATGCGTCGGTTCCGCAACATCGAACCGTGCGACCGACGTCATGCACCAGCCCTGCTGACCGTTGTATTCAATAAAGGACCAGTCATCCTTCTGCGCCAGCACGGTCACAGTCGCGCCGTTGGGCACGGTGAACACGATGTCGGCGTCGCCGCTGCGCGACCGGCGGACGTTCAGAATGTCGCCGGATCCGGCCGCCGTGTTCAGGTTCACGGTCTTTTCCGCGTGCATGTTTGTGACCGGGATCTCAACGGTCGGCGCTTCGGTCGCCGATTCCGTGATCGGGGGCTGATAACCGAAATCCACCTCCATCGTGGCAAGCACGGATTCCGCAGCCGAAATCGCGCTCTGATCCAGGCCGTTCACCTCAAAGCCGATGCCGTAATAGGGCGCGCTGCTGCCCAACCTTGTCAGATAAAGGTAGACATACTTCCCTTCCAGCATACCGCTTGCAACGTCGTATGTATATGTTCCGAGGGTTTTGCGTGTCTGCGTAAAGCCGTGTTCTTTTACCAGATTTTCCGCTGTGGTGTTGCCGCCCGCATAAGCGGTCGCGTCTGCTGCGGTCTCGGTCTCGATCAGCCAGGCCCTGTCTTTTGCCAAAAGGACCTCGCCGCTCATTTCGGCCAGTCCTTCGGCACACTTCACCGTGATGCCGCCGGTCAGGGTGAACGCTTCCATCTGTACCGGCGGTTCGGTCGGTCCCGTCGGTGCTTCCGTGTCGGTCTCTGTGGGCGTTGTTTCCGGTGCGGTTGTCGTGGTCGTTTCGCCGTCAATGACCGGCTTGTCATGCTGGATCCGCCACACACCGAAGCCCACGCCGGCAAGGATCAGCACGGCCACAACAGCCGTCACGATCCACTTTGCGGCACTTTTCTTTTCCGGTGCGGACGGTACCGGCGGCGCCGGCGGCGCCACAACGGGGATGTCATTGCCCTGCCACACGGGCTGCGGCGGGGCGGGCGCGTCCATGGCCTGCAGCAGCTCGGCAATGCTGCGATACCGCTGCTCGGGATAGACGGCAAGGCCGCGGGTCAAAACCGCCTGCAGGTTCCGGCTCACCGTGGGCGGGAACGGCAGCGGTCGGTTCGGGTCCTGCACACGCTGCAGCGCGTCCGGGGGTGCGGCCCCCGTCAGTGCGCGATACATTGTGGCGCACAGCGCATAGACGTCGGTCCACGGGCCCTGGTTGGTCCGCGAGTACTGCTCATACGGGGAAAAGCCGCGCTTGACCATGATCGACAGGCTGCGCTCATCCTCTGAAAACACTTCACGCGCCGCGCCGAAATCCAGCAGCTTGGCGCCGTCGCGGGTCAGCATAATGTTGTCCGGCGCAATGTCGCGGTGCACCACGCCCCGCTCATGCGCCACCGCCAGCGAATGCATCACCGGGCGCAGCAGGCGGTCCGCCTCCTGCTGCGGCAGCACGCCCACCCGTTTCAGCAGCGCCGCCAGCGTTTCGCCGCGCAAATATTCCATCACGATATAAGCCGTGTTGTTCTCTTCAAAAAAGTCCTGGACGTCCACGATGCCGTTTTCGTCCCGCAGGCCCGCCAGCAGCCGCGCCTCTGCCAAAAACTTTGCCTTGCCCTTTTCAAAAAAGGTCAGGCCCTTGGTGGCGGCGGTGACGTTGTGCGTATACATGTTGTTGCGGTTTGCATAACCGTCCGGATAAAACTCTTTGACCGCAACCACCACGTCCAGCCGGGTGTCGCGGGCAATATAGGTGATGCCAAAGCCCCCCTCTCCCAGCGCGGTGCCCACCACATAACGTCGGTTCAGCAGCGTGCCGGGGCGCAGGTGATGTTCCGGGCAGGTCACTGTCTGCGGTTTGCCGCAGCGCCGGCAAACGGGCATGCCGTCCATTATCGGTTCCATGCAATGAATACAATAGGTCATAGTCATTCCTCACAGCATTCAGTTAAAATGGGCGCTCAAAAAAGAGATGATAATGGCTGCAGCCACCGCGCCGATGCCCAGCAGCATGAAAAAGTAGCGCAGCACACCGGGCTTTTCGTCGTCCGGGGCGGGGTCGTTTTTCAGGTTCTCCAGCGCATCCATCAGCGCATCGTCTGTTTTTGCCGCGTCGTCCGGCTTTTCTTCTTCTTTTCGGTCGTCACGGTGCGGTTTGGCGTCGTCTGCCGGGCGGGGCAGGGATGCCCGCGCTTCGTCGTTTGACCCGCGCGGCGCCTTTTGCACCGGCAGCGGGCGGGGAGCGGCGCCGGTCGGCCGCGGGGTTGACGGCCGCGGATTTGACACGGTCGGCCGCGGGTTCGACACGGTTTTTGGCACCGTCGGGCGCGGCTGATGGTTCTGCGGCAACCGGTCGGTCCGGTCTGACACAACCGGCTGCGGGGTGCGCAGGGCCTTGTTCAGCGCCGTCAGCAGCTCCTGCACGCTCTGGTACCGCCGGTCGGGATAAGGCTCCAGCCCCTTGGCCAGCGCTGCCTCGACCCCCGGCGGCACGTTCACGCCAAAGGACGCCAGCGGGCGCAGCGGCTGCTGAGAGCGCAGCAGCGGGTCGCCGGGCGCGGTCCCCGTGACGCAGCGATACAGCGTGGCACACAATGCATAGACGTCGGTCCATGGCCCCTGATTCTTTTTGGTATATTGCTCCAGCGGGGAATAGCCGCGCTTGACCATGATCGACAGGCTGTGTTCGTCTGCCGAAAACACCTCGCGCGCCGCGCCGAAGTCCAGCAGCTTGGCGCCCCGGCGGGTCAGCATGATGTTGTCCGGCGCAATGTCGCGGTGCACCACATTCTTTTTGTGCGCCGCCATCAGCGATTCCATCACCGGCCGCAGCATGGAATACGCCAGCGGGAACGGCAGACGCCCCACGCGCTTCAGCCGCGTGCGCAGCGTTTCGCCCTTGAGGTACTCCATCACGATATAGGCGGTGTTGTTCTCTTCAAAAAAGTCGCGCACGTCCACGATGCCCGGTTCCTCGTGCAGCTCTGCCAGCAGGTGCGCCTCGTCCAGGAACTTGCGCTTGCCCTTTTCAAAGAACTCGCGGCCGCGGGTGACGGCGGTGACCGTCTGGGAATGGACGGCGTTGCGGCTGACATACCCCGTGGGATAGAATTCCTTGACCGCAACGGTCATGCCCAGGCGGATGTCGCGGGCGATATAGGTGATGCCGAAGCCGCCCTCGCCCAGCGCAACGCCCAGCAGATAGCGCCCGCTCAGCAGCGTGCCGGGCTGCAGATGGTGCGGCGGGCAGTCATAGCTTTGCGCCTTGCCGCAGGCGGGGCAAAACCGCGCCTCTTCCGCCAGCGGCACCATGCAGTGCATGCAAAATTCCATAACGTCCTCTCCTTTTCGGGTGCGGGGGTCACAGGCGACCGTGTTATTTTGCCGTGGCGGTATACATCACCGCGCTGTAGGTTTCAGTCCCGTCGGCCTTGACCCGCACGGCGCGGATCTGCATCTTGACCACCTGCCCGCTTGTCAGGTTGCTCTTTTTGATCCAGGTATCTGTGCTCGATTTCATGCACTTTGGTTTGTCATAGCCCTCTTTATAGACCCAAACCTCATACCGCGATGCGCCGGTCACTTCGTTCCAGGTCAGATAGATGCCCTTGCTGTTCTGCTGGGTGATGCCGGTGACCTTGCCCAGCTTGATGTTAAACTTCAGCGTTTTCTTTCCGGCATAATTGCCCATGAAGACGACCTTGACGGCATAGGTTCCGCACTCTTTGCGGCCGGAGGAGTATTTCAATTTATAGTCGGTGTTCAGCTTCAGGTTGTTGCCGTTGGCATCCTGCACAATGGGTGTGGGGGTTCGTGCCTTGCCGGTGTAGACGTAAGAGGTTTTTGAAAGCTTGACCGTGGACACTTTATAGATGGTCGTGATCCGTTTTGCCGCACCGCACTTGGTGCATTTTTTATAGGTCATACCATTGGCGGTAGTGGTCGCTTTTTTGGTGTAGATAGTGTCAGCATAGACGTGGTTACAAATTGCCACAAACTTCAGGTCGTATTCCTTCGCATAGGCCTGCGTGGTGGAATTTTTGTAACCGTAAATCGTCGCAGGGGTGTCATCGAACACGAAATCATCAAATTCACATTGTTTATTGAGGATTTTGACAGTTTTCAAGCTATCACACCACGCAAACGCTCTTTCTCCAATACTTGTCACGCTATCCGGGATCGTCACACTAGTCAAACTGCTGCAAAACGAAAACGCGCGACTTTCAATACTTGTCACGCTGTTAGGAATCGTGACAGAGGTGAAGGAATCGCAGTTCGCAAACGCTTCTTCTCCAATGCTTATCACGCTATTCGGAATCATAACAGAGGTAAGGAAGTCTCCATTCGCAAATGCGCATTCTCCAATGTTTGTCACGCTGTTCGGCATCGTAAATGTTATTCTTCTGTTCCCGATCGGATATTGGAGCAACGTCGTTTTATTCTTATCATACAGGCAACCGTTTTTATCCGACGCATAGTTCGGATTTGCAGCAGACACGGTAATTGTGGTGAGAGTATCGCACCACGCAAACGCTCCTTCTCCAATACTTGTCACGCTCTTCGGGATTGTGACGGAGGTAAGGGCAACGCACCCCCCAAATGCACCGTCTCCAATGCTTGTTACGCCGTTCGAGATCGTGACAGAGCTGAGTGCATGACAAGCATAAAAAGCATAATTTCCAATACTTATTACGCTGTTCGGAATCGTGACGGAGGCGAGGGCAGTACAAGCATAAAAAGCATAATTTCCAATACTTGTCACGCTGTTCGGAATCGTGATAGAGGTGAAAGCAAAGCACCACGTAAACACATTATATCCAATACTTTTCACGCTGTTCGGGATCGTGACAGAGGTAAGGGAACCGTGAGCATAAAACGCACAATCCCCAATGCTTGTTACGCCACTTTTGACGATACCTTTTTTGATATTACCTCGAATATTATACCACGGTGGTGTTTCATCACCGTAATCGTCATAATTCTTCATCGCACCTTTTCCACTGATTGTCAACACACCGTCGCTATCCAGTACCCACTTGACATTGTCGCCCTGTGCGCCGCAGTTGCCGCTTTCAATCACGCTGGCCGCGTTCGCGTGCATTGTGCACAGCACAAGTACCGCAAAAAGCAGTGCCGAAAACAGACCCAGCCACATCATGCTGTGCCGGAATGAGGTTTTCTTTGCATTCGTCTTCATTTTGCATGACTCCTTCCTATGCTCAATCCCAGTCGCCCCACGGGTCGGCCGTCGTCGATGGCCGCCGGGTCGTTGTATAATAATGCGTCGTTGTATAATAATGCGTTGTTGTGTAATGATGCGTTGTGGTCGGGCGGCGCGTCGTGGTCGGCGCTTTAGTGGTGGTCGGCGCTTTGGTGGTTGTCGGCGCCTTCGTAGTCGGTTCTGTCGTTGATTCTGTCGTCTCTTTCGGCTTTTTCGTGGTCGTGGTATCCGTCGCTTCGGTCGGGGCATTCTCGTCAGACACCGCGCCGGGTTCCGTAGTGTCGTCGGTCAATGTCGGATCATCCGTATCTTCAGGCGCATAATAGGAAATCTCCGTATTCCCGTATTCATCCGAAACAATTTCGCCGATGACTTCTCCAAGTTCATTCGTGACCAGGTTATCAGCCGCAGCGTCGTCTGCGACGATCATATCGGTATCGTCTGTCGAAACATCCGTGTCCCCCCTGCTGCGGCTGCCCACCGCGATCACGATGGCCAGCGCCACCACGGTCACCAGTACGATCAAGACCGCGATCTTTCCTGTGCCGGACGGTTTCTTTTCGGCCGGTTGCTTTTCCGGCTCGGGTTTCACCGGCGCTGGGCGGTCGGGCGCCGGCTGTGGGCGCGGCTCTGAGATCCGACGCGGTTCCGGCTGCGGGCGCGGCTCTGAGATCCTGCGCGGTTCCGACTGCAGGCGCGGCTCTGAGATCCTGCGCGGTTCCGACTGCGGGCGCTGCGGCACAACCGTCGGTGCGTCCTTGCGCACGGGCTTGGCGCGCTTCGGGCGCTGCGGCGTGGACGGCAGGGTCGGCGGCACGGTTTTTTCCTCCGGGTCCGGCGGTGTCGACGGCAGGGTCGACGGCAGGGTCGGCGGCGCGGTGGGCGGTTCCGGCGTCGGCAGGGCCGACGGCAAGGTCGGTTCGTCTGATTTCACGGGCACGGCCGGCTTTGGCGCCTCCGGGCGCGGGGTCGGCACAGCCAGCGCGGCGTCCAGCGCACGCAGCAGCTCGCCCACCGTGCGATATCGCTTGTCTGCCGTCACTGCCAGACCTGTGGTCAGGGCGGCCTTCATCCGGTCGTTCAGCGGCGCGTCGTCAAACGGCAGCGGCTTGTCGGGTTCCGTGATCCGGTCCAGCGCTTCTTCCGGCGCCTTGCCCGTCACCGCGCGATACAGCACCGCAGTCAGGGCATAGACGTCAGTCCACGGGCCCTGATTCTTTTTGGTGTATTGTTCATAGGGCGAATAACCGCGCTTGACCAGAATGGACAGGCTGTTTTCGTCCGTGGTGAACACCTCGCGCGCCGCGCCGAAGTCCAGCAGCTTGGCGCCGCGTTTGGTCAGCATGATGTTGTCCGGCGCAATGTCGCGGTGGATCACGTTCTTTTCGTGCGCCGCCGCCAGCGATTCCATCACCGGGCGCAGCATGGCATAGGCCTCGCGGAACGGCAGACGCTCGCTGGCCTTCAGGTGCGCCTTGAGGGTTTCGCCCTTGAGGTACTCCATCACGATATAGGCGGTGTTGTTCTCTTCAAAAAAGTCGCGCACGTCCACAATACCCGGCTCGTCGTTCAACTCCGCCAACAGGTGGGCCTCGTCCAGGAACTTGCGCTTGCCCTTTTCAAAATAGTCCCGGCTGCGCATGGTGGCGGTGATCGTCTGTGAAAACGCCGTGTTGCGGCTGACGTACCCCATGGGGTAAAACTCTTTGATCGCGACGGTCATGCCCAGGCGGATGTCGCGGGCGATATAGGTGATGCCAAAGCCGCCCTCGCCCAGCGCGACGCCCAGCAGATAGCGCTTGCCGCTCAAAAACGTGCCGGGCTGCAGATGATGCTCCGGGCAGTCGTAGCTTTGCGCCTTGCCGCATTCGGGGCAAAACGCCGCGCCGTCCTCCAACGGCTCCATGCAATGCATGCAAAAGTTCATGGTGGTCTCTCCTTTTTCGGGGGTGTGGCGTCTCGTTACTTCGCCTTGGCGGTGTAACTCACCGCACTGGATCCTACAACCGCACCGCCCACTTCACGCACGGCGCGAATCTCCATTTTGACCACCTGACCGCTTGTCAGGTTGCTATTTTTGATCCAGGTGTCTGTGCTCGATTTCATGCATTTCGGTTTGCTGTAGCCCTCTTTATAGACCCAGACCTCATACCGCGTGGCACCAACCACTTCGTTCCATGTCAGATAGACGCCTTTGCTGTCCTGTTGGGTGATGCCGGTGACTTTGCCCAGCCTGATCTTGAACTTCAGCGTCTTCTTTCCGGCATAGTTGCCCATGAAGACGACCTTGACGGCATAGGTTCCGCACTCTTTGCGGCCGGAGGAGTATTTCAATTTATAATCGGTGTTCAGCTTCAGGTTGTTGCCGTTGGCGTCCCGCACAACGGGTGTGGGCTTGCGCACCGCACCGGTGTAGACGTAGGAGGTTTTGGAAAGCTTGAGGGTGGAAACTTTATAGATGGTCGTGATCCGTTTCGCCGCACCGCACTTGGTACATTTTTTATAGGTCATGCCATTGGCAGTGGTGGTCGCTTTTTTGGTGTAGACGGTGTCTGCATAGACGTGGTTACAAATCGTCACAAACTTCAGGTCGCTTTCTTTAGCATAGGCTTCAGCGGTGGAGTTTTTGTAACCGTAAATAGTCGCGGGGGTTTCGTTAAATGCTTGTTCACCGATTCTGCAATTAGAATTCATCACTTTTACTTTTTTCAGACTATCACAATATCCAAACGCCCACCCTCCAATAGTTATAACACTGTCGGGGATTGTCACGCTTCTCAGGCTTCTGCATCCGCAAAACGCACCCCAACCGATGCTTGTCACACTGTCTGGAATCGTGAAGGATGTCCTATCGTTTCCAATCGGATATTGAATCAGCGTCTCTTTTGTCTTGTCATATAAACAGCCATTTTTATCTGACGCGTAATTTGGATTGTCTGCGTCCACCTTTATTTCATTCAAAAACGATGCACCCATAAACGGACTCTTGCCAATGCTTGTCACACTGTTCGGAATCGATACGCTCATCAAACCGCTACAACCGCTAAATGCCCAACCACCGATGCTCGTCACACTATTCGGAATCGTCACGCTCGTCAAACTGTTACAATCATAAAACGCATACTCACCGATACTCGTCACGCTATTCGGAATCTTGATACTTATCAGGTCGCTGCATCCGTAAAACATACCCTCACTGATTTTTTTCACTTTATTTGGAATCGTCACGTTTGTCAGGTTTCTGCATCCCCAAAACGCATAATCAGCAATACACCCTGTGTCTGACTTGATTGTATAGACATTAGAGAGAGAAGTCTTTGCTTTGATCAGGTATTGTCCAATATAAAGGACGCCGTTTGACCAATTTGAAGCATTCTCGTAGAGAGCTGTTCCAACAAACGCCATATCACCGATACTCGTCACGCTATTCGGTATCTTGATGCTTGTCAGGCTTCTACATTCGTAAAACGCAGATTGTCCGATACTCGTCACGGTGTCCGGGATTGTCACACTCTTCAGGTTGCCACAGAACCAAAATGCATAACTGTTGATATTCGTCACGCTGTTCCCAATTGCTATGCTCGTCAGACTACTACAATAGGAAAACGCGCTATTACCGATGCTCTCCACACTATCCGAAATCTTGATACTTGTCAGGCTTCTACATTCGTAAAACGCACACCCGCCGATGTTCGTCACTCCATTTTTAATCACTATTTTTTGAATACTTCCCCGATTCACATACCATGGAACAGCTTCAGGATCCCCGTGATCCTTCATCTCCCCTTTACCGCTGATCGTCAGCACACCATCGCTGTCCAGCACCCACTTGACGTTATCCCCGTCTTTGCCGCAGTCGCCGCTTGCCACCACACTTGCCGCGTCCGCCTTCGCTGCGCAAAGCAGCAGTACCGCGCAAAACAGCGCCGCAAACAGACCCAGCCAAATCAGGCTGCGCCGGAATGCACTTGCCGTTGTTGTTGTCTTCATGGATAACACTCCTTCTTACCATCTATCCAGCATTTTACAGAATTCTTCGATCGACCGGCAGCGGTCCTTCGGCTGCAGCGCCAGGCCTTTGGTCAGCGCCGCCTGTGCCGCCGGGGACACGTCCGTGCCGTCAAACGACACGCCTGCGTCCGGGTTGCCGAGCCGCTCCAGCGCATCCGTCGGCGGGTGGCCCGTCACGCAATGAAACAGCGTTGCGCAAAACGAATACACATCCGTCCATGGGCCGAGATCTTTTTTCAGATAGATTTCCGGCGGGGAATCGCCGCGGCTGACCATGACCGGCCGGGCATCTTTGATGCGGGCCGCCAGGTCGGTGTTCATCAGTACCGCGCCTTCGTCGGTGATCAAAATGTTTTGCGGGCTGACATCAAGGTGAAGGATGCCCTTTCGGTGCATGCACGACAGCGCGTCCATCACCGGGCGCAGCAGCGCGGTGGCTTCATCGAACGGCAGCCGGCCGCCGCGTTTTTTCAGGTACGCTTTGAGCGTGTCGCCCCGCAGATACCGCAGGATGACATAAGCGGTGTTGTTCTCTTCAAACGCATCCAACGGGGCCGCAAACCCGGGCGCCGCACGCAAGCCGCGCAGCAGCTTTGCTTCGGCCAGGAACCGGTGCCGGCTCTTTTTAAAGTCGCCCCGCTTCTGCGGCAGGGGGAGGACGTCGGACGACGACGACGCGCTGCGCTGCACATAGCCCGCGGGAAAGAACTCCTTGACCGCGACTGTCATTTCCAGCCGCGTGTCATGCGCAATATAGGTAATGCCGAAGCCGCCGGACCCCAGCGCCGTACCCAACAGATAGCGTCCGCTCAGCAGCGTGCCGGGCTGCAGATGATGCGGCGGGCAGGCATCGCTTTGCGCCTTGCCGCACTTGGGGCAAAACGCCGCGCCCGCTTCCAGCGGCTCCATGCAGTGAATGCAAAATTCCATGGTTCTCTCCTAAATCAATTTACAGTACGCGGTGCACTGTTCCTTTTTTTGCGGTCAGCCGTCCAATGTGACCCACATCGCGGGTCGGACGGCGTTGCCTTCGTAATTGGCAAAATCGCCTTCAACATTGATGCGGCCGTCGTCGTCAACATAAGGCGCATAGTGGGAAACCTTCTGCGACAACCGCAGCCACCACCAGCAGGCGCCCGTGCCGGCGTCCTCGCCCTCGTCGCTCACCCACACCCGCTGCGCCAGCGCAAACTTTGTCGGCAGGCACACGCGCGCGGGGTTTGATTTGAAATACATCGCCGCCTCATCGGCGTTCAGAAAGAATACCCTGTCGGGCGTGTTGTCGATATAGGCGTCGCGATAAAACGGGTCGTCGCCCATCACGGTGTCTGTGAACTGGATGCGGCTTTGTTCCATCGGCGTGAATGCGGCATTCAGGAACTCCCCGTTCAGCCATTCCCGCAGCGAGCAGGTCTCCCACGTCACCTTTTTCCATTTTTTATTATATGGCTTGCAGTCCAGCGCATACTTGCTGATGAGCAGCGCCCGGTTTTCCTCCCGCGCAAGAACCAGCCATTCGATAGGCGATTTTTCGTGCGCCTGCCCGCTCTCCTGCGGATAGCTGCCGAAAAACACCGTCTGTCCAACGGCAGCGTTTGCAAGCCGCTGCACCGGTCTGCGTGCCGGGGCTTTGACCGTCGCGTCTGTTTGTGAAGCGGGGCTGCCGCGCCACACGGCTTCGGTCGCCCGGGTGTGGTCGATCTGCTGCGGCTTCACCACCGGCTGCGGCTGCGGGATCGGCGCCGGCACCACGCCCATGCGGGTGGGTTCCACCGCCGGCAGCGTGTGCTCATCCTTCGGCATAACCGGCGGGCGGTCCGGGACAGCCGCGGCGTCATCCAGCGCGCGCAGCAGCTCGCCGATGCTGCGGTACCGCTGCTCCGGAAACACCGCCAGGCCCCTGGTCAGCACGGCCTGCATCTGCGGGCGCAGCGCAGCGCCGTCAAAGTTCAGCGGCGCGTCCGGCGCGCGCATACGCTCCAGCGCATCCTCCGGCGGGTGACCGGTGACGACCCGGTAAAACACCGCGCACATGGAATACACGTCGGTCCACGGGCCCTGGTTCTTTTTGGTGTACTGCTCATACGGCGAATAGCCGCGCTTGACCAGAATGGACAGGCTGCGCTCGTCCTCCGAAAAGACCTCCCGCGCCGAACCGAAATCCAACAGTTTTGCGCCGCGCCGGGTCAGCATGATGTTGTCCGGCGCAATGTCGCGGTGCACTACGTTTTTGGCATGCGCCGCAGAAAGCGAATCCAGCACGGGGCGCAGCAGCGTATACGCCTGGCGCAGCGGCAAAGCACCGGTGCGGTTCAGATACGCTTTGAGCGTTTCGCCCCGCAAATATTCCATCACAATATAGGTCGTGTTGTTCTCTTCAAAAAAGTCGCGCACGTCCACAATACCGGGTTCATCATGCAGGCTGGCCAGAATCTTCGCTTCGGCCAGAAACTTTGCCCGGCCTCTTTCAAAGAAATCGCTTCCCTGCGTGGTGGCGGTGATGCCGACCGAGGTCACCCCGTTGCGGGTCACATAGCCCACGGGATAAAACTCCTTGACCGCGACTGTCATTTCCAGCCGCGTGTCATGCGCAATATAGGTAATGCCGAAGCCGCCGGACCCCAGCGCCGTACCCAAAAGATAGCGTCCGCTCAGCAGCGTGCCGGGCTGCAGATGGTGCGGCGGGCAGTCATCGCTTTGCGCCTTGCCGCACTTGGGACAAAACGCCGCGCCCGCTTCCAGCGGCTCCATGCAATACATGCAAAAGTTCATGGTTCTCTCCTTGGCTGATGTTCAGATCATTCTCCGTCCACCAGAATGTCATAGATCACTTCGCCGTTTTTGGTTTTCAAAAGGCAGCTTTCGTCATCTGTATCATCAACGAACTGGAAACAGCAACTGACTGCATAGCCCTCATTGTCGAATTCTTCCTGCCAGCCTTTGCTCTCCTCACAGAAATACTCCACAAAGTCGTTCCAATCCGCCTGCACGGTCGCATCGTTCAGGATGCTGTTTTTGGTACCGCTCGGCGGATAAATGCTGACAAAGACCGTACCCTTTTCTTCATTATAGAAAAGCTCCTTTTGGGTTTCGCCCCACTCTGTGTCAAGATGTTCCGCCAGGTCTTTGTAAACCGCCGAGTTCTGCTCGATCTCCTCTTCCGAAGGATAGCCGCTATTTGTCGGCGCGGGCGTGGTCTTTGTAACAGTGGGATCAACCGTCAGCGTGGCAATGACGTCCTCTGCGCCGGAAAAGGCACCTTTGCTTTGCGCATAAACCAGGAACGCAATGCCATACACGGGGGCAGACGAACCCAGCTGCGTGAAATACAGCGCACCGTATTCTCCGTCCTCTTCAAACAGCGCAACGGTATAGCTATAGCTGCCCAGGGTCTTTACCGAAAAGTTCGGATTGTATTCCGCCGTGGACGGAACCAGATTGACAATGAAATCGTCATAGTCCGCTTTTGACTCTGCCGAATCCACATCCAGGCTCCACTTGCTGTTTTTCTCGGTGAGGACACCGTCCTTCACCTCTGCAAGGTTGGCGTCATATTTGATCGTGAGGCCGTCATCGCCCAGCAGCGTGGCGGTTTGCCACTGCGGTGATTGGGTCGGGCCTTCGGTCGGACCCTGCGTCGAGCCTTGGGTCGAACCTTGAGTTGATCCTTGGGTCGAGCCCTGGGTCGAACTCTGCGTCGCTTTTTTTGTGTTTTCAACAGGGTCATCGCCGCCATGGTTGTTGACCCACCAGACGCCGAACCCCACCCCGGCCAGGATGAGCACGGCAACGATCGCCATGATGATCCATTTCAGCGTGCCTTTTTTCGTACCTTTTCCCAACAGCGGGGCCGGTGCGCCGTAAACTGTTGTCATGCGAGGTTCCGGCTGCGGCGAAGGTTGGGGCTGCGGGCGCGGCGGCATCGGCGGAACAGGACGCACCGGTGCCGGCACGGGCTGCGGCACAGGCACGGTATGCGCATGCATCGCTTCATCCAGCGCCTTCAACAGCTCGTCCACACTGCGATAGCGCTGCTCCGGCTGCATGGCCATGCCGGTCATCAGTACCGATTCAAACTGCGGCGTCACATGCGCGCCCAGTTGGGTCGCCGTCGGCAGCGGCTCGCTCATGCGTTCCAAAGAATCCACCGGCGGGCGCCCCGTGATGCAGCGATACATCGTGGCGCACAGCGCATAGATGTCCGTCCACGGGCCCTGATTCTTGTGAGTATACTGTTCCACCGGGGAAAAGCCGCGCTTGAGCATGATCGACAGGCTGCGGTCATCGCCGGAAAACACCTCGCGCGCCGCGCCGAAATCAAGCAGCTTTGCACCGTCACGGGTCAGCATGATGTTGTCGGGCGCAATGTCGCGGTGGATCACGCCGCGCTCATGCGCCGTGCGCAGCGAACGGATCACCGGGCGCAGCATGCGATAGGTCTCGTCATACGGGATCTTGCCCACGCGCTTGAGATAATCCTTCAGCGTTTCGCCGTGCAAAAAGTCCATGACGATATAGGCCGTGTTGTTCTCTTCAAAAAAGTCGGTCGCATCCACAATGCCTGTTTCGTCCCGCAGGCCCGCCAGCATCCGCGCCTCAGACAGGAACTTGTGCTTGCCCTGGTCAAAGAAGTCGCGGCTGGAGGTCACGGCGGTGACGTTTTTGGTATACGTATTGTTGCGGTTGGCATAGCCGGCGGGATAAAACTCCTTGACCGCCACCAGCGCATCCAGCCGCAGGTCGCGGGCGATATAGGTGATGCCGAAGCCGCCCGCACCCAGCGCAACACCGATCAGATAGCGCCCGCCGCCCAAAAGCGTGCCGGGCCGCAGCTGGTTTTCCGGGCAGGCATAGGTCTGCGATTTGCCGCACCTGGGGCAGGTCGCGGTGCCTTCGGGAATGGGGGCCATGCAATGGATGCAGTAATTCATGATGTCCTCTCCTTGTCAGTTCAGAGTTCAGAGTTTAGAGTTCAGAGTTAGAATTTTTTATCAATATAAAACGCCGAAGCGCTTGCTTTTCGCGCCCTCATCAGGGAGCCTATTTTGCCTCCCTCACTGAGGGAGGTGTCACGCGCCAACACGATTCGCGGTGCGGTGACAGCGTCAAATGCGCGTGACGGAGGGAGTCAAAGGACAGCCCGCAGGGCTGACACAGGGAGTTCAAAAGGCATCACCGTCAGGTGATGGCAAAGGGAATTGATCGGATGTCAATGCAGCCTCCACTGTGAAATGTATCTGATCGCAAACAGCTGAAAATGCAGTATTGATCTCATAATTGCTGAATCGAAGCACCGTTAAATTATAGCGAGAAAGAACTTGACTTCGTTCTGTATCATATGCCATCCCTTGTTCTGAATAATGCTGCGAACCGTCAATCTCAATCACAAGTTTTGCTGCATGACAATAAAAATCCACAATAAAACCGTCAATTGCTTTCTGCCTTTGAAAACGTACCGGATATGTACGAAGAAAATCATACCACAAGTGATTTTCCTGCGGCGTTGCCAATTTTCTCAATTCTTTTGCACGCGGAATCAATTCAGATTTGTATGGTAAGGACATGATAATCTCCTTCGTAATATTTCATCGCTGCGCGACACTTCACTCCCTCAGTCGCTTCGCGCCAGCTCCCTCATCAGGGAGCCTATCTTGCCTCCCTCACTGAGGGAGGTGTCACGCGCCAACACGATTCGCGGTGCGGTGACAGCGTCAAATGCGCGTGACGGAGGGAGTCATGATTCAAGATCAATCCACAAAGCTGGACGAACCGCGTTGCCACTGATGTAGACGAAGTAGCCATCGGTACTGACGGAGCCGCCGTAGAGGACATGTGCAGCGCGGTAAGAACCGTAGCCGGGCGACCGCAGCCACCACCAGCAGGTGGCTGCGCCACCTGTGGTGGTATAGGTGTCGCTTGTCCATACCCCTTGCGCTTTTGCATACGCCGTCGATGCACACTTCCTTGCCTCGTCCGAACTGAAATATGTGTTCTTGTTCACTTCATCAATGCTCAAAAGAAATACCTGATCATATGTATCGCTGCCGCCATCCGTACCGTAGTTCTTCACCGTGGTGGTCTGAATCTTGCTTTGCTCTGCCGTGCTGAACGCATTGTTATAAAATGTATTGTTCAGCCAGGTTCGCAGCGTGCAGGTCGACCACGTCACGCCGGTATATGTTGTGTTATACGGCTGGCAATCCAGCGCGTACTTGCTGACCAGCAGCGCCTTGCCGTCCTGCACATCCAGCACCAGCCACTCAATGGGTTCTTTCCTGTTCGACGTATTGTTGTCCTGTTCATAGGCACCGAAGGTGATATAATTTCCAACCGTCACATCTGCCGCCGCCGGAATGATGTCGTCCCGCGCATCGGTTGTGCCGGTCGTCCTACTATTTCCGTCACTTTTGATCACCATCCACACCACGCCGCCAAAGGCCAGAATGACTGCCAAAACGATCGCAATGATCTTCACCGCCGGGTGTTTGCCGGTTCCTTCCGGCTTGTCCGCTTTGGCGGGGGTGTTCGCGTCCGGAGCGCCGCGAAGCACGGCCTCGGTCGCCCTGGTGTGATCGGGCTGCCGCGGTTTGAGCGCCTCGGTGGGCGCCGCCTGGGTCGGCTGCCTGCCCTGCCGCGTCGGGTCCGTGGCGGGCGCCGGCGTCACCGGCTTCGGCGGTTCCGGTTTCGGCTGCACGGGCCTTGGCTGCACGGGCCTTGGCGGTGTGGGCTTCGGCGGTACGGGCTGCGGTGTGCGTTCGGCGTCGTCCAGCGCCCGCATCAGGTCGTCCACGCTCTGGTACCGCTGGGACGGAAAGACCGCCAATCCCTTGGTCAGCGCCGCCTGCACCGGTGCGCTCAGGCCCAGGCCGTCAAAGCTCAGCGGCGGGCTGCCCGGCTCAATGCGCTTGAGCGCTTCCATCGGCGGGCGGCCGGCCACGCAGAAATACAGCGTGGCGCACAGCGCGTGCACGTCGGTCCACGGGCCCTGATTGGTTTTGGTATACTGTTCATAGGGCGCATAGCCGGGCTTCAGGATGATCGTCAGGCTCTGGCCCTCGCTTGCCACCTCGCGCGCCGCGCCGAAGTCAAACAGCGTGGCGCCGCCGCCGGTCAGCATGATGTTGTCCGGCGCAATGTCGCGGTGAATGATGTTCTTTTGATGCAGCGCCATCAGCGAGCGCATCACCGGCCGCAGCAGCGCAAAGGCTTTGTCAAACGGCAGCGGTCCGCCGTGCCGGATGCGCGCCTTGAGCGTTTCACCGCGCAAAAATTTCATGACGATGTACGCCGTATGGTTCTCTTCAAAATAGGCCAGCACGTCCACAATGCCGGGTTGGTCATCCAGGCTGGCAAGGATCTGCGCCTCTTCCAGAAACTTGATTTTGCTGCGCTCAAAAAAGTCGCGGCCGCGCGTGGTGGCGGTGACGTTCCGGGTGTAGACGCTGTTCCGGGTCACAAAATCGTGCGGATAAAACTCCTTGACCGCAACCACCTTGTTCAGTTGGGTGTCGCGGGCAATATAGGTGATGCCGAAACCGCCCGCGCCCAGCGCCACACCCAGCAGAAAATGACCGCAAAGCACCGTGCCCGGCTGCAGATGGTTTTCCGGGCAGTCATAGCTTTGTGCCTTGCCGCACGCGGGGCACGTTGTCTTGCCCGGCTGCAGCGGCTCCATACAATGAATGCAATACTCCATGGTCCTCTCTCCTGCTGTTACTCATTCGGTGAAACGACGATCACCAGCACCTCAACCACCTCTTCGTTGGCGTCGTTGGTGATTTTGACCTTTGTGATCCCGCGGCTGCCCGCCTGGATATACAGGTCGCCCTTGCCGGTTTCCGACAGGCTGTTGGTCACGCGGCAGGTGGGCACCACGCTTTCGTCGTCGGCCTGCACATAAAAATTCACGTCAAACGACAGTGTGTGCCGCAGCCGGATCGTGGCGTTCCCTCCCTCGTTCAGGATCAGTTCGCCGGTGGCGGGGATGATGCTTTTGTCGGACTTGTAAGCGTCGTGGAACTCCCGGATGATCTGATATTCATCCGCCGTCAGGGCATGGGCCTTCAGGTCCTCGACCTGCGATTCCAGCGCGGTATTCTTGTCGCTCAGGGATTCGTTCTCGTTTTCCAGCGCCGCTTTTTCTTTTGCGTCGTCCTTGACCGTTTCCTGCAGCGCGGCGTTCTCATCCTGCAGCGACTGGATCGTTGCCTTCAGGTCCGCGGCGTCGGATTTTCGTTTGCCGATCGCGGCGGCAAGGTCGTCCTGCAGCGAAGCGTTTTCAGACACGGCGGACGAAAGGTCCGCACTCGTCGTACTCAGGTTCCGGTACTGGAGCACCAGCACCACGCTGAGCGCCGCAACGCACACGGCAAACACGATGCTCAGCACCGTGCCGACTGTATTGCGGCGGTTCTTTTTCGCCGCACCGGCCGCCGTATCCGGCGATTCGCCCGAACTGTCCGCAGCCGAGCCGTCCGGCGCCGGCGCCACCGTGCCCGCCGCACCGGAAGAGATGGTCAGCGATGATGCCGCGGTGCCGATCGTGACGCCGTTCAACCCGCGCCGGGGACCGACGCAGCGGTCCAGGTCCGCCATCAGCGCGTCGATGGTCTGATAGCGGTCCTCCGGGTGCACCGCAAGGCCCTTCATCAGCACGGTTTCAAACGCGGGTTCAATGCGCGCGCCCACCTCTGACGGCAACTGCAGCGTTTCGGTCCGCCGCGAGATCGCGTCCAGCGGCGTTTTGCCGGTGATGCATTTATAGATCATGGCGCACAGAGCATAGACGTCGGTCCACGGGCCCTGCTTGCCGCGCTTGCTGTATTGTTCTTCGGGCGTATAGCCCGGCTTCATCATCACGGTCAGCTCGCGGCTGTTTTGCGAAAACGATTCCCGCGCCGCGCCAAAGTCCAGCAGCTTGACGCCGTTTTGCGCCAGCATGATGTTGTCCGGACTGATGTCGCGGTGGATCACGTCCTTTTTGTGGACCTTGCTCAGCGAGCGCATGATCGGCAGCAGCAGGCCGTAGGCCTCGCGGGCGCTGAACGTTCCGTGCTGCTTCAGATAATCACGCAGCGTCTGGCCGCGCAGGAATTCCATGACGATATAGGCCGTGTTGTTGCACTGAAAATAATACCGCACCTGCACAATGCCGGGCTCCTTGGTCAGCAGCGCAAGCGTCTGGGCCTCTTTCAAAAACTTGGTCTTTCCGTTTTCAAAAAGGGTCTGCTCTTTTTCACCCGCGCCGGGCCGCACCGACGGGTCGGCCTTGCCGTTGCGGGTGGCCACGCCCCGCGGATAGTATTCCTTGATCGCGACCACGGAGCCATCCTCCAGATCGCGCGCGATATAGGTGATGCCGAAGCCGCCTTCGCCGAGGACGTCGCCGATCAGAAAGCGCCCCTTCAGCCGGGTGCCCGGCGGAAGATGATGCTCCAGCGCGCGGTTTTCAAACAAATTCGATCCGCAGGCCGGGCAGGTCTGCAGACCGCCGCTCACCTCTGCCATGCAATGGCTGCAGTATGTCATCGGTTCGTCCTCCCTTCTTTGATCGTTCCCATTTTTTTGATGTCAGGCGCCCATGCCGGGGGCGCCGGTTCCGGCCGCCGCCTGCTGCGCAAGGGCGGGCAGCACGGCCGCCGTTTCCTGCGGCGCGGTATTTTGCAGATAGATCAGAACCCCCAGCAGGATCGCCGCCAGAACCAGCAGCACGATCCCGACGGTACGCAGGATACGCGCGGATTTTGCTTTGCCGACCGGCGGGACCGGGTCCGGCGGAATCGGATGGATCATCGTGGAAACCACACCGTCAAGTGCGGCAATCAACTCACGCATACTTTGAAAGCGCTGCTCCGGCCGCACAGACAGGCCCTTGGTCAAAACGGCCCGGATCTGTGGATCCACAGCCACCCCGTCAAAGCTCAACGGCGCATCCGGCGCCTGCAGACGGATCAGCGCTTCCTCCGGAGCCCGCCCGACTATGCAGTGAAACAGTGTGGCACACAAGGCATAGACGTCGGTCCACGGGCCCTGGTTGGACTGAGATGCACGGGCATATTGTTCAAAGGGCGAATACCCGCGCTTGATCATCACCGACAGGCTGCGCTCATCTTCTGAAAAAACATCGTGCGCCGCACCAAAGTCCAGCAGCTTTGCGCCGCCTTTGGTCAGCATGATATTGTCCGGCGCAATGTCGCGGTGGATCATGCCCATTTCATGGACCTTGCTCAGCGATTCCATCACCGGACGCAGCAGACGATATGCGTCAAGAAACGAAATTTTGCCGACCCGTTTGAGATACTGCTTCAGCGTTTCGCCGCGCAGATATTTCATCACAATATACGCCGTATTGTTTTCTTCAAAAAAGCCGATCACATCCACAATGCCTGACACTTCGTCAAGGCTGGCAAGAATCTGCGCTTCTTCCAGAAACTTCTTTTTGCCAAGCCGGAAGATTTCATGCCCGCGTGTCAGGACGGTGATGTTTTTGGTGTGGCTGCCGCGCGTTACAAAATCGTGCGGATAAAACTCTTTGATCGCCACGGTCAGATTGAGCTGCAGATCCCGCGCGATATAGGTGATGCCAAAGCCGCCTTCGCCAATCGCCGCGCCCAACTGATACTGTCCTTTCAGTACCGTTCCCGGGCGCAGATGGTGATCCGGGCAGTCATAAGCCAGCGCCTTGCCGCATTCCGGGCAAAAGCGCACGCTGTCTTCATTTTGCGCAAAGCAATGGCTGCAAACTTTCATGCTCCTGATCCTTTTCCTTTCCTGCCGCGGCGCCGTGTCACGCTTTGATCTCGCAAAGAATGGCCGTGATGTTGTCGACGCCGCCGTGCTGCAGCGCCTGAGATACCAGCGTCAGCGTGCCTTCGCGCACCGTGGGCGCCGCCGCCACAATGCGGGCGATGTCCTCATCGGTGACCATGTCGGTGATGCCGTCAGAGCACGCCAGATAGCGCGTGCCGGGCACATACTCTTCGCGCACGATGTGCGGCGTGATCATGATCTCATCCGTCGGGATGCCGAGGTACTGCGTCAGGGGCGCCTTTTTGCGATAATAGTCCTTGACGGAGTGATCGTGCGACAATTGCAGAATCTGGCCGCCGCTCAGCCGATAGATGCGGCTGTCGCCGAGATTGCAGCAATAAAGGCAGGAAGGCTCAAAGCGCATGATCGCCGCTGTCGAGCCCATGGTGCGGATATGGTTGACCCACGCAAATTCGCAAACCGCGTCGTTCAACGACAGACAGAGATCCCGAAGGATCTCTGCACCGTCGCCCGGCATGCGGTCAAAATCCAGGGTCCCGCGTGCGGCCAGCAGCGACGCCATGTCGCCGCAGGATTCCCCGCCCATTCCGTCATATACCGCCAGAATGGCATTGTCGTCAGACGTGAGCGTCCCGAATTTTGTGATGTCGTTAAACTTCTCTTTGCCGTAGCGATAACGCTCCTGGGCATAGAAGTTGTCCTGATTGCTTTCCCTGACGCCGCCTTTGATGTTGACGCAGGCATATTCAATTTGATATGGCATAGTCTTCCTCCGATCAGTTTTCCCAAAGCTGGACATTTGCAAGGATGGCACAGTTGTTATGAGACTCACCGTTTGTCGTAACAACAATTTTGACCCATTTTGCGCCGGTGATATCAACTTCAAACGAATAGCCGTCGGTCATGCGGTTAATTTTTTTAAGCGGCGGTTCCACCAGAATATCCTGATTGTCTTCGCCCGCCACATAAATCTGGATCGTTGCCCAGCCCTGTTCCGGGATATCGGCATGCGGCGCAAAGGTGCCGGTGATCTTTTTATACTTTCCATCCACGCGATACTGCTGATAAAACTCCTTGTCGTATGAATAAGAATAATCACTGTCAAAAACGGCAAAGGTTCCACCATACGAATTGCCAAACGGGTCCTGCGGCGTTTCTGTCCCCGCTTCGGCCCAGTCAAAGTTTTTGTTGACCAAAATCACAGACTCCGACGGAAGTGAGACCGGCTTTCCGGCGTTGACTTCATCCAGCTTGGTCTGCAGCGTTTCACTGTTCGGCAGCACCGACAGCGCCTCGTTCAGCGCGTTCGTAGCACCGGCATAGTCCTTTGCGTCCAGCAGCTCGGCGACCTGCGCCAGCACATACTGCTCGTACTTCGTCTCATACTCCCGTTGGCGGGCGATATAATCCACGTCGCCCGGCGCGTTGACCAGCGCGTTCTTCAGGGTCTGCAGCGCTGCCTTGTAATCGTTCTCTTCGACCGATTTCGCTGCGGCGTCCAGAATCTCCTGCTTATTGCGTGTTTCCACTGCGGCGCCGTATTCGGTCAGCTTTGCGCTCAGCGTCGCATCGCCGGGCAGGTTTTCAAGGCCGTTTTCAACGATCACACGCGCTGCCTCCAGGTCTCCGGCGTCCGCCTTTGCCTGCGCTTCCGCCAGCACTGCGTCGCGGTACTTGTTGGTCGCGTCCGTGATCCTGCTTTGCGCGGTCGCATAGTTTTCGTCATATTCCTTGACCAGCTTGTATTGCTCGATCGCCGCAAGATAATCTTCTTTGCGCGGCGCTTCGCCGTTCATGTAGTCCTCTGCCTTGTCAAACGCGGTCTTGGACGCTTCCAGCGCGTCGATCTCATCGCGCCTGTCCCTTGCGTTGTCAGACAGGTCGGGGATGTTCATGTCCACAATCGCAGACAGCGCGTTCCGGGCCTTGTCCTTTTCCATCGCGCCGCTGAGATAATCGTCTTTATAGGCGGCGATGTCCTTTTCGATCTGACTGCGGAACCATTTGCGCAGCCAGAAAACGCTGTTGTTCATGTCGGCGTCATACTGCGCCGCGGCGTCGCCGTAATCGCCGGCGTCCAGCGCCTTGAGCACCTTGTATTCCCCGCTGGTGAAATAGGTGATGCCGACATAGCTGACCAGGCCGAGCAAAACGATCAGAACGGCAAGGATCGCGATCAGCGCCTTTTTCCCCTTGGACATTTTTTTGCGTTCCTTCTTGACCTTCGGCGGCTTTTCAACCACCGGCGGTGCGGGCGGCGCGGGCGGTGCCACCGGCACGGGCGGCTGCACAACGGGCCGCGCAACCTGCGTCTGCGCCATCCGCTGCGCCGGGGTCGGGCCCGGGCGCACGATGCGTGCCGTCTGTTCCCGGGGCCGGACGACGTTGCCGCTCTGCACATTGAGCAGCGCCTGCTTCATCGCGGTTGCGGTGGCAAAGCGTTCGTTCGGGTTGAACGCGCACGCGGTCAGGATCACCGCAGAAAACGCGTCGCCGGCGTTCACCGGCTTCTGGAACGCCGCGCCCGCCATACGCTGCTCAAACGCCGCCTGCATCTGCTGATAGGTCACGCCCGGGGTGCGCGGGTCCACCAGCGGAAAGCGGTTGTTGTTCATCAGTTTATACAGCACGATGCCCAGGGAATAGATGTCAGACTTGAAGTCGTATTTGCCGCCGTTATAGATCTCCGGCGCCATATAGTTATAGGTCCCCTTGCGCGACATGCCGTTGTCAGAGCGTTCCAGCTTGCGCGCGATGCCGAAATCGCCCAGCTTGAAATCGCCGAAATTGGAAACAAAGATGTTTTCCGGCTTGATGTCGCGGTGCATGACGTCCAGCTTGGCGCAATATTCCAGCGCGTTGCAGATGTCGATGCCCAGCTTGATGACCTCCTGCTCCGTAAACACCTTGTTTTTGCTGTAGGAAATAAAGCTGGTCAACAGCTCCATCCGGATCAGGATCGTCCAACCCACAGAGCCCTTGTTCGGAATGACCTTGTAGTCCTCAACCGACACGATATTCTGTGTTCCCTTGAACGATTCCATCATCTTGATCTCGTTGACGCAGTCGTCGACCATAGCCCGAAAATAAGATGTGGTGGATTGCTCATCCTGCCCCAGCTCTGAACGCACAGAGTCCAACTGGGCCTGATTCTGCGGAATCGTGATGACCTTGATCGCGGACGCAAACCTGGTCCCCGTGTCTTCGCGTTCCGCGCGATAAACACGGCCGAACGAACCCTCGCCCAGTTTTTGCGTCACGGTCCAGTCCGGCCAAATGCTTTTGATCAGCGCGTTGTGGCGCTCAACGTCGGCGTCGATCGCCCGATTGACCGACAAATTCGCGTCATCCGCCGCCACCGTCGGCTCCAGGTCAGAGCGCGGACGCACCGGGGCCAGCCCGGTCCTCTCTCCGCACTTTTTACAGAATTTCGCGCCCTCCGGCAACGGCGCGCCGCATTTTTTGCATACCATTCCTTCTACCTCCAAAATCAACCTGTTGCCCGCCCGATTTTAAAAAGACGCGGCAATGGCCGTGTTGTTGTCGTTGTTTTCTTTGTCTTTGACGCGCTCCTGCAAAATCTTTCGCATCTCGCACAGCCATTCCTCCGACGACTCCGCCGCCTTGCGCGTGTCGATCAGTTCCTGCTCCAGCACGTATTCCCAAAAGCCGTCGGTGCACATCAGCAGCCCGTTGACCTCTGCGCGCGGGAACGTCTTGACGTCCACGGTCAGCTCGTCGCTGACGCCCAGGGCGCGCAGCAGCTTGTTGCGGTCCTTGTGCTGGCGGATCTCGTCAGCCGTGATCTCGCCCGCCAGAACAGCCATCTGGGACACGCTGTGGTCCATGCTCTGATAACAGATCCCGTCCCCGTTCAGCAGATAGATCCGCGTGTCGCCGACGTGGACGCACTGGATACTGTCCGGCGTAACACAAACCACGGCGATCGTCGTCTTCATTTTCTTTTTGGTTTTCTCCTGCAGATTCAGAACCTGCAGATTGGCGGCCATGACCGCCTGGTTCAAATCGAACGCATTCGGCTCAAAGAGGAACTGCCCGCGCAGTTCCTCAATCGCAGCGTTGGACGCAAGCTCCCCCGCCTCTACACCGCCGACGCCGTCGGCGACCACAAACAGCGTTGCATCGCCGGCTTCCTCAACCAGCATGGCGTCCTCGTTATTGCCGCGGCCGCCGACATTTGAATATGCAGAATATTCCATTCACTTCACCTCTCACGCCCGATGGAACAGGAACTGTTCGTTCGACAGCCCGATGACGTCGCCCTCGTTCAGCTCATAGCTGACGTTCGGCAGCAGCTCGATGTCGTTGATCCGGGTTTTGTTGAGCGATTCCAGGTCCACAATGCTGCAGCCGTCATCCTGAATCGTGATCATGGCGTGCTTGCGGCCGATCGTCTTGTTGCCGGTGATCACATAATCCGCCAGTGTTTCGGACCGACCGAGCACAAAGTCGCCGGTGGGCACCGGAACCTCTTCGCCGGTCTTGATGCGGCGCAGCATATAGCCGGGCTGCGCCTGGCCGCCGTATCCGTTGCCGTCATAGGGGCTGCGGGCTGCGACGCCGGGGGCGTAGGGGTCATAACCGTACGGCGGCTGACCGTAGGAATTGTTCTGCTGGCCGCCCTGCGGGGCATACGGGTCGTTGTACGGCTGGCCGTAGGGCGCGTTCTGCTGGCCGCCCTGCGGGGCGTACGGGTCATTGTACGGCTGGCCGTAAGGCGCGTTCTGCTGGCCGCCCTGCGGCGCGTACGGGTCGTTGTACGGCTGACCGTAGGGGTCGTTCTGCTGGCCGCCCTGCGGCGCGTACGGGTCGTTGTACGGCTGACCGTAGGGGTCGTTCTGCTGGCCGCCCTGCGGGGCGTACGGGTCGTTGTACGGCTGGCCGTAAGGGTCGTTCTGCTGGCCGCCCTGCGGCGCGTACGGATCGTTGTACGGCTGGCCGTAGGGGTCGTTCTGCCGGCCGCCCTGCGGCGCGTACGGGTCGTTGTACGGCTGACCGTAGGGGTCGTTCTGCCGGCCGCCCTGCGGGGCGTACGGATCGTTGTACGGCTGGCCGTAGGGATCGCCGTAAGCCGGCGGATTGCCATAGGGCTGCTGGCCGTAATTGCCCTGCCCCTGATTGTTTGCGTACCCGTTCTGATCGTTGTAAGCCATATTATTTTCCTGCCTTTCGTTTTTTTCTTCATAGACCGGCGCGATTTCTTCCGCAGGCTCCGGCTGAGCTGCCGGCTCCGAGAGCGGGGCGCCGCATTTGATACAGAATCTATAACCTTCCGGTGCCTCGGCGCCGCATTGCGGGCAGTGCGTCGGTGGCCCGGATTGTTCCGGCGGGGCCGGCGGTGTTTCCTCCGGCGGTGGGGCCGGCGGGTCAGACGGCTGCGCGTCGGGCCCATCCGGTCCTTCTGCGTCCGCTTGCCGCTCGGCTTTCGGAATGAATTGCCGCGTTTCCTGCAGATTCACCCCGCCGCGTTCCCCGCCGATGCCGAAGGGGTTGCTGTCTGCCGGCGGCGCGGACGCGGGCACGGGCGCTTTGCACATCTCAATCTCCTGGATACGATACAGGTTTTCAAAGAATTCATGCTCGCTGCGCGACATATAGCGATAGATCGACTTTGCCGCAGACAACTGCATCTGCATCCCGATGGGCATGTTGACCGGCTCCATAAAGACCGAGACCATCGTCTTTTTGCACATCAGTGCAAAATTGACGTCGCGGATGCAGAGCGGGTCGGTCAGCGCGTTTTGCGTCACAAACGAGAGGACCGCCGCGCTGTTGCTCAGGTGCTGCGCCGTGTCCTGGGGCCAGGCGTTTTCATCCGGCGCCCCGGTGTCATACCATACGCGATAGCCGTCCTGTTCCATCGCCGCCAGGATGGGCGCCACGACCGCGCGGTCGTTTGATGAAAAGCTGGCAAAAATATAGGCCTGCGCCTCGTCAAAAGATGGGTTGTTGGATGTGTTCACAGTCATTCCTCCCGCTGCAAATGATTCGGATGCCGCCCCGAACGGTCCGTTCCGGTCCGCAAAAAAGTTCCATGGCAAAGGCACCCAATTCGACAATCTTAAATATACCACAAAACGCGAAGCTTTTCAAGCATTTTTGAAGAAAAAACACCTGAAAGCCGCCCGGCGTTCCGCGTCCTTTCAGCCGCGCGGAAAAATCCGCCGGCCGCCGGCCCCACGGGACCGGCCAATTATATTATACAACACGCGCCGCCGCCCTTGTAGCTGAGATTTTACAAACGGCGCGGCCCCGGCAGCCGCACCCGGCAAAAAAACTTTGGCGCGACTTTTTTATCAAATTTGCCAAAAAGGATTGAAAAATCAAAAACGATTTTGTATAATAGAGGTGTATGAGCGGCGTTTGCCGTGTCACCGATTTCAGAAAGGGGTGTTTCCGCATGAAACACGAGAGAAGAGTTCAAAAATCGCTGGGCATTCTGCTTTGCCTGTTGATGCTGTTTTCATTGATGACGCCGCTGGCCGCCCTTGCCGAAGATGGGGACCATGTGCACAAATGGATCGACGTTGAAGTGACCGTCACGCCGACCTGCAGCACCACCGGTGAAAAGAAATGCGTCTGCGATGTCTGCGGAGAAGAAAAGCTGTTTCCGCTGCCGGAGGATCTGAGCAACCACGTCCACACCGTCGAGGTCGGCGCGCAGGAATCCACCTGCACGTCGCGCGGCTACACGGCCGGCATCCAGTGCACCGACTGCGGCAACTTCATCTCCGGCCACCTGATCCAGCCGTACCTGCCGCACAGCTTCACAAACTACACCTATAACAACGACGGGAAATGCGAAGTTGCCGGTACCAAGACCGCCTATTGCGATTACGGCTGCGGCGCAAAAGAAACCATCGTTGCCGAAGGCACCGCCAAAACGCACCAGTGGAGCGACTGGACCGTGGTGAAGGAGGAGACCTGCACCGCCGCCGGCATGGAGCGCCGCGTCTGCGCGCTGGACGATTCCCACATTCAGACCAGAGAGATCCCCGCCACCGGCCACATTGACGAAAACGACGACGGCGTCTGCGACGTCTGCTATGAAAAGCTGACGGCCTATCGCTGCCCGCTGTGCAACAAGTATGAAGCCATTGACCGGTCCGGCAAATCCGGCTTTGTCAAGTTCTTCTATCGCACCATCCACTTCGTCGTCCACACAACGCTCGGCCTGTTCTGGGGATAACCGATTCCGCAACAGTCAGCAGCGCCCCTCACCGATTTCGGCAAGGGGCGCTTTTCACTGCATTGTTTTGACACGTCAATAGTTTTCTGCGCGGAGTTCAAAATAGCTTTGCGGGTGGCTGCAGACCGGGCAGACGTCCGGCGCCTTGACGCCGACCACGATGTGGCCGCAGTTGCGGCATTCCCACACCTTGACCTCGCTTTTTTCAAAGACCTGCGCGGTCTCCACATTCTTCAGCAGCGCGCGGTACCGCTCCTCATGATGGCGCTCGATCTCGCCCACGGCGCGGAATTTCGCCGCCAGGTCCGCAAAGCCCTCCTGCTCGGCGGTCTGGGCAAAATTCTCATACATGTCGGTCCACTCATAGTTTTCGCCGTCGGCGGCCGCCTTCAGGTTGTCCGGCGTTTTGCCGATGCCCTGCAGCTCCTTGAACCACATCTTGGCGTGCTCTTTTTCGTTGTCCGCCGTTTTGAGGAAGAGCGCCGAGATCTGCTCGTAGCCCTCTTTTTTCGCAACGGAGGCGAAATAGGTGTATTTGTTGCGCGCCTGGGATTCACCGGCAAAGGCGGCCTCCAGATTCTTTTCCGTCTGCGTACCGCTGTACTTGTTCGGCTTCGGGTCCTCCAGCCGCTCCAGCTTGTCGCCGCTCTGCTTGCAGCGCGGGCAAACGGCCGGTTCACCCTCGGGCACGTCAAAGATTTCGCCGCAGACCTTGCACTTGTATTTTGCCATAAAGATACCCCTTTCATCGGTTTGTTTTCAGTGTCGCCGGTTCTTCGGCGGTTATGCACTGTTCGATCAAATTATACCAGAAATCCGCACGTTTGTCAATCGGAGGTGCCGTCTATGAACATCACGATCCGCGCATACACCCCCGACGACCTGCCCGCCATGACCGCGCTCTGGAACGATGTGGTCGCGGACGGCGTCGCCTTCCCGCAGGAGGACCGCTTGACCGCAGACAGCGGCGAACGCTTTTTCGCGTCGCAGACCCACTGCGGCGTGGCGGAGGATGCAACCGGCAGCTTGTGCGGCCTGTATATCCTGCACCCGAACAACGTGGGCCGCTGCGGCCACATCTGCAACGCCAGCTATGCCGTGCAAAAAACCGCCCGCGGACAGGGCGTCGGCAGGGCGCTGGTGCTTGACTCTCTGGCACAGGGAAAGGAGCACGGCTTTCGCGTGATGCAGTTCAACGCCGTGGTCGCGACGAACCTCGGCGCAAGGCGCCTGTATGAAAGCCTCGGCTTCCGGCAGCTCGGCGTCATCCCCGGCGGCTTCCGCAAAAAGGACGGAAGCTATGAAGACATTTGTCCGTATTACATCACGCTCTGACCCGCCATGCATATAAAAACGCCCGACCGCTGCGGTACGCCGTAACGGTCGGGCTGCTTGTTTCGTGAAAGCGCTGCGCTTATGCGCGGCCGGTCAGCCACGCGAACGAGAAGAAGCTGGCGATCGCGTTCGCAATGCGCTCAAAGAACGCCTGGATTCTGAACATCAGCTCCGCAAAAGCAGACATCGGGCCAACATTGACAGTCACATCCTCATGCGGCTTGCTCTCTCCAAAGACCGGCACGAATGCAAACGTTCCGCCTGCCTGCTCTATCGTATAATCAAAGCTGACCGAGCTGGGGTAGATTTGCCCGTTGGGGCCTTCCCAGCCGATGAACATATAACCTTTGGGAGCGACCATCTCCGGAAGGAAGTTATGCCCCATATCGGCTTCGCCATCTTTCACTGTGAACACATAGTCCTCCGCGACCAAAAATGTTTCCGGAACCTCCTGAACATCAACATAAATATTTTGCTCCTGCGTTTCATCGTAAATGTATCCGTTCATCAAAGTTCCTTTGATCTTCGTTTCCGGAGAACCCGACAGATAACCGGTCAAATGCAGTTCAAAAAAGGACCGCGTGGGAATATAAACCGTTTCGTCATCCTCCGCGAACGCCGGAATCGCCAGAAGCAGGACCAGCAGCAGGGTGAGCGCAAGGGACAGGATTCGCTTGGATTGTTTCATTGCAAAAGCCTCCTAAATGAAGTTATCTTTTAAACAGTGCAAAAATTCTATGCAAAAGTCTGACAAACCATCCAAATGTGCCGTCATGCACTTTGCCGCAAAGCTTGCAATGGTTGCCGCCGGTCATCATTTCGCTGCAGTCGTCACAATAGCCGTCGTTGTCTTCGTCGTTATGGTCATGTCCGATCACAACGATGCTGCCGCCGTCACCGGAAGAACCGTTCCCGCCGGAGAACAGGGTCTTGGACAAAGCCGTATCCGTATCAAGCTTCAAAAGGCAGCACGCCGGGCGAACGCCTACCTCGGTATCGCCAACATCAAAACTCTTTATATTGCCTAGGACGACACCGCACGACGAGGAGCCGGTATAGGAATTGGGCGTCCGCAGCCGCCAACAAGTGCCGTCATAGAGGCTGCCGTTAGTGAGTTCAAGGGAGTCGGATGCTGACAGGCCCTGACATTTCGCATAGTTTGTACTCTTCGCCGCTCTTGATGTGTCAAACATCTCGTTGCTCGGCGAAAAACCATAGGCGCTGTTGGTTGCGTCCGCATATGAGAGCAAATAGATTTTGTCTTCCGTTGCAGCGGAGTTATAATTGCCGGCACCACCGGGAAATTCACCCAATCCATACACGTCATATGCACTGTTATCCAATACGGTGGTTTTAATATTGGCTTTTTGTTCTTGCGTGAATGCGGTTTCATAAAAATCATAATTCAGCCACGCGCGAATCGAAGACGTCACATAATCATTTGCCAAAGTGGTTGAATGGATGCCTTGATAATATTCACCGAAGTAGTAATCGTTTTCTTCATCGTTGATTTCATAATACCAGACCAAGTTCTGATACGGCTGTGAATCAATAACGCTCTCGCACATGATATAGCCGGTGGACGGATCGAGTACGCGCCAGGTCAAAGGCTCATATTTGAAATAATAGACCGTATTCGTGTAGTAGAAATTATCGTCCTGATTTGAGTTTAAATCACCGGATTTATAATTCGTATCCTCCGGTCGATACTGCGTGAATTTCACCGCGCGGTATTTGTTGCCGCCACAGAAAAAATCGGCAAACTGCATAAAATCACTCGGCGCCATTTCTCCGTTTGGGGCTGACCAAGATTCAGTAATCGTATGGTAATACCCCTTGTCTGTACCGGAATAATAGCCGTAGCTTTTCCATGTCGCGGCACTCGCGGCCTTTTTCAATTCCTTTGTTTCAGTGTAATTTGTTTGCGGATAGGTGCCGAATTTGATTGTGTCGCCGACCCGATAGCTGTTCGCGCTGTTTCCGGTTTTTGCGAACGCGAACGGTGCGCATGTGAAAAGCAGGATCAACGCCAGCAGGACGGCAAGGAATTGCCCGGATCGTTTCATAACATAAACCTCCTGAAAAATGATTTTTGTCCGCTGAACGGGACGATATCATTATACTCAATATTTTAAGTATTGTCAATAGATTAAGTATGATATCCTATAAAAAGGTGATGGAACATGATCAGCTATCAGCCTTTTTATGAAACACTTTGGAAGAAAAACATCACGGTGTATCACCTGATCTTTCACGAAGGATTCTCTGCGAACACCTTTCATCGAATGAAGCAGGGCAAAGACATCAGCACGCGCACGCTGGACGCGCTGTGCTTTGTGCTGGACTGCGAGGTGCAGGACATCATCCGCCACGTCAAAGAGGAGCCGCCCGCCCCGCCCCCGCAAAAAAGCAAATAAAGAACAGGCCGCCCGTCAAAATGAAGTGACCCCAAAAAGTTGGACAAAGTTTTAAAGAAAACCTTGTGCAAACTGAATATTAAGCAGCTAAAATGGCTTGAGATCTGTGTTGAGCAGGTGTCAAGCCATTTAGTTTTAGCTTGATTCTGCGATTGTTGTA
>JAFRUA010000038.1 GCA_017434855.1 Clostridia bacterium
CTGTCAACCCTTTTCCGGTAAAATTTTATAATTTATTTTAGCATAGTTTCCGGGGTTTGTCAACTGCCGCCGCGGTAAAATCTGCAGAATCGCAGGCGGCTTTTCCCCAGGTCTCCGCTGCCGCTTCGGTCGCTGCTTTTGCTGCGCAAAGATTGCCACCGGGAACCCGCTGCCCCCTCCGTCGCTTCGCGCCACCTCCCCCGAAATTGGTGGAGGCTAAATCCTTCCCCGCACCGCCGCGTGAAATCGGCGGCGCGTCACGCACGGAGCCGCCCGCGTCGGGTGCGTACATAACAGAAACAAAGAATTCACCCGCGCGTCCCTTTGCGGCACCGACCTATCGGTTGCCCAATCGTAACAGCGCGACCACAATTGCGAATTGCGAATTGCGAATTTTTCCGCGGCGCGTACATTAAAAGACAACAGAAAAGCGCGGGGCGCACCTTCCGCTTTCGGTCGCTCACCCCCTCCGTCATCGCTTCGCGATGCCACCTCCCCCAAAGGTGGAGGCTTGCGGTGTGGCGCCTACGGCGTAATCAGATTGCCCCGCGATCTAACATCTAATATCTAATGTCTAATATCTAAATTAGTACATCCCGCCGCCCTGGGCCATGGCTGCCGCCTGGGCCGCGTCGGCCTGCGGATCGGGAATGTCGGCGACCAGCGATTCCGTGGTCAGAACCATCGCCGCCACGGACGCCGCGTTCTGCAGCGCGGAGCGGGTGACCTTGGTCGGGTCCAGAATGCCCGCTTCCGCCATGTCGACATAGGTCTCTTTTGCAAAGTCAAAGCCGTAGCCGATCTTGCCGGAGGACACGATGGTGTTGATGATTACAGAGCCTTCCAGCCCGGCGTTTGCGGCGATCTGGCGCAGCGGCTCTTCAATGGCCTTGCGCACGATGCGGATGCCGGTCTTTTCGTCCGGGTCGTCGGTCGCGTCCAAAAGGGCGTCCACCGCCGGGATCGCGTTCAGCAGCGCCACGCCGCCGCCCGCAACAGAACCTTCTTCGATCGCGGCCTTGGTCGCGGCCAGGGCGTCTTCAATGCGCAGCTTCTTTTCTTTCATTTCGGTCTCGGTGGCTGCGCCGACCTTGATGACGGCCACGCCGCCGGCCAGCTTTGCCAGCCGCTCCTGCAGCTTTTCACGGTCAAAGTCAGAGGTCGTGTTTTCGATCTGGACCTTGATCTGATTGACGCGGGCCTTGATCTCGTCCTTGTCGCCGGCGCCGTCCACGATGATGGTGTTCTCTTTGGTCACCTTGACCTGACGCGCGGTACCGAGCATGTCGACCGACGCTTCCTTCAGGTCCAGACCGAGGTCGCTTGTGATGACCTGGCCGCCGGTCAGGATGGCGATGTCCTGCAGCATTTCTTTGCGGCGGTCTCCAAAGCCCGGGGCTTTCACCGCCACGCAGGTGAAGGTGCCGCGCAGCTTGTTGAGCAGCAGCGTCGCGAGCGCCTCGCCCTCGACGTCCTCGGCAATGATGACCAGCTTTTTGCCGGCCTGCAGCACCTGCTCAAGCAGCGGCAGGACCTCCTGGATGTTGGAGATCTTTTTGTCGGTGATCAGGATGGACGCGTCGTCGATGACGGCTTCCATCTTGTCGGTATCGGTGACCATGTAGGGCGAGATGTAGCCGCGGTCAAACTGCATGCCTTCCACAACTTCCTTGCCCGTTTCGGCGGTCTTGGACTCTTCCACGGTGATGACGCCGTCGGTCGTGACGACCTCCATCGCTTCGGCAATCAGTTGGCCGACCGTTTCGTCGCCGGAAGAGACCGTCGCAATGCGCGCGATGTCCGCGGACGTGGTGACCGGGCTGGAGTTCTTCTGGACCGCGGCGACCGTGGCGTCCACGGCCTTTTTGATGCCCTTTTTGACGACCATCGGGTTGGCGCCCGCGGCCACGTTCTTCATGCCTTCGCGGACCAGCGCCTGGGCCAGCAGCGTGGCGGTGGTGGTGCCGTCGCCGGCAACGTCGTTGGTCTTGGTGGCGACTTCCTTGACGAGCTGGGCGCCCATGTTTTCAAACGGCGCTTCCAGTTCGATCTCTTTGGCGATGGTCACGCCGTCGTTGGTGATCAGCGGCGCGCCGTATTTTTTGTCGATCACGACGTTGCGGCCCTTGGGACCCAGGGTGATCTTGACGGTGTCGCTCAGCTTGTCAATGCCGGTCTGCAGCGCCTTTCTTGCTTCTTCTCCGAATGCGATTTGCTTTGCCATAACAGAAAGCCCTCCTTATTCCACAATTGCCAGCACGTCGCTCTGACGCACGATGGTGTATTCTTCATTGTCGATCTTGACTTCGGTGCCCGCATACTTGCCGGCGATGACCTTGTCGCCCACTTTGAGATACATGGTCACTTCGTTGCCGTCCACCAGTCCGCCGGGGCCCACGGCCACCACTTCGGAAAACTGGGGCTTTTCCTGCGACGCACTGGTCAGGATGAAGCCGCTCTTGGTGGTCTCTTCGATCTCGGTCGGCTTGAGCACAACGCGGTCAAGCAATGGTTTGATGGTCATAAAAAATCCTCCTTATCTTTGTGAACCGTCAGGGTTTGACTGTTTCACACATCGTTTGCTAATTTTAGCACTCTTGTTCTCTGAGTGCTAAAATCTATTTTAGTCAATTTTTCAAAAAAATCAAGTCTTTTTTGAAAATAATGGAAAAAATTTTTTCACGCCAGCTTTTTCTTCGGATGATCTGCCTTCAGAAAGCGACAATAAGCGTATGAGACAGTTGTTAGCTGTTAGCTGTTAGCCGTTAGCGCGCGGGGAACGTGCGCAACTGTCGAAAGGCACGACCCGCGCGGATAAATGAAGAATTGAGAATGAAGAATGGATCATTGCGGTCGCGATGATACGATCGGGCAACCGATCGGTTTTGTGCCGCAAAGGGGTGCGCGAATAGAAGCCGGCATACGCCCGCTTGATCTTCCTTCAAAAAAGCTCCCCCCATAATAAGGGCGGAATCGGCATTTTGTTGCGTGTTTTGCGCGACTTTCCCGAAAATTTTTTAAATATTTTTCTGACACGCTCCGCGCGCGTGTGCGCGTCACTTGTGTGATTCTTTCATTCTTTCTTTCTTTATTTATTATTACGGTTCACTTGCGATTCAGTTGCGATTCACTTGCGGTTCAGTTGCGGTTCACTTGCGGTTCAGTTGCGGTTCACTTGCGGCGCAGTTGGGGTGCATTTGCGGTGCAGGTTGCGATTCAGTTTGTCCGAGCACGCAGTGCAAAGCCGATCGCTGATCGGCACGACAGGTGTGCATCTATTCGCCGATCGATCCCGCAGCGCCCGTAGTGGTCGGCCACCAGCCGACTGGCGCGGATGGGTGACGTGTGCTTGGCCGCCTGATCGGGCGCCTGTTAAGTCCTCCCCTCATGGGCTGCGGGTCCCCGGTGGAGACCTTTGCGCAGCAAAAGCGCCGATCCCCGCGGGTCGCGTAGGGGCGGACCGATGTGTCCGCCCACCGACCAGTATCATTCCCGATGTGTTGTTTTGCGGGGGGTGCGTTGTCTCTGTTCGCCAATCCATGATTGACAATCCCACCTCTCCCGCCGTCGCGTTGCAGCATGACTGCTTTTCAACAGCTTTGGTTGCGCGACGGCACCCTCCCCGCCAGCGGGGAAGGCAAGATAGACGCCCTCCTTGAGGGAGTCAAAGGCCGGCGCTACAAATAATACCCAGAAATACCGGAGAGTTTCATGGACCAATGTTTGGAATCGCCTTGGATTCGTACTGTACTAACATTTGCTAATCCCGGTAGGGACTGCGGAAACCCCCAATCCCTTAATTCCTTAATCCCTCATCCCCTTCTATCCTTCATCCTATTGCCTTTTATTCTTTCAACTCAAAAGAGGTGACTTTTTTGTTTTATCGCCGCACCGTTGCTCTCTATTTCACCGTTTGCCTTTTGCTGGCGGCACTGATGCTGCGCACCGTCACAGTCGGCGGCAGCCTTGCCGTTGACGCGCTGGAATCGCTGCACACGCGCACGCTGGCGGTCGGCACCACGCGCGGCAAAATCTATGACCGGTCGTTTTCTTTGCTGACAGACGACACGTCGCGGCTGCTGGCGGCGGTCGTTCCGTGTGAAGGCGCACGCCCCGCGCTGACCGATTTGCTTGGCGCGGCGCAGGCCGACCGGCTGATCCAAAGCGGCGCCCCGCAGGTGGTCGCCGTCCCGCGGGCCGCCAACGATGATTTTATGCGCACCTTTCCGGTACCGAACCGCACAAACGGCTCCCTGGCCGCCCACCTGATCGGAACCGTGAACGCCGCCGGCCACGGCACGTCCGGCATTGAGCTGGGCTGTGATGCGGCGCTTTTTGCCGCCGGGGGCCGGCTGTCGGTGCGTTTTTCGGTCAATGCCGCAGGCAAAGCCCTTGCGGGGTACGACAACGTGATCCTGGACCAAAACTACAACGCGCCCGGCGGCGTGGTGCTCACCGTTGACAAGACCGTTCAGGCATTGACCGAGGCTGCGCTGGACAGCAGCGCGATCCGCACCGGCTGCGCCCTGGTGACGGACGCCGCAACCGGCGAGGTGCTGGCCATGGCAAGCCGCCCGGCCTTTGATGCAGACGACCTTGCCGCCGCGCTGAACGACACGGACGCCCCGCTGCTGAACCGGACGCTGCTGCCCTATGCCGCCGGGTCGGTGTTCAAGCCGCTGATCGCCGCCTTTGCGCTGGAGCACGGCGTGTCGCCCAAAACGACCTTCACCTGCACGGGCACGCGCACCGTCGGCGGTATCGACTTTCACTGCTACGGCCGCACCGCCCACGGCAAGCAGACCATGGCGGACGCCCTTGCAAATTCCTGCAACTGCTATTTCATCGACCTGTTCAAACGGCTGGACCCGGCGGATTTTCTCGCATTCTGTGCCGCCCTCGGCCTTGGCGAAACGACCGACCTGGGCGGCGGGATCGTTGGCGGGGCGGGTGTGCTGCCGTCCGCAGTTGACCTCAGTGTTCCGGCGGCCCGGGCCAACCTTGCCTTTGGGCAGGGCAAATTGCTCTTGACGCCGGTGCAGGCGGCGTGCTGCTATCAGGTGCTGGCCACGGGAACGCGCACCGATCCCGCCGTGCTGCGCGGGTCCACCGACGACGGGCGCACCCTGCAATCAGGCGCACCCGCCGCGCCGCAGCGTCTGCTGTCAGACAACACGGTGCGCACGATGCAGCGGCTGCTCTACGCCGCCGCGAACGCCGACCGTTCCAATGCAAAAAGCGCCGCCCTCGCCCTGGCGGGCAAGACCGGCACTGCCGAAAGCGGCGTGGTCAAGGGCGGCCGCGCGGTCAACCGCACCTGGTTCGCCGGCTTTTTTCCGGCGGACGCGCCGCAGTATGTTGTTGTGGTGATGAATGAGGACGGCGTGTCCGGCAACCGCGACTGCGCCCCGGTGGTCAAGGCGATTGCGGAAGGGATCGCGAATAGCGGTTAGCGCGGCGGGCAATCTGTTTGCGCTTTGAACGGAATTCTCCATTCTTCATTCTTCATTCTTCATTTTTAATTGCATCATTCCGCGCTGCATTCGCGCACATAGTTCTTGAAGAACCGCAGCGCGTCCGCAAGTGTGCTGACCGGCACGCGCTCGTTGGTGCCGTGGGTGCAAAGCAGCAGCTCCGCGCCGGCACGGAACGGGGCGTAGCGATAGATATTTTCACAGATCGGCTCATAGTTGCACGCGTCGGTACCGCCCATGACAAGGTAGGGCGCGACAATGGCGTTCGGCTCGATCTGGCGGCACAGCCGCTCGATGATCTTGTAGGCGCGCGCGTCGGTGGGCGAGAATCTGGACGCCTCTTTGCTGTTGAGCACGTTGATCTCGATGTGTTTGTTGCGCACCGCCTTTTTGATGTGGTTCACAATGTCTTCGGTCGTGACGCCGGGCATGGCGCGGAAGTTGACCGTGATACTGGCGCGCTGCGGCAGCACGTTGGACTGCGGGCTGCCCTGGGTCATGGTGACGCCGGTGGTGGTGCGCACCATGCACGCGGCGGGCGGGATCATCTTTGCCACCTGCAGCAGCACGGGATACAGCAGCGGCAGATTGCAGGTGACAAGGCGCACGGGATAGGTGCAGTTTTTGCCGACCGCGGTGATCAGCGCCTTCATGTTGGTGTTGAGCGAGGCCTTGAACTGGTGGTTTTCCAGGTCGCGGATGACGTTGGCCAGCACGCCGACGGCGGAATGCTTCGGCGGCTGGGAGGAATGGCCGCCCTTGGCATTGACGGCAATCTCGATGTCGATGAAGCCCTTTTCCGCCACGCCCACGCCGGCAAGGTACTTGTGGTTCAGCACGCCCGGCACATGGACCGGCAGCATGGCGCCGCCCTCGTCCAGCACACAATCCAGGTGCACGCCCCGGTCGCGCAGGTACCGCATGATGTCGCGCGCGCCGTTGAATTCGTTGGCCACGATCTCTTCGTTGTCGCCAAAGAGCAGATAGACGTCGCGCTCCGGCGTGAAGCCGTCCTCGAGCAGCGACTCCACGGCTTCCAGCACGCAGACCACATGGTTCTTCATATCCAGCGCGCCGCGGCCCCAGATGAATTCGCCGTCGTCCACGCCGTCAAACGGCGGGTGCGTCCAGTCGCCCTCGGTCCCGGCGGAAACGGGAACCACGTCCTGATGGCCCAAAAGTGCGATCGGGTCCAGGTCGGGCCGCGTGCCCTTCCAGTGATAGACCAGGTTTGACGGCGGCACGATCTCGCGCGTCAGGTGCTTTGCCACCAACGGATACGCCTCGTCAAAAAAGTCGCGCAGTTGTTTGAATGCGTCCCAGTCCACCTTGTCCGGGTCGCGGTTGGAGATGGTTTTGATCTGAATGGCGCGCGACAGATGCGCCCGGTAGCGGTCCACGTTCACGTCCTCCTGCGGCAGCGCGGGCAGCGTCTCTTTCTTCGGGCGGTACAAGGCGGCGTGCACGGCGTTCCCCAGCGCGGCGGCGCCCAGCGCACCCAGGGCGATCTTTGATTTTTGCATGGCGGTCACTCCTTTTGAACAGTTCTGCAGCCATTATACGCCCTTTTGCATACAAAAGCAATAGGTTGTGAAAAAGTTGTAATCATACAATTGACAGTTGACAGTCAACAGTTGTCAGTTGAAAGGGAACGGATATAATCAAACTGCAAGCGGGGCGCCGGTCAGACGGTTGTGCCCTGCTTCGTTAAATAATAACCGCAGCGTTTGGATCACGTGGCGGTTATTATTTACTGCTGATATGTAGACACCAACAGGTTTGTCGGAAATTGTCAAGGGAAAAATCAAACCGCCCGCCGAGTTCCCCCGGCGGACAATTCTCCATTCTCCATTTTCAATTTTCCATTCACCCTTCTTCGCTGCCGACGATGTGCAGCCCCGCCCGCGCCGTTTCGCACCGCTCGGGGGCGACCCAGTCGCGGATGACCTCCGGGTAATTGAAGATCTCGTCCATGCGCTTCTGGAACGGCACGGTCTCGCCGAAGTCCAGGGCACGGTGGTCAAACGCGATGCAGATGGGCAGCACGCTGCGGATGACGACCTCGGTGGAGCCGTCCTCGTGCTTTTTGGTCATGGGTGTGTCCTGCACGGCGCCCACGCCAAAGGCGGCCACCTGCGGCGGCACAATGTCCAGCAGGGCAAAGCGGCCGCGCTGCTCACGGTATGACGAGCCGATGTTGGACACCGTCACCGTGCCCTGCTCCAGGTCCTTCATGGTCAGGCGCTCGCTTTCCGGGATGGCCTCGTAGTCGCGCTTGGCCTTGCCATGCAGATGATGCACCTTGCTGCGGCCGAAGTTTGCGCCGATGACCTTGCGGGCCACCTGAATCAGATGGCCCTGCCGCAGCGTTTCCAGCGTCTTTTGCAGCGACACGCTGTACATCGCCTCGGTCAGGTTGCTGTGCTCGGCACGGTAGCGGATGGCCTTGATGTATTCGGTCATTTCGTCCAGATTCTTGTTGCCGAAATCGCGCAGGTTCAGCGTCATCATCTCGCCGTTGGGCAAAATGGTCGGCATGGAAATGTTGATCTCGTCAAAGGTCTCGATCTTGCCGGTGACAAAGCGGCGGTTGAACTGGATGTGGGAATTCATGACCGGCGCCGCCTTCAGCCCCTCGCAGATCGCTTTGAGCACCACAGTATTGAAGGTGATCTTGTCGTCGCCGGTGCGGTCGCGGTTCAGCCGCTTGTATTCCTTGAAAAACTGCGTCACGTCCGGCTCATAGAGATAGGAGACATGCGGCACGTTTTGCCACGATTCGGTGGTGATGAACGAAACCATCTTGCGCTGGATGCCAAAGTATTCCCGGTTTTTCAGTTTCATTGCTGTTCCTCCGTTTCGGTTCCCGGCCCCGTCATGACACGCCGGATCAGCGCGGCGATCTCTTCCACCGGTTCGGCGCAGTCGCGGCTCAGCCAGCGCTCCACAAGCGCGTGGACGCCGCCGAGATAATAGTGCATTTCATATTTCATCCGGTTCCGGTCTGTTTCACCGCACGACGTCAGCCACGGCACAAAGATCGTTTCAAACATGTCTTTCCGGTGTTCGGCCTTATGAAAGGCTGTCAACGAATGATACAGCCGATATTCGTTGCGGTGCTCTTTGACGTAGGAAAGCGCCGCGACGGCCAGCGCCATGTTTTGCGCAGCGGCCCAGGTCAGTTTTGTTCCGGACGGAATCACCTCTTCCATCCGGGCAAGGAATTTCCGGATCAACTGTGCCTCCAGCGCCTCCAGCGCGTCCACCGTGGATTTGTAATGCGCATAAAAGGTGGTGCGGTTGACGTCCGCCGCACGGCAAAGCTCGCTGACGGTGATGTCCGGAAAGCTCTTTTTTCCCATCAGCTTCATCAGCGCCGCCTGCAGCTTTTCTTCCGTGGTTCGTTTTTTTCGTTCAAAGCGGTTCATTTGTCCGTACCCTTTTCAAAGCGGATCACGTTCCACGACAGCGGGTTCAGTTTGAATTCCCGTGCGTCCGGCGCCGCAGTCAGCGCCTCGCTGCGGGGCCTGACGCTGCCGTCGTTTGCGGTGTTGACGGCGTACCGGTCAAAGCCGTCATAGCGGATATGCTCCACGGCGCGAAGTCCGTCAAAGTCCTTGAGGTCCAGCGTCAGCAGGTTGCTTTCTTCCATGTCGCGGTTGACGGCAAAGACGGTCAGCGCGCCGGTCTCTTCGTTCCGGACCGCAACGGCGTCCACGTCGCCCACGTCAGTGAAGTCCTTGGTGTCGTGCTTTCCGGTGGTCAGGATGCCCTGCAGCGCCGTGCCGCGGCCGTAGCGCGAGGCGTGCAGATAGGGATAAAAGATCGTCTGTGCCCAGGCGCGGCCGCCGGTTTCGGTCATGATGGGGGCGATGACGTTGACCAGCTGCGCCAGGCACGCGATTTTGACGCGGTCGCTGCACCGCAGGATCGTGATGAGCATCAGGCCCACGACCAGCGCGTCCTCAAAGTTATAGACGTCCTCGAGGATGTGCGGCGCTTCGGACCATTTTTCAAAGTCCGCGCCGTGGGAGTGGTACCAGACGTTCCACTCGTCCAGCGAAAGGTGGATCTTCTTTTTGCGGCGGTGCTTGGCCTGAACATAGTCGCACACGCACGCGGCGGCGCGGATGTACTGCTCCAGGTCGCAGCTTTTGGCCAGGAAGTTCGGCGTGTCCCGGTCGCTGCAGTCGAAGTACTGGTGCAGCGAGACATAGTCCACATTGTCATAGCACAGATCCAGCGTCGTGGCCTCCCAGTCGCCAAAGGTGGGCATGCGGCTGTTGGACGACCCGCACAGCACCAGCTCGATCGACGGGTCCACCCACTTCATCAGCTTGGCGGTTTCGTTGGCAACGCGGCCATACTCCGCGGCGCTCTTGTGCCCCATCTGCCAGGGGCCGTCCATCTCGTTGCCCAGGCACCACAGCTTGATGTTGTGGGGCGCTTCGGCCCCGTGGCTGCGGCGCAGGTCGCTGTAACAGGTCCCCTTTTCGTGGTTGCAGTATTCCACCAGGTTGCGCGCCGCGTCCGGCCCGCGGGTGCCCAGGTTGACGGCCATCATCGGCGCCGTGCCGCAAACCTTGCACCACTGCATGAATTCGTTGGTGCCAAAGGTGTTCGGCTCTGTGGTGGACCAGGCCAGCTCCAGCCGGCGGGGACGCATTTCCACCGGCCCCACGCCGTCCTCCCAGTTGTAGCCGGAGACAAAGTTGCCGCCCGGATAGCGCACCACGGGCACGCCGATCTGCCGGATCAGGTCCATCACGTCGCGGCGAAAGCCGTGTTCGTCCGCAGCCGGATGGCCGGGCTCATAGATGCCGCCGTAGACCGCGCGGCCCAGGTGCTCGATGAACGAACCGAAAACGCGGTCGTCCACTTTGGCGATCTGATAGTCTTTTGAAAGCGTGAGCTTGGAGTGTTTCATCTCAGTGTCCTTTCCTGTACCCGCCGGTACACCGGTATGTGCGTCGCTCGCGTCACATCTGTTTCAATGCGTCAACAAACGAACCCATTTCGTCAAACACAACGTTCATCATGCGATTCGGACCCCCTCATTCATCACGGTTTCATAAAAAGGTGTGCCGGGTGTGACCTCGCACAGTTCAAAGGCGTCGACCGCTTTGCCGGTCATTTCCCGCAGTTCCTCCGCAAAAGCAAAGATGTCGGTTTTTTTGAAATCGGGACCGCCGATCACAAGGACGTCGATGTCAGATTCCGCAGTCTCGTCTCCGCGCGCATAAGAACCAAACAGCAGCGCCGCCTGCGCACGATACTTCTGCAGCAAGGTTCTGAGTGCATATTCAATTTCTGTTCTTGAAAGCATCTGCTCGCCTCCCGGTGATCTGTGATCGCATATTTATTTTATTATACCCGACAACGAACGGAATTGCAATGCACATTTTGTGAATTTGTCAATTCGTCGCATAAAACACCGCGTTGGCGATATTGCGCGGCTGCAGACGATACAGCAGCCGTTTCACCGCGCGGCGCACCGGCCGGTGTGAAAAGCGCATGTTGTTGACGCAGGTGACGCGAACCGCGCCCGCCGGGGCGTTGAATTCCACGGTTTTGCTTTCGCCCGGGAACAGGGAAAAGTCGTTGTCGCTCGGCGCGGCGTCCGCTTCGATGTGCACCCCATAGGCAAAGGCGTCGCCGGTCACCGTCAGGCTGTGATCCGCCTGCCGGACCTGCAGGCGCACCGGCTTCAGCGGCAGACGGCGCGGCGGGGCAAACAGCACCGTGTCCGTGTGGCCGGGCCAGTCCAGCCGCAGCACGTCGGTTCGTTTGATCGCAAGGTCCGCCAGCGGAGAACAACTGTTTTCTTTGAGCCGTACCGGGAACACGCGGTCCGTCACGCTGCCGGTTTTCAGGTTCAGCACACGGGCGGTCAGGTCAAAGGCCGCATCTTGCAGCGTGTCGTTGTGGGCGACCAGATGCGCCGTTCTTTTTTCGCTTCGGCAGGTGACGGCCACGGGCGCGAAAAAGTGCTTTGCGTGGAAGAACGCGGCCTTCGGCACCTCTTCAAAGTCGATCATCGACCAGCTTGGGCAGTTCCACACGTCGTTGAACTGCCAGACCAGGCAGCCGTTGCAGCGGCCCTTGTTTTGCCGCAGGTGCACGGCGGCGGCCTTGAGACATTCGCTCTGCACCAGGCCCGTCAGCGCCGGCAGGTCGGCAAAGTCCTTCGGGTCGTCAAACAGCTCTGACAGATAAAACAGCATCTTTTGGTTGCCGCCGACGCATTTCTGGTGCCGCATAAAGGGCGCCGAGGTCACGGAATGGTCCTTCTTTTTGGCAAAGGTGGCGATCGCCTTCATCGACGGCAGCGATTCCAGCCCGAATTCCGACAAAAAGCGGGTGAAACGCTTTTGATAATAGTTCAGCTTTTTCAGCCCGTGCCAGACGTTCCACATGTGGGTGTCGCCGCAGTCGTCGTGCGTGACCTTTTGGAACGGGGCCTCGCCCATCGGGGAGGTCGGGATATAGGACGTGTCGCAGCAGTGCGCAACCGTCTGCGGCAGCGCGTGATAGAAGTAATCGACATAGGCCTTGACCAGTTTTGTCGTGCGCGGCAGATAAGAGAACATGGCCTCCAACTCGTTGTTGCCGCAAAGCAGGGCCAGCGACGGGTGCAGGCTCATGCGGCGCGACTGCACGTCGGCCTCGCGCAGCACCAGCGCACGGAAGGTCTCGTCATACAGCGGATACATCTGGCACGCAAAGCAGAAGTCCTGCCAGACCAGGATGCCCAGCTCGTCGCAGCGCGACAGCAGCGCCTCGCTCGCATAGCTGCCGCCGCCCCACACGCGCAGCATGTTGAAGTTCGCTTCCCGCGCGCGCAGCAGATACCGTTCCAGCATGGCGTCGTCGCCGTCTTCAAACAGGGCCGACAGCGGCACAAAGTTTGCGCCCTTGGCAAAGATGCGCTCCCCGTTGAGCAGGAAGCAGAACGTTTCGCCGTGGGCGTCGGCGGACCGGTCCAGCACCAGCGAGCGCAGGCCGATCTTTTTTTTCACCGCCGTTTCGCCGTTTTCCAGCACAACGGTATAGAGCGGCTGGGTGTCCAGCCCGCTGAGTTCATAGGTGGACCAGAGAAGCGGGGCGTCGATCTCAAACACGCCGCCGGTCCCCGCGATCTCGCTGCCGTCCGGCGCGGTCATCGTGATGCGGTCCGCGCCGTCGGCCGTCACTGTCACGGTGGCGCGGGCGGCGGTGGTGGTCTGCGCGATGCGGATGTTTTTGATCCGCCGGTCAAAGCCGACGAGCTCCACGCTCGCCAGCGCGCCGCAGTACGGCACACAAGGGCCCCAGTCCCAGCCGAAGTGACAGCCCGGCTTGCGCAGATACGGCATACCGTTGATGCCGTTGGGGTTTGCGGGCAGAGCGTGCTGCTTTTGCGCGTTTTCAATGAACTTGACCGGGGAGAAAAAGCGCAGCTCGATCTCGTTCTCGCCGGGGCGCAGATACCGCCTGACGTCGATATCCGCGGGCAGATAGGCGCTGTTCAGGTGCGCGGCGCATTCGCCGTTGATCAAAATGTCGCACAGCGTGTCGATGCAGTCGCAGCAAAGGTGCACATGCTGCAAAGCCAGCAGGGATTCCTGGACCGTGAACGTCCGGCGAAAGCTGTAATCGTCGCGGGCAACGGCAGCCGACGCTTCGTCGTCGCCGGAAAACAGCGGGTCGCCGATCTCGCCCGATTTCAAAAGCGCGCCGAAGTCTGTGCCCGGCAGCGCGGCGGGAAAGGTTTTGCCGTCGCTGCGGCGCAAAAGGGTCCATGCGCCGGAAAGGTTCAGTGTTTCCATAAACAGGCCACCTCACATTTTGCATAGTTTTTTCTTATCATACCACAGATTTTTCGTTTTGAAAAGAGGTTGACATTTTTTCTGATTTGTATTATATAATAGATAGTCATTTTTCTTCCGTCAAAGGAGGCGTTCATTATGAATCAGATCGCAGAACGAATCGCGGCCTGCGGCGTGGTGCCCGTGGTTGTGCTGAATCACCCCGACGAGGCGCTGCCCGTGGCAAAGGCGCTGATTGCCGGCGGGCTGCCGGTGGCAGAGGTCACTTTCCGTACCGACGCGGCAGAGGAAGCGATCCGCCGCATGGTCAAGGCGTACCCCGACATGCTGGTGGGCGCGGGCACGGTGCTGACGGTTGACCAGGCCGACCGTGCGCTGGCCGCCGGCGCGCAGTTCATCGTGGCCCCCGGGTTTGACCCCGAAATCGTGGATCACTGCCTGGCAAAGGGGGCGCCCGTGTTTCCGGGCTGCACCACGGCGACCGAGGTGGCGCAGGGCGTCAAGCGCGGCCTGTATGCCCTGAAGTTTTTCCCGGCGGAGCAGTGCGGCGGCGTGGCGACGATCAAGGCGCTGTGTGCGGCGTATGTGGGCGTTCGGTTCATGCCCACCGGCGGCGTCGGCCCCGGGAACCTGGCGCAGTATCTGGCATGCGACAAGATTTTGGCCTGCGGCGGAAGCTGGATGGTCAAGGGCGACCTGATCCGCACCGGCAGGTTTGACGAGATCGAGCGGCTGACAAAAGAGGCCGTTGGGATCGTCAGATCAATTCGGAATTCGGAATTATGAATTGGGCACCTCTAAAAACCGGTAGTAGAAAAGGAAAACCAGCTAATTAGAGTGTAGATGCGGTCAAATTTATCAAATTTCATGAGAAATTCAAAACTTTCACAAAAAAGTGTGAAATATTCTGCGGCTTTGGGCAGAC
>JAFRUA010000039.1 GCA_017434855.1 Clostridia bacterium
AATGCGTGGTCTTTCCAAGGTTGCAGAACAATGTTTGCTTACCGCCGCCGCACAAAATATGAAGAAAATCGCCATGTGCTGTGGGTAAAACACATGGCTTTTTTCTTGCCCTGAGCAAAAAACAACCCTATGCCTCTTGCGAAACATAGGGTTTGTCAGCAGTCTGACCGGGTACCCGTCAGGAACCCGGTCATTTTTTGCGCGGCGTCTGCCGCAGATCGCTTATTTGAAATACTGATTGCAGTAATCCGTGATCAGATTGTTGTACTCCGCAGCGTGCACCATGTCGATCGCCATGCTGTGGTCGGACGTATCGAAATAGACCGACTTGTTCGGCACATTGGCAGCGGCCAGCGCATCTTCAAGCGCGGCCTTGTTGCCGATGGGAACCATCGAGTCCTTGCCGGCATAGGCAAAGACCGTCGGGATCTTTTTGCCGGTACGGACCGCAGACGTGGGAGAGATCATCGCAACAGCGCCGGCAACATTGGCCGCGTTGTTGGTCACATCCTCTGTCTTCACCGTCACGGTGGACAGCGAGCTGATCAGGTTTGCGATTGACGCATCGGAATAATTTGCCTGCCAGATGGAGGGCGTAAAGTCCGCCGGGGCCGCCTTGGCCGCCACAAACTCAATATCGATCGCGGAATAATCGGCGTTGGTGTAAGCATACATCATGGCAAGATAGCCGCCGGCGCCCTTGCCCGCCAGAGCAAGGTGCTTGATGTTCAGCCCCTTTTCGGCAGAAAGATCAGACAGCTTCTGGATTGCCAGCGTGATTTCATCAAGCATGGTAAACAATGAAACGCCCTTTTGGCTGATGAAGGAATAGTCTATGGCCGCGGTGATATAACCGCTGTTGGTGAATGTGCGGCAGTCATTTTTCATGTCAGACCGGCTGCCGGAATTGAACATGCCGTCATGCAGGAACAGAATGGCGCCGTTTTCGCTCTTGCCCGCCGCATCGTTCGGAACATAGATGTCCATGACCTGCACCAGACTGTCGCCGTACTGCACGGCGCTGTAGGTGTCAAAGTGGTCGGTCGCGATGCCGAGGTTGCCGAGGAACGTCATCAGCAAAGACATGAAAACGGTCACGATACTTTTGAGGAACGATGTGATGTTGATCATAACAAAAGACCTCCTGTGTTTTATTGTCTATAGTATAACAGAGCTTTTGAAAAAGGTCAATCGGTTTTTTTGAATAAACCGTGAAACTTTTTGGGCGAATCGTCAAACAGAAAACACAAGTTTGTCAAATTGTGCATGAGATTTTTTTCTGCAGCGGTTGACTTTCCTCTATCAAAAGGTGTAAAATAAGATGTTCCGTTTGCGTGACGGAAACTTTTAAAACGGAGGTGCATTCGCGTGGACGCTGACCCGCACGGTCGACGACAGAATTTCAAACAAAACAGCGCGGTCTGCACCGTCCTTTTGGGGAGCGGCTTGGTTCTTTTTGCGTGAAACCGACGGGGCTGCGCTGACTGAAAAAGGTTGGTGACGTTATGGAAGAAGCCCTGTATGAATCGCTGGTTTCTCTGGTGGAAACCAAACAGTACAAAACGCTCCAGATGCGGCTGAACGAGATGGCATACCCCGACATCGCGGACTTCATCATGCAGCTGGAGGATGAAAAGATGCGCGTGACTGTGTTCCGCGTGCTTTCCAAAGACATTTCGGCGGACGTTTTTGCCTATCTGGATTCCGACAGTCAGGAAACCATCGTCCGCATGATCACAGACAAGGAAATCGAGCGACTGATGGACGAGCTTTATGTCGATGACGCCGTCGATTTTCTGGAAGAGGTGCCCGCGAATGTTGTGCGCCGTGTGCTGGCAAACACCGACAGCGAAACGCGCGAGATCATCAATCGCTTTCTCGAGTACCCCGACAACTCAGCCGGCAGCGTCATGACCATCGAAATGGTGGAGCTGCACGACCGGCTCACCGTTGGCGAAGCGATCAAAAGCATCCGCCGCACCGGTGTGGACAAAGAGACGATCTACACCTGCTATGTAATTGACGACAAGCGTCATCTGGTCGGCACGTTGCCGCTGCGGCGCCTGATCCTCAATGATGAGGACGTCCCCCTGACCGAGATCATGTCAGACGATGAACAGCTCATCACGGTGCAGACGCTGGACGACCAGGAAGAGGTCGCCTCCATCGCGAAGAAATACGACCTTCTGAGCGTGCCCGTGGTCGACAAAGAGCAGCGCCTGGTCGGTATCATCACGATCGACGACATCGTTGACATCATCGACGAAGAGGCCACCGAAGACTTTGAAAAGATGGCCCTTCTGCGTCCGAGTGAGGACGAGTATCTGAAAACAAACGTCTTTGTGCTGGCAAAGAACCGCATCGTGTGGCTGCTGATCCTCATGGTCTCTGCCACCTTCACGGGGCAGATCATCGAAGGGTTTGAAGCCAAGCTGGCAACCATCGCCGGCCTCACGGCGTGCATTCCCATGCTGATGGACACGGGCGGCAATTCCGGCAACCAGGTGTCCACCCTGATCATCCGCGGCCTTGCGCTGGGAGAGATCCAGATCAAAGACTATCTGCGCGTTTTGTGGAAAGAGATCCGCGTGTCGGTCATGGTGGGCGTGACGCTTGCCGCCGCAAACGCGCTGCGCATGATCATTCTGCGCCATATCACGCACAACCCGGCCACAGACAGTGTGATCCTGGTGGTGTGCCTGTCGGTCTGCGCGGCGGTCATGGTGGCAAAAATCATCGGCTGCACCCTGCCGATCATTGCAAAGCTGCTGCGGCTGGACCCGGCGCTCATGGCCGGCCCGATGATCACCACCATGGTGGACGCAGTGTCGCTTCTGATCTATTTCGGGTTTGCAAACCTGCTGATCCATTAACGAAACATCTCAAAGTAAAGGAGGGTTTCTTTTGGCGAAAGAGAAACAACCAAAAGAAGCGAAAGAAAAAAAGCCCAAGCCCAAGCTGCAATTGGGGACTTATTTGTCATTTGTCAAGGGCTATCGGATCCTGACGATCCTGACCCCGATCATGATCTTTGCCGACGTGCTCATCGAGCTGCAGCTTCCCAAAATCATGGGCCAGGTCATCGACCAGATCATGGGCGCCGGCTCTGAGGGATTTGACCAAAGCGCGCTGAACCGACGGCTGGTCGAAATGCTGCTGCTTTCGTTTACCACCGTTCTGGTCGGCTATTTTGCCGCGCGGTTTTCCGCCATCGCAAGCATGGGCTTCGGCGCAAACATGCGCTCCGCGCTGTTCAACAAGATTCAGGACCTGTCGTTTGAAAACATCGACCGGCTCAAGATCGGCTCGCTGATCACGCGCATGGTTTCCGACACCTCGCGCGTCCAGTCGCTGTTCAGCACCTTTATCGTCACCTTTATCAAGGGGCCGTTCATCCTGATCATGGCGTTTATCAAGGCGCTGAACATCAGCCGCCAGCTTTCGCAGGTCTTTTGGTTCGCGGTACCGGGCATCATCATTTCTCTGGTCGCGCTCGGTATGCTTGCCATCCCGATGTTCAAAAAGATGCTCGAAATGACCGACAACTTCAACAGCGCGCTGCGCAGCAACATCCGCGGCATCCGCATCGTCAAGGCGTTTGTGCGTGAGGACTATGAAAAAGAAAAGTTTGAAACGGCAAACATGAACGTTGCAAAAACCAACCTGCGTGCGCAAAGTCTGGTCATCTATGTTTCCCCCTTCATCATCTTTGTCATTTATGCGTGCATGATCTTCACGCTCTGGCGCGGCAGCGGCATCATCATTGCCGACAAGGTTGCCGAAAAAGCGAACGGTCTGACGGTCGGCGACCTGACTGCCTTCACCTCCTATATCAGCCAGGTCCTGTCCTCTTTGATGACAGTTCTGATGGTCTTTGTTTCCATGATCGTTGCGCGCGCATCCATCACCCGCGTCAGCGAGGTCCTTGCCGAAGAGCCGACGATCAACGACCATGCCGGCGACCCGAACCTGAAGGTCAAAGACGGCAGCATCGAGTTTTGCGACGTTTCGTTCAAATACAGCGAAGAGGCCGCAAAAAATATTCTTGAACACATCAACCTCAAGATCGAGAGCGGTGAAACGGTCGGCATCATCGGCGCCACCGGCAGCGCAAAATCCACGCTGGTCAGCCTGATCCCGCGTCTGTATGACGTGACCGAGGGCGCGGTGCTGATCGGCGGCGAAAACGTCAAAAACTATAAGTTTCAGAATTTGCGCGACGGCGTTTCCATTGTGCTGCAGCAGAGCATGCTCTTCTCCGGTACCATTGCGGAGAACATCCGCTGGGGCAAGCCGGACGCAACGGACGAGGAAGTGATCGCGGCGGCAAAGGCCGCGCAGGCGCACGATTTCATCATGGAAAAAGAAAAGGGCTATGACACCGAGCTGGGCCACGGCGGCAACACCGTTTCCGGCGGTCAGCGGCAGCGCCTTTGCATGGCGCGCACCTTTGTCAAGCAGCCGAAGGTCCTGATCCTTGACGATTCAACCAGCGCCGTGGACACCGCCACCGACGCGCAGATCCGCAACATTCTGCGCACAGACGCGTTTGCGGGCGTCACCAAACTCATCATTGCGCAGCGCATCACCTCCATCATGGACGCCGACCGCATCATTGTCATCGACGACGGCAGGATCGACGGCATCGGGACCCATGCGGACCTGGTCGAAAACAACGCGATCTATCACGAGATCTTTATGTCACAGCAGGAAGGGGTGTTGGCGCAGTGAAAAAGGAAAAAGACACGCCGGTCACGGAGACCGAAACCGCTCTGACGCCTGAAAAAGAAACCGCAGTCGAACAGCCCACAGCGGAAGAAGCCGCTGCGGACACCTTGGCCGACAGCAGCGCGGCCGCTGCCGAACCTTCTGCCGACACAAAGAACACACCGAAGACAAGGAAAAAACGCGCCCGCGGCAAAAAAGACGACGCCGACCTGACGCCGGAGGAACGCGAGGAACGCGAAAAGAAAAAGAAAAACAAGCCGAAGGACGTTCGTCAGGCGGCCCGCCGGCTCATCAGCTATATCACAGCCTATAAAAAGCAACTGATTATTGTGGCCATCATTGTCATTCTGACAACGGCCATCGGCGCAATTTGCGCCCTCATTATGCAGCCGATCTACGGCGTGCTGGAAAATGTGGTGGAGCACGGCGAAACCGAAGGCGCCATGCAGACCATCATCAAGCATATCGCCCTGCTTGCGGTCGCGTACATCACCTCCGCAACGTTTTCACTCGTGTATACACGCATCATGCTCAAGGTCACGATCAACACCATCACCCAGATGCGCCGCGAGCTGTTCAACCATCTGCAGGGCCTGCCGATCAGCTACTTCGACGAGCACAAGGTCGGCGAGATCATGAGCCGCTTCACCAGTGACGTCGGCCGCGTCAGCGACCTGATCAGCGACAGCTTTCCGTCGCTCATCTCTGCCATTATCCAGGGCATCATCACCGTAACAATCATGCTCATCTACAGTTGGGAGATCACCCTTGCCCTGACCGGTGCGCTCATCGTGATCGTGCTCATCATCGTCGGCATCACGTCCATCTGCTCTCCCCTGTTCAAAAAGCAGCAAAAGGCCATGGGCGAATGCAACGGCTATATCGAAGAGTACATCATGGGCATCAAGGCCGTCAAGGTCTTCTGCTATGAAGATCGCAGCAAGCAGCGTTTCTGGGAGCTGAACGAGGAGTACCGCAAAACGGGCGTCAAGGCCAACATCATCGGCGGCCTCATGGGTCCGCTGATCGCGATGGTCGCGCGGCTCAACTATGCGCTGGCCGTCACCATCGGCGCGCGCTTTGTCATCAGCCATCACAGCGGCATGACCGTGCCCCGCCTCATCACCTATCTGAGCTATGCTTCCAGCTACGGCAGCTCGTCGGCCTCCATCGCGGCGTGCTACAGCGCGCTCATCTCCGCCCTGGCGGGCGCGGAGCGCATCTTCGAGGTGCTCGATACGCCCTTTGAAACCGACGAGGGCAAGGTCCGGCTCGCGAAGGTCGTGGCAAGGGCCATGGGGTATGAGGAAATCCGCGACGGCGAAGACGCCGAAGGGCAGGACGCCATCACCGCGTGGAAGGTCCCCGACGAACCGGAGAAGGAATACAACTACTTCTACCATTACGTTCCGGTCCAGTGCAACATCGACATCAAAGACGTCACCTTTGCCTATGTAGAGGATAAGGACGTCATCAAGCATCTGACCGTCAAGGTCCCAAGCGGCGAAAAGGTGGCCTTTGTCGGCTCCACGGGCGCGGGCAAAACCACCATCACCAACCTGATCAACCGCTTTTATGAGATCGAAAAAGGCGACATCACGATCGACGGCATCTCGATCAAAGACATCAAAAAAGATGACCTGCGCAGCACCATGGCGTTCGTTCTGCAGGACGCCCGCCTGTTTGCCGGCACGATCCGCGAAAACATCCGGTACGGAAAGCTGGATGCGACCGATGAAGAGGTCGTTGCCGCGGCAAAGCTGGCCAATGCGCATTCCTTCATCGAAAAGCTGCCGGAGGGCTACGATACCGAGCTGCGCACCGACGGCGTCAACCTCAGCGCCGGGCAGGCCCAGCTTTTGAACATCGCGCGCGCCGCCATTGCCGGCCGGCCGCTGCTGGTGCTGGATGAAGCCACCAGCTCTGTTGACACGCGCACCGAGCGCCAGATCGAACGCGGCATGGACCGCCTGATGGAGGGCAAAACCGTTCTGGTCATTGCGCACCGCCTGTCCACCGTCCGCAACTCTGACGAGATCCTGGTGCTGGAAAACGGCGAAGTGATCGAGCAGGGCAGCCATCAGTTCCTGATCGACCTTGGCCAGAAATACTATCAGCTTTATACCGGCATGTTTGAGATGACATGACCTTCACCGCAAACGATGCCCCGTCGTTTGCGGTTTTTCGTTTGCATTTGTTTGAAAGGAGCCTTCTCTGTGTTTCAGTTTATATCCTGCGGACAGAATACCTATTATCTGCGCTGTTTTTCCAACATCGGCGTCTATGACCTCGGCAACGGCGAAGCGGTCCTGATCGACAGCGGCGACCACAAAAAAAGCGTCAGCGACCTGGACAAGGCGCTGGTCGAGCGCGGTCTGAAGGTCAAAATGATTCTGAACACCCACGGCCATGTGGACCACATCCACGGCAACCGCTTTTTCAAGGAGAAATACGGCTGCCCCGTCTATGCGCCGCAGATCGAGCAATACTTTGTGGAGGAATCCGCCGTGGAGCCGACGTATTATTACAACGGCATTCCCACCAACCGCGCGCGTAATTTCTTCTTTCGCCCGCTGGGGACCGCGTGCAGACGCCTGACGCCGGACGTGCTTCCGGCCGGGTTTGAGATGCTCCCCCTGCCCGGCCACAGCCACAACATGCACGGCTTCAAAACGCCGGACGACGTCTGGTTCCTTGCGGACGCCGTTGTGGACAGGCTGACCTTTGAGGAATACAAGCTGCCCGCCTTCATGGACGTCAACAAAAGCATTGAAACCCTGCGGATGCTGGAAACGCTGAAGGGCGCCTTCTTTGTGCCGTCGCACAGCGCGGCCACAGCCGACATCGCCCCCCTTGCCCGCTATAATGCCGAGATGCTGGAACAGCGCAAGGCGTTCTTCCGTACACTGTGCACCGGAAAGAGCTTTGAAGACATCTTCATTGCCGCGTGCGAACAACTGCCCATGACGATGGATCTTGACAAGTACGCCAAAATCTCCACCACCGTCAGGTGCTTTTTGCAGTCGCTGCTGGAGGACGGAACCGTCACCGCCCGCATCGAGGGCTTTGTGCCGCGATACTATCCCGTACAGTAACCAACCATCAAAAAACGTGCCGCTCCTCTTTTCGGGAACGGCACATCTTTTATTTTTCTTATGCAGCGGGCTCCTGTGCCGGCGCTTCTTCAAACGTCACGGCGCCGTCCTTCAGTCGGCACACATAGCGCTTTTTGGCTTCCACGCTGCCGTCCAGCACCGCCTCCGCCAGCGGGTCTTCCAGTCTGGTCTGGATCGCGCGCTTCAGCGGCCGTGCGCCATAGACGGGGTCGAAGCCCGCGTCGGCCACCATGTCGATCACGTCGTCGTCAAAGGTCATTTCGATCTCCATGCCCGCCAGCCGCGCCTTGGTCTGCTCCAGCAGCTTTTCGGCGATCTCATGGATCTGCGGCTTGGTGAGCTGGTGGAAGACGATGACCTCGTCCACACGGTTCAGGAATTCCGGACGGAAGGCCTTTTTCAGCTCGCCCATCACGGCGTCGTGGATTCTGCTGTCGGTGCGCTCCTGCTCTTCTGCCGTGGCAAAGCCGATGGCCTTGTTTTCGCCGGCGATCAGCTTGGCGCCGAGGTTGGACGTCATAATGATGATCGTATTTTTGAAGTCGACCTTGCGGCCCTGGGAATCGGTCAGCACGCCGTCGTCCAGAATCTGGAGCAGCATATTGAACACGTCGGGATGCGCTTTTTCGATCTCGTCAAACAGGATGACGCTGTACGGCTTGCGGCGTACCTTTTCGGTAAGCTGGCCGCCGTCGTCATAGCCGACGTAACCGGGCGGCGAACCGACCATTTTGGATACGGTATGCTTTTCCATATATTCCGACATATCCAGGCGGATCATCGCGTTCTCATCGCCGAACATCGTGGCGGCAAGCGTTTTGCAAAGCTCCGTTTTGCCGACGCCGGTCGGACCGAGGAAGATGAACGAGCCCGTGGGGCGGTTCGGATCCTTCAGACCCACGCGTCCGCGGCGGATCGCTCTTGCAACAGCGGATACCGCTTTATCCTGCCCGACGATGCGTCGATGCATTTCGTCC
>JAFRUA010000040.1 GCA_017434855.1 Clostridia bacterium
AGACAGACAGACAGACAGATAGGATAACTTTGTCCTTTTTCAAAAATGAATAAAGATACAAGCGCAGTGCGCCCGCTGGGGTGCGCCGCGCTTTTTTGATATAGAAAAAATATTTTATAAAGGAGAGTTCTTATGAAAATGTCAAAGAAAGTTTTATCCGTCCTGCTGGCGGTGCTGCTGCTGGCAATGACCGCGGCGGTTGCCGCCGTGCCGGCGAGCGCGGTCGGCGTCGGCGACATCATCATGTTCGGCAACTATCCGCAGTCACAGGTCAGCGAGACCACGGCGCTCAAAGCCGCTGCGAACAGAGCAACGTGGAAAAGCTATGACTACTATATCGGCACCGGCGATTACGACGGTCAGATGCAGTCGGGCGATTTTATGAAATATGCCGATTTTATTTCCGGCGGCATCCAATACCGCGCCGTGACATTTACGCAGTACAGACCGCTAAATACCAGCTATCGCTCCTATGCGGGCAGTTCCTATCAGGATGACAACGGCTATTACATAAACATGACCTATTATTTCAAATATGAGCCGCTGGAGTGGCGTGTGCTTGATCCGTCCGCCGGCCTTGTTTTGTGCGCGGCAATTATTGATTCTCAGGCTTATCAGAACGTCGTCCGAAAAAGCGCTGCCGATTACTACTATATCGGCTCAACTTCAACCTTTGCGAACAACTATGCCAAATCGACCATCCGCACCTGGCTGAACAACGATTTCTATAACACGGCATTCAACAGTGCGCAAAAGGCAAAGATCAAATCCACAACGATCAACAACGACGCCTTTTCGTCCGAATCTGCACAGTATAGTTCTCCCTCGACTACTGACAAAATCTTTTTGCTTTCCTACAGCGAAGCAAAAAACAGCAGCTACGGTCTGTCCTCCGCTTCTGCAAGAAAGGCAAAAGGCACCGACTACGCAAAATGCCAGGGCATTTTTGTGGAAAGCGACGGTTCTTCCAGTTGGCGGCTGCGCTCCGCAGGCAGTTATTCCTACACTGCATGCGGTGTGAGAAAGGACGGCGACCTCTCAAGCAACAGCGGTCTCAACTATGCGAGCAACGGCATTCGGCCAGCTTGCAAATTATCAAATCTGACCTCTGACATCTCCCAACTTGAAACCTACACCTTAACATTAGATGTGACCTCTGCGCCGACAAGCATCAATGGCAAAGGCGGCACCGTGACCGGCGCCGGAACCTATACTGAAGGGTCGCAGGTTACGATCACGGCTATTCCGGATGAAGGTTATGAGTTTGTTGGATGGTACAGTGTGCATCCGGTTGACGGTCTCGGGAAAAAGCCCGTTTATAAAAACGCAACACAAACCATCACGATGAACACATCTCTTCAATATGCTGCAGTCTTTAAAAAGACAGCTGACAACCCCGGCGATCCCGGCGATCCCGGCACGACGCCGACCCAGCCTGAAAGCGTCTGCCCGTGGTGCGGCGGCCAGCATGTCGGCTTCTTCCAGGGCATCATCGGCTTCTTCCACGGCATCTTCGCCAAGCTCTTCGGCGCGCGGTATTGAGCCAACCGCACCCGTCAATCCTTCGGATTGCCACCCTCCCCACATCGGGGAGGGCGTTTTTGTGGCTGCCTTTTATGCCTTCCTCTCGTGAGGGCTGCGGGTCCCCGGTGGGGACCTTTGCCGAAGGCAAAAGCAGCGACCGACGCGGCAGCGGAGACAAGGGGACCGCGCGCTTGGGCATGGTGGATGGGGCGGACACGCCGCCCGCGTTCCGGCGTACAAAACAACCGGCAGACGTTCTGCGCCTGCCGGTCAATGTTTTGTTTGGGTTATTTCTCTTTGATCTTCATCTTGATGATTGCGAACAGCGCCTTGAAAAAGCCCTTCAGCGCCTGGAAAAAGGTCGGGTGCTGATACTCGGTGTGCATGTTCTCTTCGGTCATCGGGACCCAGTAATCCCGGCCGTCCTCCCAATAGAAGACCGTGTACTGCGGGTACTCGGGGTCGTCGTTCACCGTGAGCTGACGGTCGGCGCGGATCATGCGGATCACCAGATCATAGAACATGCCCGGGAAGTCGTTGTGACGGATGTTCTTGACGAACCACGTCTGGTCCGGCAGCAGGGCGGTGGACGCATCCACGATCCGGTCGGGAGAGATGTATTTGCCGTGGCCCTTTGCAATGGCCTTTTCGATATAGGCGGTGGACAGCGTTTTGCCGATCTGGGCGCTGGTGGCGCCGAAGGACTGGTCCTTGAGGGTGATCTTGTCGTCGGACTGTTCACGCTGCGAGACCGTGGCAGGGATCATCTGGAAGCCGTACTTTGCCAGAATGCACATCTTGACGTCCTTGTTCATTTCCAGCATCAGCTCGTTCATCGGCTGGCGCACCAGACGGTCGTATTCGTCGATGCGCTTGATCAGGTCGGCGTACTTGTCGGCGTCGTCCTTGAACAGGAAGGCCTTGGCGTCCTCATAATCTGCGGGGCCGACCATGGTCCAGTAGCCCGGGCAGGTGGCAAAGCTGGCCTTGAGGATGCGCGGGATCAGGTCCGTCTTCAGCCTTGCAAACAGGCGGTTGAGCGCCTTTTCGGTCAGGCCGAGGGCGCGAAGCTGGCTGATGAGCTCCAGCATCGTGAGGATGAGCTGGCGCTTTTCGGTCGTGTCGTACTGGTACTTCGTGCCGTAGTACTCGTTGATGGAATCGAGGTCCAGTTCCACCTTGCCGGCAAAAATCTCGCTGAAGATCGTGGTGCCCATGGCGGCGGAGCTGTAGGAGAAGAAGGTGTCGATGTCGTCCCAGCCGTACTTTGCAAAGTAGGCCAGCGCCATCTCGGTGCCCATGCAGCGGCTGAGCACGGCGACGCGGTGATGCCCGGTCACGCGGCGCACCGATTCAATGTAGTCGTGCATGTCGTCCGCAATCTCCATCGGGTCCTGCCGCGCGTCATAGATATAGACATAGGAATACACGTTGTCCCACACATGGTCGTCGATCATCGTTTCGGGCGACCAGCTGTAGTCGATGCCGGTGGAGTTGTCGGGCAGGTCGCCGTTGTCCTGGCACGCAAAGCCCGCATACTTCTCTTCAAAGTTTGTGGCAACATACTCGATGAAGTCGTCATAATTGTTGGTGACCAGGCCCTTGGCAAACTTTTTGATGCCTTCGCCGATCAGGCCCTTGGCCCACACGGCGTCCAGACCGTCCAGCTCGCGGCGGTTTTCCGCATGCGGGTCGTCATAGATGTGCTGTTTGCCGAAGACATAGATCATCGGCATGTGCTCGCAGTTGCAGACCTTATCTTCCGCCACGGCGGTCAGGCAGCTCAGCGACGTCAGCAGCATCAGCACGGCAAGAAAAACGGACAGACAGCGTTTCATAAAATCAACCAACCTCTCTTTTGGGACGGCAGCCAAAGCACGGCCCACATGTTCATAATATATTCATTTTATAGGAAGCACAGGAAAAAAGCAAGAGGGCAGGGCAAAGCGTAACAAATTATTCACATGTTGCGCACGCCGAAAACACAACTTTTTTCCCAAATGAGAAAGTCGGGCGGTTATGCGGCGAATCCTTGTGAAAAACGCTTGACATTTAAGGGTTTCATTGGTACAATATACAAAACATGTGAAGGAGGTGAAATGAATGAAAAAAGCAATTGCACTTCTTCTGATCGCGGTGCTGGCACTGACCTGCTTCGTGGCTTGCGGTAAGAAGGACGGCGACAAGGCTGCCAACATCGAAGGCAAATACGTCATCTCGAAGATGGGCGGCGAAGATGCTCCCGACGAGTATAAGGAGGCCATGTTCGTTGAACTGAAGGCTGACGGCGCTGCGACGATGACGATGGGTGATGAAGGCGGTGACTGCACCTGGAAACAGGACGGTGACAAGGTCATCCTGACGGCTGAAGGTGAAACGATGGAGTTTACCCTGAACGGCAACGATCTTACGATGGTTGAGAATGGTGAAGAGATGGTTTTCACCAAGCAGTAATCTGATTTGCAAAACCCATTGACCGTGTCGGTGTTCCGGCGCGGTTTTATCATATGCGGCGTTTTTCTTGACATTTCTTTCCTGTTTTGATACAATGAAGCAAATGAAGAGAAGGAGGTGAAACGAATGAAAAAACTGATTGCACTTCTTCTGATCGCGGTGCTGGCACTGACCTGCTTCGTGGCTTGCGGTAAGAAGGACGGCGACAAGGCTGCGGCCGACCCCGTGGGAATGTATGTGGTCAAGACCTTTAACGGGAAGACGATAGAAGAATACCTGAAGGATTATGTTGCGGCCCAGGGCGGCGAACAGGCGGCGGCCTTGGTAGAATCCCTGGATCTGGACACGCTTCTTCAGGTGGCGGGCATTGAGTCGGTTGACGACTTCATAAGCATGGAGTTGAAGGCCGACGGCACGGCAACGATCACGATGACCGGCGAAACCGAAACCGGAACCTGGACACAGGACGGCAGCAAGGTCACGGTCACGATCGATGACGACCCGGTGGAGTTCACCCAGAACGGCAACGAGCTTTCTGCCGAAAAGGATGACATGAGCATGGTCTTTGTCAAAAAGTGATCCCATTTGTACAACCCCTTGACCGTGTCGGTGTTCCGGCGCGGTTTTTTCATACGCGGGGCGGTCGCGCTTGACATTCTTCGCGCGGTCTGATACAATGGACAAAACACAGCGGGAGTTGAAACGAATGAAAAAGCTGATTGCGTGCCTGCTTTTGGCCGCGCTGATCCTGACGTGCTTTGCCGCCTGCGGAAAAAAGGAATTCACTTGCGACATTTGCGGAAGGACCGTCAGGGAAAAGCCGCACAAGACCGAGATCCTCGGCGAAGAGGCCGTGCTTCGCGAGCGGTGCTATAAAGAGATCAAAGAAATGCGGGACGGCTTCAACGATCTTGCCGGTACGTTCGGTTAAGCGGACCCGGACGGAATTTTATGCTTGACTTTTTCGGCACGTTCTGCTACAATGAGGTTCCATTATGAAGATGTAAGGAGAGACCATCATGGGAAATGATTCTTTAAGCGGAAATACGCCGGTGACCAAAGGGCAGCTTGGCTGGGTGATCGTCAGCGAGATCATGGTGCTGCTGACCGCGGCGCTGCAGTTTTTGAACATGCTGACCGTGCATATCTGGAAGAGCACCGAGACCGGTTCGTTCATCTTTGTGCTGCAAAATCTGGTCAACGACGTTGAAGAGGTGGCGGAGCGCCACAGCCAGTTGTTTAAGATGATCGGCGCGCTGATGCTGCTGGGGATCGCGCTGCTGGTGTTTTCTGCGCTGCAGATGAATCTGCCGCTGCTGCGCGGCACGGCGTATAAGTCCTACAACCTGCAGTGGCCCATCTACAGCGTGCTGTATATGATGCTGGGGCAGGCGGCAACGCTGGCGATCCTGCTGTATCGCAAGGCGACGATCGAGCTGCACTTCGGCTTTTGGTGCTGCGCTGTGTGCGAGCTGCTGGCGCTGGGTCTGCTGCTGGCCGCACTGGCCAAAAACGCGATCGTTCCGGCAAAGAAAAAATAATTGCACCTGCAACAAAAAGGGTACGGCCAACGCGGTCGTACCTTTTCGTATTATTGCTTTTGATAGACGGCCAGCACAAATTCCAGCGGGGTGGTCAGCGTTTGCAGCGCGTCCAGCTTTTTCAGGTCTGCGGGCGAGGTGCGATAGCGGTACGGCGTCATGTCAAACAGGGCGCGGATGTCTTCGTTTGACGTCAGTGTGCAGTCGGCGCGGACGGTACGGACGTTCAGCAGCCGCAGCGGCGCGGCATCCGGCAGGCGCACCTCGTTTCGGTACGGCGACGCATAGACGGCTGCTTTCAGCGCAAACAGGTGGTCCGGCCCCGGCATCACGGTGCACAGCAAACCGCCGGGCCGCAGCACGCGCGCAAATTCCGGCGCATGGAACGGCGCAAACAGGTGAAACGCCCGGTCCACGCTGCCGTCCGGCAGGGGGATGGCCGACAGGTTGGCCACAAAGAAAAACCCGGAGCAGCCGCGTTTGGCCGCGCGGCGCACCATCGCTTTGGACAGGTCAAACCCCAGCAGCCGGCAGGGGACCTGACGCAGCACCGCTTCGCTGTAGTACCCCTCGCCGCAGCAGATGTCCAGCACAACGGACTGCGGCGCGGCGCCGCGCACAAAGTCGGTCACGGCGGCGGCCAGCGGCGCAAAGCAGCCCTTGTTTAAAAAGGCGGACCGGGCCTGCGCCATCCGGTTGTTGTCGCCGGTGGTTTCGCCGGCCCTGTGTTGGGCGGTGAGCAGATTGCAATAGCCCTCTTTGGCCAGGTCAAAGCAGTGACCGTTTCGGCAGACAAGGGTGCGGTCGCGGCGCTCCAGCGGGGTGCGGCAGACCGGGCAGACGGGATAAAGCGGTTCCATAAGACCTCCGGGACTTGCATTTTCAATGCGTTTGTGATAGTATAGTATAAATTGCGGAATTTTGTCAAGGGGGGATCGCCCGTGGCCAAAGACAAACAGCCCAAAACCAACGCCATGCGGATGCTTGAAACTGCGGGCGTGCCGCACCGGGTCAACCGTTATGACTGTGACGAATTCATCGACGGCGTTCACATCGCCGACCAACTGGGCCAGCCGCACGAACGCTCGTTCAAGACGCTGGTCACGTCGGCCAAAAGCGGGGCGCACTATGTGTTTGTGCTGCCCATTGCCGAAGAGCTGGACCTGAAAAAGGCGGCGAAGGCCGTGGGCGAAAAGAACGTGGAGCTGCTGCACGTCAAAGACATCCGCGCCGTGACGGGTTATATCCGCGGCGGCTGCACCCCGGTCGGGATGAAAAAGCAGTTTCCCACGGTGCTGGATGAAACGGCGCTGCAGTTTGACGAAATCATCATCAGCGGCGGCATGCTGGGGACGCAGATCTTTCTGGACCCGCTCGATCTGGCGGCGCTTTTGCACGCGACTGTGACGGACATCAAAAAGTAGAGGACGATCAGAATGAACAACAAAAAACGCGGGGTTGGCGTGCTGGCGCTGGTGCTGCTGGTGTGCGCGCTGCTGAGCGCCTGCAAAAAAGACAAAACAGAATCCGGCACGGTGCGCATCAACGAGGCCATGGCGTCCAACCGCACGGCCTATACCGCCGCCGACGGGTCGCACCCGGACTGGATCGAATTATATAATGAAAAGGAGCGCGACGCCGACCTGACGGGCTGGAGCATCACCGACGACAGCGCCGATGCCGGAAAGTTCACTTTCACCGGCGGGACGGTGCCGGGGCACGGCTATCTGCTGCTGCTTGCGGACAAGTCCGCCGCGGCCGAGGGCGGCGCCGACGGCGCGCACCTGAATTTCGGCCTGAGCGCCAAAAAGGGCGAAAGCCTGTATCTGTATGACAGCGACGGCAATCTGGTGTCCAGGCTGCAGTTCCCCGCCATGGACGCAGACGTCAGCTGCGGCGTCAGCGGCGGCAAGACCGGCCTTCTGGAAACGCCGACCCCGGGGAAGGAAAACAGCGCCCTGAAAACCGAAGACGCCGCAGAAGCGGTGCAGGCGGACGCCCCGGCAAACAGCGACGTGGTCATCAACGAATACGCCACAAGCGACACCCGCACCCTGATCGGGCCGGACGGCGATTTCACCGGCTGGGTGGAGCTGTATAACAGGGGCGACGCCGCGGTCGCGCTGGGCGGTTTTGCGCTGACGGACGACGAAACGCAGCCGCAGCGCTGGGTGCTGCCGGACTGCACGATCGACGGGCACGGCCATCTTTTGATCGACCTGACCGGCGAAGAATGCGCCGACCCGCTGTGCGCGCCGTTCAAGCTGGGCGGCAAAGAAGAGGCGCTGCTGCTGTTTGACCCACAGGGGACGCTGATCGACCGCTGCGCCGTCTTTGACCTGTTTGGCAACCTGACGTGCGGCCGCACGCCGGACGGCGGCGACGCCTTTGCGTTCTTTGCGTCGGCCACGCCGGGCAAAGCGAACGACAAGCAGGGCTTTGATTCCGTTGACACCGCGGCCCGCACCGACAGCAAAGAGCTGGTGATCACCGAGGTTTCGGCCGTCAACCTGAGCGCCAAAGCCCCGGACGGCAAGGCGTATGATTATATCGAGCTGTATAACGCGGCGGACCGCGCCCTGGACCTCGGCAGCTTTCGTTTGTCGGATTCCAAAGACGCGGCGCGGTTTGTGTCACTGCCGAAGCAGAAGCTGGCCCCCGGCGCGTATGCCGTGGTCTATTGCACCGAAACGCCCGTGTCCGGCGCGCTGACGGCGGACCTGGGGCTGAACCGGGCCGGCGAAACCGTGTATCTGGCCGACAAAAGCGGCGCCGTGCTGGACGCCCTGACCTATCATCGCCTGGCGGCGGGCCAAAGCTGCGGGCGCGTTTTGACCGGTGACGACACGCCGGTCTATTTTCAATCGCTGACGCCCGGCGAAGCCAACCCGGACACGGTGCTTTCCGGCGCGATCGCCAACCCGGCGTTTTCCATCGGCAGCACCTATGTCAAAAAGGGGACGGCGGTGGAAATTCTCTGCGACGACGCCGTGTACTACACCACGGACGGCAGTACCCCGACCAAAAACAGCGCGAAGTATACCGAACCGCTGACGATCCGGCAGACGACCGTGGTGCGCGCACGGGCCTATCGCGCGGGGGCGCTGCCCTCTGACGTGGTGACGGCGACCTATCTGGTGGAGAAAAAACACACCCTGCCGGTGGTGTTCCTTGCCACCGATGAAAAAAATCTTTACAGCGAAGACCGCGGCATCTGGGCCACGGGCAGCGGCGCGTCAGGCGAGTTCCCGTATCTCGGCGCCAATTTCTGGCAGGACTGGGAGCGCCCGGTGCATTTTGAATTCATGACGACGGACGGCGTCAGCCAGGTCGCCTTTGACGCGGGCATGAAGGTCTTTGGCCAATACAGCCGCGCCGAACCGCAAAAAAGCGTGTCCATCCGCCTGCGCGACCGCTACGGCCCCAAAGAGGTCTGTTATCCGTTCTTTGAAGGCAACGACGTCAACGTGTTCTCTTCCCTGGTGCTGCGCAACAGCGGGCAGGACATCAAAAACGCCCACCTGCGCGACGCGTTCTGCGCCATGGTGCTCAAGGGGCAGATGGACGTGGACATCATGGACTATCGCCCCGTTGCGGTCTATGTCAACGGCAAATACCACGGCATCTATGACCTGCGCGAAAAGATCGACGCCGACTATCTGAACAACCACCACGGCCTGGATGCAGACAACGTGGACATGATCAAGGGCGCGCGCAGGGTGCAGCTTGGCACGATCGACAGGTATCAGGCGCTGATCGATTATATCAAGACCCACGACCCGGCAGACGCCAAGGTCTACAAGTATCTGCAGACGCAGATCGACATCGACGAGCTGATCTGCTACTGGATGGCGGAATCCTTTTTCAACAATACCGACACGGGCAACATCCGCTTTTATCGCGGGCACGGCGACGGCGACAAGTGGCGGTGGATCTTTTTTGACGTGGACTGGGCGCTGTTCCCGTCCACCTATACGCGCAACGGCATCGCCGCCTATCTGAACCCGCAGGGCCACGGCGTGGGCAAGGCGTTCAGCACCACGATCATGGTGCGCCTGATGCGCAACAAGGCTTTTCGTACCCGGGTGCTGGAGCTGCACAGGCAGCACCTGGAAACGACCTTTGACACCGCGCGCATGCTGAAACTGTTTGACGCGATGGTGGAAGAGATCGATGCGGAGATGAAACGCCACACCGCCCGCTGGCCGTCGCTGAGCTATGAAAGCTGGCGGCGCAACGTGGCCACGCTGCGCGGCATCATTGAAAAGGCGCCGGGCCTGTTCATCGGGCACATGAAGACGACGTTCAACATGACGGCGGCGGAGCAGAAGAAGTATCTGCCGCAGGGGTGAAACAAAAAAACCGCTTGACAAAAGCGGCGAGGTTGTGTATAATAATACAAGAGAGTGGATCCGGCAAACGGATTGGCCCCTCAAGTAAACATGAAATTAACCGTCAACTTGTTCAGGGGTGGCGGTTAGTTTTTTGTTGCCAAAATGATTGCGAGTAACAGGACCAATGTAACGATGACTGCATACTCCATTTTGCATCACCCTCTCTGCATACTTACATTGAGGGCGCTGCCCTCTGTATGCACAGAGGGGCCAGAATCCGCCGACCGATGTGTTTCACCACTCTCAGGGATGCGATCGTCGCATCAGCCATATCATACCAAAAATGTCATTCTTTGTCAAGCGTCGCCGGCGGGCGGCGTGCTTTGAAAAAACCGCTTGACAAAAGCGGCGAGGTTGTGTATAATAAAACTGCAAGAGGGAACCGAATTCAACGGTTAGCTCAGATCAACGTGAAATAACCGCTGTCCTTGCCTGGGGCGGTTATTTTTCGTTACTTTTTTATCAAGATGATGATAAAAAACGTAAATGCCAATGTGAGTACGATGTATTCCATTGCGCATCACCCTCCCGCCTTGGATTCACGGGAGCGCGCGATGCCCTCCCGCGTGGAAGAGCCAACCGCCGAACCTTTGAGGATTCCGCCCTTGCAGAAAACGATGCGCAGATGCACGTCGCTTTTTTCAGGTGGTATCATACCAAAAATGTCATTCTTCTTCAAGCGTCGCCGGCGGGCGGCGTTTTTTTGTGAAAAGCCTTGCATCAAACGTCGAAAAGTGGTATAATATATCAAATTTTTGATTTTGCCGGTCGATGCAAGGAGGCTTGCGCATGTGTCTGTCACGGTTCTATCCAGATGAATATGCGCCGAGTGTGTTTGCGATCGACTATCAAAAGCTGTTTGATCTGGGCTATCGCGGGCTGCTGTTTGACATCGACAACACGCTGGTCCACCACGGTGACGACGGCACGCCGGAAACCGACGCACTGCTGCGGCGGATCGAATCGATCGGCCTGCGGGTGCTGATGCTGTCCAACAACGACGACGCGCGCATCCGGCGCTTTTTAAAGAACCTGCCCGGCGTGCCGTTTGTTTCGATGGCCGGCAAGCCGAAAAAGCAGGGGTACCTGAAGGCGCTGGAGGTGCTGGGCATCGACAGAGCGCAGGCGGTCGTCATCGGCGACCAGGTGTTCACCGATATCTTTGGGGCAAACCGCTGCAACATCGCCGGCATTCTAGTGCGGTTCATTCATCCGGACCCGGCGGCGCCCATCGGCAAACGGCGCAGGGCCGAGCAACTGGTGCTGCGGCTGTGGCAGAAAAACGAGAGGAAGCACCGCCGCCTGCACGCGGTACGGAACGAGGGGGAAACAAAAGCGCATGAAGCAGACGAAACGGAAACAGTTTTGTGAGCTGGGGCCGCTGGCCTATCAGCTGGCGACGAAAAAAGAGATTTTGCGCCGGCACCTGCAGGACCTGGTGAGCAAAGAACGCTTTGCGAAAACCAAATCCGACACACCGCTGCCGGTGGTGCTGTCAGAGCATCACTCCGGCCTGATCAAGCGCGGCCCCGGGATCGACCCGACGCTGCAGTATAACAAAGTGACCAACATCGAGCTGGCATCGGCCCGGATGAACAAAACGGTGATCCGCCCCGGCGAAACCTTTTCCTTTTGGCATCTGGTGGGCAAGATCACCCCGCGCAAGGGCTACAAAAACGGCCGCGTGCTGATCGGCGGCAAGATTGTGCCCGGCATCGGCGGCGGGCTGTGCAACCTGGTCAACACGCTGCACCTGCTGGTGCTGCATTCCCCGCTGGACGTGACGGAGTTTCACAGCCATTCCGACGCGCTGGCCCCGGACGAGGGCGGCAGGCGCGTGCCTTTCAGCGCGGGCACGTCCATCAGCTACAACAGCGTGGACTACCGGTTCAAAAACAACACCGACCAGGACATCCAACTGCTGCTTTGGGTCGCGGACGAGGCACTCTATGGCGAGCTGCGCGGCGAAAAGGATGTGCCGGTCCGCTATGAACTGACGGAAGAGGACCATCACTTTCAAAAGGAAGGCGAAAAGTATTATCGCGTTTCCAGAATCTATCGCAACACCATCGACAAAGACAGCGGCAAAGTGCTGCAAAAGGACCTGGTGCTGGACAATCACTCCGAGGTCATGTTTGATTACGCATTGATTCCGCAGGAACAAATTCGCTGAGGGGACCGCGCACCATCATTTTGTTTGATTGCCTTTGAAAGGATGTGACACCGATGCCGAACAGACCGGAACTGGTTGTGATGCTGACTTATGATGACCTGACCGTGCCGGACGCGCGTGCGATCTTTGACCGCTGCAGGCACACGCGGGCGCAGTATTGGGGCTTTAAAGAACAGGGCCTGCCGCTGCCCGAAATGAAGGACCTGTTTGCCGAAATGAAGGCCTGCGGCAAAACCACGTCGCTGGAGGTTGTGACCTATACCCCGGACGAGGGCATGGCGGGCGCCGAAATGGCGGCGGCCTGCGGGGTCGATATCCTGATGGGAACCGTATACAATGACGATATCTGCGCGTTCTGCAAAGCGCACGGCATGAAATACATGCCCTTTGTGGGCGAGGTCTCGCTGCGGCCGTCGATTCTGGAGGGGACCGCCGACGCTATGATCGCCGAAGCGCAGAGTTATCTGAAAAAGGGCGTGGACGGGTTTGACTTTTTGGGCTACCGCTACACCGGCGACGCCTTTGCGCTGAACCGGGCGTTTGTGTCCGCCGTGAAAGCGCCGGTCTGCATCGCGGGCAGCGTCAACAGCTTTGAACGGCTGGAGGAAGTGAAACAAATCGCACCGTGGAGCTTCACCGTGGGCAGCGCGTTTTTTGACCACGTCTTCGGCGACAGCTTTGCCGAGCAGATCGACGCCGTCTGTGACGCGCTGGAAAAGTGAATCGGGCAGAAACAGCAGCACCGCCACGACCGGCGGTGCTTTTTTTTGCGTTCGCATGGACAGAACAGCACCCCGAAGGATGCGTTGTCATTGATGTGAAAAACCGCCGTGTGGGCGGTTTGCTTTTTCATGCATAAAAGCCGCTTTGAAATGCTCCAAAGCGGCTTGGATCAGTTTGGCGATTCGGCAGGCGTACACTTTTCCTGCGTCTCTCGGGGTTCCCCTGTCGATCCCAGCGGCGTGTGGACTGTACGAACTCCTCCGCCTCGAAGAGCCTCTCTTATCCTATATCTATATTTATTATACGAATTCAGATTTTTTATTGTTTATAAGTCTTCTCCGTTCTTTGTCATCAGTTTTCATAAAAGTAAGAATCGAGTTCATATAATTTGGATGATCGTAATGCTTTATCAAGGGTAAAATCATCTTAAACTTGTTTCGTCCGTGCTTATTATACCATTTCACCGGAATTGTCAACATATTTTGCCTTCCGCACGACGGGCGGCGTTTGCCTTTGGCGGTTCCGCGTCTGCAGAAAAAAGGAATCGCCTGCCGCGCTTGACAAATCCGCGGAAACCGGCTATAATACAACCAGAAGCGCAGGCGGCGGCCCCGCCTGAAAGAAAGGAGCCCTTGCAATGAAAGACGTTTGGAAATGGTTCAAGATCGCGCTGAGCGACATGTGGAACGATCTGTATCGTCTGCTGTGCGCGCTGGCCGGCCGCGAGCCGAAAGACAGCGACATCATCAATCCGTATGAAGATGAATGACAACCCGGACCCGCCGACCGGCGGGTATTTTTTTCAATGAGGGCGAAGGATGAAAACTTATCTTGAGATCGGAAAGATCGTCGGGACGCACGGCGTGCGCGGCGAGGTGCGCGTGGACCCGTGGTGCGACACACCCGACTTTATGAAGCGGTTCAAAACGCTGTATTTCAAACCGGACGGCACAAAGCCGGTGCGCGTGATTTCCTGCCGCCCGCACGGCAACGTCGTGATCTTGAAGCTCGACGGTACGGACACGATGGAGCAGGCCGTTTTGCTGCGCGGCAAGGTGCTGTATATGGACCGCGCCGACGCCCGCTTGCCGAAGGGGCAGTATTTCATCCAGGACCTGGTCGGCTGCCGGGTGCTGGATGCGGACGACGAAACGCATTGCTACGGTACGCTGATCGACGTGAGCAAGACCGGGGCCAACGACGTGTGGCATGTGACGGACGACAACGGCACGGAGTATCTGCTGCCGGCCATTGGGCCTGTGGTGATCGAGACCGACGTGGAGCACGAAACGGTGAGGATCCGCCCGCTGAAAGGAATCTTTGACGATGCGCATTGACATTCTGACACTGTTTCCGGAGATGTGCGAGGCCGTGCTGTCTGAAAGCATCCTGGGCCGCGCGCGTGAAAAGAACCTGATCGAGGTGCATTGCCACCAGATCCGGGCGTTTTCTGCCGACAAACACAACCGCGTGGACGACGCGCCCTATGGCGGCGGCATGGGCATGGTGATGCAGCCGCAGCCGATCTTTGACTGCTTTATGCACCTGTGCGATACGCTGGGCAGGCGGCCGCACCTGATCTATCTGTCGCCGCAGGGCAAGACCCTGACCCAGCAAAGGGCGCGGGAGCTGACGGCGCTTGACAACCTGGCGCTGCTGTGCGGCCACTATGAGGGCGTGGACGAGCGCGTGCTGGAAGAGATCGTGGACGAGGAGCTGTCCATCGGCGATTATGTGCTGACCGGGGGCGAGCTGCCGGCGCTGGTGCTGACCGACTGCATTGCGCGCATGCTGCCCGGCGTGCTGCCGGATGAAAGCGCCTTTACCGAAGAGAGCCATTTTGCCGGATTGCTGGAATATCCGCAGTATACGCGCCCGCCGGTGTGGCACGGCCGTGAAGTGCCGCATATTCTGTTATCGGGTCACCATGCCAACATCGAAGCGTTCCGCCATGCGCAGGCGCTGCGGCGTACCAGGGCAAAACGGCCGGAGCTTTTGGCGGAATATCCGCTCACTGAAGCGGACAAAGTGCTGCTGGAATCGGGGGAAAACCCGCCCGAACTGCCGTGACCTTGTGCAATTTGCAAAATCTGCCAAAATATATGTTGTCAAAATCAACAAAAAGCCGTTCAAAAAATCGTAAAGATTTAGGCTTGCAGACGAAATATCGAAAAAAGGGCTTTTTCGTTGATTTTACCTGTTGACGAAGAAAAGATTTGTGATATAATATGAAGCAATCAACAGACTATTTTGTGCTTAGGAGAAATAGATTATGTATGTGAAAGATGTTAAAGTTCAGAATCAGGTTGGCCTTCACGCCCGTCCGGCAACGTTCTTTATCCAGAAGGCGAACGAATTCAAATCCTCCATCTGGGTCGAGAAGGAAGAGCGCCGCGTCAATGCAAAGAGCCTGCTGGGCGTGCTGTCGCTGGGCATCATGGGCGGCACCGACATCCGCATCATTGCCGGCGGTCCCGATGAAGAAGCGGCCGTTGACGCGCTGGTGAAGCTGGTGGAATCCGGCTTTGCGGAATAAGCAAAAAATCTTTGCCGCCCCTTGACATTTTTTCAAAGCGGTGGTAAACTAAATGAAAATTGAATCGTGATCCATGAAAAGCTGTGACGAAGACGGACGAGAATCGCGTTCTTTCAGCGAGCCGGGGGCTGGTGCAAGCCCGGCAAACGCCTCTCAAGTTCCCATCCCTTCCGAGCTGAGGGCCCGAAAGCGCAAGCGAGTAGAACCCCTCCGTGATTGCTGCGTGAATGCATAGAGCTTGTCAGAGCTCGAGAGTGGCGGAGTTTTCCGCAATTTGAGTGGTACCGCGGGTATTGATTTCAGTGCTCGTCTCAAAGGCAATCTTTGAGACGGGTATTTTTTATTGAAAAAAGGAGGCGTTTCTAATGCAGAAAAATCACTTTTCCAACGAGATCCAACAGGTGGCGGAGCGCATCCGCGACATGCGGGAGATCATCGGCCTTTCCACCGCAGAAATGGCGGCAAAGACCGAGCTGACCGAAGCGCAGTATATCGCCTTTGAAACGGGGACGGCGGACCTGCCGTTCACCTTTATCCACAAGTGCGCCGCCGCGTTCGGCATCGGCATCACCGACCTGCTGGAGGGCCACAGCGCGCACCTGTCGACCTATACCGTAACCAGAAAGGGGCAGGCCATCCGCACCGCAAAAGAGGACGGCATCGAGATCCGCAAGCTGGCGCCGCTGTTTCGCGGCAAGATCGCGAAGCCCTATCTTGCAAAGTATGAATATTCCGAAGCGCTGCAAAAGGGGCCGATCCACACCACGACCCACAGCGGGCAGGAATTTGACCTGGTGCTTTCGGGTACGCTGAAGGTGGTCGTGGACGGGCACGAGGTCGTGCTGGAAGAGGGCGACAGCATCTATTACAACAGCGGTCTGCCCCACGGCATGATCGCCCTGAACGGCAAGGACTGCTCGTTCCTGGCCGTTGTGATGCCGGAGGACGCCAAGGTCAGCGACACCAAGGTGGAAGAGACCATCGTTTCTGCCGGCAAGGGCACGCCCCTGGCCGTCAGCAAATTCATCGACGCCAAAGAGGATGAAAAGGGCCACCTGGTCTCGCTCGGGTTCAAAGACGCGGACAAATTCAACTTTGCCTATGACGTGGTGGACGCCATTGCCGACCGCGAACCGGACAAGCTGGCCATGCTGCACATTGCCAAAGACAAGACCGAGCGCCGCTTCACCTTCCGCGATATGAAGCGCGGGTCCGCCCGCACGGCAAACTATCTGAAAAGCCTCGGCATCAAAAAGGGCGACCGTGTGATGCTGGTGCTCAAGCGCCACTATCAGTTCTGGCTCGCCATGCTGGCCCTGCACAAGATCGGCGCGATCCCCATCCCCGCCACGCATCAGCTTCTGGCGCATGACTTTGAATACCGCTTTGACCGCGCGGGCGTCAAGGCGATCCTTTGCACGGCGGACGACAACACCGCCGCCGAGGTGGAAAAGGCCGAAGAAAAGGTCGGGCAGCGCGAGATCAAGGTGCTGGTGGGCGGCAAGCGCGCCGGCTGGCACGATTTTGACGAGGAATACACGCTGTTCCGCAGCGTCTTTCCGCGGACGGACGACACGCCCTGCGGCGACGACCCGATGCTGATGTTCTTCTCGTCCGGTACCACGGGGTACCCGAAGATCGTGCTGCACAACTACAAATACGCGCTGGGGCATTACTGCACCGCAAAGTACTGGCACACCGTGACGCCGGAGGACCTGCACTTCACGATCTCCGACACCGGCTGGGGCAAGGCGCTCTGGGGCAAATTCTATGGCCAGTGGATGTGCGAGGGCGCGGTCTTCACCTATGACTTTGACCGCTTCCATGCCGACGACATTCTGCCGATGTTTGCAAAGCACCACATCACCACGTTCTGCGCGCCGCCGACGATGTATCGCATGTTCATCAAAGAGGACCTGTCGAAATATGACCTGTCGTCTGTGCGCTATGCCACCACGGCGGGCGAGGCGCTGAACCCCGAGGTCTTTTATCAGTTCAAAAAGGCAACGGGCCTGACGATCTATGAGGGCTTTGGCCAGACCGAAACCACGCTGACCATCGGCAACCTGATCGGTACCACGCCGAAGCCGGGCGCCATGGGCAAGGCGATCCCGTCCTATGACGTCGATCTTGTGGACCCGGACGGCAACCCGGTGGAAACGGGCGAAACGGGCGAGATCGTGATCCGTCTGGACAAGGGCAGACCCTGCGGGTTGTTTATGGAGTATTACGGCAGCGAGGCGCAGACGGCGGAAGCCTGCCGCGACGGGATGTATCACACGGGCGACACCGCGTGGCGCGACGAGGACGGCTATTACTGGTACGTCAGCCGCATCGACGACGTGATCAAGTCCTCCGGCTATCGCATCGGCCCGTTTGAGATCGAAAACGTCATCATGGAGCTGCCCTATGTGCTGGAGTGCGGCGTGTCTGCCGCGCCGGACGAGGTCCGCGGCCAGGTGGTCAAGGCCAGCGTGGTGCTGACCAAGGGTACCGAACCCACGGAGGCGCTGAAAAAAGAGATCCAGAATTACGTCAAAACCAACACCGCGCCCTACAAATACCCGCGCATCGTCGTCTTCCGCGACGACCTGCCGAAGACGATCAGCGGGAAAATCATTCGGTCCAAACTTTAAACGCCGGAGCGATTTAAAGAATTCGCAATTCGTAATTCGCAATTTGCAATTGGCCGCAAGCAACCGGGATGCAATCATTTTGACGGAGGGACATTTGCAATGAAAACGGAAAATGTGATTGTTGACAAAAGCAAGCAATTTGCGTTGCGAACCATTAAGCTATACAAATACCTTGTGAATGATCGGAACGAATATGTGTTATCCAAACAGATTTTGCGCTGCGGAACGAGTATCGGAGCGAATGTGAAAGAGGCGATTCGCGGGCAGAGCCGCGCGGACTTTTATGCGAAAATGTATATTGCGATGAAAGAGTGCAGCGAGACGGAATACTGGCTGGAATTGCTGCATGAAAGCGAGTATATTGAAGATACGGCTTTTGAGAGCATTTATTCTGATTGTAAGGAAATCCTGAAAATACTGATGGCCATTACAAAAAGTCAAAAGGAAGGCGGCGGCGAGATTTGAAGGATGATCATTGCGAATTGCGAATTGCGAATTGCGAATTGCGCGACGCGCGACGTATCGTTATCTTCTGCGGTCACTACGGCAGCGGAAAGACCAACATCGCCGTGAACTATGCGCTGTGGCGAAAGCGGACGGCGGACAAAGTCGCCATCATCGACCTGGACATCGTGAACCCGTACTTCCGCACCAAGGACAGCGACGCCGAGCTGCGAAAAGCGGGCGTGGAGCTGATCTGCTCCGACTATGCCGGCAGCAACCTGGACATTCCGGCCCTGCCCGCCGAAATGCAGCGCCCCATTGCCGACCGGAGCTGGACGACGGTGATCGACGTGGGCGGCGACGACCAGGGCGCCGTGGCGCTGGGCCGTTTCAGCGACCAGATCAGGGACGAGGGCAACTATGACATGCTGTTTGTCGCAAATTTTTACCGCCCTCTGACGCGCACGCCCGAAGAGGCGCTTGGCGTGCTGCGCGAGATCGAGGCGGCGTGCGGCCTTCGCTTCACCGGCGTGGTCAACAACTCGAACCTCGGGCGCGAAACGACGCCGGCGGACGTTCTCGGTACCGCCCAAAAGGCCGAAGCGTTGTGCAAACTTGCCAATCTGCCGCTGGTGATGACAACGGTGGAGGCATCTTTATTGGGCAAAATGCAAAAAAATTCGTGCCAAGTGTTCCCATTGACTTTACAAAGCAAAATCTTTTGAGTATAATATAAGATAATCGTAATTTTACGCACGCGGTATGAAACGCCGATTCCCGGGGTATCGTTGTTTCAAACAGGTAGATATTCGGCGCGTCGCCGCAGGCGGAGGCTTCAAGCACCTGTCAAAGAAACGCTCGCCGCGCTTCGCACGCAGTTTAAAACGCAGCGCATCGGAGAAGCACGGCTTTGCAGCGTACCATCGCCGCTCGCGATTCTGTGTGGCGGCAGCCCTTAACAAGCAGAAGATTCGGCGCATCGCCGCAGGCGGCGCCCGATCATCTAACATATAATATCTAAAATCTAACATCTAGAACGAACGGAGTGAAGTTATGGCAAAAGTCACATTCAGAACGGACTGGTGCAAGGGCTGCGGCCTGTGCGCCCTTGCCTGCCCGAAACAAATCATCGTGATCGCGAAGGACAAGATCAACCAGAAGGGTCATTCCCCCGCAGAGATCACCGATCAGGAAGCGTGCGTCGGTTGCGGTGCCTGTGCCACGATGTGCCCGGACTGCATCATCAAGGTTGAAAGGTGAGGTGTCGAAATGTCAGAAAAAGTTTTGATGAAGGGCAATGAAGCGATTGCGGAGGCCGCCATCCTGGCCGGCTGCCGTCATTACTTCGGCTACCCCATTACCCCGCAGACAGAGATCGCCGCATACATGGCAAAGAAAATGCCGAAGATCGGCGGCTGCTTTTTGCAGGCGGAAAGCGAGATCGCCGCGATCAACATGGTCTACGGCGTGGCCGGCGCGGGCAAGCGCGTGATGACGTCCTCCTCCAGCCCGGGCATCTCGCTCAAGAGCGAAGGGCTGTCGTACCTTGCGGGGTCGGATCTTCCGGCGTTCGTGGTCAACGTTCAGCGCGGCGGCCCCGGCCTCGGCGGCATCCAGCCGTCGCAGTCCGACTATTTTCAGGCGACCAAGGGCGGCGGCCACGGCGATTACAAGATGATCGTTCTGGCGCCTGCTTCCGTGCAGGAAATGGCCAGTCTGACCGTCAAGGGCTTTGATTTGGCAGACAAGTACCGCATGACGGCGATGATCCTTGCCGACGGCACGATGGGCCAGATGATGGAGCCGGTTTCGCTGTCTGCGGTGGACGTGAAGGACTATGACAAGCCGTGGGCTGTCACCGGCACCAAAATGCAGCGCAAGCACAACATCGTCAACTCGCTGTCGCTGGTTCCGGAAGAGCTGGAGCAGCTCAACTTTGCCCGCTTTGAACGCTATAAAGAGGTCGAAGCGAACGAGGTCATGTACGAGGAGTACCTGATGGACGACGCCGAGCTCTGCGTCGTGGCGTTCGGTATTGCGGCGCGCGTGTCCAAAAACGCGATCAACGAGGCGCGCAAGGCCGGCGTCAAGGTCGGCATGATCCGCCCGATCACGCTGTGGCCCTTCCCGAAGGCGCCGCTGCTGGCCGCCGCGGACAGGGTCAGGCAGTTCATTTCCGTGGAGCTGAACATGGGCCAGATGGTTGAAGACATCGAGCTTGCGATCCGCTGCAAAAAGCCGGTCACGCTGTGCAACCGCGTCGGCGGCATGATCCCCGACCCGCAGCAGGTGCTGGAAGCCATTCTGAACGCAGACAAAGGAGGGAACGCATAATGGTCGTTTTTGAAAAACCGAAGTCCCTGTGCGACGTGCCGCTGCACTATTGCCCCGGCTGCACGCACGGCATCATCCACCGCCTGGTGGCCGAAGCGATCGACGAGCTTGGCATCGAGGGCCGGACCGTCGGCGTTGCCCCCGTGGGCTGCGCGGTCATGGCGTATAACTATTTCAACTGTGACATGGTGGAGGCTGCGCACGGCCGCGCCCCGGCGGTGGCCACCGGCATCAAGCGCGCCGACCCGGAAAACATCGTCTTTTCCTATCAGGGCGACGGCGACCTGGCGTCGATCGGTACCGCGGAAACGGTGCACGCCGCCACGCGCAACGAAAACATCACCGTGATCTTTGTCAACAACGCGATCTACGGCATGACGGGCGGCCAGATGGCGCCCACCACGCTGCCCGGTCAGGTGACCCAGACCTCGCCCTACGGCCGCGACGTCAAGCACTGCGGCTATCCGGTCAAGATCTCCGAAATGCTCTCGCAGCTTGACGGGCCGGAATACATCGAGCGTGTGGCCGTCAACAACGTCAAGAACGTCCGCGCGGCAAAAAAGGCGATCAAAAAGGCCTTCCAGAACCAGATCGACGGCAAAGGCTTTTCGCTGATCGAGGTCATCTCCTCCTGCCCGACGAACTGGGGCCTGTCGCCTGAAAAGGCGCTCAAATGGCTGGAAGAGAACATGATCCCGTATTATCCGCTGGGCGTCTATAAAGACCGCACGGCAGAAAAGGAGGCGGCTGCACAATGATGAATCAGATTCTGATTGCCGGCTTTGGCGGCCAGGGCGTCCTCTTTGCGGGAAAATTCCTTGCCAACAAGGGCCTGATCGAAGACAAGCAGGTGTCCTGGCTGCCGTCCTACGGCCCGGAGATGCGCGGCGGCACCGCAAACTGCTCGGTCATCGTGGGTGACGAGCCGGTGGGTTCGCCCATCGTCAACAAGCCGACCACGCTGGTGGCGATGAACCTGCCCTCGCTGAAAAAGTACGAGAACGACGTGGTGCCCGGCGGGCTGATCCTTGTGGATTCTTCGCTGATCGCGGAAAAAGTGGACCGCGACGACGTGCGCGTGTGCTATGTGCCCGCAACCAGGCTGGCGAACGACGCCGGATTTTCCACCCTTGCCAACATGATCCTGATGGGCAAGCTGCTCAAAGAGAGCGACGACATGAGCTTTGACCACACCGAAGACGCGCTGAAAAAGGTCATCCCCGCACGCAAGATGAACCTGCTGGACGTGAACCTGAAGGCGCTGGAAACGGGGTACGGGTACGCGGAATAAATTCTGCTTTGAATTCGCAATTGCGAATTGCGCATTGCGAATTGCGAATTATTTTGAAAGGATGTACTGTTATGGAAATCAAAATCACAAGAACAACAACGCCGAAGGCAAAGCCCGCGCCGGGTACACCGCTCGGGTTCGGCAAGATCTTCACCGACCACATGTTCGTCATGGACTATACCGAGGGCAAGGGCTGGCATGACGCGCGCATCGTTCCCTATGAGAACCTGTCGCTTGCGCCGTCCGCCATGGTGTTCCATTACGGCCAGGAAATGTTTGAGGGCCTGAAGGCCTATAAGGGCGAGGACGGCACCGTCTATCTCTTCCGCCCCGACATGAACGCCAAGCGCGCCAACAGCTCCAACAAGCGTCTGGTCATCCCCGAGCTGCCGGAGGAGGATTTTGTTGCGGCTGTCAAGGCGGTTGTGGACGTGGACCGCGACTGGGTCCCGACCGATCCGGGAACGTCCCTGTATATCCGTCCGTTCATCATCGCGACCGACGAATTCCTCGGCGTCGCGCCGTCCAAGACCTATCTGTTCATCATCATCCTGTCCCCCTCGGGCGCGTACTATGAAAGCGGTCTGGAACCGGTCGGCATCTGGATCGAGGATGAATATGTCCGCGCGGTCCGCGGCGGCATGGGCTTTACCAAGACCGGCGGCAACTACGCGGCCAGCCTGATCGCCCAGGTCAAGGCGCACGACGACGGCTACTCTCAGGTGCTGTGGCTGGACGGCGTGGAGCGCAAATACATCGAAGAGGTCGGCTCCATGAACATCATGTTCAAGATCGCCGGCAAGATCGTCACCCCGATGCTCAACGGCTCCATTCTGCCGGGCATCACGCGCGATTCCATCCTGACCGTCTGCCGCGACTGGGGCTATGAAGTGGAGGAGCGCCGCGTCAGCGTGGACGAGCTGGTGGCCGCCGCCAAGGACGGCACACTGGAAGAGGTCTGGGGCACCGGCACGGCGGCCGTGGTCTCTCCGGTCAACAAGCTGCGCTATGAGGATGAGGTCATGCTGATCGGCGACGGCGGCATCGGCCCCGTCACCCAGAAGCTCTATGACGAGCTGACCGGCATCCAGTGGGGCAAGCTGGAAGACAAGCGCGGCTGGAGAGTGACCGTCTGAGATATTGGACATTAGATTTTAGACGTTAGATCGCGGGGAAGCGTTCCGAAACCGGAAGGCGGTCCCCGCGATTTTTCTGTTTCCTTTTGCTGTACGCTCAATCCCTCAATCCCTTATTCCCTTAATCCCTCAATCCCTCACCCCTCAACCCCTTGCATTTTTCCAAATTTGTGCTATAATAAAACCATCCCAATCACAGGAGATGGAATCATGGAAGAACAAACCGTAACGCCGGAAGCGCAGACCGCGCCGCAGGAAGAAAAAAGTACGAAGAAAAACATTCTGCAATTCATCAAGTATGCCCTGATCGCCGCGTCTGCCGGCGTGATTCAGGTGCTGTCGTTCACGCTGCTCAACGAAGTGGTCGTGAAGATGAACTGGATGCAGAACCTGATGGAAAATCACGAGACCTTCGGCCGCATCATGGCGAACGATTACGGCCCGTGCTATCTGATCGCGCTGATTTTGTCGGTGATCTGGAACTTCACCTTCAACCGCAAATACACGTTCAAGTCCGCCAACAATATCCCCATCGCCATGCTCAAGGTCTTCGGGTATTATGTAGTCTTTACACCGGTGTCAACACTTTTGGGGAACTATTTCACCGCGAAGTTCGCAACCTTCCCCGCCATCGACTACATTGTGCTCGGCATCACCATGGTCGTCAACATGGTCACCGAATTCCTGTTCCAGAAGTTTGTTGTGTTCCGCGGGTCGGAGGGGACAGCGGTGAAAAAGAATGCCGCCCCGCCGGAAAAAGCGTCTGCAGAGGCCCCGCGCGCCAACGGCGACGTCTGATCTGTCAAAAACACATTCATTTGCCTGCGCTGCCCGTGAACCCCGGCGGCGCGGGCGCTTTTTTGCTTTGCCGCAGGAATCGTTTGAAATTCCGAAACAGAATTTATCAAGGGCGGATTTCTTTTTTTGAAAAAATAAATCAAAATGGGCTTGACAGATTTGCTTTTCTGCGTTAAAATAATTAAGATAGTGTATTAGTATCACTGTCTTTGCCGTTCAAGTAACATTACTGAAATTCTTTTGATGATTTTTGGAATTTGACGCAAAATTTTTGAAAGAAGGAGGTGCTGCTACTTTGGATATATTGGTACCGATCATCGTCGCAGTCGTTTGCGCGGCTGTGTTTGGAATTCTCGGTTTCATCCTCGGGGGCCGTCATCGTAAAAAGACGGCAGAGGGACTCCTCGGCTCTGCGGAAGAAGAGGCGACCCGCATCGTCAATCAGGCGGTGACAGAGGCGGAAACCAAGAAAAAAGAGGCGATCCTTGAGGCGAAGGAAGAGATTCACAAGTCTCGCACGGAAACCGAAAAAGAATTGCGGGAACGCCGCAATGAGGTTCAGCGTCAGGAACGCCGCATGATCCAGAAAGAGGAGAGTCTTGACAAAAAGGTTGACGCTCTTGAAAAGAAGGAAAACCAGCTTGCTGAAAAGATCAAGCAGGCCGAACACCAATTGACCGAAGCAGAAAGCATCAAAAGAAGTCAGTTAGAAATGCTTGAGAAAATATCCGGCTATACAAAAGAGCAGGCAAAGGTCTATCTGCTGGAACAGCTGGAGGAAACGCTGACCCGTGAAAAGGCCATGAAGATCATGGAGTTCACCGAAAAGACCCGCGACGAAAGCGAAAAGCTGGCGCGAGAGATCATCTCCACGGCGATCCAGCGCTGCGCTGCGGACCAGGTGAGCGAGATGACCGTTTCGGTGGTGCCGCTGCCGAATGACGAAATGAAAGGCCGCATCATCGGCCGCGAGGGCCGCAACATCCGCACGCTGGAAACGGTCACCGGCGTGGACCTGATCATCGACGACACACCCGAGGCGATCACCCTGTCGTGCTTTGACCCCGTTCGCCGCGAGGTGGCGCGCCTGACGCTGGAAAAGCTGATTTCCGACGGGCGCATCCATCCGGCGCTCATTGAAAAAATGCACGAAAAAGCCAAGCGCGAGGTCGATCAGACCATCCGTCAGGCGGGCGAACGCGCGGTGGTGGACGCCGGCGTCAACGGCGTGCATCATGAACTGGTCAAGCTGCTGGGGCGGCTGAAGTACCGCACAAGCTATGGCCAGAACGTGCTGAACCATTCGCTGGAAGTGTCTTACATCTGCGGCCTGATGGCTGCCGAGCTGGGCGTGGACGTCAAGCTGGCCAAGCGCGCCGGTCTGCTGCACGATATCGGCAAGGCGCTGGACCATGAGCAGGAAGGCTCCCACATCGAGCTGGGCGTTGAGGTCGCGAAGAAGTACAAGGAAAACGAGACCGTGGTCAACGCCATCCACGCGCACCACGGCGACGTGGAGCCCAAGAGCATCATCGCCGTGCTGGTGCAGGCGGCGGACGCAATCTCTGCGGCGCGCCCCGGCGCACGCCGAGAGAACCTGCAGAATTACATCAAGCGGCTTGAAAAGCTGGAGGCCCTGACCGAAGGCTTCAAGGGCGTGGAAAAGGCGTTTGCCATCCAGGCCGGCCGCGAGGTGCGCGTCATCGTCAAGCCCGACCAGGTCAGCGACGAAAAGATGGTGCTGATTGCACGCGAGATCGCCGAAAAGATCGAGCAGGAGCTGGAATATCCCGGCCAGATCAAGATCAACATGATCCGCGAAACCAGAGCTGTGGACTACGCAAAATAATGATTCAGAAAAGCCGGGCAAACGCTCGGCTTTTTGTATGGGAAGTATGCGCGGACTGCCGCACCGGGAAGGCGGGCGGCTGACGGACGCCGCGCCCCGCCTGCGCACAGCACAGAGCCGCGACAGTTGGTGCGGCGGCACGCATCGCGTGCCCGGGGCGCGGGGTCCCCGCAGCGCACACGTTTGTGGAAAGGACGAGCCATGACCATTCTGTTTGAAGACGATTCCCTGATCGTATGCATCAAACCCGCCGGCATTCTGTCTCAGATGGGACAGAACGGAGAAGAAAGCATGCTCACGCTGCTGGAAGCGCACACCGGCGGCACGGTCTATCCCGTGCACCGGCTGGACAAGGCCGTGGGCGGGGTGATGGTGTATGCCAAAGCAAAAGCTGCGGCCGCCGCACTGTCAAAGCAGGTCGCCGACCGCTCGATGCAAAAGGAGTACCGCGCGCTGGTCCACGGCGTGCCGAGCCCGCCCGCCGGCGTGATGGAGGACCTGCTGTTCAAGGACAGCCGGACCAACAAGGTCTTTGTGGTGCAGCGCGAACGCAGGGGCGTCAAACCCGCCCGCCTGACCTATGAAACGATGGAACAGCGCGGCGACCGGGCGCTTGTGGCGGTGGTGCTGGACACCGGGCGCACCCATCAGATCCGCGTGCAGTTTGCGTCGCGCAGGCACCCGCTGGTGGGCGATGCTCGGTACGGCGCACATGACGGCGAAGCGCGGCTGTGCCTCTGGTCGTACCGCCTGACGTTCATGCATCCGAAAACGGGGGAGGCGATGACCTTCACCGCGGATGCGCCGTTTTGACAGCCGTTAGCGGTTGGTGGTCAGCAGTCAGCGCGCGGGGGACGGTGTGGCCGTCAAAATGTCCGCGCCGCGCGAATGAATGAAAAATGGAGAATGGAGAATGGAGAATGGAGAATTGCGGTCGCGTTGAATGCTTACCGCTGCCGATGGGTTTCGTCCGCGGAAGAACAGGGCTGTGACTTCTGTGTTGCTTTTTGGTACGCGGTGCGGGTCTCCGGTGGCAACCTCGCGAAGCGAAGCGCCGACCGAACCGACAGGTGAGACCCGGCAGCCGAGAACGGCAGGCGAGAACGACCACTACGGGCGCCGGGTTGCTGTTTTGCCCCCTCAGCTTCGCTGCGCTCAGCGGCTCCCCCGATGAACCGGGGAGCCTAATTAGCCCTCCCCTCATGAGGCGGGCTTGATCCACTGTAGGCGCCGACCCATAATTGCCGCCGGCGTCGGGTGCGTACAAAAAATCCCCGCCGGCATCCGCAGCGGACGCCCTGACGGGGATGTTCTGTTTCGTTTGTAAAATCAAATCATTGCGCCTGCAATCGCGGAAACCCATCTTCGCGGAATCCGCCCTGCGGTCAGAATTACCTTCAGCGCGACCACAATTCCGAATTCCGAATTATTTTCACTCCGTTTCCACGTCGATCTTGAACTTGTGAAAATTGAGCTGGTGCACCACGACCGACACGGCGATGATCCCCACGGCCAGGCCCGCGGCGATGCGCGCGACCAGCGTCAGCTCTGCACGGCAGGCCGCCGTGTCACCGATGACGAGGTCATACATCATGTAGTACAGTCGGCTGCCGGGGACCAGCGGAATGATGGAGCAGGTGATGTATTGCGTGGCGGGGGACTTGCTCAGCCGTGCCAGTATTTCGGAAAATGCCGTGGCCACCAGCGCGGGCACAAAGTTCTGGAAGAATTCCAGCTCAAAATGCTGCACGCAGACGAGGTACACCGCCACGGTCAGCGCGCCGCCCAGCATCGCCCAGCCGACCAGCCGTTTGCGCATCCGGAACAGCAGCGCAAAGCCCAGCGTGCCGACCACGCCGGAGAGCAGTTGGATGGTGAATTGTTTCATATCCATGCCGTTCCCTCCTTATCTGAAGACCAGCAGCGGAACCGCAAAGCCGCAGGCGATCGCCGCCGAGATGATGAGCGATTCCAGCAGCCGCAGCAGGCCGCTCATCACGTCGCCGCACAGCATTTCGCGCACGGAGTTGATGAGCATCAGCCCCGGAATGATGAGCATGATGTCGCCGATCATGATCATGGAGGCGTTGTCGGCAAGGCCCAGCTTGACAAAGCCGATGGCCAGAAAGCCGCTGATCGCGCTGCTCAGGGCGGTGACAAAGAGCTTGTTCATGCCGCGGACCTTGATGAGCGTGCTGACAAGGTACAAAATCACGGCGATGGGCGCGGCGCACAGCGCATCCTTCCACGACCCGCCGAAAAACACGGTGAACGCGGACGCGCCGAGGATGTAGCCGATGCAGGCCGTGACGTGGAAGCGGTCCTTTTCATCGTGGATGGCGCGCAGCTCGGCGGCGGCCGTTTCGATGGGCGGCTGGGTTTCAAACACGCGGCGCGACAGGGCGTTGAGCTTTTCCAGCTTTTGAAAGTTGGTGGCATAGGTATAAATGCGGCGGGACTGGGTCTCGCTTTTGCCGTCCTTGTCAAAGGTGGTCGCCACGATCACAGAGATGATGGAAAACACCTGCGTGTCCTCCATTCCGTAGGCATAGCACACGCGCAGCACGCTCTCTTCCACGCGGGAAATCTCGGCGCCGCACTGGACCATGCTTTTGCCCAGGTCCATGGCAAAGGATAACACGGCCTGTGCCGCGGGGGTTGGTTCGTTCAAGGGGGTTCGCCTCGCTTTCAGCGGTCCGCGCGTCTGGTGCGGGCCTGATTTATTATAGGCGCGCAGACGCGGTCATGTCAAGAGCGCGGGCGATTATTTTTTCGTTTTTTTGCGGTACGCCGGGGGTGGCGGCGACTGGACAGAATGCACAGGAATATTCACATTTTATTTGTATTTTCGACAGAATAATGATTGACATTTTATTAAAAACATGCTAAAATTAACTTTGTATTTGAATCTGGATCAGGCGCGGAGCGTTTGCCGCGACGGAGAGCTGACATGACCAAAAAAGAACTCAAACGAATGAACCGCCGCCGGCTGCTGAAGCTGCTGCTGGAGGTGGAGCGCGAGAATGAAACGCTGCGCAAAGAGAACGAGACCCTGACGCAAAAGCTGGAAAACAAAGAGCTGATCATTTCACGCGCCGGGTCGATTGCCGAAGCATCGCTGCAGATCAACGAGGTGTTTGCCGCCGCGCAAAAAGCGGCGGATCAGTACCTGATGAATGTGAAGCAGATGAACAGCGTGTTTGCGCCGGAGGAGGAAGCATGAAGCGAACCAAGCCTGCCGGTGCCGACCGGCGGCCGAACCGCCCGACCGCGTCGCAGATCGAAGACGAGCTGATCCGGGTCGAGGGCAAACGCCGTTTCCTTCATGTCATGCGGTCTGCGGCCTATGTGATCCTGGTGGTGGCTGCGGTGGCGGTGCTGCTGTCGCAGTTCCTGTTCCCGGTGCTGCGGGTTTACGGCCCGGGGATGCACCCCACCGTGAATGAAAACGAGATCGTCATCTGCATCAAGCAGCGGCATTACAATCGCGGCGACATCGTTGCGCTGTATTACAACAACCGCATTCTGCTGCGCCGGGTCATCGGTGTTGCGGGGGACAGCATCACCATTGAAGAGACCGGCGACGTCATTGTCAATGACGTGCCGCTGGATGAGCCCTATGTGGCCGAAAAATCCTTTGAGCCGGTGGATGACGATATCCTCTTTCCGCTGGAGGTGAGCGAGGGCGCTTACTTCGTTCTGGCAGACAACCGCACCCAGGCTGACAGCCGGGTGAACACCATCGGGACCGTGACAAGCGGCGACATTGCCGGCAAGGTCCTTTGCAGCGTTTGGCCGCTGAGCACCATGCGGTCGATTGAATAACGGAACAACGGAAGGCCATTGTGCTTCCTTGTCAATAATGGCGGCGATTACGCCGACCGCCGCCGAGCAAAAAACCAAAAAGAAAGAAGGAACACACATGAAAAAAACACGCAAGATCCTTGCAATCGTTCTGGCGCTTGTGCTCGCATTTGCACTGAGCATGGCTGTGTTCGCTGTCAATGACAGCATCACCATCACCGGTGCCAAAGAAGGCGAAACCTACAGTCTTTACAAGCTGCTTGAACTTGTGGTCGACGATGAAACGAATCCGTCCGCATACTCCTATACGGTCAACTCCGATTGGGCTGAGTTCTTTGCAGCGCCGGTCGCTGCTGACCCCACAGCGACTCCTCCGGTGGAGGCTGTTGCGGCAGGCCCGGGTTATCAGTATGTCACGATCAATGCTCAGGGCTATGTGACGGCGATTTCTGACGCTGCGGCGCTGGCGAAGGCTGCGGACGAATGGACAGGCAAGCCGGCGACTCCGGTACAGACAGTCACGGTTGCTTCAGACGAAACCACGGCGGTCTTTTCCAACCTGCCGGACGGCTACTGGCTGATCTCCTCCACCCTCGGTACCGCAAGAATGACCGAGACCACGCCGGACGATGCGGCTGTGACGATCGCTGAAAAGAACCCGGAAGATACCGTTGATAAAAAAGTTCAGGAAGATTCTTCCAGCACTTATGTCGATTCAAACGACGCGCAGGTTGGCGACACCGTGAACTTCCAGTCCACAGTCACCCTGCTTCCGAACACTACCAACGTGGTTTATCACGATACCATGGATCCGGGTCTGACTTTCGACACCACCAGTGTTACGGTGACTGTCGGCGGAACGGCGCTTGCATCCACGTACTATACTGTGAACACGAATCCGGGCAATGGCGAGACCTTCACGGTGACCTTTACGCAGGCGTATCTTGATACGATCAGCGCAAGCACTGACGTTGTGATCTCCTACTCTGCGACGCTCAATGAGAATGCGGCCCAGACGACGACCACCACCGGTGAAGAGCCGGATGTGACGACGACCACGACTGCAGCGATCAACCCGCAGACCAACGAAGCGCATGTGACGTTCGGTAACAATCAGGAGACCACGCACGAAACCACCACGACCACGACCCACAAGTTCAGCGTCTATAAGCACGCGACCGGCAGCACGGAAAATCTTGCCGATGCGGTGTTCTCGCTGAAGAAGAACGGCACTGTGGTTCCCCTTGTCAAGATCGATGACAACAACTATCGCGTTGCGAATCCGAGTGAGAACGCAACAACGACCAACACCTTCACGACCGTCGCTTCCGGCGATATCGTGATCTGGGGCGTTGACGCTGACAATGACTACACTCTGGAAGAAATCACGCCGCCGGACGGCTACAATGCGCTTGGCAGCGAAGTCAATGTCACTGTGGATGCCGGCAATGCTACGCGGATCGACGTTGAGAACAGCACCGGTTCCGAGCTGCCGTCCACCGGTGGTTATGTGCTGTGGATCTACATCATCGGCGCAGTCCTTGTGCTTGGCGCAGGCATCCTGCTTGTGGCGAAAAAGCGCACCGGCGCAACGGTTGCGGAATAATCAATAAAACAGACGTTATGACAGGCAATGGAATGTCGGCGTCATTCTGAAGAAGAAAACGGAAGGGCGGGGGCAACCTTGCTCTTCCGCTTGCCTGTATTTGGGAACCGCTGATCCGGTTGCGCACACGGTCTGACGAAATTTTTCCCGTCATATCATACGCACGGAATGAATCACCGGTTCCGGAAACAACGGTACGGAGAGCTCCACATGAAAAAACGTGCATCTACCATTTTTTTACTATTGGTTGCCTTTGTGGGGTTGTCCCTGCTGCTGTATCCCAGCGTCAGCAACTATTGGAACGCGCTGCACTCTTCCCGCGCGATCTCGGATTACGTGGAAGCGGTGGACCGCATGGGCATTGCTCAAAAGCGCGCCATGCTGGACGAAGCGTATGCCTACAACAAAAAGCTGTATGACGACGGCTACACCCTGGTGCTGCCGGAGCCGCGCAAGGAAAGCTATTTCAAGCTGCTGGACATCACGGGTACCGGCATCATGGGCTATATCGAAATTCCGAAGATCGACGTTTTTTTGCCGATCTATCACGGCACGTCTGACGAGGTGCTGCAGGTGGCTGTGGGTCACATCGAGGGCAGCTTTTTGCCCGTGGGCGGTGAAAATACCCACTGCCTGCTGTCCGGCCACCGCGGGCTGCCGACCGCCAAGCTGTTTACCCACCTGGATAAGCTGAACAACGGCGATCTGTTTACCATCCGCGTGCTGGACCTGACGCTGACCTATGAGGTGGACCACACGGCGGTCATTCTGCCGGATGAGCTGGAAGAGCTGGACGTGGTGCCGGGGCAGGACCTGTGCACGCTGATGACCTGCACGCCCTACGGCATCAACAGCCACCGCCTGCTGGTGCGCGGCCACCGGGTGGAAAACCCGGAGGAGATTCCGGAGCTGATGATCTCGGGCGACGCGCTGCGGATGAATCCAGGCGTGGTGGCGGTGTTCTTTGCGGTGCCGGTGCTGCTGGCAATCTTCATTCTGGTGCTGATCCGCTCGCCGAAACCGCCGAAGAAAAAGAACCCGCCGAAGAAAAAGAAAAAGCCCGCACCTGCCAAGGATGCGGCGTTGCCGGGCGACCAAAGCGGGCCGGAACCGCCGCAAAATCTGCCGGAACCGCCCGCGCCGGACAAAGGGGACGAACCGCCGTTCCATTTGCCGGGCAGCCGATAAAGGATCAAAAAAGGAGTGAGATGAATGCAGACACGCCGTCGGCGCCGAATCGCCAGGACCGCGCTTTTTTGCGCAGCGGCCCTGCTTTTGACGTGCCTTGCGGCCCAGGCCGCGGCCATTGTGGACGTCAACCGGCGCGGCAGCATTCATTTCCGTGTGATTTCTGACTATGACCCGGTGCCGGGCGGCAACATTCTGCTGGTTCGCGTGGCCGACGTGGATCCGTATGGCAATTTCACCTGGGTGCCCGGTTTGCCGGACCCCGGCTTTACTCCGGAAGAAGCGATGACCTCCTATGAAAAATCGGCACAGCTTTTGACTGCGGTGCAGCAGGCGGGGCTCCCCGCGCAGGAACGCGCCATCGGTACGGACGGGACCGCGACATTTTATGACCTGACGCCGGGGCTGTATCTGTTTTATCAGACCGAACCGCCCGCCGGGTATGAAACGCTGGCGCCGTTTGTGGTGGCGATCCCGGCACAGGAGGACGGCAAAATCATCTATGACCGCGAGGTTTCGCCCAAGCCGCCGGTGATTCCGGCGGAGCCCAGCGAACCGACACAGCCGACCGGCCCGACCGAGCCGACCGGCCCGACCGAGCCGACCGGCCCGACCGAACCGACCGGTCTGACTGAACCGACCGGTCCGACTGAACCGACGAGTCCGACCGAGCCGACCGGTCCGACTGAACCGACGAGTCCGACCGAGCCGACCGGCCCGACCGAACCGACGAACCCGACGGGTCCGACACAGCCGACCAACCCGGATGACACAACCGGCCCCGACCGTACCGAAACGGAGCCGCCGACCGAGCCGACAACGCGCGATGAATTGCCGCGGACCGGCCAGATGAAGTGGCCGGTGGTCGCCCTGGCTGCAGCGGGTCTGCTGCTGGTGGCGGGCGGGCTGCTGCTGCGGGCAACGGGCGGCGATGACGAGGACGACCAATGAGCCCGCGGCGTAAGATTGCCAACCGCATGATTGCGGTGGGCTGTGTGCTTTTGATCGCGGCGGTGATCTGGCTGCTGTATAACCTCAACCGCGACTGGGACGCCAAGCAGGCCAGCAACGCCATACTGGAAGAGCTGGACGAAGCGATTTCGGAAAGCGTTTATCACGACAGCATGGCGGATGGTTCGCCGGAATTTCCCGACGATATGGACACCATCAACATCGACGGCGTGGAATATGTGGGCTATATCACGATCCCCGACCTGGAGGTCGAGCTGCCGGTGACCAAAACGTGGAGCCTTGACAAGCTCAAGATCTCACCCTGCCGCTATTCCGGCAATGTGGAGAACAACGATCTGGTCATTTGCGCCCACAATTACCGCAGCCATTTCGGGCGCCTGCGCCACCTGGAAAACGGGGCGGCGGTGCGTTTCAAGGATGTGCACGGTACCGTGACGCTTTACAGGGTGGTGGCGTCAGAGATCCTGCAGCCCACGGCGATCGAGGACATGACCGTTTCTGACGCGGATCTGACGCTGTTCACCTGCACCTATGGGGGCTGGACGCGCTATACCGTCCGCTGTGAAAGGGTCAAAAAATAAACAAGGATTTGCGTATATTTTGCCCCGCAGCGACCGACGGTTCTGCGGGGCAAGCCGCCGCCGGGGCGCGCCGA
>JAFRUA010000003.1 GCA_017434855.1 Clostridia bacterium
CGGGCGGGGGCTTGGCCCGCGCGTGGCGCGCGGGGCCCGGCGGCTGATTCCGCAAAAAACACGCCCGGCAAAGAGCCGAACGCGTTTCGTTCATATTTGGACGGTTACAGCACATTGTCAAGATAATCGGCAATGTCAAACGGATCCAGCGGGCTGTCTTTTTTCAGATAGAGCGGGTGGTGCGGGTGGCCGCGTTTGCTGATGGGGCCGCTGGTGAACCACTGCGCATCATGTGACGCGCCGATCTCCATCATGTCGCGCAGACAGTCCTTGAGATAGGGCCGCTTTTCCACCAGGTTGCCCCAGGCTGCCCAAACGGCCGGGTGCGCGCCGCCGTGGGCAAGGATGTAATCAAAGGCCGCCATGTTTTCGCGGTGCAGCATCTCGTTGCAGCGGCGGTCCATGTCGTCGGGCCGGGTGGCCCGCTGGGCATAGACGTTGAACATGATAAAGCTGTCAAACCCGCCAGCGTGCGCAATGCGCTCCACAGATTTCAGCGTGTTGTCCAGCGCGTTCGGCGCGGCGGTGGACGGATTGATGCCGATGCAGATCAGCGGTCTGCTGCCCCGGGTACCCAGGATGTACCGATATTCGGCATAGCGGTGCGGCACATACAGCCAGGTGTTGACGTCATAATCCGCCTGCGGTTCCAGCGCAGCCGCGTGCGCCGACGCAAAGGGTTCGATCTGCAGGGTGTGACTTTCGGCGCAGGGAATGTGCATGGCAAAGCCTCCTTTGGGTTGCTGGCGTTATCATACCACGGCAGAGAAAAATCTTTTTTCTCATTTGTAAAAAAGCGATAAGTGGTTGTATTTTTTCTCATTTCCTGCTATGATAGAAATGATAATAAATATCAAAGGAGCGATCATGATGAAATCGATCAAACGGTGGGCTTGCATTTTACTCACGCTGGTGCTGCTGACGGGCAGTGTCTGCGTGTCGGTCACGGCTGCAAACGCGCCGAAAAAGTTCCGCGCCGCCTGTGCGGACGGGGCGCTGGTCCTGCGCTGGAACGCGGTGGCCGGGGCGGAAAGCTATGTCCTGCTCAAGCAGAACGCCCGGGGCGAATGGATCCGCAAAAACGGGGCGTCCCCGACTTCGACGACCTTCACCGACGCCAAGGTGAAGGACGCGCACAGCTACAACTATCGGGTGTATGCCGTGGTGAACGGAAACAAGGGCGCTGCCGCCGCCTTGAAGGCGACCTATCTTGCGCCGCCGCAGATCACAAAGTTTGTCAACCGCGCAAACGGCATCCAGCTCAAATGGAAGCGCTGTGCCGCGGCAGCGCAGTACACGCTGTATCGGCTGAACACGCGCGGAGCCTGGGAGCGCATTGCGACGCTGGGCGCGGGCACCCGGTCTTATCTTGACAGGAATGTCACCGGCGGAACGAAGTATACCTATACCCTGCGGCAGACCAGCGGCAGCACGGTCAGCGCGTTTAAAAAGAACGGCTTCCGTCACGTCTTTGTGTCGCCGGTCACCGGCCTGACGGTGAAGAATTCGCCAAAGGGCGTCATTCTGCGATGGAACGCGGTGGCCGAGGCAAAGACCTATGAGGTTTTGCGCAAAGTTCCCGGCGGATCGTGGACGACCGTGAAAACAGTGAAACGTACTACGACACAGATGGTTGACGCCGCCGCGCCCTATGGCAAAAAATGTTTCTATCTGGTGCGCGCGCTGCGGCCGAACAATGTCGGTGCCAACGGCACGGTCGAGGCGGTGTTTGCCGTGGACCCGACCAAACCGATGATCGCCCTGACCTATGACGACGGGCCCTATCGCCCGACCACCAATCAGGTGCTTGACGTTCTGGAAAAATACAACGCGCGGGCGACCTTCTTCGTTGTCGGGAACCGTCTTGCGACCTACAGCGACTGCCTGGCGCGCGAAGCGTCACTCGGCTGCGAGATCGGCTGCCACACCTATAACCACACTACGCTGACCTCGGCGTCTGACACGACGATCGCCAACGAGATTGCAAACACCAACGCCCTCATCGCGCAATACAGCGGCCAGACGCCGCGGCTGCTGCGTGCGCCGGGCGGCGCGATCAACAGCCGTGTGCAAAGCGTGGTCGGCTATCCGCTGATCCAGTGGTCGGTTGATACCCGCGACTGGGAACATCGCAACACCCAGACCACGATCAACCATGTCAAGACCCATGCAAGCGACGGCGCGATCGTCCTGATGCACGATATCCATGCGCCCACCGCCAACGCTGCCGAGGGCGTGGTTTCATATCTTGTCGGTCAGGGGTACCAGCTTGTGACCGTCAGCGAGATGATGGACGCCAAGGGCATCACGATGCAAAACGGCAGTGTCTATTACCGCGCCGGGTAAAATATCCGGAAACAACAATCTGTTTGCTGACTGTCATTTTTCACAAAAAGTGGTTGAACTTTCTTGGAAAATATGATATAATATACGGAGATGATCCTTCAGGGTCACCTGCAGTTCACTGCGAAAGGGAAGGGGATTTTGATGGAAAGCAAGAATAAATATCCGGTCATTTTTGTTCACGGTATGTTCGGCTGGGGCGGCGACGAAGGCCTTAACCGCAAAATGCCCTATTGGGGCGCCAGCACCGGCGACCTGATGGCGTTTCTGAAGGATGAGGGATACGAGACCTATTCCGTTTCGGTCGGGCCGCTGTCTTCCGCCTGGGACCGCGCGTGCGAGATGTATGCCCGCCTGACGGGCACAACGGTCGACTACGGCAAAGTCCATTCCGAAAAATGCAATCACCGCCGCTACGGCCGTACCTATGAGGAGCCGCTGCTGGACGACTTTTCGGAAGAGAAAAAAATTCACCTGGTCGGTCATTCCTTCGGCGGCACGACCGTGCGCCTGTTTGCGCACCTGATGGCCTACGGCGCGCCGGAAGAGATCGAAGGGACGAATCCGGATGAGATCTCCGGCCTGTTCACCGGGGGCAAGGGCGACTGGCTGTGCAGCCTGACCACGATTTGCACGCCCAACAACGGCACCGTCGTGTTCCAGATCGCAGAAAAATACAAGCTGATGCCGCTGGTGGAAAACATCGCCTACGGCTATGTCGGCGTGGCGGGGCGCATGCCCATGCAAACACGGCAGTTCTTTGACTTCCACCTGGAGCAGTACGGCATCAATAATACGCCGGGCAAAGAGGATCGCCGGGAAATGGGCCAGGCGCGGCGCAACATCCGCTACGGGATCGACAACATCAAGGTCGACATGTCGCCGGAACGGTCCAAGGAACTCAACGAGATCATGAAGCCCATGAACCCGCACCTTTATTATTTTTCATACTATTTCAACGCCGTCGGCAAAAAGGTGGGCAAGGAAAAGCTCAAGCCCATCAACACCGACTTCGCGTTCCTGTACCTCACGAGCAGCCTGGTCATGTTTGACAACCGCAAAAAGATCGCGTCGGGTAACTATTCCATCGACGACGTCGCCAACGACGGCCTGGTCAACATCGGCTCGGCAAAGCACCCGGATAATCAGCCCTTCAAGGACTATGACCCCGACAACATCGAGCCGGGCATCTGGCAGGTGCTGCCGGAGTTTGAGGGCGACCACGGCACGGCGATCGGCCTGTTTGCCGACAAAGACAAGACCCACAAGCTCTATCTCGACATGATGGAGATGCTCTGCAAGGTGGAAACGCTGCGCGAAGCAGAGACGGTCGAAAGCTAAATATCAGATTTTAGACATTAGATCGCGGGGAAGCATTCCAAAACAGGAATGTGTTCCCCGCGATTTTCGTTTTGTTGTGATACGCACAAAACATTATAGGCGCCGATCGTTGATCAGCACGGCAAAACGTATACGTTTCACGATTGTCTTGCAGGCAGTCCGACCAGCCCGGCCGCGTCCCCGGGCATGGCCTTGTATGCCGTCAGCAGCACCCACAATGCGTAGCCGAACACACCGAAGCGGTTGAGCGCCGGGGAATAGAAGTAATCCGTCCCGAGCAATTCCAGCTTGTTCGGCAGCACGTTGATGTATTTTTTTGCAAAGTCCTCTTTCGTAAAGCGAAAATAACAGGCGGACGGATATGCCAGCCGGGTGATGCTGTGATAATCCCAGCGGGCAACGCAGGTGTGATAGTCTGCCGCGCCTTCATCGCCGGCATAGCTGCCGAACAGCAGCCGCGGGATGTCCTCCATGAGTACGCCCTCGTGCGCCTCATTTGCCAGCGCCACAAAGCCGACGCCGCTGTTCGGCTCCAGAAGCAGCATGGCCGCAGACAGCGAGTTGCCGTTGTGGCCGACCACGGGAACGCCGTAGGAATACAGCCAGAACAGGCCGTGACTGCTGCGCGGGACGTCGGTGCCGGTATAATTCCGGCTGGGCGCGAAGAATTCCGCAAAGCCCTCTGCCGACAGCAGCCGCTCGTCACGCAGCAGCAGCGCCCTTGCAAAGGTTTCCAGGTCGTGCAGCGTGGAGGTGCAGTGGCCCGCGGGATAGCAGTTCATCACGCGCCACGCGGCCGCCTGGGTATCCTTGACTGCGCTTCCGTCGGAATTGTAAAACCACAGGTTCCCGAAGCGCTCCTGTACGGTGGGGTTGTCTGACAGGTCGGCAGACAGGGCCGTGTTGTCCATCCCCAGCGGGACAAAGACATTTTGCCGGGCATAAGCGGAAAAGGTCTCGCCGGTGACGCACTCGATGACATATGCCGCCAGCGCGCAGCCATAGTTGCTGTAGGCGACCGTATCGCCCGGGCGATAGATCTGGTGCGGCTCGGATTTTTTCAGGTATTCCTCCAGCGTCAGGGGCTTTGCAGAGGAATAAAGCAGTTCGTCCATGGTCAGCAGGCGGTTGCGCGCAATGACGATCATGTTGGCGGTCGTGTCTTCAAAGCCCGCGGTGTGATTCATCAGGTGCAGCAGGGTGATCGGGTCGTCAAAGCGCAGCTTCCGAAGGAAGCCCTTCGGCAGATAGGTGCGAATGTCTTCGTTCAGGTCAAGCAGCCCGCGCTCGGCGAGCTGCATGGCGCTCAGCCAGACGATCAGCTTGCTGACGCTGCCCCAGTCGACCACCGTGGTCTCGTCCATCCGCAGGCCGCGTTCTTTGTTTGCAAAGCCGAAATAGCCCTCATAGATTGTGCCCTCGGCGTCAAAGACGGCGGTCATATAGCCGTTGTCGGTGCCGCGCGCGTCAAAGGCGGCTTCGATGCGGTCCTCCAGTTCGCCATACGCCAGGCCGGAGGGAAAGGCTTTTTCGGATGTCTGTGCCGCACACAGCGGAGCGAACGGAACCAGCAGCAACAGCGCCAGAAGCAGCGCCGCCCCTTGTTTGAATTGACGTTTCATTACGGGGCCTCCTTTCATAAAACGGCGGGACTGCTGCATTTGGCGAAGAGCAAAAAGAAAAACAGCAACGGATCCATTGGAATCAGGTCGTAGAGACAATTCTGCGCCCCGATTTCTTTTTTCTTTGGATGGGCTGCGCCCATACCCGATCTTTGTTTTTCTTTTTTCGACGTTTTTTCTCCTTCGGCGTACTTCTGTACAGCCTTCAGTCGAAGAAAACGCCGTCTTCACCGAAATGCAACAGCCCCCTGTGGATTGTTTATTCGTCAATGAAGAACGCTTCGATCAGCCGCAGGTACTTCAGCAGGGTGTCGTCCACCGAGGCATAGATCTCGTGCCGGCAGCCGCGCAGCTTCACAATGCGGCCAAAGCGCACCATTGCGATGAATGCGTCTTCTTTTTCGCTGACCACGGAGTGATCCTCCTCCGGCTGGAACAGCAGCACGGGGATCTGGATCTTTGCGCAGCGTTTGGGGTCGAGGTTGCGCTTTGTGACCTTTGCCGCCTCGCGCACCCAGCGGTACGACGCGGACGCCGTCTGCAGCAGCGGGTTCTGAAGCCGCTTGGCGTGGTAATAGTCAAAGCGGGCCTTGGACGTGTCGTTGCTGGTCTCAAACGTCGCGTCTGGGTTGAAGCCGTGGAAGACAAAGACGCGCTCGTCGCCCTTGCCGAGCAGGATGGAGGTGTCGGCGAGGGCCTTCGCCGCCGGAATGGGCAGCGGCATCTTGGGCATGATCATCGGCGCGCTGAGAATGGCGCGCTCAAATACGCCGGGATAGGTCTGCAGGTGCTGCACCGTGATGGCGCCGCCCATGGAGTGCGCGTAGACATACAGCGGCAGGTCCGGGTACGCCGGCCGCACGACCGTTGTCACAAAGGTCTGCAGGTCCTCGACATAATCCGTAAACCGGCCGATCGTCACGGTCTGGGGGTCGTCTGAGTTGCGGCGCGCGGAATTGCCGTGACCGCGGTTGTCGATGGCAAAGACGTTCAGCCCCATCATCAAAAAGTAATAGGACATCTCGCGGAACTTTTCGGCGCTTTCGGTGTAGCCGTGGACGATCACCACGGTGGCGACGGCATTTTCGGCCGGATAGGCCTCATAGCTGATCGGCGCGCCGTCAAAACCGGGAAAGGTTGTTTTGGTACGCCGCGCGGCAAGGAACGGTTCCACGACCGTTTCCATCGTTTGGGCATAATTGACTTCCGACACCGGCAGCGTGCTGAATTTGGTTGACATGGCGGTTCCTCCTTCGGGTACGGTTTTCTCGCCTTCTATTGTAGACGATTTCACGCCAAAAATCAACCGCTCTGCAACATTTTGCCGTTCTTTTTTCGGACCCCGGCCGGGTCGGCGGATCAGGCCGCGTCGTTTTGCATTTCGGGTTCGTCGATGAGCGACGTCAGCAGATGCGCCTTTTCCAGCATCGTCTGGGCAAAGATGGCATAGCCGTGCTTCGGGTCGCCCAAAAAGACGTGGGTCACTGCGCCCACCAGCATGCCGTTCTGCACCACGGGACTGCCGCTCATGCCCTGCACAATGCCGCCGGTGGCCCGCAGCAGAGCGTCGTCTGTGATACGCAGCGTCAGGTTCTGGCCCCTGGCGTTGGTTTTGTCCACCCGTTCGATTTTGGCGTCAAAGGCCTGCGGTCCGGCGCCGTCCACGGTGGCGATGATCTGCGCGTCGCCGACCTGCACCTCGCTGCGCGTTGCCACGGGATACACGCTGCCCGTGAAAACGTCCTGCTCCAGAAAGCCGTAAACACCGTCGTTCCCGTTGACCAACAGGCTGCCGCACCGGTCGTCGGCAAATTTTCCGCTCAGCGCACCGGCGGCGCTGGCGCTGCCCTTGCGGCAGTCGCTGACGGTTGCCGTGACAATGTCGCCCTCAAACAGCGGCAGCGGTTCGTTGGTCTCGGCGTCGCAGACCGCGTGGCCGAGTCCGGCATAGACGCCGCTTTCCTGTTCAAAAAAGGTCAGTGTGCCAATGCCTGCGGCGCTGTCTTTGATCCACAGCCCGGCCAGATATTTTTTCTGCGCGTCGCAATAGGCCGGCGAAAGCGCGGTCTCTTTTTGTTCCCCGCCGCGCAAAAAGACAACGGTCATCGGCGTGCCGTCAAAGGATGCGAACATTTGCGCAAGCTGTGTGTGGGAACGGATGGTTTCGCCGTTCACGCGCAGGATGACGTCGCCCGCGGCAAGACCGGCGTCGTCCGCGGGATTCGCTTCGCCGTCCGCGGTCAAAACGGCTTGGGTGCCGGCAACCACCACGCCGTCGGTATACAGCCGCAGGCCGAACAGTTCGCCGCTGACGGTGACATACTGCCGCCTGCGGACCGTCATGGTCGCGGTTTTAACCGGCAGCACGCCCAGCAGATTGACCTGCACATCATAGGAGCGCACGCCCTGCGCCGTGACGGTTGCGCTGCCGGCGGCAACGGGCTGCAGCGTATAAAGCAGGTGCGTCTGCGGCACCGCGTCAGACACGGCGGTCATCTCATCCGGCACCGCGACAGTTCCGAATATCAGCAGGACCGCCAAAAGCAACACCACGCCGATCGCACCGAGCTTTGACACGTACATGATTTTTTTCAAAATTTCACCTCCATAGGCGCGTCAAAAGCGCCTGTCTTTAATGTTTGCGCCGCGCGCCGGATTATCATCGGAAATTTGCGTTGTGCACCGGAATCGCGCGCCGTTTCGCGGGTGGAAAAATTTTTTGAAAAAAATCAAAACAAATGTTTGCATTTTTGAAAAAGATGTGCTATACTATCCTAAACAGAATAAATGTTCAAGGAGGGTTTGTATGGAACCTTTGACTGACAATCAACGCAGAGTTTTTGAATTTTTGCGCGACCGCTCCGGCGACGGCATCCCGCCCACCGTGCGAGAGATCGGCGCCGCCGTGGGCATGACGTCCACGTCCACGGTCCAGCGCAACCTGGACGCACTGGAAGAAAAGGGCTACATCATGCGTGACCCGCTGCGCAAGCGGACCATCCGCATCGTGGGCCAGGCAGAGCATGTGCACCATGTGCCGCTGCTGGGTACCGTCACGGCCGGCGCGCCCATCCTTGCCGTGGAGCAGATCGAAAGCTATCTGCCCTATTCCGGCTATGTGTCCAAAGACAAGCCGCTGTTTGCCCTGCACGTCCGCGGAGAAAGTATGCTCAACGCCGGCATCCACGACGGCGACATCATCTTTGCCGAAAAGACCCCGACGGCCCGCAACGGCGACATTGTGGTCGCGCTGCTGGAGGATGAGGCCACGGTCAAGACGTTCTATAAAGAGAACGGTCACTTCCGTCTGCAGCCGGAAAACGACGCCTATCAGCCCATCATTGTCAACGAGGTCATCATCCTGGGCAAGGTCGTCGCCCTGCTGCGGTACTATTGAGCGCCGTGAAACTCAGTAAATATGAAGGAAAGTGCGTGCGCGTCTACCTCAAAAGCGGCGAGATCTTTGAGGGGATCGCGGAGCACGACAGCGCGGAATACTGCTTTCACGAATTCGGCGTGGACGAAGATGCGCTGCAAATGGAGAACTTTGTGCTGTATCGCCGCGATATCAAAAAGGTTGAATCCTTAGAGGGCCGCACCGGTCCCTGGGGTCCGTTTTCCGCGCCCTTCGGCCAGTTGGAAGAGGCGGTCTGCGACGCCGGCGCCGATCTCATCGATGAGGTCTTTACCGGCGAAGAGGACGTGCACATCGTGCGGCTGCTGCGCTGCCTGATCGTCCGCCTGGGGTCGAGCGACGCCAAAGAGATTCCCGACGTTGAACAATTGCCGAAGCTGCTGCGCGATCTGCCGTCCTTCACCGAAAATGAAGAGGCGCTGGAAATGGCGAAGCAGTTGCTGGAAAAAGTTGAAAGTTGACGGTCAACGGTTGACGGTTGAGTCCTTCCCGAAAGGGGAGGGCTTTTTTGCAGCAGCGCCATGTTGCGGGATTTCACCGATGCCCCGCAGCCTTTCGGGCGGCAATGCAAAGCAGGGGAAAACAAATGTCACCGGATCGTCGACCGCTGCACGCCTTCCCCGAAAAGGAGGGCGTTTGTTTGTTTCTGAAATTCATCTCGATTTTGGGTGTCATAATAGGCCTCATCCCTACCTAAAATTTCAGCAAAAAAGGATGCGGTCAGCGGCACTCTTGAAAAACAAGAAAAACCCGCGAAAACACAGTGTTTTCGGGGGTTCTGGAGCTGCTAACCGGATTTGAACCGGTGACCTCATCCTTACCAAGGATGCGCGCTACCGACTGCGCCATAGCAGCATCTGTTCACAACAGCTTTCATATTATAGCCTAATTGTTTGCAATTGTCAATGGATTTTGAAAAGAAATTTTTTGTTTTTCAAAAAAAGTCACGGGGCGCGTCGAGCGGGTCGGCGCGCCCCGATGTTGTCGGTTGCGTCAGGCGCGCACACGCGCAGACGGCAGGTCGTGTTTTTCCAGCAGGCCGTTGACCACGTCGGGAAAGTTGGTGATGATGCCATCCACGCCCAGGGCGATCATCTTGTCCACAGAGCGCGGGGCGTTGATGGTCCAGGCGTTGAGCTGCATGCCGGCGGCATGGGTCTTTTTCACCAGCTCTTCGGTGATGTACATGGAAAACGGGTGCAGCGCGTCGGCGTTCAGCGATTTTGCAACGTCCAGTGCATTGCGGAAGACGCGGAAGGTGACCTTGCTGTTCGGGCTGATCAAAAAGGCGGTTTTGGTTTTGGAATCCACCTGCTTCGCTTCGGCCACCAGCTTCGGGTCAAAGCTGGAGATCAAAAGCTGATCGAACAGACCGAATTCCTTGACCATGGCGATCGTGTCGCGCACGATGGTCGTTTCGTTGGCGCGGGGGCTTTTCAGCTCGATGTTGAGCACCTTGAGGTCGGCGGTCGCCACCAGCTCCAGGAATTCGCGCAGCGTGGGGATGCGCGTGCCGGCAAACTTCGGGCTGAAATAGGCGCCGAAGTCATAGCGCTTGAGTTCGTCAAGCGTCATCTGAGAGATGCTGCCCTTGCCGTTGGAGGTGCGGTCGATCGTATAGTTGTGGCAAAGCACCAGGGCGTTGTCCTTTGTGACGTGCACATCGGTTTCAAAGCCGTCCACGCCGAGATGCAGCGCCTTTTCAAACGCGGGCAGCGTGTTTTGCGGCGCATAGATGTTGGCGCCCCTGTGCGAAATGACGTTGATGTGTGCCATTCAATTCACCTTCTCAAAAGAGTTACAGGCATTATACCACGTTTCGACAGGGAAGTCAAGCAACCCGTGCGGCGGTCTTTGCGGTACCGTGCCGGGCGGCGGTGGGGGAGCGGCCCGCGCGCTGCATGACCGTTCATCCCGAAAAACCGACCGTTCATCCCGATTGGGGTTGACAACGAAGCGGCAGTTCGATATATTGATGGTGAAAAAAGGGGGACGTGAGATGTATTGTAATCATTGCGGAAAAGAGCTGCGGGATGATATGGTTTATTGCGGCTATTGCGGGCAGCGCGTTTGGTCAGAAGAAACGGTGCGGCAACTGCTGAACGGGCAAAATGTACTGCCGACAGCTTCATCAAAGCTTTCTACGCCGCAAGTGGTCGCCTCAATCCCAAACCGGCAGTCCCCACAGGAACTGTGGCAGTCCACTATGCAGCAACCGCTCCGGCCGCAGCCCGACACACCGGTTGCTGCTTCACCTTTGCAACAAGACAGAACGGCGAGAATCGCGAGGACGATTGTGGCTGTCATGACAACGATCATGTCGCTGTTTATTCTTGTAATGCATTTTTCGCCGTTGTATGAAGTCAGCTTTTTTGACAAGAAGCGCATGTCCGTTCTATCGTTAATTTCAAGAACCAACCAATTGTTGGATCGGGTTTCGGCATTTGGAGTCAATGTTTCAGAAAAGAAAGCGCTTTTGATCATTTCAATGATTCTGATCATCGTGTTCATGCTTGTAATCGTTGTGTTTTCTGCGCTTGTTCTGATCTGGCTTGCAACCGATCGGCCATACACGATCAGGCTGTTCGTTCCGGTGATCGTTTCCATGCTGCTTTCATTTGCAGTTCAACTGGCTGTGCGCTTCTATATTGAGGATCTTTCGATGGAATTATATGCTGAAGCGCTGATCAATGCGACCTCTGCAGGTTTTGCTTATGCTTTGAGCTCCATCCTGTTTCCCATTCTGATTGGGCTTTCTGCGCCCAAGGCCTGCGTCAAAAAGCGAAAGGTTCTTTTGAACCAAGCGTAACCGGCAGGCGGATCATCACGGTCAGTAAAACATAAACCGCCGATGAAAGCAGCGGTTCAATCAAAAGGAGGACATCTTATGAAAAAAGCGATCGCATGCATTCTTGTCATTCTGCTCATTGCGGCGGCGGGCGCCGGCGGGTTTTATGCCGGAATGCGGGTGCAAAAGAACAAGTACACGAAAACAACCCTTGCGGACGCGACGGCACAGACCGTGACCGACGCTGCCGGTACCGAAGCAAAAACACCGGAAAACGAGGCGGCCTATGAACTGTATCGCGAATACGCCGCGGGGCTGAGCAAGGCGTCTGACGCCGTCTATCTGGCAGACGTCACCCATGACGGCGTGGATGACCTGATCGTGTTCATCGGTGAAAGCGAGCCGTTCATCGACGTGCACACGGTCAAGGACGGAAAGGTGGAACAGATCAGTTGCATCGGGCTGATGTATCACGACGTCTATCTGACCGCGCCGGGCGGTACCTGCAATTTTATGATTGAATTCCACGGGACCGAAATGGTCGGCGATAATGAGGACGGGTACTTTAACCCGGAGGACTTTGAATGGATGCATGTAACGAACGAATGCCATGAATTCTATCTGACCAACGACGGAGAGATGGTCACGGTCCATAAAATCTCCAAAAAGTATGAGAGCACCGACCCGGCGACAGAGGCCTACTATATTTCAAATGCCGAGTATCTCGCAGAGGTCGCGGACCGCTACGGCCAGAACCTTTCCACACTGTATGGCGTATATTCGACACGAGATGTGCCGCACCCGGTCCAATGGCTGGATCTGCGCATCGACGCCGTGTTCCCGGAGGAGAGAACCGACACAGCATCATAAACTGCGGAAAAACCGGCAGGCGGATCATCACGGTCCGCCTGCTGCATTATGTTGTGATCGGATCACAGCGGAATGGGCATCTTGTCTTTGTACTGATACGCGCGGACATAGTCCACGATGAAGTCTGACGGCAGATGGCGGTTGTTTGCAACCTTTTCGTTCACGCCGACCGACAGAATCAGATACAGCGGCACCTGACACACGCCGCCAAAGTCGGTGTGCGCCGTTTCAACGCCGTTGATATAGAAGATATAGCCGTCCTCATTCCATTCCACACCGTAGGTGTTGAACTGATTGTAGGGGTCGTCGGCATAGAACCAGCCCTGGATCTCTTTTTTGTGCGCGTCGCCGTAGGCGTCCACATGGATGGTGTGGTAGACGGAGCCGAAGTCCTTGCTGCCTTTGTCATAGTCTGTCGGCGTTTCAAACACGTCGATCTCGCAGCCGGAAATGCCGCCGTCGGTGTCGTCGTCCCACATGCCGTCGGTCAGCAGCCAAAAGGCCGGGTTCAGGCCCGCGCCCTTCGGCAGGATGCACCGCACCTCAAAATAGCCGTAAAGCTGTTCAAAGCCGCAGTGCCGCCCGTTGTAGTTCTTGTTGGGGTTCGTTTCCATGCCGTAGGAATAATAGTGTGCGCCGGCGGGGCCGTCCTCTTTGTAGCTTACCGAGATCTTGAGACAGCCGTCGTCGGTGAAGCTGACCTGGCCGCGGTTCCAGTACGCGGTGTCGCGCGGCTGGGTGTCGTTGTCGCCATAGACATAGTGGCCCTGCCAGATCTCGTCGTCAAAGCCGTGATCAAATTCGTCGGCAAAGGTGAGCACAAAACGGCTCAGGTCAACGTGTCTGTCCTGATACGGGGTGACGGGGCGGTCGGTGAACGTGGCACCGAGCAGTTGGGTCGAGACCATCAGCAGCGCAAAGAAGCGCTTGAAGTTGAACGTCACAAGGGCCTTGCCTGCCATCAGCAGCGCCGGCCCGATGGCGGTCAGGGCGGCGAGGTGCCGCTTCGGGATGGATTTGAACATCAGAACACTCCTTTCAAAAAATGACCGCTGCGGTGATTGGTACCAAAGCGGTCGGTTGTTTTATTTCGGCTGGATATACGGCAAAAAGGCGTTGGTGTTGTCAAAGGCGCCGGTGTCAAACATCAGGTCCTGAAACAGCACCTCCAGCGCCACCGGGTTGCCGGCGTGGTCCTTGAGCTTGAGGAGTTTGCCGACGCGCTGTGCCATGGGCATGAAGGCGCGGTATTCCGGCGTATCCGGCGTATAGACCTTGACGCCGGAGTACATCTGCAAAATCAGCTCCAGCATAAAGTCCTTGACCTTTTTGCCGGCAACGACGGGGTCCACCGCGCCCGGCACCAGCAGGATGCGGCCGAGGCCCTTGAAGGTCAGGGAATTGATGACCTTGCCCAGCAGCTTGAGCGCGGGCTTCAGTCGGTCCACGGTTTTGGCGTCCATCGAAAAGCCGCGCGCCAGCAGCTTGAAATGCTCGATGTCGTGCTCCATCGACCGGAAGATGTCGTTGATCATGTCGGTGAAGTGCTTTTTCATATAGGTCTCGACCGACAGACCGCCGCGGTCCCAGTCAAAATCCTGCAGGAACTTCGTTTGAACGTCCACGCCGTCGTCGCGCACCGTGATTTTGCGGTACGGGGCAGGGTAGCCGGTGATGGACGCCGTGTTGACATGATACAGGCGGTTGCCCTTGTCCGTGTCGAGATATTCGATGGACTGCATGTGGGTGTGGCCGGTGAAGATGTATTCGATGCCGAGGTCGGCAAAAAAGGGCGCCGTGGTTTCATAACCGCCCAGCATGTCGCGGTGTGAAAAGACCGGATAGATCCTGGCCGGCGGCAGCATGGGGTGATGCGTCACGGCGATCACGCGCGCGCCGTCGGTCTTCGCTTCGGCGGCCTGGTCTTTGATCCAGTTCAGTTGGTCGGCGTCATAGCCGCAGAACGCCTCGCCGTCGCCGTCGTCATTGAGCATGAGCAGCCGCAGCCCCGGCGCGAGTTTGAGCGCATAGGAATGAGACGGCTCGTGGATGCTGACCGCTTCGTTCCAGCCGAAGTCGAAGTACAGCGTTTCCAGCTCGTCGCGGGTATAGCTCGGCACCTTGAAGGAGCCGTGCTCAGTGTAGCTTTGCGCGATCTTGGCATAGTCGTGGGTCGCGGTCATCACATAGACGCGCTTTCCGGCGTCTTTCATTTTTTGCAGCAGCGGCAGCAGCAGGTCGTGGCTTGCTTTTTCGCCGTCAAAGGTCACGTCGCCGGAAATGATCACGGTGTCGACCGCTTTGTCGGCGACCAGTTCATCAAAGGCAGCCTCAATGATCCTGACCGATTCCTTCATGCACTTCTGGTCCATGGCCGCCTTGAGGTCATAGTATTTTCCGTGAGCGCCGAGCTGCTCGGCGGCAAACAGATGCAGGTCCGTGATCTGAAAAAACGTAAAGTCGTTCAAATGATTTCACGCTCCTTGTATAAGTTTGCAGTGTGCAGTTTGCAGTGTGGAGTTGTGGGGCGCCGCCTGCGGCGATGCGCCGAAAGCCCGACAGAATCAACGAGCGCGAAATGGACAGTCCCTTTTTTGCGCGGACAAAACAAAGCATTCGTTACATATTGCCTGCGGCCTTGACTGTACGCTGCAAACTGAAGTGCACCGAAAGGAACACCGTCTTACAGTCCTGTTTTCTCCCTGATATAGTTCCGCGCCAAAACCGCGTATTCAAACGGGTTCGCCTTGGCGGGATCCTGCTCGGCCTCGACCACGACCCAGCCCTCATAGTCGGCGTCGGCCAGAATGTCAAACACCGGCGTAAAGTCAAAGTCGCCGTCGCCGGGGACGGTGAACGACCCGGCGCGCACCGCGTCGAGGAAGCTGTAGCCCTTGGCCTTGGCGTCGTCGATGACGGACTGACGGATGCTCTTGAGGTGGACGTGCTTCACACGGTGAACGTACTTTTTCAGCACGCCGATGGCGTCTTCGCCGCTGAAGGCCAGGTGGCCGGTGTCATACAGCAGGTACACAAGGTTCGGATCGGTCAGCGCCATCAGCTTGTCGATCTCTTCGGCAGTCTGCACGCCCGTGCCCATGTGGTGATGAATGGTGAAAACCATTCCTTTTTCCTTGGCAAGGCGGCCCATCTCGTTGAAGCCCTTGACGATCAGGTCCCACTGTGCGTCGGTATAGACCGGCTTTTCGCCGAAGATGGACACGGGCTTGCCCTGGATGGAGTTGCCCTGCTCGGACGCGCCGATGACTTTGGCGCCCAGCGCGTGCAAAAAGTCGCGGTGCTTGATGAACGCTTCGATTGTGGCGTCATAGCCCTCGCTCAGCAGCAGCGAAGAAAACCATGCGTTGCAGATGCGCATGCCGCGCACGTCGAGCTTGTGCTTCAGCGTTTCAACATCCTTCGGATACTTGTTGCCGATCTCGCTGCCGGTGAAGCCCGCCAGCGCCATTTCGCTGATGCACTGTTCAAAGGTGTTTTCCGCGCCCAGGTCGGGCAGGTCGTCGTTGGTCCACGCGATGGGCGCGATGGCAAGCTTTACTTTGTCTTTGTTTAACATACTATGCTCTCCTTATGTTTCATTTTTTAGAGGTGCCCAATCAGAAATGTGGGCTGGATGAACTGGTCGTCGTCAAAAATATTCTTCATAAGATCCCGGTTCACCCTTCAAAAACGCGATTTCTTTTTGATACCGTTCCACCCGGGCAAGGTCTCGCTCGGTCGGGTACGGGATGCGCGTCAGGTCACTGTTGTGGCGCAGGTCGGCCAGCTTGACGACCGTTGCAAGTTTGTCGCTCTTGACGCGCTGAAGATAATCCCGCAGCGGTTCTCCGCTTCGTTTCGTCACGCAGTCCACGGCATGGACCACCGCTTCCGAAAAGCCCGCGTCGCGCAGGTCCTGCAGCGTGACGGGAGTATCCTCTGCCACGTCGTGCAGCAGTGCAACGGTTTTTTCATCGTCCGTTTCAACAAAAGATGCAACCGTCAGCGGGTGGCTGATATAATCCTTCCCCGCCTTGTCCACTTGCCCGGCGTGTGCGTTTGCGGCAATCTCATACGCCCGCTGCACCTGAACAGAATCAAATTCCATACATCAATACAGCCGTGCCTTTTTGATTTCGGCAGACATCTCCTCATACGCCTTCTGCACGGTCTCGCTGGTGGAAACCTCTGCGACGCCGACGCGCCACCAGGAATCGTAACCGTCGGACATGGACTTGTGCGCGACCTTGATGTCGAACAGCACGGGGATGTCGTAGGTTCTGGAATCCTCCAGCGCGGCTTTCAGCTCGTCCTCGTTCGTCACGCGATAGCTCTTGCAGCCGTAGCCCTCGGCGATCTTCGCGTAGTCGGTCATAATAACGTCGCCGTCGAGGAAGCCGCTGTCGGTGCGGCGGGTGAAACGGGTGCCGAAGGTGTCGGTGCCCTGGTTGTTCTGCAGGTTTTCGATGCAGCCCCAGCCTTCGTTGTCAAACAGCATGACGTTGATCTTCGCCTTTTCCTGCACGGCGGTGTAAAGCTCGCTGTGCAGCATGAGAAAGCTGCCGTCGCCGACCATGGTGTAGACGTCCCTGTCGGGGGCGGCCAGCTTCGCGCCCAGCGCGCCGCAGATCTCGTACCCCATGCAGGAGAAGCCGTATTCCATGTGGTAGGTGTTCTCGCCCTTGGACTTCCACAGCCGCTGCATGCAGCCGGGCAGGGAGCCGGAGGAACCGATCGCGATGGCGTCGTTCGCGGCAAAGTCGTTGATGATGCCCAGCGCGCGGGTCTGCGAAAAGCCGTCCTTCAACTGCATGTTGTACATGCGGTCGATCTCGGCAAAGAATGCTTTCTGCGCCTCTTGGTACTCGGTCGTCCAGCCGCTCGAGTAACCGTCCAGCTTTGCCATGATGGCGTTCAGCGCCTCTTTTGCGTCAGCCAGCACGGCGACGGAATCCATCTTGAACGCGTCAAACGCGCACACGTTGATGGACAGCATCTTGACGTCCGGGTTCTGGAACCCCCACTTGGAGCAGGTGGTGAAGTCCGTCAGACGGGTGCCGACGGCGATGACAAGGTCGGTCTGCTTGGCGATGGCGTTGGCCGCCGCGCCGCCGGTGACGCCCACGCCGCCCATGTTCAGCGGGTGGTCAAAGGGGATCTGTCCCTTGCCGGCCTGGGTTTCGCCGATGGGAATGTTGTATTTTTCCGCAAAGGCCAGCGCGGTCTTCCAGCTTTCGGAATAAGTCACGCCGCCGCCGACGATCATCATCGGCTTTTTCGCGTCTTTGATCAGGTCGATCGCGGCGTCGATCTCGCGCGCCGAGGGGCGCTGGCGGTCGATGTACCACACGCGCTTTTTCAGGAAATAGTCCGGATAATCAAAGGCTTCGGCCTCCACGTCCTGCGGCATGGCGATGCACACGGCGCCGGTGTCGGCGGGGCTGGTCAGCACGCGCATGGCGTTGATGCACGCGGTCATGAGCTGTTCGGGGCGCTCGATGCGGTCCCAGTATTTGCACACGGCGCGGAAGGCGTCGTTCGCCGTGGTGGACACGGCGGTGGGCTGCTCGATCTGCTGCAGCACGGGGTCCGGCTGGCGGCAGGCGAAGGTGTCGCCCGGCAGCACCAGCAGCGGGATGCGGTTTGCCGTGGCGGTGCCGCAGGCGGTGACCATGTTCAGCGCGCCCGGGCCGATGGACGACGTGCAGGCGATGATCCGGCGGCGGTGGTTCTGCTTGGCAAAGGCGATGGCGGCGTGCGCCATACCCTGCTCGTTGTGGCCCTGATAATAGGTCAGGCTGTGGCCGCCCTGTTCCAGTGCCTGGCCGATGCCGACCACGCAGCCGTGGCCGAAGATGCCGAAGATGCCTTTGACGAACTTGGTTTCTACGCCGTCAAAGCTGACGTACTGGTTGTCGAGGAATTTGACAAGGGCCTGCGCCATGGTGAGTTTCATTTTTCATCACACTCTTTCATTGTATATTGAGGGGATAAGGGGTTGAGATGTTAAGGGATGAAGGGACTGTATAAACTTCACGGATCAATACGGTGCTTCAAAAGGCGTCTGCGGTTCAGAAGCGGAACCACGACGCAACTTTATTGAACAGATTGCGGAACCATTGAGCAATCCGGGAGAAAAAGCTTTGCTTTGGTTTCTCCAGCTTTGCAATCGTTTGCGTCTCAGTGGCGCCGCAAGCGTTACAGGTGCGTTTGGCAAGTCCCGTTTCTTCGGTGGTGGCTTCTTTCACGACCGCCCAGTCGCCATAGGTATGATGCTCCATCGTCGCTTTTCCGCACAGCGTGCAAACTGAGCGATGCGATGATTCATCGATGCGCTTGAAGGTCACGGTTGTGTGCGGGCATGCGGTCTTTCCGGGCACGAGAAGGTTGGTCGTCAGATCGGTCACGCCCTGCAAATAGCCGGATTCGGCGACGTCCATGCTGTCCACCGTCCAGATCATTGTTTTCAGACCGGCCGCCTGTGCGCTTTGCAGCACCTGTGCGGGCGTAAGGTATGAAACGTCGATGCCGTCGATCCCGTTTTCCACGCAGAAATCAATGTCTTCCGCAGTGCCGGGGTTGGAAAGCAGATAGGTCGGGACTTCCGGCAGCAGCGCTTTGATGCCGGTAACAATCTCCCGTCCGAAGCTGATGATGACAAACGCGTCTTTTTCTTCCCGCGCACGCAAAACCGCGGCAAGGCTGGGCAGACTGTCCTCATTGACAATGCTCTTGATCTCAATGACCGGATGCAGTCCGTATTGCCTGCAGACGTCCAGATACTCCACAAGCGTCGGAATCTTGGTGTTCGGAAACTGCTGTACGTTTGCGCCGGCGTCGATGGTCAGCGCTGCAATTTCGTCGTAAGTGAATGCGGACACCAACCCTGTGCCGTCGGTCATGCGGTCCACGGTGTCGTCGTGCATCAGGACCCAAACGCCGTCTTTGGTCTGCGAAATATCACACTCCGCACCCCAAAAGCCGTATTCGCCGGCCAGCCGGAAGGCGGGGAGGGTATTCTCCGGCGCAACGGCGGAATAGCCTCTGTGCGCGACGGCGTACATGCCGCCTGCCGGAATCACGTCGGAGTCATAGAGATAAACAGGCGCCGCAACTGCTGAAAGCGTGAAGCCGAGAAGTGTCAGAATCACAAGTACGATCGCTGAGTTTTTTTTCATAATCTTTCTCCCCCTTCATCGCTTCGGCGTTCTTTTCGCGGACGAGACCTGAAAGAAGACAGAAACGCTGCAGCGCGACCACCGTCTAATGTCTAACGTCTAACATCTAACATCTGAAAGAATGAAGCATGGCTTCATTCTTTCGGCCACATCAGCGCTTCGTTCTTGGGGTCGGTCACCCAGCGGTGCTCCGGCAGGAAGTACGGCGTGATGTAGGGGTTGCCGTCCAGATGGCGGATGACCCAAAGGTACCACATCGCATAGCCGGGGGCCGTGGTCTGCGGGTGGGTCTCTTCCTCCAGAATCAGCACGGTGGAGTTGTTGTGGGTCTTGACCACGTCTTCGCTCAACTCGGCAAAGCCGTAGCCCTGCGCCGGATTGAACTTGTAGTAATAGATCTCCGGCTGGGGATGGGTGTGCGGCGGATAGCTGGACCACTTGCCGGGGAAGCCGATGACCTCGCCCACAACAAGATTGGACCACGGCGCGTTGCTGTAATCGAACACGGTGCGCACGATGCGGGTGGATGCTTCGCGCATGGTGCCCTTGCCGCGCTGCTCGCTGGCGCATTCCTCCGGCGTATAGAGTTTGCACGGGAACGTCTTTTCGTTGTCGGTCCGGTGCACCGTCCACTCGCTTTCGGCAGTCGCGGTGATGGTCACCTTGATGTCGTTGGGAACGGACAGGACCCACGGGTCAAAGTCAAAGCAGTTGTCGCGCTCGATCTCAAAGCACCGGCCGTCAAATTCCACCTTCGCTTTGCCGTATACCAAAAGATATGCGCGCTCCATGTGCTGACTGTCGGTGAAGACGTCGCCCGCCTTTTGGCGCAGGATGCCGAAGTCCATCATCGTCTTCGGTTCGGCGTCTGCAAAGTTTGTAATAGCATTGTAGCCGAAGGGCCATTCCTTCGGGCCGGGAAGCAATCGTTTGTCCATATCGGCGCCTCCTCACATGATCTCGGTCAGCTTGACCGGGCGGCCCTCTTTGACGCTCTTTTTCGCAGCCAGGGCGATCAGAATGGCGGCCAGGCCGTCTTCGCCGGTCGTCGGGGTCGGCTTGTCTTCCTGAATCGCCTCAACAAACTGCAGCATCTCGTCACGGAAGGACTGCATGTACCGTTCCAGGAAGAAATACAGCGGCTTGTCGGTCTGCACGCCGTCGGCAGTCATGAGCGTGACGTTGGTCGGGGTGTCGTTGGCCGCTATGGCAGCGCCGAGCGAACCGAACGCCTCCACGCGCTGGTCATAGCCGTAGGCCGCGCGGCGGGAGTTGTCGATCACGCCGATGGCGCCGTTCTTGAACTTCAGCGAAATGATGGCCGTGTCCACGTCGCCGGCTTCGCCGATGGCGGGGTCCACCAGGCACGCCGCGTTGACATAGACCTCTTCAACCTCGCTGCCCGCGATGAAGCATGCCATGTCAAAATCATGGATCGTCATGTCAAGGAAAATGCCGCCGGACACCGCCGCATACTTTGCCGGTGGCGGCTCCGGGTCGCGGGAGGTGATCTTCACCAGCTCCAGCTTGCCGATCTTGCCTTCGTTGATGAGCTCGCGGATGTGGGCAAAGTTGTGGTCAAAGCGGCGGTTAAAGCCGACCTGCAGCTTGACGCCGGTCTCTTTCACCGTGTCGATGACGGCCTGCACCTTTTCCGGCGTCAGGTCCACGGGCTTTTCGCAAAAGACGTGCTTGCCCGCCTTTGCCGCGGCGATGGAGATGTCGGCGTGCGTGTCGGTGGAAGAGCAGACCAGCACCGCGTCGATGGCGGGGTCGGCCAGCATTTCGGTGTAATCCTTATAGATCTTTTCGATGCCGTACTCCGCGGCGAGGGCCGGCAGCGCGTCCTGAAAGACGTCGGTGATGCCGAGCACCTTTGCGCCGGGGACGCTGTAGGTGATGGACTTCATGTGGACCTTGCCGATGCGGCCGGCGCCGATGATGCCGATGTTGAGTTGTTTCATTGTTTAGCCTCCGTTGTTCAAACTTGCACGCGAACGTGCCATACAAATTACAGTATAGCAAAAAATATTTGCCGTTGCAAGATGCAGCGGCAATTTTCAGCGGCGGATTTTATGAATTTTCTGTGATTGTGTGATGCCTGATCAAAAGCGGGAAACGCGGTTTTTAAAGTGCGGAACCGTCATTTGGGTTGCTCGTCGGCGCCGCGTTTTGAACGGGTGCGGGCTTTGCCATACAAAGCGCATTGATTTTGTTCTGCATCAAAATGATGGCAACGATCGGAATGAAGATGCCGAGGATCAGGCAAAGCGTTGCCATGTCGGATTGATACAGCCCCTTGGCTTTTGAAAACGCGTCGATTCTTTGCCCGTGTTTATACAGCCAGTAAATGCTGTAAAAGGGTACGAACATGCAAAGCAGGAGCTTGTTCGTCGGATCGTACTGCTCTGCGCCGGGCGTTTTGTTCAAATATTTCGTGGTTCTGTAGATCCAGATGTAAGGCCAGATCCCGAACGTAAAGAGGCAAAGAACGATGTGCTTCTCCAGGCTGCAATACGCCTCGTCATATTCGGACGGCGCGGCGGCGTTCGGGTCGTCTGCCGCGTTTTGTACAGGAATGGTTGTATATGGGTCCATACACCATGATGCGAAAAGGAACAATGCGACTGCAAATAGTATTGCGTCAAACAAATCTGTGATCCTATCTGGAGAAGGGAAGCGGGCGAACATAATAATAACATTGATTAACGCTGATGAAAAATAAAGGATAGCGGGCAAAAAGTAGATGCGCTTTGCAATTTTCTGACACGCTGAAAGTTGAGGAAGCGTTGCCGTTCCCACAATGAATGTCAGCAAAAGGTAGGCGAAGACCTGAATTACTTGACCTACGGAAAAGTCGATAATCAAATAATATCCGGATACGGCGATGAACGGAATGGTTGCAATAAACAGTAACTTGTTCAGCTTTTTCTGCAGCAAAACAATACCGGTAAAGATACGTGGTGCAATGAGAAGGGCAGATGAAACCACAGCTGAAACTATTATTTCAGATTCATTAGAAGTTTGGTTTTCAACGATTTCAATAATAACAAAGAGACAGAGCCCCAAAAACTCAAAAATAGCAAATATTAAAAAGAGAATCGCTGCGATAGGAAATTTGATTATTTTATTCTCCATTATGATTTTTTCCTCCTGTGAATGGTTTTACATATCTTTTGACGGGTCTGCTTGTTTTTTTGTGGTTCCTGCGCTTTCCGATCCTTTTGCACCTCTTTTGGATAATAAAAAATGCGCCCATGAAGGACGCATAAAAAATGCCGTCCATCATGTCGCCAAACAGATTCTCACTATACAATCAAATAATACAATAGCAAGATAGGACGCACTTTTTCAAAAGTGAGCCACCGTATTATTTGATTGTTAGGTATAGATCAGGAATTTGTCCCGAATCTGTTTGGCACTTACATCATATCACACCTCTTTTATAAAGAAAATTGCAAGCAAAACTTTTTTTGTTCCGGAAAAACCGCGCGCAAAAAAACGCCGGCCGCCCGGGACAGAACCCACAGCAGCCGGACGGTTTGTTTAATGATGTGTTCAGTTCACCACGTTCGACGGCGTCCCGCGCAGGAAGTTCTTGACATTTTCACAAAAATGCAAGTTAACGTTGCAAAAAACTTCATTTGATCAAAAGTTGACACGTTAAACATGGATAATTCTTGACGCTTCACTTTTATATTCAAAACCGCACGTGCAAAAAACGCCGGCCGCCGGGGCAGAACCCGCAGCAGCCGGACGGATTTATTTGACGGTCGGTTCAGTTCACCACGTTCGACGGCGTTCCGTGCAAAAAGTTTTCCACGTTTTCGCGGAAAATGCCCATCAGCCGGGTGCGCGCCTCAAAGCTGGCCCACGCGATGTGCGGCGTGATGAGGCAGCGTTCGCAGGTCAGCAGGGGATTGTCTGCCTTCGGCGGCTCGGTCGAGAGCACGTCCACGCCCGCGCCGGCGAGTCTGCCCGCGTCCAGCGCGGCGGCAAGGTCCGCTTCGTTGACGACCGGCCCGCGCGAGGTGTTGATGAGGTACGCGGTCGGCTTCATCTTTGCGATGAAGTCCGCGTTCACCAGACCGGCGGTCTCCTTTGTCAGCGGGCAGTGCAGCGACAGCACGTCGCTTTCTTTTTGCAGCGTTTCCAGCGAAACGAATTCCACGCTGCCGAACCCGTCATAGGTACGCGCATGCGGCGTGCACACCAGCACGCGCATGCCAAAGGCGTTTGCAATGTTGGCGACGGCCGTGCCGATGCGGCCAAAGCCGAAGATGCCGAAGGTCTTTCCGTGCAGCAGCGAGATCGGCGCCGCCTGATAGCAGAAGTCGGGGCAGGCGGTCCAGTCGCCGCGCTTGACGCTGTCGTTGTGCAGCGCAACACGGTTCACCAGCTCCAGCACGAATGCAAAGACCAACTGCGCCACGCCGTCGGTGCTGTAGGCCGGGATGTTGGACACGGGAACGCCGTGCGCCCGGGCGGCGTCCACGTCGATGACGTTGTAGCCCGTGGCGAGCACCGCGATGAATTTGAGCTTTGGCAGCGCGTCGATGATCTCTTTGGTGAGTACGGTCTTGTTGGTCACCAGAATGTCGGCGTCACGGCTGCGCTCGAGCACCAGCGCCGGCGGCGTGCGGTCATATACGGTATAGCTGTCAACCACGTCGGCCAGCCAGTCCCAGCGCAGGTCGCCCGGGTTTTCGGCATGGCCGTCCAAAATCACAAGGTCCATGGTGTGCCTCCTTTTAATAGGTCGTAAATTCGATGTCGGGGCCGAAGTCCGGCGTCGGCGGGAAGGTGTAGGCTTCCCCCTCGTCCATCAGCAGCGCGTCGTCCGCAATCGAGATGCGGGTGGCGACGCCTTCACCGTTCATGCCGGCGCGCAGGGTGACGCACCGGTCGCCGTCGCTCAGCGCGGCGTGCCAGCCCTCGCAGTCGCCGAGGTGGATCGCCGCGCCGTTTTTGGCGGTATAAAAGTAGTAAGTGCGGTCCATTTCACCGGCGCCGTCGTGGACGATCAGCTCGTCGGTGCCGTCCTCGTCAATGTCGTGAAAGGCGTATTCGCGATAGATGAAATCTTCGCTCGCGTCCCATTTGTCCATGTATGTCTGCAGTACTTCGCTATAAATGTCATCCGCCGTTTTTTCGGGGACGGGGTCGGTGGCCGGCGTCGGTTCGGGCTCGGGTTCCGTGGGCGCGTCGGGTTCGGTCGGGTTGGCTTCGGTGGTGTCGGCCGCGGTCGGTTGCGTCGGTTCGGCGGGTTCGGGTTCGGCGGACGCGGGGGAGGTTGCCTTTTCGGTCACGTCGCCCCGGGCGGCGGATGCGTCGGCGCCCGCAGGGTCGGCGGAACCGTCGGTTTTTTGTTTGCCGCAGGCCGCAAAGATCGCGACGGCCAGCAGCAGCGCGAGACAAAGGGCAAGCAGCTTTTTCCATGTGGTGCGCATAAAAAGACCTCCTGTGAAAATAGATTGTATTGTTTAGAATTACAGACAACAGTTAGCTGTGTGTCGAATACAAATTAATTGAAATCGTGGGATCCATTTTGACAACAGACAAGTTCATTGCGGGACAAATGCCGGAACTTGTGTCGTATACGGTATTCACTTCGTGCACTTCACCAGTAGCGAAAACGCCGCAAGAATCTTTGGCGTGAAGTCCTTCGCAGCGTAGAAGCCAGTCCTCTCTTAAATCGAGGCCTTGACAACGCGCATAATCGCTGGGTGGCTGTAATATACGTGCAGAATCTTCGTGCCACTCAGGACTAAACCCGTAGTCAGGATTTCTTACCTCACTATCGGAAAGAGGGAATATCTTTCCGACCGGTGAATCATAACTGTCGTTTTCAATAAACTGTATCTGTTCTTTTTGATGCTTTGTAAATGCTGTTTCATAGAAATCATGATTCAGCCAGTCACGAATGTCCGATGTGGAGTATTTGTTTGCGGGATTTATGTATTTTTTATCCTGATAGCATGAATCCCGATAATTGTCGTTTTTGGATTTGTAAAAAACAATATTCTGAAAAGCTTGCGCATCAATGATAGAAGTGCACATTACAAGGCCAGATACAGGATCAAGTACGCGCCATTTGAGAGGTTCATATCGAAAGTAGTAAACATGATTCACTGTATATCCGTTATCGTCCTGATAGGAGTGTTCTGAGGTTGCTTGCGATGTTGTAATCGCTGGACGATACTGCGAAAAAACAACGGCACGGTATTTTTCACCGTCACAGAAGAAATCTGCAAACTTCATATAGTCATCAGACTTTGTACTTCCATTTACGCTTGTATCCCATGAAGAGCCTTCAACCCAGCCTGTTGGGTGTCCGCTGTATTCTGTTCCGCTGTAATATTTATAGCTCTTCCAGACGGCAGCATCGGCTGCGGCCTTCAGGGCGGTTGTTTCCGAGACTTCCGACTGCGGATAGGAACCAAACTCAAATGTGTCGCCAACATGATAGACATTGTTGTCAACCGGAGGCGTTCCTTCTGTCGGAATCATTGTGTTGTCATTTTCGGGTTCGCTTGCCGGTTCCTCAGCGCTGAACGGTGTAAGCGTGAGTTTGACTTTATCGATGTCATAAGCCTTTTCCAGTGCTTCCTTCGTGATCGGTTGCTGCTTGCTACTATCAGAAACGGTCTCTGCAGTGGCATGGAAACATTCGCCACTGTCCTGGAAATAGACTTCGACGAAGTGAAGAGCACCATTTTTGTATTCATAGAATTCCATTGTATTCGTATCGTATCCGCCGTGATTGTAACGCGCGATCCGTCCGTCGGTACAAAGGTAGAGCAGGTTGCGCTCAAAGCTTTGGATGGTTTTGACAGGTACCCCGTCTTTGATCGTAAACAAATCAAGGATGCTGTTATCATCGCTTGTTGTTCTTCCCGTGATCATTTCAGGGTTGCCATCATTGTCGAGGTCTTGGAACATGTAACCGGAGTCATCGACAGAACCGTAGCTGAACAAGTAACAGATACTGAAGTCGGGAGAACGGATCGGCATAAATACAGGGCTGTCACCAAAGTAGTTGACTTCATAGTTTTTTTCAAGCAATTCGCCCATGTCCAACCCTTTTGCAAACGCTTCCCGATACATTTCAATGACCGGGGCATACAGCGTTTTTGCACGCGCTTCCGGGCTGAGGTCCAGGTCTTCCACGTTGTCCGGCAGCACCAGCTCGGCAAACTCCTTCATTGCCAGCTTTGCTTCGGTGTAGCCTGTTGCGCCCCGGTCATAGTCGTCTTTGCTGATGACATCCATGTCTTCGGCATAGAATTCACTTTCGCTCTTTGGCAGCTCGCCGGTCGCGTGGTACCACGCGTCCATGCCGTCGATGATCATGCCCGCGTCGTGGATGTAGCTGTCGGTCGGGGTCAGACTGTCGTCGTCCATCTTGTAGAACGTCGTGACTTCCAGCGATTCATAATCGTCGATCTCATCGACCAGACGGTTGTCATCGGTCAGCGTCAGGACGGGTTCCTTCGCCGTGTCGGTCAGTTGTTTGATGCTCTCGCCGTCTGCGGTATACAGGTCATAGACCGTGGCGGCTTCGTCCGCGCGGCCGATGAACAGCTCGGGCGTTTTGTCGTTGTTCAGGTCCAGGAAGGCGAACGACGGTTCGGCTGTTTTTTCAAGGCCGGCAAGGTTCGGCGCAAGGCCGGTTTCAAGAAACTTTTCGCGCGGCCATTCCTCTTCAAAGGCCTGCTTATATTTTTTCAGCACCGGGGCATACAGCGCCTCATATTCCGCCGTGTCGTCGGCTTTGGCGCCGGGTTTCTTTTTGCCGCAGCCCGCAAACGTCGTCAGCAGAAGGATGCACGCGAGCAAAAGCGCAAGAGGTCGTTTCATAAAGATCACCTCATGGGATTGATGTCTTTATTCTATCATTCCTTGCTGAAAAAAACAACCGTTTCTGCAGAAAAAAACCGCGGCGGCAACTTGTGACAAAAATCAAATTTCTGTGAAAACATTTTTAAATTTTTAAAAAACCGTTGACCGACAGAGGGGTTTGTTATAGAATAGACTAAATTAGACTCTGTAAGTATGCTCTTTGCAGCGAAAACTGCTTTGGGGGGAGCTTTTTGAAAGACGGAAAAACCCGCAGCAAGGTCCTGAACGTTGCCGCGCTGATTTGTTTTTTGTTTGCGCTGGCGCTGGTTGTGATCCTGCGCCTGGCGCAGCAGGAGGGCTTTGTCAAGTGGTATCACAACTATACCGACACGCTGGCGCATTTTGAAACCTGGATGCAGACCAACGGCGCGACCTGGTATTCCGTGATGCTCATCCTGCTGAATTTTGTGCTGAAAGCGGTGATCCCGTGGTTCCCGCTCGCCTGCATCTGTGTGGCAAGCGGCGTTGTGTTTGAATGGTATCTGGCGATCCCGATCAACGTGATCGGCCTGACGCTGCTGTTCACGATCAAATACCTTTGGGGCAAGCGCTACGGCGGCGGCAACGCCAAAAAGATCCTTGCGCGCTACAAGGGCGCGTCTGAATTTATCGACAGCAATCAGGTCGGTTCTGCCGTGGTGCTGTTTGTGCTGCGGCTGGTGCCGATGATGCCCATCAATTCGGTCAGCCAGCTTTACGGAACGACGGATATCCCGTTCTGGAAATATCTGATCGTGTCGCTGGTCGGGTTTTCTTATAAACTGTTTTCCTATACCCTGATCGGCCGGAACGTTTATGACCCGATGTCGGCAAGATTCCTGCTGCCGTTCGTGTTCCTGTCGCTGTTTTCCGGCTTTGTCATTCTGGCGCTCAACGGCGTCATCCAGGTGTCGCAGGACCGGCTGCTCATGCGTCCGTTCGGGGTTGGAAAAAAGGATAAAAACAATTCGGCAGAAGAAGCAGCGAAGTTTCTGGAGAACACAGACAATTCAGCAAAAGGATCAACAAAAGAATGAAAAGGAGAAATGACCATGCCTGCTTTGAATGAGGTTCGCCGGCTCTTGCGGGAGCGGGCGCTGGACGACAGCTTTGCGGCCGCTTATACCCCGGAGCTGTTTGACCGGCAATACACGCGCTTTGCCGCGGTGACAGACGATTTTGCCGAACGGTTTGACCCGAGCGGCAACCGCGACGTTCATCTGTTTTCCGCCCCCGGGCGCACGGAGGTCGGCGGCAACCATACCGACCATAACCACGGCAAGGTCCTGGCCGCCAGCATCAGTCTGGACGTGGTGGGCGCCGCGGCCAAAAATGACGAGTTCACCGTGCGCATCAAGTCTGCCGGGTACCCCATGGATGTGGTGGACTGCGGCGACCTTTCGGTTCATGACGCCGACGCCGGGCGCAGCGTTTCGCTGGTGCGCGGCATTCTGGCCGGGTTTGCACAGCGCGGCTACAAGGTCGGCGGCTTTGACGCCGCCACGGCGTCCATGGTTCTGTCCGGGTCCGGGCTGTCCAGCTCGGCGGCGTTTGAGATTTTGGTCGGCACCATCCTGAACGAGCTGTATAACGACGGCGCCGTTTCGCCCGTTGAGCTGGCCAGGATCGCGCAGTATGCCGAAAACGTGCATTTCAAAAAGCCCTGCGGTCTGCTGGACCAGATGGCCTGCTCGGTCGGCGGCTTTGTCAAGATCGACTTTGCCGACCCCGCCGCCCCGGTGGTGGAGCGCGTCAACTTTGATTTTGCGTCCTGCGGGCATTCGCTTTGCATCATCGACACCCTGGGCAGCCACTCTGACTTGACAGACGATTATGCCGCCATCCGCAGCGAGATGGAGGCGGTGGCCGCCTACTTCGGCAAAACCGTGCTGCGCGAGGTCACAAAGCAGCAGGTCCTTGACAACGCCGCGGCGCTGGCCAAAGCGATCTCGGAACGCGCCGTGCTGCGCGCGCTGCACTTCTTTGGTGAAAACGAGCGGGTGGAGCGCGAGTTTGACGCACTGTCTGCCGGCGACTTTGAAACATTCAAAGCCACGGTGATCGAAAGCGGCCGCTCGTCCTATCAGTATAATCAAAACGTCTTTACATCCAGGTATCCCACAAAGCAGCCGTTGTCGCTGGCGCTGGCCGTGAGCGAAGATTTGCTGAAAGGGCGCGGCGCGTGGCGTGTGCACGGCGGCGGCTTTGCCGGAACGATCCAGGCCTTTGTGCCGAATGATCTGCTTGCGGACTATCTGGCCGCGATGCGCGCGCTGTTCAATCAGGACGCCTGTTATGTGCTGAGTGTGCGTCCGGTGGGCGGCAAACAGTTTATCTGACGACCGTTCATCCCGAAAACCCGACCGTTCATCCGAATTGTATTGAAAAGAACCTTGCTTTTTGCTAAACTGAAGACACAAACAGAACAGGAGGATCGAACCATGAAACGTATGATGAAAACCACACTTGCGCTTTTGCTCTGCCTGCTGATGCTGATGAGCACGGCGGCCGTGTCGTTTGCCGCCGGGCCGGGCACCGTCAAGAGGCTGCAGGCGACCGTGATCACCGACCTGGTGGTCAAGCTGAAGTGGAACGCCGTCTCCGGCGCGGACGGCTATCGCGTCGAGCGCTACAGCGCCTCGGCCGACGCCTGGACACAGGTGGCCAAAACCACGTCGACAGTCTGGAAAGACACATCCGTTGCCGCCGGCAAAGCATACAGCTATCGCGTGCGTGCCTATCAGGGCAAGACCACGGGCGGTTATTCCGCCGTGCTGGACGTGCTGACCCAGCCGGAAGCGGTCACGTCTGTGGACGCAAAGGTCAAGGACGGCCAGACCGTGGTGCTCAGTTGGGAAGCCGCGGCCGGCGCGACCGTCTATAAGATCTATCGCAAAGACGCGTTCTCTTCCAACTACAAGGCCGTCGGTTCGTCAAAGGCCACGTCTTATACGGTAAAATCCGGCTATGCGACCGGCAAGACCTATTACTGCGTGCGCAGCTTTGCAAAGCAGAACGGCATGACCAGCTTTGCGGCCAACAGCCCCGCGGCCAAGGTCACGGTGAAACCGGGCGCACTGGCCGCCGTTTCAGCGTCCAACCAGACGGCGGCGTCTGTGACGCTGAGCTGGGATGCGGTGCCCGGCGCCAACCGCTATGTGATCGAGCAGCGCGACGCGGCGACCGAAAAACAGTTTGTGGCGCTTGCAACGGTTAAGAAGACGACCCATCAGGTCAAAATGGACTGCTCACACGGTGTGGTCTATTTCCGCGTGCGTCCCGTTTCCACCAACGGCACCGTCACGATCTCCGGCACGGTGAGCCCGGCGGTCAAGCTGGCGTTCAAGCCGAAAAAGGTGGCGGCCGTGACGCTGAAGAACGCGACCTACAACAGCCTGACATTGTTCTGGACCAAGGCGGACGGCGCGTCGAACTATCTGATCTATGAGGTCAACGCCGCCGGCAAGCGCGTGCTGGTTGGCGAAACGGCGGAAACGACCTATCAGATCAAGGGCCTGGCGTCTGATTCCACACATACCTATGTGGTCCGCGCTGTTTCCGAGTATGCCGGCACGACCTATCGCGCAGCGTTCAGCCCAGCGCTGACCGCCTCCACGACGTTTGGCACCGTGGCCAAACTGAAGTTCTCGCTGGATTCCACCAACCAGCTCTATCTGCTTTGGGACGCCCTGACAGATGTGGACGGCTATGAAGTGGAAAAGCTGGTCGGCGGCAGTTGGAAGCTGATCGGCAACGTCAAAGACACGGTGTTTGACGCGACCGCTGCCGAAAGCGGCAAAACGCTGAACCCGGGCCAGGAATATTCCTATCGTGTGCGCGCCTATTTCAAAGACGGCAGCGAGATGGTCTATTCCGAATACAGTGAAGTTCTGACCGTGCGCGCTGTTCCCGATGTGCCGAAGAACCTCAAGACCGCCACCGGTTCCGGCCACAGCATCGTTGTGGAGTGGGACGCCGTGCCGGGTGCGGAAATGTATGACATCTATTATTATGACAATGATCTCGGCGAGTGGCGCTTCGGCGAACGCACCGCGGGCGGCACCTATGTCAACGACAAAGGCGTGGCGCGCGCTTATTATGCCGAAAAGAACATCGAAAAGAGCGGCGATTATCAGTACCGCGTGCGCGCCGTGGTGCTCAACGGCGAAACAGCGGAAGAGGGCGGCTATCACAGCCGGTTCAGCGACGTGGTCACGCACCACTATGTCTATGCGGAAGAGCCGCAGGCCGACTTTGCGCCGGGCGTGATGAAGAGCGGTATCCTCGGGTATCTGTATGACGAAAAAGAAAAGGTGTTCTACACGGCGGACGACCCGTGGCAGCGCAACTTCGGCTTCAATGCAACCTATGACATCGCGTCGCAGTTTGTGATGATCCAGTATGACACCACGCGCATCAAGTTCAAGTATCAGGGCCGCGACTGGATGATCCAGCCGTGGAAAGGCCAGTACGGCATGGTCCTTTACGGCGGCGAGGTCGGCGTTTATGTCAAGTATACCGACCGCGACGCGGAGCACTATGACTGCGCGGCAGACGACGACCGCCTGATGATGGCGATGTCGCTGTATCGCTATGACTCCGACAAGCAGGAATGGGTCCATGAGTTCGACCGTCCCTACGGTACCTATTGGTGGATCACGGGCTTCACGCCGGGCTTCATCCGCTTCACCACCCCGGGCAAGGCGCAAAGCTTCCAGACCTATCCCGACCTGCGCCTTGACGTCCGTGTCACGATGAAAGACTTTGAGATGCTGCAGGGTGTGACCAAGGCGCTCAAAGAGCTGGATATGCCTTACACCGTGTCCGGTCTGGACGTCTACTTCTCCTTCTGATTTCAAACCACCGTATAAAAGCACGTCTGTTTCCTGCAGGCGTGCTTTTTGCTGTGCTCGGCCGTGCTTCCGGTAAAAAAGTGCCCAATCTTATTTGGCAGTTTTTCACTATTCTGACGCTTTTTGATTGACTTTATTGGCAGAATCATATAAAATAAAACTGATATTTTATGCGCAAATGCGCGGAACAGGAGAAGCTTATGATTTATTGCAGCAAAGAAAATGTGTTTCACCTTCAAACCAAAGACACCAGCTACATCTTTCGCGCGCTGCCGTCCGGTCAGATGGAGGGGATGTACTACGGCAAAAGAATCCGCCACAGCGACGACATGACTTATCTCTATGACAAGCATGAATGCGGCTACAGCAATGCGTCGCCCCGGTCGCAAAAGGACACCTCTTTGTCGCTGGACCACATCGCGCTGGAATATTCCGCCTACGGTAAGGGCGATTACCGGGTCCCGGCGATGCAGGTGCTGTCTGCGGACGACATCTATACCACAGACTTTTTGTTCAAGAGCGCGTCTGTCAGCGAGGTCAAGCCGGAGCTGAAAGGTCTGCCGTCGTCTTATGGCGAAAGCAAAACGCTGACCGTGGTGCTGGAGGATCAGATCCTCGGCGCCGAGCTGCACATGTTCTATACCGTGTTTGAGGACTGCAACGTCATCACCCGCAGCGTGCGCCTGGTCAACACGGGCAAGCGGCCGTTCCGCATCAAGTCGCTGATGAGCATGCAGCTTGATCTGCAGCGCGGCAACTACACCTTCCTGAGCTTTGACGGCGCGTGGATCCGTGAACGGTATAAGCATGAGCACGTTCTGAACAGCGGCGCGTTTTCGATCGGCTCCATCACCGGCACCAGCTCCAACCGCCACAACCCGTTCTTTGCCGTCAAGCGCAGCGACTGCACCGAAACGATGGGCGAATGCTACGGCTTCAATCTGGTGTATTCCGGCAACCACATTGCCCGCACGGAGGTATCGACCCATGGCCTGCTGCGCATCCAGAACGGCATCAACCCGTTTGAGTTTGACTGGCTGCTGAACGCCGGTGACGCCTTTGACGCGCCGGAAAGCGTGCTGACCTTCTCAGACAAGGGCCTCAACGGCATGAGTCAGAACATGCACCTGTTTGTCAAGGAGCACATCGTCCGCGGCGAATGGAAATATAAGGAGCGCCCCATCCTGGTCAACAACTGGGAGGCAACCTATTTCAACTTCAATGAGACCAAGATCATGAACATTGCCAAGGCGGCCCGCGAGCTGGGCGCCGAGATGTTTGTGCTGGACGACGGCTGGTTCGGCAAACGCAACAACGACAAGTGCTCGCTCGGCGACTGGGTCATCAACAAAAAGAAGCTGCCCTCCGGCATTGAGGGCATCGCCAAAAAGATCAACGACCTTGGGCTGATGTTTGGCCTGTGGGTGGAGCCGGAGATGGTCTCGCCGGACAGCGACCTCTATCGTGCGCACCCCGACTGGGCGATCAAGACCGACGTCTATGAGCCGACGCAGGGCCGCAACCAGTTGGTGCTGGACCTGACGAACCCCCATGTGCGCGAATACCTCATCAACGCGATGACCGACGTGTTCCGCTACGGCAACATCGAATACATCAAGTGGGACAACAACCGCCAGATGTCCGATATTTTCTCCCATGTGCCCGGCGCGCGCATCGGCGAGTTCTTCCACCGTTACATCATGGGCCTGTATGAGATCTGGGATTCCCTGACCGAAAAATTCCCGCACATCCTGTTTGAGGCCTGCTCTTCGGGCGGCAACCGGTTTGACCTGGGCACCTTCTGCTATATGCCGCAGTGCTGGACCAGCGACGACACCGACGCGCTGGAACGCATCTATATCCAGTCCGGCACGTCCTACGGTTATCCGCAGTCCGTCATGACGATGCATGTGGCCTGCACGCCGTCGTTTGCGACGCTGCGCGCCTCTTCGATCGAGCACCGCTTCAACGTGTCTGCCTTCGGTCTGCTGGGCTATGAGCTGGACGTGACCATGCTGTCAAAGTTTGACAAGGCCGCGGTCAAAAAGCAGATCGAGTTTTACAAGCAGCACCGCCGTCTGCTGCAGTACGGCGAATTCAGCCGCATCGGCGATTTCTTCACCGACAACATTGCCAAGTGGCAGATCACGTCGCCCGATAAGAGCGAGAGCATGATGGGTTATTTCATCAACCGCGCCGTTCCCAACTGGGGCAACGACGTCATCCGCTTCACCGACCTGGACGCCGACAAGACCTATGAGCTGACCGCCCGCATCCAGTTGTTCAACATCAAGACGATCGGCGAGATCATCAACACGCCGCTGCCGAAAAAGATCGACCTGGAAGAAAGCAAGCTCTATGAATTCCTGTGCGAGACCGTGAAGCTGCGCAGCGAAAAGGAACACTACACCGTCGGCGGCGACGCGCTGATGGCGGCGGGCTTCAAGCCGCACCAGCCCTTTGTGCTCAGCGGCTACAAGCCGGGTGTGTCGCGCATTCTGCTTGACACCGATTCCAGAATGTACTATCTGAGCGAAGTCGCAAACAAGGCATGAGGACTTACGAAAGCCCGGTGTTTCAAACGGCGCCGGACTGGGACGCCGTCCCTGTGGGAAAGATCGACTGCTTTCAATGGGAAGCAGTCGTTCCCTTCCGCCCAAAAAGCTTTTTTCAATGCTGCTTTGTACGGGGCGGAGGCGTGCTTGCCCGGCTGTGGTCGCTGGAGCCGCAGCCGCGCGCGGTCTGCACCAGGCGCGACGACCCCGTGTATGAGGATTCCTGCCTGGAAGTGTTTTTTCAGCCCTTTCCGGATTTGGGGTACCTCAACGTGGAGATGAACCCGCAGGGCGTCTTTCTGGCGGAGGTCGGTACGGGGCGCGAAAACCGCGTGCTGCTGAAGGACCTGACCGCCGCCGAGCCGGTCGTCACGCCGTTTTCGGTGCCGGGCGGCTGGGGCGCGGAGCTGTGTTTGCCCTGCGTCCTTTTGACCGAAGCCTTTGGCCGGCCGTTCACGGCAGCGCCCGGGCAATACCGCGGCAACTTTTATAAGTGCGGCGACAAAACGCCGGCGCCGCATTACGGGTCCTTTGCCCCGATGCGCAGCAATCCGCCGGGCTTTCACGACCCCGACTGTTTTGCAACACTATGTCTGAAAGAGGAACGCTATGGAATCACTGAAAAAAATCGTTGACGTCTGCCGCCGGTTCGGCGTGACAGGCGACCCCATCCGTTACAAGACCTTTACCGACGGGCACATCAACGCCACGTTCCTGGTGGTCTTTTCCAACGGCGGAGAGCTGAAAAAGTATCTGGTGCAAAACATCAATACCGTGGTGTTCAAGGAGCCGGAGCGCCTGATGGAAAACGTCATCAGCGTCACGCACTTTCTGCGCAAAAAAATCCGCGCCGCCGGCGGCGACCCGGAGCGCGAAACGCTGCACTTTTTAAAGACGACGGACGGGCAGCTTTGCCTGCGTGACGGCGAGCACTGCTGGCGCATCTATCATTTCATCGACGATTCGTTCACCTATGATCTGATCGAGGACCCGGCGATCTTTCGCGCGGCGGGGGAGGGCTTCGGCCGGTTCCAGCGGCTTTTGGCGGATTATCCGATTGAAAACCTGTTTGAAACGATCCCCGATTTTCACGACACGCCAAAGCGGGTGGATGCTCTGCGCGCCGCGGCGCAGCAGGATGCGGTCGGCCGGCTGCACGAGGTGCGGTCGGAACTGGACTTTGCGCTTTCGCGTGCAGGCGAAGCGTCCCGCGCGCTGGACTTGCTCAAAAGCGGCAACGTGCCGCTGCGCGTGACCCACAACGACACCAAGCTCAACAACATCCTGTTTGACACAACGACCAAAAAAAGCATCTGCGTGATCGACCTTGACACCATCATGCCGGGACTGTCGCTCTATGACTTTGGCGACGCAATCCGCTTCGGTGCCAAAACCGCGTTTGAGGATGAGGCGGACCTCAGCAAAGTCTCGATCTCCATGGAGCTGTTTGCCGCCTATGCCGAAGGGTATCTGTCGGAATGCGCCATGGCCCTGACGCAAAGCGAGATCGACCACCTGGCGTTTTCGGCGTGGCTGATGACCTATGAATGCGGCGTGCGTTTTCTGACCGACTATCTGAACGGCGACGTCTATTTCAAGATCGACTGCCCGGAGCACAATCTGATCCGCGCGCGCAACCAGTTCAAGATGGTGAAAGAGATCGAGGCAAAGCTGCCGGAGATGGAAGCCATTGTGCAGCGCGTGGTCGCGGCAAACAAGGCATGACCCATGTGAAAAACGGCGCAGTTTTTGTCGGCGCCCTCTTTACAACCGCGCGGCAGATGTGCTATAATAAATGAAATCAGGGGGGCACCCCGAAATAACAAACGGAGGAATGCAAAATGAAAAAATTCGCAAAAGAGTTTAAAGAGTTCGTCCTGCGCGGCAACGTGATGGACCTGGCCGTCGGCGTCATCATCGGCGCGGCATTCGGCAACATCGTCACCGCCCTGACCGATGACTTTATCAATCCGCTGATCTCGTCCATCGGCGGCGTTGAGGTCGCGGGCATGATCAAGCTGCCCTGGGTCAACTATGAGGGCCTGGATTCCGAAGCTGCCAAGGCGCTGTCTCTTGACTACGGCCACTTCATCACCACCATCGTCAACTTCCTGATCATGGCGCTGTGCATCTTCCTGATGGTCAAGGCGGTCAACAAGCTGATGTCTGTCGGCAAAAAGCCGGATGCGCCGGCCGACCCGACCACCAAGGAATGCCCGTTCTGCAAGAGCGAAATTTCCATCGAAGCGACCCGCTGCCCGCACTGCACGTCTGAACTGCCGGAAGACGACAAGACAGAGGCCCTGGCGGGAGCGAAGGACTGATCTTTCATGCTTGGATTCATCGGGATGGGAAACATGGCGTCTGCCATTCTGCGCGGCGTCATGGGTTCCGGTTTGCTGAACGCAAGCGACGTGCTGGTCTATGACGTCCTGCCCGAAAAGGTGCAGGCCCAGTGCGAGCGCTTCGGCGTCGGCAAGGCAGACGGCGCCGCCGAGATCGCCGAACGGTGCGACACGGTTGTGCTTGCGGTCAAGCCGCAGGTGCTGCCCGCGCTGCTGGATGAGATCGGCGCTTTGCTCAAAGCGGCAAAGCCGCTGGTGCTGACCATTGCCGCGGGCAAACCGCTGGCGTTTTATGAAACGGCGCTCGGCAAAACGCAGCGCATCGTCCGCATCATGCCAAACATCAACGCCACCGTGGGCGCGGCCGTGTCTGCCTATTGCCCGAACGCGGCGGCGACTGAAACAGACTGTGCGTTTGCGGATGCGTTCTGCGCGTCGTTCGGTACGGCCATGCGGCTGCCGGAATCGCAGTTTTCCGTCTTCGGCGTGGTCGGCGGCTGCGCCCCGGCGTTTGTGCAGTTGTTTATGGACGCGCTGGCGCGGGCCGGCGTGCGCTATGGCCTGCCGAAAGATACGGCGCTTCAAATCGCGGCGCAGACCGTGCTGGGCAGCGCAAAGCTGCTGATGGAAAGCGGCGAACACCCGCAGCAGATCATCGACAATGTCTGCTCCCCGGGCGGCACCACCATCGAGGGCGTGCTCTCGCTGCAAAAGGACGGCTTTGAAGCCGCCGTTGCAAACGCGGTGAGGGCGGCGGTTGAAAAAGACGCGAAGCTTTAATCACATCAAAAAGAACAGCGTCAGCGCCTCCGCGATCCGTTCGTCAACTGAATCAAATTCTGAAGCGGGCGAAGGAGCATCTCCTTTGCCCGGTTCCATTGTGAGCGCCGGGCGGGCAAAAATTTCGGTGAACCGGTCGGCAAAGGCGCAGCAAACGCCGTCGGCCGTATTGTCGCCGACATCAAGGCCGCAGCAGTCGGCCAGCAGCTTTTGCATAAAAACCGCGCCCGTGGGTGCACAGGCAATGCCGCAGCGCACCACGCCGCCCGAACCGCACAGCGCCAGTGCCTGACGAAACGGCTGCCTGCGGCAAAGGCGCAGCAGGGCGGCGGTTTCAGCTTCACGCTCCGGCTGCTCGCCGGAAAACCCGGCAGGCGCGGGTCCGGTGACGCCGGCCACGGCCTCTTCATTCCGCCGCAGCGACCACCCGGAGGAAAAATTCCGCATCAGCTCCACGCCGTTGGCGTTGGCTTGCCAGGGAACGTCGGTCTGCAGTGTGTGCACAAAGCGGCGCAGGCTGCCGGCGCCGGCCGGGCCGCGGGTAAAAATCTCGATGCCGTCCGGGTTCAGGCAGGGCAGCACCGTCACGCCGCAATCGCGCAGCGCTTTGCCGACGTCGATATCAAACAGCGGTTCTCTGTTTGCCGCGGCCCGGCACAGCCGTTCAATAAATCCAAGCGCGGTTTGGCAGTGCGCCGTTTCACTGCCGCCGAAACCGGCGACGATCAATGCCTGCCGGCGCGGGTTGCCCACCGACAGCGCAAAGATGCCGCGCCCCAGGGCCGACCGCCCCGCGACCCGGACCGAAAGCCCGGGGTACCGCCCGCGCAGCGACTCCAGCCGGCGCAAAAATGGTTGATAAAAACACGGCGCGGCCGTTTGCTGATCCATACGCGCGCCCCCTTTCACCCAAGAATATGCAAAAATCACCCCAGACAGAACCGAAAGGAGCTTTTCATGGACCTGACCGAAAAAACATTGAAAGAGACCACCATCTTTGACGGCCGGATCATCCGCGTGCATGTGGACGACATCGAGCTGCCAAACGGCAAACCCGCGATTCGCGAGATCGTGGAGCACCCGGGCGGCGTGTGTGTGGCCGCGCTGACCGACCGGAACACGATGACCTTTGTGCGGCAGTACCGTTATCCGTACCACAAGGTGCTGCTGGAGCTGCCCGCCGGCAAGCTGGAAAAAGGGGAGGACCCCCTGACCGCCGGCCTGCGCGAGCTGGAGGAGGAGTGCGGTCTGCAGGCCGAAACGGTGCGTTCGCTGGGCTGCGTCTATCCGACCGTTGCCTATTGCAGCGAGATCATCTATCTCTTCCTTGCGACCGGGCTGACAAAGACGCACCAGCATTTTGACGAGGACGAGTTCCTGGAAACGGTGGAGCTGACGCTGGATGAAGCAGTGGAGATGGTGATGCGAAACGAGATCACCGACAGCAAAACCGTTGCCATGGTGCTGAAAATCGCGCGGCTGAAAGAAACGGGGGCGCTTTGATGCGCCGGCTGATTCTGGCGTCGGCCTCTCCGCGGCGCAAAGAGCTGCTGAATCGCGCGGGGTACCGCTTTGACGTGTGTCCTTCTGACGCGGACGAAACGCTGCCCGTCGGCTGCGGCGCCAAAGAGGCGGTTGCCTTGCTGGCGCAGAAAAAAGCGGCGTCGGTGGCTGCGCGGTTTCCGGGCGCGGTGGTGCTGGGCTGCGACACCGTGGTCGCCCTTGACAATGTCATTCTGGGCAAGCCGCAAAACGAAGCGGACGCGGCCGCCATGCTGCGCCGGCTGTCCGGCCGGGTGCACACGGTCTGGTCCGGCGTGTGCATCACCGACGGGGCGCGGACCGAAACGTTCTGCGAAGCGACGGCGGTGGAATTCTTTCCGCTGTCTGACGAAACGGTCGCGTCTTATCTTGCCACGGGCGAACCCTTTGACAAGGCCGGCGCCTACGGCATTCAGGGCTTTGGCGGCGTGCTGGTGCGGCGGTTTGACGGCGATTACTGCAACGTGGTCGGCCTGCCGCTGGCGCAGTGCGCACGGGTGCTGGCGTCCTTCGATGTGTTCGGCACGGTAAAAATATAAAAAACTTTTGCAAAAGACTTGATTCTTTTGAAAAAATGAGTATAATCCTCTTTTGGACTGCGCCGGAACGCCGGGCAGTGCGTAAAACGATTTTGTGAAAGAAGTGGATTTCCAATGTCCAAAATATTTGCCCACCGCGGCTGCAGCGGTACTTACCCCGAAAACACCATGCTTGCCTTTCAAAAGGCGGTGGAGCTTGGCGTGGACGGCATCGAGTTTGACGTGCACCTGACCAAAGACAACCGCCTGGTGATCATCCATGACGAAAATATCGAGCGCACCAGCAACGGCAAGGGCTGGGTCCGCGACATGACGCTGGACGAGCTGCGGCAGTACGACTATTCCGCGGGCTTTGCCGGTGTGTACGGCTTCAACCCGATCCCCACGCTGCGCGAATACTTTGACCTGGTCAAAGACACGCCGATCATTTCCAACATCGAGCTGAAAACCGGCGTGTTTGAATACCCGACCATCGAGCGCCGCGTGATCGAAGTGATCCGCGAGTATCATCTGGAGGACCGCGTGATTTTGTCGTCCTTCAACCATTACACCATCCTGCGCTGCAAGGCGCTGGCGCCGGACCTGAAGTGCGGCTTCTTGACCGAGGACTGGATCATCGACTGCGGCAAATATACGGCGTCGCACGGTGTGGAGTGCTGCCACCCGAACAAATACAATCTGGTGCCGGAGTTTGTGAAAGAGATGCACGACGCCGGGCGCGAGATCAACACCTACACCGTCAACGAGGACGAAGACATCCTGCGCCTGTCGGCCCTTGGGGTGGACGCCCTGATCGGCAACTATCCGGAGCGCATGATCGAATTGCTGCGGAAATAAAAGCAGAAAGAACGAAGAAAAACAACCGTTTGATTTGGGCGCAGCCCATCCATAGATAGAAAAAAGCAGGGTGCAGACAAGACGTTTGGCACCCTGCATTTTATTGCGATCGGTTTTTCTTTTTGTTCTTCGCGAAATACGCAGTCTCTTATTTGAACAGCGGCTCATACGCATTGCACTTTGCAATGTTGCTCATGTTCAGATTGAAATAGCCCTTTTTGTTGATGCACTTGCCCATTTTCTGGATGGCCCTGGTCGTTTGCAGCGCGCCGTTGATTTCGCGCGCGCCGGTCCAGTAAACACAGTTTTCACAGCAGTGAAAGCCCTTGGTCGCCATTTGAAATCCTCCTTTTATTGCGTGTCGGCACAGGCGGTCAGGATGGCCTCGGCCGCGGTTTGCAGCAGTTCAAACGGGATGTTCAGCGCGGGCAGCAGACGCACCTTGTCTTTGGCGGTCAGGCACAGCACGCCGTTTTGCAGGCAGGCACTTACCACGTCGGCGGCGGGCTTTGTTGTCTTCAGCCCCAGCATCAGACCCAGGCCGGTGACGGATTCAATGCCCGGGGCGCCGTCAAACAGCCGGCGCAGCGCCTCGCTCTTGGCCCTGACCTCGCTCAGCAGCGCGCCGTCGATGCGCGACAGGATGCTGAGCGCCGCGGCGCAGCACACGGGGTTGCCGCCGAAGGTGGAGCCGTGGTCGCCGAAGCCGAGCACATGCTGCACCTTTTCACCCAGCAGCGTGGCGCCCAGCGGCAGCCCGCCGGCCAGGCCCTTGGCCGTGGAGACCACGTCGGGCACGATGCCGTAATTCATATAGGCATACAACTCGCCGGTGCGCCCGTTGCCGGTCTGGACCTCGTCCGTGATCAAAAGGATGTCGTGTTCTTCGGTGAATGCACGCGCGGCGGTGAGAAAGTCTTTGTTCAGTGCAACAACGCCGCCCTCGCCCTGGATGCATTCCACCATCAGGGCGGCCAGCTTGTGCTCCCCGGCGGCGGCTTCCAGCGATTCCATCGTGGGGTCGATGTGGATGAAGCCCGGCGTCAGCGGCTGAAACAGCTCGTGATAATGCGCCTGCCCCGTGGCGGCCAGGGTGGTCAGCGTCCGCCCGTGAAAGCTGTTTTTCAGCGTGGCGATCGTGAAGCAGTCCGCGCCCTTTTTGTCTGCGGCGTATTTGCGCGCAACCTTGATGGCGCACTCGTTGGCCTCGGCCCCGGAGTTGGAGAAAAAGACCTTTTTCATCCCGGTCTTTTCACACAGCAGGGCGGCCAGCTTGGCGCACGGCCCGGTGTAGTAAAGATTTGACATATGCTGGACCTTTGCGATCTGCGCGGTCACGGCGGCCTGCCAGTCGTCGTCCGCAATGCCAAAGGCGGTCACGCCGATGCCGCTGGTGAGGTCGATGTAATCTTTTCCCGTGTCGTCGGTCACAACGGACCCTTTGCCGCTGACGATCTCCACCGGAAAGCGTTTGTAGGTCCCGGCCACATAGGTCTGATCCAATGCTTTGATGCTCATGCGTTGTCCCTCCTGATCCAGGTGCCGGCGCCCTCGTCGGTCAAAAGCTCCATGAGGATGGAGTGCGGGACGCGGCCGTCCAGAATGACGACGTTTTTGACCCCTTCCTCCAGCGCGTGGATGCAGCAGTCCACCTTCGGGATCATGCCGCCGGAGATCACGCCCGTGTCATACAGCGCCATGGCTTCGCGCACGGTCAGTTCCGGGATCAGGGTGGAGGGGTCGTCCTTGTCTTTGAGGATGCCGTCGATGTCGGTCATCATGATGAGCCGTTCGGCCTGCAGCGCCGCCGCGATATAGGCCGCAGCGGTGTCGCTGTTGATGTTGTAGGAATTGCCCTGCTTGTCGCACCCCACGGTGGAGATCACGGGGATGTAGCCCTTTTCAAGCAGGTCCAGCACGGGCTGGATGTGCACATGCGTCACCTCGCCCACAAAGCCGAGCCGTTCATCCTTGACCTCGGCCTCGATCAGCCGCCCGTCCATCCCGGACAGGCCCACGGCGTTGCCGCCCTGCATCTGCAAAAGGTTGACCAGCGATTTGTTGATCTTCCCGGCCAGCACCATCTGCACAATGTCCACCGTTTCACGGTCCGTGACGCGCAGCCCGTCCACAAAGGTCGGCTGTTTGCCCAGCCGGTCCATGAGCTGAGAGATCTCCGGCCCGCCGCCGTGGATGAGCACCACCCTGACGCCGATGAGCCACAGCAGCGCGATATCTTCCATCACCTGCTGCTTGCGCGTTTCATTGATCATGGCGTTGCCGCCGTATTTGACGACGACGATTTTGCCTGTGTACCGTTTGATGTACGGCAGCGCCTGCGTCAACACCTGCGCGCGCTGCGCATTTGAAAATTGCTGTTCCATGGTTTCACCTCAGGTGCGATAGTCGCCGTTGATGCGCACATAGTCATAGGTCAAATCGCAGCCCCAGGCGGTCGCCGCCGCCGTGCCGCTTTTGAGTTCCACCAGAATCTCGATCTCGTCCTGCAGCAAAATCTCTTTTGCAATCTCTTCCGAGAAGGGGACGCCCGCGCCGTTTTCACAGACCTTGACGGTACCTTTGCTGCTTTGGAAAGCGACGTCGATCCCGGTCACGTCCACGTCCGCGCCGCTGTAGCCGATGGCGCACAGCACGCGCCCCCAGTTGGCGTCCGCGCCAAACATGGCGGCTTTCAAAAGGCTGGAGCAGACCACGCTTTTTGCCACGGTTTTGGCGGTGGCTTTGTCCGCCGCGCCGGTGACCCGGCATTCCAGCAGTTTGGTGGCGCCTTCGCCGTCACCGGCAATCATCCGCGACAGCGCGACGGTCACGGTGTTGAGCGCTTTCATAAAGGCCGCAAAATCTTCGCCGTCCGCTTCGATGACGTCGTTTTCGGCCAGGCCGTTGGCAAGCACCGTCACCATGTCGTTGGTGGAGGTGTCGCCGTCGATGCTCAGCATGTTGAAGGTGTTGGCAATGTCGCCGCTGAGCGCGGTCTGCAGCATGGCGGGCTTGATGGCGGCGTCGGTGGTGATAAAGACCAGCATGGTCGCCATGTTGGGGTGGATCATGCCGCTGCCCTTGGCGATGCCGCCCAACCGGCAGACCTTGCCGCCGAGCGTGAATTCCACGGCGACCTCTTTCTTTTTGGTGTCGGTCGTCATGATGCCGAAGGCCGCCTGTTCGCTGCCGTGGGCATTGAGGCCCTTGACCAGCGCCGGGATGCCCGCCGCGATGGGCGCGATGGGCAGCGGCTGGCCGATGACGCCGGTCGATGCGACCACCACGTCGTCCGCACGGATGGACAGGGCATCGGCGGTCAGGCGGCTCATGGCTTCGGCAATCTCGATGCCGTCGGCGTTGCAGGTGTTGGCGTTGCCGCTGTTGCAGATGACGGCCTGCGCCGTGCCGTTTTGCAGATGCGCTTTGGTCACGGTCAGGGGCGCGCCCTTGACCAGATTGGTGGTATAGACGGCCGCCGCGCTGGCGGGAACCGTGCTGAAAATCATGGAAAGGTCGTTTTTGTCTTTGTTTTTGCGAATGCCGCAGTGGATGCCGTTCGCCAAAAAACCGGTTGCGGCGCAGACGCCGCCGTCGATGAATTTCATGGGTTCGTCCTCCTTATAGCACCAGGCCGGCGGTCTCGTCCAGCCCGAGCGCAAGGTTCATATTCTGAATGGCGGCGCCGGACGCGCCTTTGCCGAGGTTGTCAAAGCGGGCGACCAGCGTCATGCGCGCGTCGTTGCCGAACACCGCGACCTCCATGCAGTCGCGACCGGCTAGGGCGGCGGCGGACAGAAAGCCGTTTTCGTCCGTGTCGGGACAAAAACGAACCAGTCCCGCCTGATAATACGCCGCGTAGCAGGCTTCGACCTGTGCCTTGGTGATTTGGTACGCATCGCCGAACAGCGGCACCGTGACCTCCATGCCGGAATGGTACGGCGCAACGATGGGGCAAAACACCGGTGCGTTTTCCAGTTGGCACATCGCCTTCATTTCGGGCAGATGCTTGTGCGTCTGCGACAGACCGTACAGGCGCGGCGCGGTCAGCAGCTCGTCCAGCTCGTCGGTTTCATAGTCCGCGATCATCTGCTTGCCGCCGCCGGAGTACCCGGTCAAAGAAAAGCAACTCAGGCGCGCGTCCGCTGGCAGCAGCCCCGTTTCGACCAGCGGGGCGACCAGGGCGATAAACCCGCTGGCGTGGCAGCCGGGGTTTGCGATGCGCTTTGCCGCTTTGATCTTGTCACGCTGCGCCCCGATCTCTGCAAAGCCATAGGTCCAGTCGGGGCTGACGCGGTGCGCGGTGGATGCGTCGATGATGACCGCGTCCGTGTCTTGAAACAGGTCGGCGGCCTCGATGGCGGCGGCGTCCGGCAGGCACAAGAACACAACGTCCGCCTGTTTTGCACACTGCTTGCGCGCTGCGGGGTCTTTGCGCTTGTCCGGGTCGATCGTCAGCAGCCGGATATCACTGCGGCCGCGCAGCCGGTCGGCGATCCGCAGACCCGTGGTGCCGGCGGAACCGTCGATAAAGATGGTGTTCATGATGGGATCAGCTCACTTTAATATGCAAAAGATTGAATGTTTATGCTGAAATTATACAGATTTATTCCGAATAAGTCAAGGGAAAACTGAAAATTTATTCAGATTTCTTGCAATGATGCACGATCAAAAGCCAAGCGCCTCGTCAATCAGCAGCACTTCTGTCTGAAAGCCGAGCATCGGCCGGCCGAGGACAACGAAGCCGTTGCAGATGCGTTCCGGGCTGCTGCAGTCATAGCAGCGGTCGCCGCGGACGGCGCAGGGGGTCTTGCGGCCCAGGCGCATGGCGTTTTTCGGCGCGGCGATGTTGCGCGCGCGGCGGATGGCGGCGTCCAGGTCCGGCGCGATCTTGTTTTTGCCGATGACAAAGATCACCCGCTTGTGACCGAAAAGGGTGGAGGATACGCGGTTGCCGGCGCCGTCGATGTTGACCAGGTCGCCCTGCACCGAAACGCCGTTGGCCGAGGTAATGTAAACGTCGGTCACGGCGGCCGCCGCAAGGACCTCGCCGCGCGTTTTTCCGGCGGGGATGGTCCAGTGATGGATCACCGTGTTATGCGTACCCAATACTGCGGGCAGATCGAGCTGCGCCGCCGTCTGTGACCCGCCAAAGGCGACGGACGTCCCGTCAAGCGTTTCGTTCAGGTACCGGACAGCGTCTGCGCCGGTGGAAAATACGCGGCAGTCAAAGCCGCGCGCTTTCAGATTGTTCTGTACTTGCAAAAGGTCCATAGCCATGTCTCCTTGTCAAAGATTGTCGCCGCGTTCGGCGGTCAGGGTTTCCAGTTCTTCGCCCAGCGCCTGCCATTCGTCCATCAGAGCTTCCTGGTCGCGGGTGCGCGTTTCCAGCGCCGTGGTCAGGCGCAGAATGTCTTCATAATTTGCCGCCGTTTCCGGCGCGTTGAGCTGGGTCTGCAGCGCTTCGATTTCTGCGTCAATGGCGTCGATTTCGGTTTCCAGCCGGCCAAGCTTGCCCCTGGTGCGGCGGATGCGGCTGTCCAGCTCCTTTTGCTTTTTATAGCTGTTTTCCTTCGGCGCGGCCTTCACCGGCGGTTCTTCCGGCCGGGCCGGAAAAGCGGCGCAGAAATCGTCATAGTTCCCGGTGACGCTGTCGATGCCGTCCGGCCGCAGGCGCAGCACGCGCGTGGCCAGCCGGTTGATGAAATAGCGGTCGTGCGACACCACCAGCATGGTGCCGTCAAAGGTGTCAAACGCGACCTCCAGCGCTTCGCGCGACTGGATATCCAGATGGTTGGTCGGTTCGTCCAGGATCAGGAAATTTGCGCCGGACAGCATCAGCTTGAGCAGCGCCACGCGCCCGCGTTCCCCGCCGGACAGCGCGTGCATGGATTTGAACACGTCCTCGCCCTTGAACAAAAAGGCGGCCAGCGCCCGGCGGACGTCCACCTCGTTCAGCTTGCGAAAGCTGTCCCACACCTCGTCCAGCACGGTTTTGTCACTGCCGGACAGCTCGGCCAGCGTCTGGTCAAAATATCCGATGCGTACCCCCACGCCCAGCGTGATCTTGCCGCTGTCGCGGCGCAGCCGGCCCAGCAGAATCTTCAGCAGTGTGGATTTGCCGCAGCCATTGTCGCCGATCAGAAAGACGCGCTCCCCGCGCCGGATGTGGAGCGAAACGTCCTGAAACAGCGGCGCACCGTCAAACGCTTTTGAAATGTCGCTGCACATCAGCACGTCGTTGCCGCTGACCAGGTCGGTTTTGAAGGAAAAGCGGATGCTCTGTTCCTCGGCCTCGGGCCGCACCAGCGTCTCCTTCAGCCGGTCCACGGCCTTTTGCTTGGAGGCGATGGTCTTGTAGTTGCGCTCGCGGTTGAACTGGCGCTGCTGCTCCATGATGCCCTCGATGCGGCGAATCTCTTTCATCGTGCCGGCATAGGCGCGTTCCTCGGTCTTGATCCGCTCGGCCCGCAGCGCGGCATAGCGCGAATAATTCCCCTCGGCCGCATAGAGCGCGCCGTGCTCCAGCGAGAACGTGCGGTTCGTCACCTTGTCCAGAAAGTACCGGTCATGGGAAATGATCAGTGCGCTGCCGCGAAAATCGGTCAAAAAGCCCTGCAGCCAGTCGATGCTGCGCACGTCCAGGTGGTTGGTCGGCTCATCCAGAAGCAGCAGATTGGCGCCGCACAGCAGCAGTTTTGCCAGGCTGACCTTGGACCGCTGCCCGCCGGACAGCACCGAACACGGCAGCGAAAAGTCCTCTTCTTTGAACCCGAGGCCCAACAGGGCAGAGCGCGCCCGGCTGCGATAGGTGAACCCGTCGTGCCAGGCCAAAAGGTCGTTCAGTTGTTGCTGCCGCCGGGTCAGGGCGGCGACGTCGCCGGTTCCGCGGTCGATCTGCCGCGCAATGTCTTCCAGCTCATGCTCGGCGTCGATGACGTCCTGATAGACGGTCAGCAGTTCGTCCAGCATGCTGCGCTCGCTGCCGGAGCAGGCGTGCTGTTCCATATAGCCGATCACGGTGTCTTTGCCGATGGCAACGGTCCCCTCGGCGGGGGCGATCTCTTTGGTCAACAGGCGCATCAGCGTGGTTTTGCCCGCGCCGTTGACGCCGATGAGGCCGATCTTGTCTTTTGGCCCGATGCTGAAGTCGGCGCCGGAAAAGATCGTTTGGTCCCCAAAGGCGACCGAAAGGCCAAAGCCGGTCACAAGCGCCATGCGCTCACCCCTTTTCAATCAAATGTACTTTGGCTATTTTATCCCATTCTGGCAAAAGATGCAAGGGCCTGACGAAGAAAAATAAGAAGGAAATGTAAATTTGTGGCGGCAATCCCTTGTCAAACGCGGCGAATGATGTTATAATGAAGTGAACTTTGCGGGTCGGCAGTGCCGAACCGATGGGAGGATCAGTTATGACTTGTAAATTCTGCGGCAAAGAAATGGATGACAACGCGGATTTTTGCCCCGTCTGCGGCCAGGGGGCCGAGCCGGCTGTGGCAAAGGCCGATTCCAAACCGGCGCCCGGGGACGAAAAAGACTATCAACTGGACGATGCGGCGGGCGAGCCGACCGCTGATGTGGCAGACATTGACGACGACGAGCCGACCGCTGTGATTCCGGACGAGCCCGACGCGGCGAGCGAAACGCCCGAAGAGGTGCCTGCCAAAGAAAAAAAGCGGAAGAAAGAAAAGGCCAAGGCCAACTTTTTCCTGCGGCTGGTCAGCTTTTTGTTCATCCTGATCGGTCTGATCATCTATGCGGTGATGAAGCGCAAATCCACGCCGGAAAAGGCCTATTCCATCGCCAATGCGGTGCTGGCGGGTCTGTGTGTGCGGCTGTTCATTGTGATTCTTTATTTCATGATGTCTTACGGCTGGATCACGCTGGACTTCCTGATGCCCATCATCGCCAAGCTGTCCGGCCAGGGATAAGGGAGGCTGCGCTATGACTGAAATCACCAAAGACATGACCATCGGCGAGGTGCTGGACGCCCAGCCCGGCGTGGCCTATTTCTTCCTTCAGGTCGGCATGCATTGCCTGGGCTGCCCCGCTTCACGCGGTGAAACGGTGGAGGAAGCGTGCATGGTCCACGGCGTGGACTGCGACGACCTGCTGGGCGTTGTGAACGAATATCTGGCGTCGCAGAAAAGCGAATGATCCGAATCAAACCAAAGCCGCCGCAAGGTGGCTTTTTTGCAAGAAGGGTGGGTTTAATTCGGAATTCCGAATTTTAACTCCATACTCCACACTTTTCACCAACTTTTATAAAGGAGAGTCTGTCTATGAAGCTCGACCGTCGCCTTTCGGCGGTTGCGTCGCTGGTGCGGCCGGGGGCCGTGCTGGCCGATATCGGCACCGACCATGCCTATCTGCCGGCCTATCTGGTGCAAGCGGGCGTCTGCCCGCGGGCGATCGCGGCGGACCTGCGAAAAGGGCCGCTGCAAAACGCGGACAGCACCATTGCTTCTTGCGGCCTTGGCGATGTGATCACCACCCGCCTGTCTGACGGACTGGATTCCTTTGGGCCAAACGACTTTGACGACGTGGTCCTGGCCGGGATGGGCGGTCTGCTGATCACAGAGCTGCTGATGCGCGCCCCGTGGCTCCGGAACGGCGCCAAGCGCATCATTGCCCAGCCGATGCGTCACCCGTGGGCGGTGCGGCAGTTTTTCTATGAAAACGGCTTTGCCCTTGTGCGCGAAATCTGCGTGGCCGACGGCAGCCGCTGCTACTGCGCCATGGCGGCGGAATACACCGGGCGGCAAACGCCCCTGACCCCGGCGCTGCCGTATGTCGGTACGCTGCGTCCGCAGCAAAGCGAAGAAACGGCGCGGTTTCTTTTTTGGCAGCGAAAACAACTGCAAACGCGGCGCGACGCCCTGCTGGCGGCAGACCCGGACAGTGCCGAGGGCCGCGAACTGACAACGATCCTGGCGGATTTTGACCGCCTGACAAAGGGGGATACACCATGACGGTACAATCCATTCTTGATTATCTGAACGAAACAGCGCCGCTTGCCACCCAGTGCGGGTGGGACAACAGCGGCTTTCTGGTCGGCGACGCGGCCGGGGACGTCGCCGTGGTCGCCTTTGCGCTGGACCTGACGCCCCAGACCCTTGCCGGTGCGCTGGAGGCCAAGGCCGACCTTTTGGTCACGCATCACCCGGTGATCTTTCAGCCGCAGCGCAGTCTGCTTGCGGACCGGGTGCTCTATCACACGGTGAAAAGCGGTCTTGCCGTGATCTCGCTGCATACCCCGTGGGACTGCGCCGCCGGGGGCGTCAACGATGTGCTGAGCGGTCTGCTGGGCCTGACGGACGTTGTTCCGGTGCCGGACAGTGCCGGCGGTGCGCCGATGGCGCGCATCGGGTCGGTGGACGCGTGCGGCGCCAAAGAACTGGCTGAACGTGTGGCTGACGCTTTGGGTACCACTGTGCGCCTGGTGGACGGCGGCAAACCCATTGCCCGCGTTGCGGTGTGCGGCGGGGCGGGGATGTCGCTGCTGGACGACGCTGTGGCCGCCGGGGCGGACGCCTTTGTGACCGGGGAACTCAAGCACCACGAGGCGCTGGACGCGGCAGAGCGCGGCGTCACCGTGATCGCCGCCGGGCATTTTGAAACCGAGCGCCCGTCGATGGCGGCGCTGTGCGGCGCGGTACGCCAAAGGTTCCCGCAGCTTTCCGCCGTGCTGCTGGATGAAACGAACCCCGTGGCCTTTGTGGGCCCGAAAGGATGAGCCATGGCACTGGACGGCATTTTTTTATCCAGGATCCGGGATGAGATCGAATCGCGCGTGCTGCAGTTCCGGGTGGAAAAGGTGCAGCAGCCCGCAAAAGATCAGGTGGTGCTGGTCTTTCGCGGCAAGGGCGGGGCGCAGCGGCTGCTGGTCTGCGTGCGGTCCGACAGCCCGCGGGTGCATTTTACTTCGCAGGCGATCGAAAATCCGGCGGCGCCGCCGATGTTTTGCATGCTGCTGCGCAAGCACCTGACGGCGGCAAAGCTGACAGATGTGCGCCAGCAGGCGCTGGACCGTCTGCTGTTTCTGGACTTTGACGCGACGAATGAGATCGGCGACCCGGTCAGGCTTTCGCTGTGCGTCGAGATCATGGGGACCTACAGCAACCTGATCCTCATCGGCCCCGACGGAAAGATCATCGACAGCATCAAGCGCATCGACTATGCGGCGTCAAGCACCCGGCAGGTGCTGCCGGCGCTGCCCTATGTTTTGCCGCAGCCGCAGGATAAGCTCTGCCTGGAAACCTGCGCGCCCGGCGACGTCACCGCGCGGCTGCTGCAGACGCCGCACAAGCTGCTGCCGTCGGCGCTGCTGGCGGCGGTGCAGGGCATTTCGCCCATCGTTGCGCGGGAGCTGGCCTTTCGCGTGAATGGGGAGGACGCCGCGGTGGAGGACCTGACGGCGCAGCAGACCGCGTCGCTGGAAGCTGCGCTTGCCGCGATCCAAAGCGGGCTGCACCGAGACACGGCGGTCTATCTTGTTCCGGACGACGCCGGCGCGCCGAAGGAGCTGTCGTTTTTGCCGATTCTGCAATACGGCGCGGCACGGCAGAGCATGGCCTATGACAGCGCGTCAACGCTGCTGGACGACTTTTTCAGCGAGCGCGACCGGGTGTCGCGGCTGCACCAGCGCGGCAAAGAGCTGCTGCGCACCCTGTCCAATCTGACCGACCGCACGGCCCGCAAGCTGGCGCTGCAGCGCAAAGAGCTGGCCGCCTGCGCGGACCGCGACACGCTGCGCCTTTACGGGGAACTGATCACCGCCAACCTGCACACGCTGCAAAAGGGCAGCCGCAGTTACACGGTCACGAATTACTATGACGGCATGAAACCGCTGACCGTTCCCGCCGACCCGGCCAGAACGCCGCTGGAAAACGCGAACCGCTATTACAAGGAGTACCGCAAAGCCCAGACGGCCGAGGCGATGCTGACCAAACTGATTGCGGAAGGCGAAAGCGAGCTGGCCTATTTTGAATCGGTGCAGGATGCGCTTTCGCGTGCCGACAGCGACGCCGAGCTTGCCGCCATCCGGGAAGAGCTGCACGCCGGCGGCTATCTCAAAAAGGCCGGCAAAAAGCAAAAAAGCAAGCCGCTGGACGTCCTGCGCTTCCGGTCGTCCGACGGCTATCAGATCCTGGTCGGGCGCAACAATCTGCAAAACGACCGCCTGTCGCTCAAAACGGCGCGCAAAACCGACCTGTGGCTGCATGTGCAGGGCTTCCCCGGTTCACATGTGATCCTGGAAGCGCAGAACGGCGAGGTGTCGGACCGGGCCATCGAAGAGGCCGCCGCCATCGCCGCGTACTACAGCCGCGCGCGGGAATCCTCGCTGGTCCCCGTGGACTACACCCGGGTGAAGGAGCTCAAAAAGCCCGTCGGCGCCAAGCCCGGCAAGGTGATCTATCATACCTATTATACAATTATCGTGAAGCCGGAGAAGGCGGTTCGCGAAAAAGAGTGAAGCGTTATCAATGGAGAATGGAGAATGAAGAATTGCGGTCGCGCCGGACATTATGAAAACCGTCGGGTTTGCGCCGCGAAGTTCGTTTGTTTTCTGCGGTAAGCGTGTAAATCAGAATGAGCCTTTGAGACGGATCTTCCAATCAAAGCGCCTTCGGTTGGCTGCACGGTTCCTTTGCGGGAAGAATGCTGCAGTTGCCGAGCCGTTTCCCGCGATCATCATTCTTCATTCTTCATTTTCCCCGAAAGGAGCATCCCATGTCCAACTACAACGTCCTGACTTACGGCGCGGCCGGCAACGGTGCGCATGACGACGCCGCTTCCATTCAGGCGGCCATTGACGCCTGCTTTGCCGCCGGCGGCGGGCGGGTGGTCCTGCCCGGCGGGCACACCTATCTGAGCAGCTCGCTGCGCCTGAGGGCAAACGTGGAGCTGTATGTTGACAAAGGCGCCGTGCTGAAAGCGACGGGCGACCTGAACGGGTATATCCGCCCGAACGAAACGGTCAACGACCCCAAGACCGCCCTGATCGGCAACCCGGTGACGGGCAAGCCCAGCTTTGTCTTCCTTTACGGGTACGAGGCGCACGGGTGCGCCATTGCCGGGGCGGGGGTGATCGACGGCCACGCCGACGCCTTTGTCAAGCGCAAAGACCGCTATTATGTCACGGGCGACTTTTATCCGCGCCCCACGACGATCTATGTTGAAAAGAGCGACCACGTCACGTTTTGCGATTTCACGGTGCGGAACGCGCCGTTCTGGACGCTGCACCCGGCGGGCTGCGACGACGTGCTGATCCGGAACATCCGCATTCTCAACGATCTGGACGTTGCCAATTCCGACGGCATCGACCCGGACCACTGCCGCAACGTGCGCATTCTGGGCTGCCACATCGTCTGTGCCGACGACTGCATCTGTCTCAAGACGACCAAAGGCAACGCGGAATACGGCCCGTGCGAAAACATCGTCATCGACGGCTGCACGCTGACGTCCACCTCGGCGGCGATCAAGATCGGGACCGAGGGCGTCGCCGATTTCCGCAACGTGCTGGTGTCCAACTGCGTCATCAGCCGGTCCAACCGCGGGCTGTCGATCCAGATCCGCGACGGCGGCAGCGTGGAAAACGTCAGCTATCAGAACATCATGATCGAAACGCGGCGCTTTTCGTCCGACTGGTGGGGCACGGCGGAACCGATCGTGCTGACGGCCTTTGACCGCGATGAAAACACCAGAAGCGGCAGCATCCGGAACGTCCGCTTTTTCAACGTGACCGCCGTGGGCGAAAACGGCGTGCTGCTGCACGGCACGGCAGACAACCCCATCCGCGACGTGACGTTTGACCGCTGCAGCGTCACGGTCACCAAAACAAGCAAGTGGCCCTGCGGCCTGTATGACCTGCGGCCGTGCCTGGCCTATGGGGTGGAGACCGCCGACAACGCCGCGTTTTATCTGCGGTACGCCGACCGGGTTGCTCTGGTCGACACCCGTGCGGCCTTCGGCACGGTGTGCGACAGCTACCGTCATGCCCTGGACGCGGAACATGTCACCGGTCTGGACCTGCGCCGGTTTGAGGGCAGGGGGGCACACCCGGAGGATGCGGCGGTTAGAAGCTGTTAGCGGTTAGCGGTTAGCAGTCAGCGCGCGGGGAACTGATTGCGGCGGAGCCGCCACCTCGCAAGGCGCCCCCTTTGGGGGAGCTGGCAGTGCCGCAGGCACTGACTGAGGGGGTGCTTCCGAAATGGAACGTCCGCGCCGCGCGAATCAGTTTGCAGTGTGCAGTTTGCAGTGTGCAGTTGATGTCGCGCTGCACATTTTTCTCTGCCAAAACGTCCGCGCCGCGAAGGGACAGATCGATTCATTTGCGGTTCTGTTTGGTACGCGGTGCGGGTCTCCGGTGGAGACCTCGCGAAGCGAAGCAACGACCGAGGCGGGAGCCGAGAACGGCAGGCGAGACTTGGGGAAAGTCGCTGCGCGACAACGCCCCCTCCGTCGCTGCGCGCCACCTCCCCCGAAATCGGTGGAGGCTAAACACTTCCCCTTCACCGCTGCGTAAAAGCGGCGGCGCGTCTCTCACGATCGCCGAACCCTTCCCCGCGTACCAAAAAGCAACGCCGAAACCACCTCCACGTCCCTTCGCGGACGAAACCTTTTGACAGAGAAAGCGTTCCGGCGCGACCTCAATTCTTCATTTTTCATTTTTCATTTTTCTTTTTTCAGTAGAAAGGCCGGTGCACCCATGCCCTTTACCCATCTGCATCTGCATACCGAATACAGCCTGCTGGACGGCGCGTGCCGCATCCGCGACCTGATGGACGTGGTCAAGGCGGGCGGCATGGATGCCGTGGCCGTCACGGATCATGGCGTGATGTACGGCGCCGTGGAATTCTATAAAGCCGCCAAAGCCGCCGGGGTCAAGCCCATCATCGGCTGCGAATGCTATGTGGCCGCCCGGTCGCGGTTTGACAAGGTGCGCGGGCCGGACAGCGAACGCTATCACCTGATTTTGCTGTGCAAAAACGAAACGGGCTATCGCAACCTGATCGCCATGTGCTCCTTGGCGTTTACCGAAGGGTTTTATACCAAACCGCGCATCGACCGCGACCTGCTGCGGCAGTACCACGAGGGACTGATCTGCCTGAGCGGCTGCCTGGCGGGCGAGGTGCCGCGATTGCTGCAGCGCGGGGATTATGACGGGGCCAGAGCCACGGCCCTGTGGTACCGCGACCTGTTCGGCGACGGAAACTATTACCTTGAAATTCAGAATCACGGCCTGCGTGAGGAGCGCGACATTCTGCCGGAGCTGATCCGCCTGTCACAGGAAACGGGCATCCCCCTGGCCGCGACCAACGACGCGCACTATCTGGAAAAGGCGGACGCCGAGCTGCAGGAGGTCCTGCTGTGCATCCAGACCAACCATGTGCTGGGGGAGGACACGGGCCTGTCGTTCTCCACCGAAGAGTTCTATGTCAAAAGCGACGCCGAAATGCGCGCGCTGTTTGCCGCGGTGCCGCAGGCGATCGAAAACACCGCCGTCATTGCCGCGCAGTGCAATCTGGATTTCACCTTTGGCAACACGGTGCTGCCGCACTTTGACGTGCCGAACGGCGAAGACCACGCCGCCTATTTTCGCCGGCAGTGCCTTGCGGGGCTGAACGCGCTGTTTGACGGCGCGCCGCCCCGGGCCTATCTGGACCGGCTGGACTATGAACTGGGCGTCATCGAGCGCATGGGCTATGTGGATTATTTCCTCATCGTGCACGATTTCATCCGCTTTGCCAAAAGCAAGGGCATCCCCGTGGGGCCGGGGCGCGGCAGCGGGGCCGGGTCGCTGGCGGCGTACTGCATCGGCATCACCGGCATCGACCCGATGAAATACAACCTGCTGTTTGAACGCTTTCTGAACCCGGAGCGCGTGAGCATGCCGGACTTTGACATCGACTTTTGCTACGTCCGGCGGCAGGAGGTCATCGACTATGTGATCGGCAAATACGGCGCCGACCATGTGGCGCAGATCGTCACCTTCGGCACCCTGGCCGCCCGGGCCGCAGTGCGCGACGTGGGGCGGGTGCTGGGCATGCCGTACCCCGCCGTGGACACGGTGGCAAAGCTGATCCCGGCGGAGCTGAAGATCACCATTGACAAGGCGCTGAAGCAGTCGGCCGACCTGCGCACGCAGTATGAAGATTCTGCCGACGTGCGCCGCCTTCTGGACCTTGCCCGCAAGGTGGAGGGTATGCCCCGCCATGCTTCGACCCACGCCGCCGGGGTGGTCATCACGCGCGAACCGGTGATGCACTATGTGCCGCTGGCCGTGAACGACGAAAGCGTCGTGACCCAATACACCATGACCACGCTGGAACAGCTTGGACTGCTGAAGATGGACTTTCTGGGTCTGCGCACGCTGACCGTGATCGACGACACGGTCAAGCTGATCCGCAAGCGCGTGCCCTCGTTTTCGCTGAATGACATCGACGTGGACGACAAAGCGACCTATGCCATGCTGTCCACCGGCCGCACAGACGCCGTGTTTCAGTTTGAGTCGGCGGGGATGCGCAGCGTGCTCAGCCGCCTGAAGCCGGAGAATCTGGAGGACCTGATCGCCGTGATCTCGCTGTATCGTCCCGGCCCGGCGGATTCCATCGGCACCTATATCGACAACCGCCACCACCCCGAACGCACCACCTATCCGTGCGAACAGGTCAAAGACATTCTGGCTGTGACCTATGGGTGCATGGTGTATCAGGAGCAGGTCATGGAGATTTGCCGCGTGGTCGCGGGGTACTCCTATGGCGCGGCGGATCTGGTGCGGCGCGCCATGGCCAAAAAGAAGCTGGACGTGATGGAAAAAGAGCGGGAGCACTTCATCACCGGCGCGGTGCAAAACGGCGTGGACGAGGCCACGGCCCGGTCGCTGTTTGAAGAGATGTCGCGCTTCGCAAACTATGCGTTCAACAAATCCCACGCGGCGGCGTATGCCTTCGTCGCGTTCCAGACGGCGTGGCTCAAGTGCCATTACCCGTGCGAGCTTTTGGCTGCCACGCTGACCAGCGTGCTGGATTCGTCCGCCAAGGTGGCGCTGTATATCGCGGAGTGCACCCGGCTGGGCATCCGCGTGCTGCCCCCCAGCGTCAATGCCGGGGCGCAGGATTTCACTGTGGAGGACGGCTGCATCCGCTTCGGCCTTTTGGCCATCAAAAACCTGGGCCGCGGCTTTATCCGTGTGATCATTGAAAAGCGGCGCACCGGGCCGTACCGCAGCTTTTTTGACTTTTGCCGGCGTACCTTCGGCAAGGAGTTCAACAAACGCGCCGTGGAAAGCCTGATCCTTTGCGGCGCGCTGGACGGCCTGGACCTGAACCGCAAAGAGATGCTGTATCTGCTGCCCATCGCCGTCGATCATCTGGAAGAGGAGCGAAGCCACAACATCAGCGGCCAGATCGGCTTTTTTGACGAGGGGTCGGTCTTTGCGGCGCAGGATGCGCCAAAGCCGCTGAAGCTGGAGGAATTCCCCTATGAACAGATGCTGGCGGATGAAAAAGCGATCACGGGCCTGTATCTGTCCGGCCACCCGATGCAGCCGTATACGGACCTTGCCGCCACTGTGGGCGCCGACCGCATCGGCGACCTGTTGACCGAGGATGAGGCCCCCACCGCGCGCTATCGCGACGGGGCGCGGGTCAAGCTGTTCGGCGTGGTGACCGGCGTGGGAAAAAAGACGACCAAGACCGGCGCGACGATGGCTTTTGTGCAATTGGAGGACCTGACCGGCAGCGTGGAGTGCCTGGTCTTTCCGCGTCTTTATGCCGACCGGCAGCAGTTGCTGCAAAACGGCACGCTGCTTTTGATCGAGGGCCGCATCAGCCGGCGCGAGGATCAGCCGCCGTCGGTGCTGTGCGACCGGGTGGACGCGAACCCGAAAAACACCGTTGCCCCCGCCGCGCAACAGCAGGGAGAAAAACAGGGCGGGCGAAAAGGCGTCTTTCTGCGTGTGGAATCGCGCAGCGACCCGCGCCTTGCAAAGCTGAAAACCCTTTGCGAGATCTTTGGGGGCGCGTTCCCGCTGTATGTGTTTTATGCCGACGAGAAAAAATATGCGCATTTTGCAACGATCGCCGCCCACCCGCCGGTGCTGGACGAGCTGCGGTACCTGTTCGGCAATGACGACGTTGTGGTGAGGGGAGATTAGTGTGGAGTTATAATTCGGAATTCGGAATTCGGAATTGCGGCCGCGCCGACACGAAACTGCAACCGGCAGGTTCGTGTCGCGAAGGAAGCTTGTACACTGCGGCAAGTGTGTTGATCAGAACAGAATCGTTGGGTTCAGTGTGCAGTTTGCAGTGTGCAGTTATGGTCGCGGAATGCGTTGTTCTGTACGCTGACATTGCACCTGCGGAAAAACCGCGCTGATAACCGAAAGCGCTTTGATCAGAATTCTGACCTCACAAGTTATATTCTAATTGACACACTCACCATTGAGCAAAAGCTTTCTCTGCGGCGCTGATCTGCCGGCTTTCGCGGCGTTCAGCGCGACATCACTTCCGAATTCCGCATTCCGAATTCCGAATTTTTACCGCACACTCCAAACTCCAAACTCCACACTGCAAACTCCACACTGCGCCCTACGCGCTCCACTTTGATCTTGGCTCTTGACAAATCCTGAAAAGCGGCGTATAATAAACGCTCAAACTGTTTTGTATCACGGAGGAATAAATATGAAGACGATGAAAACGATCGGCGTTCTGACCAGCGGCGGCGACGCGCCGGGCATGAACGCGGCCATCCGCGCCGTTGTGCGCACCGGCTGTGAAAACGGGATGAAGGTTTTTGGCATCAACCGCGGCTACAACGGTCTGATGGAAAACGACATGTATGAAATGAATCTGCGCTCGGTGTCAGACATCATCAACCGCGGCGGCACCATCCTCTATTCCGCCCGCAGCGAGCGCTTCAAGACCGAAGAAGGCATGCAGGCAGCCATTCGCGTCTGCCGTGAGCGCGGCATCGACGGCCTGGTGGTCATCGGCGGCGACGGTTCGTTCCGCGGGGCGCGCGACCTTTCGCTGCGCGGCATTCCCTGCGTGGCGATTCCCGGCACGATCGACAACGACATCGGCTGCTGTGACAAGACCATCGGCTATGACACCGCGCTGAACACCATCACCGAGATGGTGGACCGCATTCGCGACACCACGGAATCGCATGACCGCTGCGCAGTGGTGGAGGTCATGGGCCGCGGCGCCGGCTATCTGGTACTGAACGCGGGCATCGCCTGCGGCGCAACGTCCATTTTGCTGCCGGAGATCCCTTATGATTTTGAACGCGACGTGATCGACCGCATGAAGCGTACCCAGCGCAGCAACAAGGTCCACTTTGTCGTCATGGTCTCTGAGGCCATCGGCGGTGTGGCAGAAATGGCAAAGCGCATCCAGAGCGAAACGGGTGTGGAAAGCCGCGCCACGGTTCTGGGCCATGTGCAGCGCGGCGGTCACCCCACGGCAAACGACCGCATCCTTGCCAGCAGCATGGGCTTCCACGCCGTGCAGCTTTTGATGAAGGGCATCGGCAACCGCGTGGTCGCCGTGCAGCAGGAGCAGGTGCTGGACTTTGATATCTATGAGGCATTGAACATGACAAAATCTGTGGACCTCGGCCTGTATGACATGGCGATGCAGATCTCGATCTGACAATGAAGTCCAAACCGAATGCGAAAGACGGGCCGAATCAGGTCAATCACGCCGGCCACCGAAAAAGTGTGCGGGAATCTTATCTTGCCCACGGTTTGCTGGGCGAGCCTGACCACTGTGTGCTGGAGCTGCTGCTGTTTTACGGGATCCCGTATCGAGACACCAACCCAATCGCGCATGCGCTGATCGACGCCTTCGGGTCGTTTTCTGCCGTGCTGGAAGCGACGCCCGAACAGTTGCAGCGCATCAAGGGGATGACGGCGAACGCGGCCGTGCTGCTGAATCTGATCCTGCCGGTGTTTCGCCGGTATGAAGAGGACGCGCGCCGCCGCCCGAGACTGGAAACCTCGACACAGGTGGCGGACTATATGCGTTCGCGCTATCGCGGCGTGACGGTGGAAACGCTGTATGCGCTGTGCTTTGACGAAACTGCAACGCTTTTGAGCGTGCGAAAGGTGGTGGAGGGCGACGCCTGCAGCATGCCGATGGACTTTCGTGCCCTGGCGGCTGCTGCGCTGGAAACCGGCGCCACCCATGTCACCCTGGTGCACAACCATCCGGGCGGGATCGCCGCGCCGTCGATGGAAGACGCACGGTCCACACGCAGCGCACGCACCTTGCTGAAGGCGCTGAAGATCAATCTGGACGACCATATCATCGTTGCGGGAGAGCAGTTCTTTTCAATGGCCAATTCTGCCCGGTTTGCCAGTATCTTTCTGGAAGGCGACGGCGCATTGCTGACCTGATGCCCCGCAGCGACGGGCGGCGCAGATTTTTTTGCGGTCCGCAAGAATTTTTTTCGGTTTTTTATTGACAAAATCTTTTGCCGTCGATATAATATTGTGCGGGGTGTTTGCATGGTCGTTGATCTGGAAGCTTTGATGAACGGTGCGGTGGATTCCATTCCCCTGGATACGGCAGAGGATCTTTCGGCAGAGCCGTTGGGCGGCGCGGCCTTTGCTGCGCCGGTGCGTCTGCGCGGCGCCATCACCAACCAGGCCGGGATTGTGACCCTGTGTGCCGATGCGGCGGTGTCGCTTGGCTTTGACTGCGACCGCTGCGCTGCGCCCACGGTGACCACGCTGCATGTGCCCATGCGCCACACGCTGCTGCGCGCGCTGAGCAATGACGCGGACTGGGAGGATTATATCGTTGTGCCGGACCTGCGGCTGGACCTGACGGCCCTGGTGCGAGAGGATGTTTTGCTCGCGCTGCCGACCAAGCTGCTGTGCCGCGACGATTGCAGGGGGCTTTGCCCCGCCTGCGGCAAAAACCTCAACGACGGCCCCTGCGGCTGTAAAAAAGAAATCGACCCGCGGCTGGAAGGTCTCCTTTCGCTGTTGGATGAATAAATCATATAATAAGTAAAGAATAGGAGGTGCTGGTCCATGGCAGTACCGGCAAGAAGAGTTTCAAAGGCAAGAAGAGACAAACGGCGCTCCAGCGTCTGGAAGCTGAACGCCCCCACGCTTGTGAAGTGCAAGCAGTGCGGCGAATACACGGTTCCGCACAAGGTCTGCGGCAGCTGCGGCTATTACAACGGCAAGCTTGTTGTTGCGCACGACGACGAAGACTGATTTTGCTTTTGAGCTGACAAGAGGTAGAGGGGCGTTCGTTCTCTCTGCCTTTTCAACTTTTTGGGCAGTCTGAGCGGCAAAGGGGGTGGATGCGTTGGCTGTTCTGATCCAAAGCGTGGCAAAAAAATCGCCCGCCGACAAAAAGGGCGTGCGCCCGGGCGAAACGCTGGTTTCGATCAACGGGCACGAGATCAACGACGTGCTGGACTATCAGTTCTATGCCCAGGAAAAAAAGCTGGTGCTTGCGCTGCTGAGTCCGCAGGGCAGGGGCCGCGCCGTCACCGTGCGCAAAGACGCCATGGGGGACCTGGGCCTGGAATTTGAAACCTATCTGATGGACAGCCAGCGCCGCTGCAAAAACAAGTGTGTGTTCTGCTTCATCGATCAGATGCCGCCCGGCATGCGCGAAACGCTGTATTTCAAGGATGACGACGCCCGGCTGTCGTTTTTGTTCGGCAACTATGTGACGCTGACCAATCTGAGCGAGCGCGACGTGGCGCGGATCATCGAAATGCACATCAGCCCCGTCAATGTCTCGGTCCACACGATGAACCCCGCGCTGCGGGTAGAGATGATGAAAAACCCGCACGCCGGCGAAAGCCTGCAGATTCTGTATCGCCTGGCCGAGGCCGGCATTGCGCTGAATACCCAACTGGTGCTGTGCCCCGGCATCAACGACGGGCCGGAGCTGGAGCACAGCCTGACCGCGCTGGAAGACTTGCTGCCCGCACTGCAAAGCGTGGCGACGGTTCCGGTCGGGCTGACCAAGTACCGCGAACATCTGCCGCTGCTGAGGGAGTACACCAAAGAAACGGCGCGGCAGGTCATCGATATCGTGGACGGCTTCGGCGACCGGTGCCTGGCGCGGTACGGGCGGCGGGTGGCGTTCTGCGCCGACGAGTTTTATCTGAAGGCCGAACTGCCCCTGCCCGACGAAGCATACTATGAAGATTACCCGCAGATCGAAAACGGCGTCGGCATGTGGAAAAGCATGGAGACGGAATTTTGCGACGCGCTGGACGTCTGCGACCTGCCGCCGGAAACCGGGATTTCGGTCGGTATGGCAACCGGCATGGCGGCAAAACCGCTGCTGGAGTCGTTTGCGCGGGCGGTGCGTGACCGGTTTCCCGGCGCAAAGATTGCGGTCCATGCGATCCGTAACGACTTTTTCGGCCACAGCATCACGGTGGCCGGGCTGGTGACCGGGCGGGACCTGATCGCCCAGCTCAAAGGAAAAGACCTGCACGGCAGGCTTTTGATCCCGTCGGTCATGCTGCGCAGCGAGGGCGACTGCTTTCTGGACGACGTGACGCTGCACGACGTTGAGGCTGCGCTGGGCGTTCCGGTCAGCGTGTGTGAAAACAACGGCAGCAGCCTGCTGGAAAAAATACTGCACCCCTGAGGAGGGAGTTCTATGGCAAAACCTGTGGTGGCCATCGTCGGCCGGCCGAACACCGGCAAATCGACGCTCTTTAACAAACTGGTCGGGCAGCGGCTGTCCATTGTGGACGACACGCCCGGTGTGACGCGCGACCGCATCTTTGGCGACTGCGAGTGGCTGCGTTGGCATTTTTTGCTGGTGGACACCGGCGGCATCGAGCCGAAGGCGGACGACGTGATCCTGTCTCAGATGCGGCGCCAGGCCCAGCTGGCCATTGACAGCGCCGCGGTCATCATCCTGGTGACAGACATTCGTTCCGGCGTGGTGGCCACCGACGCGGACGTGGCGGCCATGCTGCAAAAAAGCGGCAAGCCGATCGTGCTGTGCGTCAACAAATGCGATTCCGTCGGCGATCTGCCGCTGGAGTTTTATGAGTTCTATAACCTCGGGCTGGGCGACCCCATTGCGGTGTCTGCCGTGCACGGCCACGGCACCGGCGACCTGCTGGACGCCGTGGTGCAGTATCTGCCCGAGCCTGAAGCGCAGCAGGAACAGGACAGCCTGATCTCGGTCGCCGTGATCGGCAAGCCGAACGTGGGCAAAAGCTCGCTGGTCAACCGCATCAGCGGAGAGGAACGCTCCATCGTTTCCGACATTGCCGGCACCACGCGCGACGCCATCGACACCGTGGTGGAAAACGAGTTCGGTTCGTTTCTGTTCATCGACACGGCCGGCATGCGCCGCAAAAGCCGCATCGACGACCAGTTGGAAAAATACAGCATTCTGCGCGCCCGAATGGCGGTGGACCGCGCCAATGTGTGCGTCATCATGATCGACGCCGTGGAAGGGTTCACCGAGCAGGATTCCAAGGTGGCGGGGCTGGCCCACGAGCAGGGCAAGGCCTGCATCATCGCCGTCAACAAATGGGACGCCGTGGAAAAGGACGGCGCCACCATGACGGCCTATCGCAAAAAGCTGATGGGCGACTTTTCGTTCATGTCCTATGCGCCGATCATTTTCATTTCGGCCAAAACCAGCCAGCGGCTGGACCGGCTGTTTGAACTGATCAAGTTTGTGGATGAGCAGAACGCCATGCGCATTTCCACCGGAAAGCTCAACGACGTTCTGGCCGCGGCAACGGCCCGCGTGCAGCCGCCCACCGACAAGGGCCGCCGGCTCAAGATCTATTATATGACCCAGGCGTCCACCCGGCCGCCGACGTTCGTCTGCTTTGTCAACCGCGCCGACCTGTTCCATTACAGCTATCAGCGCTACATTGAGAATCAGATCCGCGAGGTCTTCGGTCTGGAGGGTACGCCGGTGCGGTTCGTCATCCGGGAACGGGAGTGACCGGCGAAACAGCGAAATTGGCCTGCGGCCGGTGAAAAAACGCCGCTACACACCGGGCTGCGCGGTGTGTATAATGAACCTGTCAAACCCAAGCGAAACGCAGTGTGCAGAATCAAATTGCGGCAGCCACGTTTGTTTTTGCGTTGAAATCTTGTCACGAGCGCAGGGTTCGCATCACAGATCACAGCGTACAATGCGCTGATCCTTGCAAGAAAGGCGGTGCCGTTATGGACCCCCGTCAACAACCCAGACCGCAGCAGCCGTTTTGGCAGCCGTTTTCGTTCAGCCATCCGCCCCGGACGCGGGTGCTGCTGAGCCTGCGTGCGCCGTCGTGCGGGTGGACGGTCGTGCACAGCACGGTTCCCGTGGCGCAGGACCGGGCGCGTACCCCGGAGCGGGAGCTTTGCCTTGCGCTGTTGCCGGATGCGGGCGCGTCAGACCGTATGCACCATGAAACGGTGCAGCAGCGGGTGTTTTTGCGGCGCGATTATGCGCCGACGTCCCCGGGGCGGATGCACCGCCTGTGTTATGCCCGGCGGGCAGGCACGGTGATGGAAACCCTGACGCTGACCGCCGGTTCGCTGATGGATTGCCGCGCCGCATTGCAGGCCGCGCTGCCCGTGCTGCATCTGTTGCCCGCGGCGCCCGAACCGCCGCAGACACGCCCCCAAACTTTGCCGCCGGGTGATCGCCGCCCCGCGCCGGTGCAGCCCGGCCCGGTGCAGCCCGGCCCTGCCAGACCCGTGGAATTCCATCAGGTGCCCGCGCGGCCCGCGCAAAACCTTTCGCAGCCGCCGGTGTTTGATACGGCTCCGGCATACCGCACGCCCGTGCGGCCGGACGCGCCTGCCGCCGGATCGCAAAAGCGCAGCCGTCGCGGCGGAACGGTCCTGGTCAGGCTGCTGGTGTTCCTGGTCGTTCTGGGCGGCCTGGGCTTTGGCGCCAACTGGCTGGTGAATTATAAATGGGGCGGCTGGGACGCGGCGATCGACTGCCGGTTCAGCCTTTCAGACACAGTGCCGGGCTTTCCGAAAGACGCGCCGAAGTTTTCGACCCGGGCCGAGGTTTGCCGCTATCTGTTTGAAAAATATGAAACGTTTGCGCAAACCCCGTCTGATGAGGATCACATCGAGCTGTATGTGCAGTGCAGGGGCGAACAGATCACAGACAGCGAAGCGAGCGACCTGTTTTATAACGCGACCAACGCCTTTTGGGTCGGCACGGCGCCTTATGGAAACAGCAGGTTTTGCGTCACATTGAAGCTGTATCCCGGCGAGCGGATGCTGCAGGCGTATCAAACGGGCGACGAAAGCCGCCTGAGCGCCGATGAAAAAAAAGCGCTGGCCACCGCCCGGACCATCCTGAAGGACGCGCAGAGCAGCAGCAAAAACAACATGGAGCTGGAGATCGCGCTGCATGACGCAATCTGCGAGCGCGTGACCTATGATTCGCCCGTGCTTTCGGGGACGGAAGAAAAAATCAAGTGGAACGACCCCCAGTATGAAACGGTCCACGCGTTTGAAACGGCGGTCGGTGCGCTGCTGAACGGCAAGGCCAACTGCCAGGGCTACAGCGATGCGTTTTATCTGCTGGCGTCGATGGCCGGGTTCACGGTCAGCCGCCAAAGCGGCACCTCCATCGGGTCCGAAACCGAGCCGGGCGGCCCGCACCGGTTCAACACCATCTGTCTGGACGGCAAGTGGTACATCGTGGACGTGACGTTTGATGACCCCAAGCGTGACAGCGGGCCACAGGTGCGCAGCTATTGCCTCTTGAATGCGGGCAAGGATATCGGTTCTGCGTTCTATAAAACCTGGGACGCGGCCATTGAACCGCATCCGATCGAACAGACAAGCGGACCGATGTACTATTATAACTATCGGCCGGGCGACGGTTCCGCGCTGGACTATCAAAAGCGCTTCACCTCCATAGACGACCTGCTTGACGCCGCGGTGCGTGAGCGCCAGCAGAGGGGGCGAACGGATTTTTCCCTGATGCTGGACGGTCAACAGCCGTCAGAGGAGGAGGTCAACGCCGCCGGAAGCCGGCACCCCGGCTGCGGGAACGCGCACTATACCACAAACAAAGCCGGAACGATCTTTTATTTCAAGAATTGAGCATCGTTTGAAAAAGAATGAAAACGAACCGGAGGAGGCTGTCTCTTCCGGTTCGATCTTTACGGTGATAATCTGTTTATCCGCTGATGGCAATGCGGGCATAGCGGTAATCGTCATATTGGATATTGTGTGACGCGCGGCTGACGCTGAGCACCAGCCCCATCGCCAGATACAGGCAAATGACCGAGGACCCGCCGGCGCTCAGGAACGGCAGCGTGATGCCGATGACCGGCAGCACCGAAATGCACATGCCCACGTTGATGATGACCTGAGAAACGATCATAAACATGATGCCGTAGCACATGACGCAGGCCGCAAAATTCTGCGACTGCCGGCCGATTCTGGCAATGCGGACCGCCAAAAGCAGGAACACCGCCAGCAACAGGAACACGCCGACAAAGCCGAACTCTTCGCCGACAACGGAAAAGATCATGTCGTTCTGGCTTTCGGGCACCGAGCCGGTCTGGATGAACGGGCCGTTCAGATATCCCCGGCCGAAAAAGCCGCCGCTTTGGATGGCGCCCAGGGCCTGCCGCTGCTGATAAAACTCGGTGGAATAGGCGTCCGGGTCAAACAGCGCCAGAATGCGGTTGCGCTGGATATCGTCAAAGATGCGGTACCACACGATGGGCGACGCCACGCCCACGATCAGCGCCCCGGCCGGAAAATACAGCCAGTGCACGCCGGCGGCGAACATCATGCCTAAAAACATCATCATAAAGATCAGGGCCGAGCCCATGTCGCCCGTGACGACCACCAGCCCCGTGGGAATGGCGGCGTGCAGCGCCAGCAGCAGCACATTGTGCGGCGCCGACAGCGACTGACGCACCCGGTTCAGGTGATAGGAAAACGAGATGACAAAGCCGATCTTCAGGATCTCTGACGGCTGCAGATAAAGCGTTGAGGTGATTTTGAGCCACGACCGGGCGCTTTGCCGCGCAACGGGCGCCACACCCAGCGGGGTAAACAGCAAAAACATCAGCCCCAGCGAGCCGAGCACCACCAGCGGCAGCAGCTTGTAGATCAGGTCATAGTCGATGAAAGAGATCGCCAGCGCAAGCCCCAGACCCAGCAGCATGGCAAACAGCATGACCAGCGCGTCGCGCGAAAGGGTCTGCCCTTCCAAAAGGGTGGGGTGCGTTGCACTTGCCACCAGCACCACGCCGAACACCGACAGTGCTAGGCACAGCAGCAACAGCAGCTTGTTTGTTTCGCGCCAGGCGCGCAAAAGCGTTTTACGTTTCAAGATTGATCACATCCGGAAGAGAGGGTATATAGGATAAAAGGGATGGTGTGGAGTGAAGAAAAGAGTGGAGAGTTGATGTCAACCGTCAGGTCTGCACCGCAAAGGAAGCTTTTGCCCAATGGCGAGTGTGTCAATTAGAAAATAACCTGTAAGGTCAGAATTCTAATCAAAGCGTTTTCGGCTGCCTGTACGTTTCTTTCGCGGAGAGGACATTCAATCTGCCGAACGGTCCCCCCACAACTGCACACTGCAAACTGCAAACGCATCCGCGCGGCGCTGACCTTCCGGCAGCGGAAAGCTCTCCCCGCGCGCTAACAGCTAACAGCTAACTGCTAACCGCTACTATTATATTTTATTTTTCGTCAGATTGCAAGAGAAAGTTGACTTATTCTTTTTTTGTGGTACAATAAAAGGAGAATCGACAGCAGAAAGGGGTGCGGTGCATGACGGTCGTCACCAACAGTGTGCAGGAGACCGAAGCCTTTGCCGCGTCGTTTGCAAAGACGCTGACTCCGCCGGTGGTCGTGGCGTTTTTCGGCGGACTGGGCGCGGGAAAAACGGCCTTTACCCGCGGCCTGGCGCGCGGGCTGGGCTGCGGCGCCGAGGTCAGCAGCCCCACCTTTGCCATTGTGCACGATTATGGCGGAACGCCGCCGCTGTTTCATTTTGATATGTACCGCGTGGAAACATGGGACGATCTGGAAACGACCGGCTTTTTTGACGCCTATGGCGCCGGGGGCATCCTTGCCTGTGAGTGGAGCGAAAATATTGAGAACGCGCTGCCCGACCGCACGGTCCGCGTGACACTGCGGCGGGGCGACAGCCAAAACCAGCGCGTCATCACTGTGGAAGGGGGGCGTACCGATGAACATTCTGGCGATTGAAACCAGCGCCGTCAGCGCCAGCGCCGCCATTGTGGAAGACGAGCGCATCCGCGCGCTTTGCACGACCAACGCCGGGCTGACCCATTCGCGCACGCTGCTGCCCATGATCGACGCCGCGCTGAAAAATTCCGAAACCCCGCTTTCCGACATCGACTGCTTTGCCTGCGCCGTCGGCCCCGGGTCGTTCACGGGCGTCCGCATCGGCATTGCCGCTGTCAAGGGGCTGTGCGACGCCACCGGAAAAAAGTGTCTGCCGGTTTCGACGCTGGAGGGTCTGGCATGGAATCTCATCGGGCAGCCGGTGCTGGCCTGCGCCGTGATGGACGCCCGCTGCCGCCAGGTCTATTGCGCGCTGTTTGACGTGCATGGCAAAACGGCGGTCCGCCTGACCGAAGATGCCGCCCTGACGATCGACGCCCTGGGTGAGCTGTTGAAGCGGTACGACACGCCCGTGGTGTTTGTGGGCGACGGCGCCGCGCTGTGTGAAAACGCCTTGGGGTACCCGGCCGCGCCGGCCCTGACCCGGTATCAGAACGCGGCGAGCGTGGCCTTTGCCGCACAGAGCCATTACAGTGAAGACGCCCTTTTGACCGCGCAGAAGCTGATGCCGGTGTATCTCCGTCTGCCGCAGGCGGAGCGGGAGCTGAAAAAGAGAGCAGTTAGCAGTTAGCGGTTAGCGCGCGACAAAAGCTTGCCGCTGCCGGAAGGTCCGTGCCGCGCGAATGCGGTTGCAGTTGGAATTCGCAATTCGCAATTTGCAATTGATCGCAAGCGATCGGGGTGAAATTGCGGTCGCGGAGTGCCGTTCTGTCAACCGTCAGGTTTGCGCCGCGAAGAAAGCTTGGCCTTTGCGACAAGTGGATAAATCAGAATAAAACTGTTGGGCTCACATTCTAATCAAAGCGTTTCCAGTTGTTGTCACGGTTCCTTCGCGGAAAGAATGCTGCAATTGCCGAACGGTACGGCGCGACCGAAATTGCGAATTGCGAATTTTTATACCGCAGTCCTTTTTATCAAAAATATCAATTTCAAAGCAAAGGAGAAATCAACATGATCGCACTCGGCGCAGACCACGGGGGCTTTGCCCTCAAAGAAGAAATCAAACAACATCTGGACGACATCGGGGTCCCCTACAAGGATTTCGGCACCCATTCGCCGGAATCCATCGACTATGCAAAGATCGCATACAAAACCTGCCGCAGCGTTGTGGACGGGGAATGCGAAAAGGCCATCCTCTGCTGCGGTACCGGCATCGGCATTTCCATGGCAGCCAACAAGGTCAGGGGCATCCGCGCCGCCTGCTGCTCGGATTACTTCAGCGCAAAGTTTACCCGCCTGCACAACGACGCCAACGCGCTTTGCCTGGGCGGGCGCGTGCTGGGCGTGGGTCTGGCGCTGGAACTGGTGGACGTTTTCTTGACCACGGAGTTTGAGGGCGGCCGCCATCAGCGTCGTGTGGATCAGATCACCGCGATCGAAAACGGCACGTTTGAGGGCTGAAAAAACGAATGTCACAAAAAATTCAAAATTTCAAAAAAATTCCTGCAAATAGCGGTTGACTTTATCGGTGATTTATTGTATTATATAGGATGTATTATGATGGTTACGCGGATATTTGATTGTCCCGATCACGATAAAGGAGGGGCTTTTCCTTGAGAAAGAAACGATTGCTTGCTGCCCTTTGCGGCATCGTCCTGGCGATGCTGCTTGCCATGACCCCGGTGTTTGCATTTGCCGCCGTGACGCTGGTCAACGGCGTGCCGACGCAACTGCTCGGCAACCCGCAGTCGTCCACGCCGAACTACAGCATGGCGTGGCTTGACAATGTCGTCATCCGTGACGACGCGACGGCCGTGACCACGGCGCGTCTGGTGCCGCGGGCGTCTTATCCTTACAGCAAGACCTATGCGGAATTTGTGGAGGAAGTGTCGCAGTACGCGCAGATCAACGATGTGGACGAGACCACGGTCGCGACCGCGTATGACGAGGCGGCGCAGATGCTGTATTATCTGGTTGTGGCCCTCGGCATGACGGACGAGCTGCCCGCGATGGAAGCGTATCTGACCGAACAGGGGATCGCCCTGCCGGAAAATCCGCAGCCGGACGACACGGCCAAGGTTGCGATCGTCTATGCCGCGCTGCGCTACAACGCGATCTATGCGCTCTATGGCAAAGAGGTGACGTTTGCAAAAGGAATCACGCTTGACCAGGCAGAGATTGCCATTATGGCAGAGCTGACCAACGTCTTTTTGCCGTCCGGCGTCGATTCGATGACCGGCTTTGCGGTTCAGGCCATGCGCACCCATGTGGAAGAATTCAACAAGGTGCCCATCAGTGCCGACCCCAGCAACAGCGAAGTGTTCCACTGGGTCAAGATCCTGACCGCCGCGGGGAACGATTATGCGGTTCCCCTGACGCCGTATGCCGAAGCGACCAGCGGGCAAAAGGCCTATGTCGATTATGCGTATTATGCGTCGATCTTCACCACGGTTTATGACGTCAGCATCAACCCGGTCCGCCTGGCGCAGGCCGATGCGAGCGATGACGAGCTGGCGGTGCAGCGTCTGCTGCTGACCTCGATGCTGGACGCAAAAGAGGTTCCCTACAGCAACACCGCCACGACCGAAGAATTGTTTGACATGGCGTGTGAGTGCGGTTACTTCGATCTGGAAGAAGAATTCTACAGCGACGTGTTCAACTACGATCTCTATGTCAAGCCGGACTGCGAAAAGCTTTGGTTCACGCCGTTCCCGCTGGCGTCTCAGCTCGGCGGTGACGACAGCGCCCTGACCATCTATCTGGGCAACACCCAGATGAAACCGTCCTCCACCGCGTATTATCTGCTGGACGTCACCCGCGCCAGCGAGCCGGTGGACCTGACCGTGATCTATAACAACGGCGCGCCGGATGTGCAGCGCATCGTCTATAACTTCAATGTGATCAAAACGGGCGAAGCGAACCTTTCGCTTGCGAACGGAACGGACCTGAAGCTGCAGCTGCAAACCTATGCAGACAACATTCTGCCGGGCGACAATGCCGCGGTGAATGCCACGATCAACACCGTGATCGACACGGTGCAGGGCCAGACGAGCGATCTGCCGGCCTTTGATCTGGAAACCATGACGACATACGGTTACTCTGTTCCGACCGACGCCAGCGGCCTGCCGGCGATCAATGTGCCGGGCGAGCTTGCGACCGACCTGCTGCCCGGCGGCGACAGCGCCGTGACATATGATCCCTATGTGATCGCGACCTATGCGCCGGAAGAGACTGCGGTGCTGACCATTCCGACGGGGGACGACGCGATTGAGCGCGGCGGCGACGATTCCGCCATTGCCCGCGCCACCACGGTGATCAAAGAGAATCCGGAGATTCTGGCCGCGCCCACCGGCATCCTTGCCTTCGGCGGTCTGGTCGGGTACCTGTGGAACAAGAAGCGCAAGGACGCGCTGAACGCCGCGGAAAAACCGGCCGACGACAAGCCGACCGAAATCCCGAACCTGTTTGACTGATTTTTGTCTTGTGATTGATACAAACCTCTGAGAGACCGGCGCATGAAACAGAATGCGCCGGTTGCTCTTTTTTGAAAAAAAGCGCAAAACAGGGGTTGACAAATGCCGCGCTTTCTGTTATAATCCTTCTTACCGCGTGAGAAAGGCGGCGCTTTGCTGCGCCATAAGCGGAATCCTCCCGCCCGGATCAGCGAGTCCATAATAAAGGAATGAAAGAAACATGTACGCAATCATCGAAACAGGCGGCAAGCAGTACAAGGTCGAAGCGGGCGACACGCTCTATATCGAAAAGCTTGACGTGGAAGCGGACGCGGACGTCACGTTTGACAAGGTCATCGCGATCGGCGCGGACGACGGCATCAAGGTCGGCGCTCCCTATGTGGACGGCGCAACGGTCACCGCAAAGGCGATCAAAAACGGCAAGGGCAAGAAGATCACCGTCTTCACCTATAAGCCGAAGAAAAACGCGAAACGCAAGATGGGCCATCGGCAGCCCTACACCAAGGTCGAGATCGCAGCGATCAACGCCTGACATGGTCACCGTTTCATTTCTCGGCGACAAAACGCTGCTGACGGGGTTTCAGATCTCCGGCCACAGCGGCTATGCCGAGGCGGGCAGCGATATTGTCTGCGCAAGCGTTTCATCCTGTGCATATATGGTCGCGAACACCGTGACCGACGTGCTGGGCCTTCCGGCCAGGGCCGAGGCTTCTGACGGCGCGATGCTGCTGAAAATCAGCAAAGCGGACGCCTTGCCGGCTCAGGCGATCCTGAAAGGCTTTCTGCTGCATGTACAGGCGCTGGCAGAGCAATATCCGGCCTATCTGCAATGCAACACACAGAACATCTAAATTTTTTTCGGAGGTGCAAGACTGATGCTGAAAGTCAATATCCAATTGTTTGCGCATAAAAAAGGTATGGGTTCCACCCGGAACGGTCGCGATTCCGAGTCCAAGCGTCTGGGCGCGAAGCGTGCGGACGGGCAGTTTGTCCTTGCGGGCAACGTCCTGGTCAAGCAGCGCGGCACCCACATCCATCCGGGCAACAACGTCGGCAGAGGTTCCGACGACACGCTCTTTGCGCTCATCGACGGCACGGTTCGTTTTGAACGTTTTGGCAAGACCCGCAAAAAGGTCAGCGTCTATGCCGTTGAGCAGTAATTGACGCGATTGCAAACAACTCCGCTGCGGACACCGCGGCGGAGCTTTTTTGTTGGAGTGCGGAGTTGCGGCACATGCCTCGGCGTTTGGTGACAGCCTCGCCACGTCGCCGCGCTGATTCCCTCTATCCCTTAATCCCTAACCCCTGACCCCTCTGCCTTTTATTTTCACTTTTCATCCGATTTCCCTTGACAGTTCACGCAATTTTTCATATAATATTTATTTAGAATGCGATGAAAGATCATCGCGCAGAAAGGAAGAAATATCATGGCACAAGACATTTTGCTGACTGCATCCGGCATCAAAGAGCTGGAGGATGAACTGGAACACCTGCGCGTCGTCGGACGGCAGGAGATCAAAGAAAAAATCCAGGTCGCGCTGTCCTTTGGCGACCTTTCGGAAAACAGCGAGTATGAAGAGGCGCGCAACGATCAGGGCAAGCTGGAAGCGCGCATCAGCGAGATCGAGGCCATCCTGGCCCGCGCCAAAATCATTGACGAGGATGCGCTGAGCACCGACGTCATCCAGATGGGTTCCAAGGTCACGATCAAAGACGTGGAATACGGCGATATCTATAAGTATCAGATCATCTCTTCCACCTCCACGTCCAAGGACAAGGGCGAGGATTATCTGACCAGCGACGAATCCCCGGTGGCGCGCGCACTGATCGGCCACGCCGTCGGCGACATTGTGGAAGTGGAAGCGCCGGCCGGCGCCATCAAGTATGAGGTCGTTGAGATCTCCAAGTAAGAAAGGAAGAACACCATGGCGGAAGAAAAAATCTTAACGGCCGAAGAGGCGCAGGTCTTTGTCAACGAGCAGCGTGAGATTCGCGTTGCCAAGCTCAAAGAGATGCAGGGCGCGGGCAACGACCCGTTCCAGATCATGACGGCCGAACAGACGCATGAAAGCGAAGAGATCAAAGCGAATTATGACGCGCTGGAGGGTACGGACGTGGCCGTGTGCGGGCGCATCATCGCCCGGCGCATCATGGGCAAGGCCAGCTTTTTGACGCTGCAGGATAAGCTCGGCCGCATCCAGTCCTATGTGTCGATCAACGACGTCGGCGCCGAAAGCTATCAGGCGTTCAAAAAACAGTGGGACATCGGCGACATTGTCGAGATCAAGGGCAAGGTCTTCAAAACCAAGACGGGCGAGATCTCCATTCATGCCGCGTCGATCCGCCTGCTGTCAAAATCGCTGCTTCCGCTGCCGGAAAAATATCACGGCCTGACCGATACCGACACCCGGTACCGCCGCCGTTATGTGGACCTCATCATGAACCCGGAGGTCAAGGACACCTTTTTCAAGCGGTCAAAGATCATCAGCGAGATTCGCCGCTATCTGGACGCGCAGGGCTTCATCGAGGTCGAGACCCCGATGCTCGTTTCCAACGCCGGCGGCGCTGCGGCCCGCCCGTTTGAAACGCATTTCAACGCCCTGAACGAGGACCTCAAGCTGCGCATTTCGCTGGAGCTGTATCTCAAGCGTCTGATCGTGGGCGGCATGGAGCGCGTCTATGAGATCGGCCGCGTGTTCCGCAACGAGGGGCTGGACACCCGCCACAACCCGGAGTTCACGCTGATGGAGCTGTATCAGGCCTATACCGATTACAACGGCATGATGGACCTGACCGAAAACCTGTTCCGCCACCTGGCCAAGGTGGTCACCGGCAGCACGACCATCACCTATAACGGCGTGGAAATGGACCTGGGCAAGCCCTTCACGCGCATCACCATGGTGGACGCCGTCAAGCAGTACGCCGGCGTGGACTGGAACGAAGTCCACACGCTGGAAGCGGCCCGCGCCGCCGCCGACGCGCACCATGTGGAGTATGAGCCGCGCCACACCAAGGGCGACATCCTGAACCTGTTCTTTGAAGAGTTTGTGGAAGAGCACCTGATCCAGCCGACCTTCCTGATGGATCATCCGGTGGAGATTTCGCCGCTGACCAAGCGCAAGCCGAGCAATCCCGACTATGTGGAGCGTTTTGAGTTCTTTATGAACGGCTGGGAGATGGCGAACGCCTATTCCGAGCTGAACGACCCGATCGACCAGCGCGAGCGCTTCAAGGCGCAGGAGGCAGCACTGGCCCAGGGCGACGAAGAGGCCAACACCACCGACGAGGACTTTCTCATGGCGCTGGAATACGGCATGCCCCCCACGGGCGGCATCGGCTACGGCATCGACCGGCTGTGCATGCTTTTGACGGACTCCGCCGCGATCCGCGACGTGCTGCTGTTC
>JAFRUA010000041.1 GCA_017434855.1 Clostridia bacterium
ACCGAGGAAGGGAAAAAGATTTACGCGAGAAGAAAAGAAACGGTGGAGCGCAGCTTTGCCGATTCCAAAGAATTATTCGGACTACGCTATTGCAATATGCGTGGTCTTTCCAAGGTTGCAGAACAATGTTAGCTTACCGCCGCCGCACACAATATGAAGAAAATCGCCATGTGCTGTGGGTAAAAAACATGGCTTTTTTCTTGCCCTGAGCAAAAAACAACCCTATGCCTCTTGCAAAACATAGGGTTTGTCAGCAGTCTGAAAACAGTCCGGTGGACTGTTTTTCGCGTTGGCCGCAGCGGCTGTGCCGCGAGGACCCGCAGTTCCGTACCGCAAAAAAGCAGTTCCTGCAAATTGCAGAAACTGCTCTGAACTGTAGCTCGTTATCTCTTTGAGAACTGCGGTGCACGGCGAGCGCCTTTGAGACCGTATTTCTTTCTCTCTTTCATTCTCGGGTCGCGGGTCAGGAAGCCGGCCTTCTTGAGCGCCGGGCGAAGCGCTTCGTCATACTGAAGCAGCGCACGGGCAAGGCCGTGACGGATGGCGCCGGCCTGGCCGGTGACGCCGCCGCCGGTGACGCGGCAAACGATGTCAAACTTTTCGCCGGTCTCGGTGAGGATGAGGGGCTGACGCACGATCACCTTGAGCGTTTCAAGGCCGAAATAATCGTCAATGTCTCTGCCGTTGATGGTGATCTTGCCGCTGCCGGCATACACGCGCACGCGGGCGATGGACTTTTTTCTGCGGCCGGTGCCGTAAAAGAACGGAGTTGTTTCGTACATTTCAAATTCCTCCTTGATTAAAGCTCAACCGTTTCGGGCTTCTGCGCCGCGTGGTTGTGTTCCGGGCCGGCATAAACGCGCAGTCTGGTCAGCGCCTTGCGGCCGATCGTCGTGTCGGGCACCATGCCCTTGACGGCCTTTTCCACCACAAATTCCGGCTTCTCAGCCATCATCGTGCGGTACTTGACCTGCTTCAGGTTGCCGATGTAGCCCGTGTGATGATAGTACATCTTCTGGTCCAGCTTTTTGCCGGTCAGAACGATCTTGTCGGCGTTGATGATGATGACGTGGTCGCCGCAGTCCATGTGCGGAACAAACGTCGGCTTGTGCTTGCCGCGCAGCAGGTCGGCCGCCTTGGTCGCCACGCTGCCCAGCGTTTTGCCTTCGGCGTCGATCAGATACCAGTTCCGGGTGATCTCGCCGGCTTTGGGCATATAAGTTGACATATCGGGTTCCTCCAATCAAAGTTTCTGCGCCGTGGCGCGGTCTGTCAAATTACTCCGGTATCTTACCACACCCGCTTCGCTTTGTCAACCCCTTTTTTCAACTTTTTTTAATTTACAATTTTATTCCTTTGATTTTTGCGCTTTTCCTCGTTTTTCCTCGTGTTTTCTCAATAACGATTTTCATTTTTCCGTACGCCTTCTTTTCTTTCGTAAGGAAAGAAAAGAAGCAAAAGAAAGCAGTTTCGCCGCAGACAGATCACGCCGGGCAGCCCGATTCGGCTCTGTTTTGTACGCGGGGAACAGTTCAGCGACCGAAAGAAAGCCCCCGCCGCCGAAAGAAAGCGACAGCAAAAAGCCCTCCCCTTTGAAGGGGAGGGTGGCAATCCGAAGGATTGACGGGTGAGGTTGTCACGCTCTGCCGAACAGGCGGGCGAAGAGATTGCGGAACCACTGAAGGATGTGTCGGAAGAAATTGAACGAATCCTTTCCCGTTCGATCCTTTCATAAAAGAAACGCGCCTTGAAGAACCCTCTGTCCTTCATTTTTCACGCTTTGCACACCGCTTCGCTCCCAGCCCCATGCGGGTTTATCTCGTCCGGCATCTTGCTTTTCCACAAAGGTTTCACACATTCTCCACGAAGTTTTCCTTGATTTTCCACTGAAAAGCGGGGGTTTTGCACGTTTTCCTTGTAGTTTTCCACATCCAAATCGATTCCGAAACAGAAAAAATCCGCCTGTAAAGTTCAGTCGCTTTACAGGCAGACATTCATTTTTACTGCCAGATTGCTTCCAAAAACTTCTGCGCCCGGGTGAGCTGACCGTCGCTTTGGAAGTTTCTGCGATACAGTTCGATCATCAGCGCGCCGTCATAGCCGAGGCTGTCCAGCGTCGCCTTGAGCCGGCGGAAATCGAACGCACCCTCCCCCGGCGGCAGGCAGTCCTGCGTGTCGGTGCTGTCGCTGACGTGCAGGTGAACGATCTGCGGCCCCAGCCGCGCCAGGAATGTGAAGGGGTCCTCCTGTGCGCGCTTTGCCTGCTTGAGGTCAAGGACCATGCAAAGGTCGCCGCCCAGCAGCGTATTCAGCCGCTCCATAAAGGCCGGCGTTTCGCCGACGTAGTGCACCACGTTTTCATGCGCCGCGCGCACGCCGAACTGCTTTGCACGTTCGTCCAGCCGAAAGAAACGCTCGGCATAGTCCGCCTCGTCGATCAACTGCGTCTTGGCGCCGTGAAACACTGCATAAGACGCCCCCAACGCAGCAGCCGCCGCAAACAGCGGGGCATACAGGTCCAGCGCGTCCGTGAACCGCCGGCGGTATTCGCTGAACAGCCAGTACCCCTCCGCAAACGACTGGAACGGGTGCACCGACGTGACCGTCATACCATAGGCGTCGCGGATCGTGCACAGCTCATGCAGCAGCGGCCCTGTCAGTTCCGACGGCGTATTGAAAAAGATCTCTGTGGTTTTTGCGCCCGCTTCGCCCACGCGCCGCAGCGACCGCTCGGTCTCCAGCGGGTAAAAGCAGGAGGAGGAAATGCCGATGTTCACGTTGTCACCTCACAAAAAGCCGGCAGACGTCGAGAAAGTCAGCCAGACGTCGTGCTTCTCGTCCCGAAGCTGTACGAGGGTACCGCGAGCGGGCGAGAACGCGGCGAATTTGCAAATCGCACCGACAAATTCACGGGATTTGTCGGTGCGATTCTTGGCGTTCTGACAAAACGAAACTGCTTAAATTTCGTTTCATTTTGCAAATGGTCTGGCGACTTTATCGACCGTCTGGGCGGCACAGCGTACCGCCCCCGTTGTTGGATTGATCAATACAGGCCCTTCCACGGCGTGAGGAAGATCATGCGCGCAAGGAAGCGCAGGATGTCGCCGAAGATCGCGGTGGACATCAGGTCGATCGGAACGATGCGAACGCGCTTGCCCGTGACGTCACGGTAATACAGCGTGCGGGTGGTGAAGTTTTTCACGTCGTCCTCTTTGAAATCGAACATGCGGATGGTGCGCTTGTCACCGTCGCCATAGGCCGCAAAGCCGGTGCCGCCGTTGTAGCCCATGATGATGCCGTCGTCAGACTTCATCACAAAGTTGTTGACGTGGTCGTGCGCAAAGAACGCCGCAAAGACGTCGCCCTTTTCCACCCAGGCGTCATACTGGCCGGACGGGGAATCAAAGGTCTCGGAGCAGGGCGCTTCGCCGACGACGTTGTTATCGCCGACCAGATACTCCTTCTTCACCTTGTACCACTTATAGTCGTTGAGGCTGAAGATGGCGTTGTTGCTCTCTTTGACGGTCGTCTTTTCCAAGCACTGATAGATTTCCTTGACCGGAACGTGCTGATACACGATGGAGGGCACGACCGCGCCGCCGTTGAGCGCCGCCAGCTCGTCGCACTTGTTCTTGTACCACTCGACCTGCTCGGGATAGCAGCCGGTGTAACCGTTGGCAAGGCCGCTCTTGTTGTTGGAATCCATGATGTAGATGTTCAGCGCCAGCTTGGTGCCGGTGCTGTCCAGCACGGGAATGTTGAACGTGAACGGGTCGCAGCTGTCGTTGAAGATGCAGTATTCATATTCACTGAAGATGTCGCGCATCTCCTGGATCGAAACCTTCTGCGCGTCGGACCGGTCATGGTCGTGGTTGCCCATGGTGACGGCAAACGGGATCTTGAACTCGTTGAGCAGCGACGCAAAGTTGCGCAGCGCGGCCTTCACGCGCTTGGCGTTGGCAAACAGGAAAACGTCGTTGAGGATGTCGCCCGGAACCACGATGAGGTCCGGCTGTTCCTGCTTCACTGCGGCGCGGATGAATTCCTTTGTGCGCTTGTTCATTTTGTCGGTATCCTGCGTGTCGTTGATCTGCATGATCTTGAACGTGCCGTCTTCTTTGAACTGCAGGGTGTTGACGCCCTCCAGCGCAGCGGCAAGGTCAGAGGTCGCCGCGGGCGTCTCCGGATCGGCGCCGTCGTCCGCTGCAAACGCGGCGGTACCACAGGAGAACATAAACAGGATGGCTAAAAGGATGCTGATGGTTTTTTTCATAAAAATACCCCTTTCTGTGTTTGATGCGATGCGAAACACATCGCCCGGATGCTGTTATTATATCAAAATTCCACAAAAAAAACAAGGCGCGCGCCTTTTCATCTGCAACAAAAAAACGGCAGCCTTTTTGTGAAAGCTGCCGATACAGACGCCGATAAAGCCGCCAGACCATTTGCAATATGGGTCGTTTTTGCATGTTGCGGCGCAAAACAAAAAATCATCAACAAACCACGCGATTCGTTGATGATGATTGCAAATTCGCCGCGTTCTCGCCCGCTCGCGGTACCCTCGTACAGCTTCGGGGCGAGAAGCGCGGCGTCTGCCTGACTTTCTCGACGTCTGTCAGATGTCTGTTATGCTTCGGGCACGATCAGCACGTCCTCATAGACGAGCGCGGGCGCCGACAGCACGCGAATCTCTACGCTGTAGGTGCCGGGCGCCGAATAGTCGCCGAAGGTCAAACACACATTCAGCGTGAAGTCCTGTCCGTTCTTGATATAGAGCGGGTTGCCCTCAAAGGTGTACTCGTCGCACACCGGAAGGTCCTGCGACGGGACGCGCGTGCCGTTGTCGTCCAGCATCTTATAAGTCCGCACCATCACAACGGCGGGCAGGTTGGTCTCAAACGGTCTACCCTTGTTGTGGCATTTGATCTGGATGTTCGCCTCGGCGCCTTCTTCGGTCATTGTGCAGACCACAGGGCCGTTGTCAAAGGTCGTGGAACGGACTTCCACATACGCCGGCGCGCTGCCGTAGGGGATCCCGAGCAGGAACACAACGACGGCAACATAAAGGCCGACGAAAAACTTTTTGAGTTGATTGAATACGACCATCTCATTCACTCCTTATCTGATGGTTGTTGGTTGTCAGGGGACGATCAGCGCATCTTCAAAGACCGCGTCGTTTGCCGAATGCATTCCGCGCAGCACGATGGTGTAAGCACCGGACTGTACCGGCTCGTCAAAGCGCAGATGCACGTTCAGCGTGAAGTCCTGCCCCTTTTTGATGTACATCGGATTGCCTTCAATGTCGTAGCCGTATGCGATGTCGAAATCTTTGGTCGGCACGCGTTCGCCGTTGTCGTCCACCAGCTTGTAGACCCGCACATCCAGCAGATGCGTTTGCTCGATGTTTCTTGTGTCGCCGACGCCATAGGTGCACTCGCACTTCAGTTGGAAGTCCGCCCGGACGCCGTCCTCTGTCCGGGTACAGACAACAGGCCCGTCGTTAAACGGCGTTTTGACCAGCTCCACCTGATAGCCGCCGGTCCCGTTGGGGAAGGCGAGCATCCAGAAGATCAGCGGAAAGAACAGCCACAGGAAAAAGGCTTTGATGTTGCTCCACATGTTTATTCACTCCTTGTTCATTTTTTCATTATGGCATAATAAATTGAAAGATGCAACCCCGCATGAATATGCGAAATTCACAAAAAGAAGGCAGCCCTTTTGTAAGGACTGCCAAGAACGCATCTTTATCGTTTTAATACGCATAATTCACAAACACCTGCCACGTCAGCGGGTGTTCCTCAGTCGGCGGCACGTCGTTCGGGTACGCGAATGTCACGGTGTCGGCCGCGCCGGCGGTCGCCTTATAGGCAAAGCCGTTCTCATAGCCGACGAGGGCCCCGCTTTCGTCAAAGTACAGCACCGCGAGCTGCAAAAAGCCGCAGTCTTTGTCGCCCGCATTGCGGACCGTGACCGCCAGTTCATCATCGCCCGCCGCGGCCTCTGTGGTGATTTCGCCGTCCAGCAGCGCATCGTTTGTCACCTTTGACGGCGCAGCCGTCAGGAACGCTTTCCAGCTTGCATAGTGCAGCGGGGTCCAGTTGTATTCGTCATACGCGCCAAAGACGCGGACTGCCGCCGTCCGCCCGGTGCCGAGCGGATCGACCGTGCTTTGATCCGTATCGATCAGTGCGCCGCGCTCGTCATAATAGCGCACCGTCACCGTCACCGCGGCCGCGCGGTCGTTGTTGTTGGTCAGCACCGCCACAATGCCGTCGCCGGTGTCATAATACGCCGCGTCGATCAGCTTGGAACGGATCGTCTTTTCACGCACGGTCACCGTGCAGATGAATTTTTGCCCGCCGACTTTTGCCACGATCTTTGCGGTGCCTGTGCCGACCGCCGTCACGGTGCCGTCCGCCACGGTCGCAACCGCCGTGTTGGTGCTGCGCCAGGTCACGGTTCTGGTCGTTCCGCGCAGCTTCAGTGCCGCGCTGCCGCCCACGGTCAGCGTCAGTTCGGTTTTGTTCAGCTTCGGCGCTTCCACCTTGACGGCGCAGGAATAGCTCGATTTGCCGACCGTCGCCGTGATGACCGCCTTGCCCTTTGCCTTGGCAACAACGGCGCCCGTCCCGGTGACCTTTGCCACCGCCGGGTCAGAGGAGCTCCACTTCACGCGGCGGGTCGTGCCGTCCAGCGTCAGCGTGTATGTCTGGCCAACCGCCAGCGTCAGCGCCTTTTTGTTCAGCTTCGGCGCCTCCACACGCACCACGCAGCGGTACTTCACGCCGTCCAGTCTGGTATAGACGACCGCCTTGCCGGCCTGCTTTGCCGTGACCACGCCGTTTGCATCCACCGCGGCAACGGTCTTGTCCGTCGTTTTCCAGGTGACGGCCTGCCTGGTACCGGTCAGCTTCACACGGAATGTTTCGCCCCGGTTCACGGTCACATCCGTTTTGTTGATGGCGATCTCTGCCGCCTGCGCCGTCGCAAAAACGCTTTGTCCCGGGGCCGCGTTCAAAACAACCGCCGTGCCGCAAAGCATTGCCAGCACCAACAAAAACATCCAGAATCGTTTCATAAAGTTTTCCCCCTTTGTCATGATGTATTCAGTATAGCATATTCTGACGGAAAAGTAAAGTGGTCATCCGCCGATCAGATAGTGAAACCCGATCCCGGCCGCGGCGCCGAAGGCCACAAAGGCAATGGGATGCAGCTTTGGAAATTTGCGCAGGCCGACAAACAGCACCACCGCCAGCACAAACCCCCAGAAATTGAACGCCATAACCGGGTTGCCGGTTTCGGCAAAGACGCCTTTGTTAAACAGGGTGAGCTGCGCCACCGACAGGCAGGACATGGCGATCAGCCCCGCGCTGGCCGCCCGCAGCCCGTAAAAGGCATAGGCGACGTATTTGGAATCGCGGAACTTCATCAGCACATGCGACACCGCCACAATCACAACCAGCGCCGGCGCCACTTCGCCCAGCACCGCAAGGATCGCGCCCGGCACCCCCGCCGTCTGAAAACCGACATAGGTTGCCATATTGATGCCGAGCGGCCCGGGGGTGGATTCCGACACAGCCACCATGTCTGACAGCTGCGCGGCGGTGAACCAGCCCGTCGTTTCGCCCATCTCTTTCAAAAACGGCAGCGTGGCAAGGCCGCCGCCCACGGAAAACAGACCCACATAAAAGAAGCGAAGGAACAATTCAAGCAGCAGCGGCATGCCGGTTCCCTCCCTTCAGCAGGATTCCGCACACGCCCGCGGCCAGCACAAAGACCGCCGGCGACACATTGGTGAGGGTCGACAGCACCAGAACGACCGCAAACATCGCCACGGTCCAGGCGTCAACCAGCGACTTTTTGACGATCTTGAGCGCCGCGTTGATCACCAGCGCAACCACCGCCGGGCGGATGCCGTCAAACGCCCACCGCACCAGAAGCACATCCTGAAAATTGCTGATGAACGCCGCGATCAGCGAAATGATGATCACCGACGGTGTGACCACGCCCAGCGTTGCAATCACGCCGCCGAAAATGCCCTTTCGCTGGTGGCCCACAAAGGTGGCCACGTTGACCGCGATGATGCCGGGCGTGCACTGGCCGATGGCATAATAATCCATCAGCTGCTCCTGCGTCACCCAGGCGCGCTTTTCCGCAATCTCGCGCTGCAAAATCGGCAGCATCGCCAGGCCGCCGCCAAACGTGAACCCGCCGATTTTTGCAAAGACCAAAAACAAACGTAAATAGTCCAAGTTCTCTTCTCCCTCCCTTTTGCGGTCAAAACAAAAGGGGGACGAACTGCGCCGTCCCCTTGATTGCATCGGTTACATCGTTGGCGGCATGCCAGCGCCACCGCCGGCCATCATCTGGGAAAGTATGCCCGGCTTCTTTTTCTTTTTCGGCTTATACGGCGGCGGATCCAGCAATTGCTTTTTTGCCTTTTTCCCTGCCGACGTCGCCAAAAACTTGTTGACCTCGATCACCGGCGGCGCCATGGTTTCGCTCATATAATCGACGCAGCGCGCCAGCAGGATCTGGTCGTTGTCCAGCTCGCCCAGAATGGTCACCGCGATCAGGCTTTGCGTGTCGTTCGTCCCGTCCTCATAAATTTCGTTCAGCGTCTGAAACAGCTTTTTCATCGTCTGCGGGTGATTCTCTTTGATCGCTTCGATCACGCGCGGCGTGCCGTACTTCACAAAGAACTCCTCGCTGAGGAACTCGCCGTAAACCGCGATGTTGTCTTTATACGCCGGCCGCAGCTCCGGAAACACCAGGCAAAGCTTGCTCGCCAGCGTGTTGGGATCATAAAAGGACCCGTTTTTGACCGCCGCCTTTGAAACGGTCTGCGGCGCCTTTGCGCTCGGCTTTTTGGTGACTTTGACCTTTTCGCCAAAGCGTTCGTCCATCGTTTCGCCGATTTCACCCACCACATAACCGACATCGCGGGCGTCTGCGTCCGCCGGCAAAAGCGAGACCACAATGCGCTTCGCCTCACCGTCCAGCGACGCGGCGTCCTCGGCCTCAAAAACCTCGACCCGCTCGTTGGCATAGCGGATTTTCAGCGCGCCCTTGTCACTTGAAAAACACGCTGTTGCCTCGTTGTCTGCAAACGTCACCCGGTCGCCGGCCGCATCGGGCTCCGGCTCAAAGCCGTGCTTTTTCAGCGCCGCGTCCAGTTGCTCCAGCAGGAGCTTAAACTTTGATGTATCGATCGCCATTCGTACCATCCTTTGTTGTTGATTTGTGCGGCGCACCCCGGTGGGCGCACCGTCCCCCGCCTCAAAACCTGTGCGATGAGATGTTCAAAGTATTATATCATACAATCCCGCGTTTGTCACCGAATTTTCCTGATTTTTTTAAAAAACTTCCGAAGTTTTTCCGCCCGGCCGCCGCAAATCTACAAAAACACGAATTTTTTTTGAAAATCACTGTACAAACGACAGCTTTTGTGATATGATGATGGCCCGCGGACAATCGATCCGCCTGCGGTTTTTCAATTACAGCCAACACAAAGGAGAGAGATCCTATGATCAAACGGTTCAAAGAAAACATGGCGCTGCTGATGGAAGAGATCAGCATTCCCGAATACATTCTCTGGTGGATGATCCGCGTGTGCATGATCCTGCACATCAAGCACGAGCTGCGACCCGACCGCGACTGGATCGACTATGTACTGCCCTATATCCTCTTTGCGCTGACGTTCATCGTGTTTATCCTGCGCACGGTCCTGCCGCGCAAAGCCACGCTGGCCAGGCTGAGCTTCAAGACGCAGACATTCATTTCCTGCATGGTCTTTTTCGGCACCTTCGTCGGCAACTTCTTTGACCTGTACGGTGTGGACAGCCGCATCGGCGCCTATCACTATGACTGGATCCTGCACGCGATCTCCGGCGTCATCATCACCATGCTCGGCTATTACTTCATCACGGCGATGAATCTCGGCAAACCCGCCCTTTCGCCCAAGATCGCCACGTTGTGCAGCGTCGGCTTTTCCTTCACGCTCATGGTGGTCTGGGAAATGATCGAGTTTTTCGGCGACTTCCTCTGGGGCGACATGAACCAGAAATACAACTGGACCGTGCAGGAATTTGACCCGTTTTATCCGATCCTTTCAAAAGGCGAGCCGGGGCCGGCGCAGTACCCGGTGTTTGACACCAACATCGACATGCTGCTTGCCCTTCTGGGGACCTTCCTGACCGCGATCATCCTATACATCGTTCTGACGGTCAAGGACAAAAAGAAACAGACCCGTCAGGCGCTGGAGGTCGATCTCACCACCCAAACGTCCGAAGCAACCGTTGCGCTGGACGCATAACGCCGCACCTTAAAAAAATCAACGCCGCGTGCTGATTTTCGCATGCGGCGTTCTTATATTCGTCATTGTATTCAACTGCTCCTCAGCGATCGTCGGGCAGGGCCGCGGTCGGCGTTTCGGGTTCGGCCGGCGCGTCCCCGGTCGGCGCGTTCGCGGCGGCTTTCTCTGCCTCTTTTGCCCGCTCGCGGGCCGGCGAGCGCCAGATGTGGATAATGCCCTCATCATTCAGCAGCTTGATCATAATGATGACCAGCGGCGTCACAAACATGCCCAGCACGCCAAACGCCTTCAGCCCGAGAAACAGCGCAATGACCGTCACGATCGGCGACAGGCCCAGCTGGCCGGCCACAAACTTCGGCTCAATGACCTGGCGGATCACTGTGATCAGCACATACATGACGATCAGGCCGATCGCCATTTTGAAATCCGACGTCAAAAGGGAATAGACCGTCCAAGGCAGCAAAACAGTTCCGGTCCCAAGCACCGGGATGATGTCGATGATCGCCGTGATCACACCGATGATCGGAATATAATTTGAATGAAAAACACCGATCCATTTCAGGACATAAAGGCCCAGCGTGACCTCAATGAACGTGATCAGCATGATCAGCCCGTAAGCGCGCGCCATTTTGCCCAGCGAGGTTTTGAGCAGCGCTTTTGCGCGGTCCACGTCGCTGCGCCGATGCTCCGGAAACTGGCAGCGGAAGAAATACATCATGCGGTCATAGTCAATCGTCATGAAGCAGCAGGCCACCACCGTGATCACGATCGTGATCAAAAAGACCGGGATCTGCTTCGCGGTCGAGATGAGGCTGCTCAGCGGGCCGGAGATCCAGGAAAGCTGAAAGCTGCCCAGCAATTTGCTCAACCCGCCGGTGCCTGCGGCAGTTTCGGTCGCCACCTGTGCGCTCTGCGCCGCCGCAGCCTCTTCGATCGCCTTTTGTTCCTGCGTGCCAAGATAGGTACGCAGCTTTTCAAACAATTCGGTGGAGCTGTCTGTCAGGCTTTTGTGCAGCGACTCCGGCAGCTTTTGGATCAGCCGCTGCGCGCCGGCCTCAATATTGTTCACAAACCCGTCGACATCCTTGAGCTGCGCGCTCAGGTCCGTCAAAAAGTCCCGCAGCCGCTCATACAGCTTGAACCCGACCAGCACCACCACGGCCGCAAAAATCGCCAGCAGGATGATCACGCACAAAACCGAGGCCGGGCCGTTTTTTAAAAATGTTTTTTTGACAAGGAATCGCTTCGGCCGCTGCAGAATCGACGCGACCACAAACGAAAACAAAAACGGAAAGCAAACGCCCAGCGCATACCGGACCGCAAAAAACGCCAGCACCGCCAGAATCGCCAGATAAAACACGTTGATGATGAATCGCCGCTTCTTTTCAACATCCGCCATGGGAAACCCTCCCGCTCCTTTTTGCCTATTATATACAATTTGAACGGCAAAAATCAATGGATTTCAGAAAAATAAAAAAAATCATCAGAAAACCTTTGCAAATGCGACAAAATATGATATGATAAAAAAGTATTTACACGTTGCATGGCAACGGGGAGGGACAAAACAATGAATGTTGCAATCATGGGCTTTGGCGTCGTCGGTTCCGGCGTGGCCGAGGTTTTAAAAAACAATGCCGCCGTGATCGAAAAAAAATGCGGCGTCTCGCTGCGGCTGTCTCACATTCTGGATATCCGCACGTTTCCCGGCAGTCCGTTTGCACCCTATATGACCAGGGACGTCAATGACATTCTGAACGACGCCGACACCGACATCGTGGTGGAAACCATGGGCGGGACCGAGCCGGCCTTTACCTTTGTGTCCGCCTGTCTGAACGCGGGCAAGCACGTCGTCACCTCCAACAAAGAGCTGGTGGCAAAAAAAGGCTATCAGCTTCTGGAGCTGGCAAAGAAAAACGGCGTCAACTTTTTCTTTGAGGCGGCTGTCGGCGGCGGCATCCCGATCATTCGCCCGCTCAGCCGGTGCCTGGCCGGCAACAACATCACCCGCGTCGCCGGCATCCTGAACGGAACCACAAACTTTATTTTGACTAAAATGATAGTGGAGCAAATGGACTTTGCGGCCGCGCTGCGGCTGGCGCAGCAAAACGGCTATGCCGAAAAGGATCCGACCGCCGACGTGGAGGGCATCGACGCCTGCCGCAAGATCTGCATCCTGGCGTCGCTCGCATTCGGCAGCCATGTGTATCCCGACGGCATCTTTACCGAGGGCATTTCGGCATTGACGCTTGACGATGTGGCGGCCGCCGAAGCGCTCGGCTGTGTCATCAAGCTGATTGCGCAGACCAGGCGCCTTGAAAACGGCAAGATCAGCGTGCTGGTTTCGCCCGCGCTTATCAAAAAGACCCACCTGCTCTCCGGCATCAGCGACGTGTTTAACGCCTGCCTGATCACCGGCGACGCCGTCGGCGACGTCATCATGGTCGGCCGGGGCGCCGGCAAAGAGGCAACCGCCAGCGCCGTGGTGGGCGACATCATCGACTGTGTGGACCACAGCAGCGCGCGCAAAACCTTCGGTTGGGGCGACGCCGTGCCCGGTCTGGTGGAGGACATCGACGCCGTGCCGGCCGCATTCCTGGTACGCGCCGAAACAAGCGGCAAAGACAGCGACACCGCCGCCCTTGCCGCCGCGCTGCCCGGCTGCACAATGCTTGACAGTGATGGCAGCACGCTGCTGTTTGTCACGCCGTCTTTGCCGCAGGGCAAAATCAAGGCCGCGCTGAACGCCGCGTCGCTGCGTGTGCGGTCAATGCTCCGTTTCTTTGAAGAATCATAAGGCTGCGCCGTTCATTGTGCGGCGTTTCCAAAATACGGGAGGTATTTTATGGCACTCATTGTTCAGAAATTCGGCGGGTCCTCCGTCGCAAACGCAACCCGCGTGATGCATGTTGCGCAGACCATCACCGACACCTACAAGGCGGGCAACGACGTGGTCGTTGTTGTTTCGGCCCAGGGCGACACCACCGACGACCTGATCGAAAAGGCAAACGAAATCAACCCCAAGGGGTCCAAACGTGAAATGGATATGCTGCTGACCGCCGGGGAACAGATCTCCATCGCGCTGCTGGCCATGGCGATCGAAAAGATCGGCTGTCCGGTCGTGTCTTTGCTCGGCTGGCAGGCCGGCTTCCACACCGACCGCGCTTACGGCGCCGCGCGCATTGAATCGATCAAGCCCGAGCGTCTGCAGTCTGAGCTTGACAAGCGCAAGATCGTCATCGTCGCCGGCTTTCAGGGCATCAACAAGGCGGACGACCTGACCACGCTGGGCCGCGGCGGGTCCGACACCAGCGCCGTCGCTCTGGCCGCCGCGCTGCACGCCGATCTTTGCCAGATCTATACCGACGTCACCGGCGTTTATACCGCAGACCCGCGCAAGGTCAGCAACGCCAAAAAGCTCACCGACATCACCTATGATGAAATGCTGGAGCTGGCCACGCTGGGCGCCCAGGTGCTCAACAACCGTTCGGTGGAAATGGCTAAAAAATACAATGTTGAAATCGAGGTTCTGTCCAGCATGGTCAAAGAACCCGGAACGATCGTCAGGGAGGTTGCAAAAATGGAAAAAATGTTAATCAGAGGCGTCACAAAAGACACCGATATCGCGCGCATTTCCGTCGTCGGCATGAAGGATGTGCCCGGCAACGCGTTCAAGCTGTTCTCATCCCTTGCCGCCAAGAACATCAACATCGACGTCATTCTGCAGTCCGTCGGCCGCGACGGCACCAAAGACATCTCCTTCACCTGTGCCAGGGCCAACGCCGAGCAGGCGCAGGAGCTGCTGGAGGACCTGTTCTCTGACGAGGGCGCCGTCGTTTCCAGCGACACCACGGTGGCAAAGGTTTCCATCGTCGGCGCGGGCATGCAGTCCCATTCCGGCACGGCGTCCAAAATGTTCGGCGCGCTGTATGAGGCCGGCATCAACATCGGCATGATCTCCACCAGCGAAATCACGGTCAGCGTCCTGATCCCGAAGGAAGACGCCGACAAGGCCGTCGCCGCCGTGCACAGGGCATTCTTCGGCTGATCTTCTTTTCTTCCATGAGATAGAAAAGAAGCAAAAGAAAGCAATTTCAGTTTTCGTTGCAAAAAGCACCGCACCGGAGCGATCCGATGCGGTGTTGTTTTTTTGTACGCGCCGCACAGCGCGGCAGCCGGAAGAAACGCTCCGCCGCCCGAGGCGAGCGGCGAAGAAGTCCGTGTTTATGCGTCCACTATGATCCACATTGCGGGACGGACGGCACCGTTGCTGCGGGTACTGTCATTTCCGGAAGCATATACCGAACCGCTGGGGTCAACAATGGCCGCCATGCTGTAATCGCTTCCGGGCGTCCGCAGCCACCACCAGCAGGTGTCACCGCCTGCGCCCCCATAGCTTCCCCGCGCCGCAAGCGCATAATCTGTCAGTGCACACACTCTCGCTTCGTCTGAGTCAAAGGATTCATTCGCTTCTTTGATACTCAGCAGAAACACTTTGTCGTGCGTTTCATTGCCGGGGTACGTACCGGTTTCCGGATTTGCATCCGCTTCAGAGGTCGAGACCAAAATTCTGTTTTCATCCGCTGTATCGAACGCCGTGTGATAGAATGTATCTTTCAACCAGGCGCGCAGCGTGCAGGTTTCCCATGTCACGCCATCATATTCATCTGTGTATTGCCTGCAATCCAACGCATACCGGCTGATGACCAGCGCCCGGTCACCTTTGCGTTCCAGCACCAGCCATTCGATGGGCTCCGGCCCGTTTGCGGTGTTGTTGTCCTGTTCATAATGACCGAAGGTGATATAATCGCCGACCTTGGCCGAGGCCATGTCGCTGCTCTGCGCGGGTGCTTCGGTGGCCGGTTCGCTTGCGGGTTCCGCAGCGTCAAACGGAGTGAGCGTCAGGTCGGCACGTCCCACGCCGCCCACAGCGGCGTCATGCTCTTCCACGAAAATGGTTTCCAGATCCGCATCGTCAATCGGTCCGAGGTTGGCGATCCGCAAATCGTCAAACCCGGTGCCAACATTATGATACTCTTTCGTCGTTTTTATATAATCCAGTTCTCTGGCACCATATGCTTCATCCAGCGTCAGATATCCGTTCTTAAATGTATAGAACCCATAGAAGGTTTCCACCGAGCTCCGGCTCTGATCCGCATAAGAAGTGTTGAAAATCCGACCGTCCGCGCAAAGCTCAAACCGCTCGGTTTTGAAGCATTGAACCACCTTGACCGGCTGACCGTTCTCAATGGTATACAAATCATAGATCGGGTGAAACGCTCCGCTGATCAATTCCATCGTTCCGATGATCATTTCCATCACACCATCATGATCAAGGTCAATGAACATATAACCCGGCGTGACCTTTTCAAATGCATAGGATACAAACGCGCGGTTCAGGCCGCGGTCAAACAAATCTGCCGGAACACTTGCCTCGCGGTTTAACACATCGCTGAGAATATATGGCATCGCCTGGCTGTACACGTCCATGATCGGCGCATATGCCGCTTTTGCCGCTTCCATCGGGTCGGCGGGCGTTTCTGTGGCTTGCGTCGCCTCTGCCGCATCCGCCGTGTCGTCCGGCAGCACCAGGTCGGCAAACGATTTCATCGCCAGTTCACCCGTGGTATAGGTCGTCTTTTCGTTGTATTCCGCTTCGGTGATGACGTCCATATCTTCGGCGTAGAATTCGCTTTCGCTTGCGGGCAGGTCGCCGGTCGCGTGGAACCATGCGTCGGTGCCGTCAATCAACTGCCCGGCGTCGTAGATGTAGCTGTCGGCCGGCGTCAGGGCGTTGCCTTCCAGTTCATAGTATGTCACAACGTCCAGGTGCGCATAGCTGTTTTGCGGTTTGACCAGGCGGTTGTCGTCCGTCAGCGTCGGCACGGTCTCATCCGTCGGCACCACAAGCTGCCGGATGGTGTTGTCCTGTGCGGCAGTATACATGTCATAGACCGTGGCGCGCTGGTCTGCGCGGCCGATGAACAGCTCCGGCGTCTTGTCGCCGTTCAGGTCAAAGAAGGCAAACGACGGCTCAGCGGTTTTGTCAAGGTTCGCCAGCTTCGGCGAAAGGTTGTTTTCGGCAAACTTTTCGCCGGACCAGCCCTCGTCAAAGGCCTGCTTATACTTTTTCAGCACCGGGGCATAAAGCAGCTCATATTCCGAGGCGTTGTTTCCTGCGGACGGTTTCTTTTTTCCGCAGGCGGCAAACGTCGTCAGCAAAAGCGCGAGCGCGAGAAAAACAGCAAGCATTCGTTTCATAAAAGTCTCTCCCTTCATGTTTCTGCGTTCATCCTACCATATTTCGACAGGAATTGCAAGCAACATTTTGTTGTTCTTCGCCAACCGATGCTTGGCGCCTGCACGGCTGGCAGCGCCGCAAGGGCGGGGCGCCGTTTGCAGTCACAGCACACCTTTCCCGCGTACCCAAAAATCGCACCCGCCGCCGAAACGATGGGTGCGTTCGTTTGTTTCACAGCAGCGATACCAAAAGCTGCTTGTAATGCAGAAAGTCTTCGGTCAGGTCAAACCCCGTGCGTTCGCCGCGCGGTACGTCGACCGTGATCTCGTCGGTGATCGTGCCGGGCTTGCTGCCCATGATATAGATGCGGTCTGACAGCAGGATCGCCTCGTCAATGTCGTGCGTGATAAACAGCGTTGACAGCTCGATCTCCTGCATCACGTCCAGGTACCAGCGGTGCATCTTTGCCTTGGTCAGCGCGTCCAGCGCCGAAAACGGCTCGTCCAGCAGGGCGATCCCCCTGGACGCAAGATAGGTGCGCAGCAGCGCCGCCCGCTGGCACATCCCGCCGGAAAGCTGCGCGGGGTACTTCTTTTGGCAGCCGGCCAGGCCGAACTTTTCAAACAGGGCGCTCGCCTCGGCGCGGGCTTTTTTCCCGGGCACGCCGCGGATGATCAGCGGCAGCGCCACATTGCCCAGCACGGTGCGATACGGCAGCAGCAGGTCCTTTTGCAGCATATAGCTGATCTGACCCGGGCGGCCGGTGACGTCCTCTCCGCTCAGGAGCACGCGGCCCGCGTCCGGCTGATACAGGCCGGAGATCACGTTGAACAGTGTGGTCTTTCCTGCGCCGCTTTGTCCCAGCAGACAAACCAGTTCATTCCGATACAGCCGGATGCTGATGTTGTCAATGACCGTTTTTTCACCGAACGACTTGCGGATGCCTTCGGTCACCAGGACCGGCTCAGCCGAGGTAATCATTGGTAAAGCCCGTGCCGTGCGGCAGCGCGCGTTCCACAAGGTCGTTTTCATTCAGCCAGTCATAAAAGGCGTCCCACCGCGCCGCGTCGATATAGCCCCACTTGGGTGCGTCGGCAATGTATTGGTCGGCGATCCACGCCTGGCTTGCCTTCACCAGCGCTTCGGCGCCGTCCAGCGCGCCCGTGTTGTCGCTGGCGATCAGGATGTCTGCCGCTTCGTCCGGGTGCTCGCTCGCATATTGATAGCCCTTGCCGATGGCGGCAAGCAGCGTTTTGGTCGCTTCGGGATACTGCGCCAGAAAATCGTTGTTGCCGATCAGGATCGGCGTATAATAGTCAAAGGTCGGGTCGATGTCACGGAACGCGAAATAGTCAAAATCAAAGCCCCTGACCTCGGCGTTGATGCACGCCCAACCGTAAAACACCCAGATGGCGTCGGTCGTTTTTTCGCCCAGGGCGGTCGGCTCGTCAAACACGCTGTTCGGGATGCACTTGACCTTGCTCCAGTCGCCGCCGTCTGACGTGACGAGCGATTCCAGCATGGCCAGCTCCACCGGCAGATCCCAGGAGGAATAGATCTTGCCCTCCATGCCTTTCGGCGAAGTGATGCCGTCGCCCTTGCGCGAGATGATGCCGGAGGTGTTGTGCTGCAGCAGCGCCGCAACCGCCGTAACATTCAGCGGCTCTTCCAGCGCAAAGCCGGACGCGATGGTGTCCTGCGCATCGATGGTGAACTGCACCTGACCGAGCGAGCAAAGCTGTGCCGGGGAAACGTCTTCGCCGAGATAGACAATCTCGACGTTTAGGCCGGCGTCTTTGAAATAGCCCTTTTCCTGTGCCACATAAAGGCCAGTGTGGTTGGTGTTCGGCGTCCAGTCCAGTGCGATCGTGATTTTGTCCGGCAGACTTGTATCGGCGGTTGCCGCACCGTTTTCCGTGTCGTCGGTTTTGTTTCTGCAGGCGCAAAGGCAAAGCAGCAGTGAGAGCGCAAGCAGAACGGCAAGAAATTTTTTCATAGAGCTTTCTCCTTTTTATTTGGTTTTGGTTTTTCTCTCCCACGGCATCACAAGGGTCCGCAGGACGGTCACCAGCAACATCAGCAGCAGACTGACGGCGATGATGAATAAAATCACGGCAAACATTTTGTCAAAAGCATAGGCTTTCCGCACTCGCGTCATATAGACGCCCAGGCCCTCAAACCCGCCGATCCATTCCGAGATCACCGCGCCGACCACGGCATAGGACGCCGAAATCTTCAGCCCCGAAAAAAAGCTGCCGAGCGCGGCGGGAAACTTGATGAGCAAGAACGTCTGCACGCGGTTTGCGCCCATGCTGCGCAGCAGCCGGATCTCGTCCGGGTCCACGCTGCGGTACCCGTCGAGCAGCGAAACCGCAATCGGGAAAAAGGTCGTCAGCACCACCAGCGCGATCTTCGGCTCCATCTCATACCCCAGCCACAAAATCAGGATCGGCGCCAGCGCAACGGTCGGGATCGTCTGGGTGATCACAAGGATCGGATACAACGCGTGATACAGCACCTTGAACCGGTCCATCAGAACCGCGCAAACAAAGGCCAGGCCGATGCCGATGCCAAGGCCGATAAACGCTTCGGTCAGCGTTGTTTTGGCGTGGCGCATCAGAATCGGAAAGTCTTTGACAAGGACCTGAAGCGTCGCCTTCGGAGACGGCAGCATCGTCGGCGAGACCAACTGACGGTCACAGATCAGATACCACACAAAAACGATCAGCGCCAGCGTGATGACCGGGGGAATCTTATTTGTGATACTTTGAAACTTTTTTGTCAATGGTAAGCACACCTTCCTCCGGCTTGTAGCTGACCTTGATATAGGCGCTGACGCCCGGGCAGCCGGCGCGCAGCGCAACGTGCTGGCACTCTTTGACGATATCCATGAGCTGATCGTAGTCGTCGCCCTCGATCGTCGTTTCAAACGGGCCGACATAATAGTTCAGTCCCGTGCTTGCGATATAGGCGATGACCTCGTCCACAATGCGGACAGTTTCGTTGTCGTCGAGCGTCAACGGCAGCACCTGGATTGCGACACTTGCTTGCATAAAAAGACCTCCAAACAAAAATCCCGCAGTCACCTGCGGGAAAGAATACCAAAACTTTGTATACATTCCTACGCCGGCATTATCCGTTTCAGGTTCGAGGGTTCCGCAAAGTATTGCGATCTCAGCCAAAGCACCCCTGTATATTTGTTCGTTTGTATTTTAGCACGATGAACGCGCACTGTCAAGTGTTCAAAAGCATTTTTTCAAAACAGAAATCTGTACTCAGCGCAGCACGACCGTTGTCACGCTGACCGCCGGCAGCAGCAGCGTGTGTTTTGCCGGACCCGCATAGGTCTGCGCCAGATGCCTTGACGCATCTGTGGTATGGACCGTCATTTTTGTGCCGTCGGCATTCAGGCGCACAAAGCGGCTGTCGCCCGGGTTGACGATCACCAGCACCGCGGCGCCGTCCGGCCGCTGCGCGGCGCAAACGGTCAGGTCCGTGTCCTGATCTTCCGTCCCGGTCAATGTGCGCTTGACCTGTGATACTTCGGCGCCGATCACGCGCGACCCCGCCGGGATGAACTTTGAATAATGCCCCAGCGCGTCATAGCGATAGGTCGCGCTGCAGCGTGTGAAGGCCGGGTCCGCCGTGAACAACCCGTCGCTGTAATCCAGCCCGGTCATCCGGTCGATCCCCTCCTGATTGACCGCAACCCAGGACGTCCAGGTGTTGGCATTTGTCAGGCCCAGATCGTCCGCGATCACGCGCGCCATGATGACCGCCGCCGTCGGGTCGGTGGTCGCGTGCTTGTTCGGCAGCTCGCACCATTCGCTCATTTCCAGCGGCAGCCCGGCATAGGGCTGGGCGCGGTACCAGTCGCCGAAGTCTTGCTTTTCCCGCTTTGCGTCGTCCTTCCAATAGCTGTGATAAGAAAAGCTTCCGATGTTGCGCAAAATGACCTCGTCCTGCGCCAGCGCGTCAAAATATTCCGGCGTCAGGCCGTCGATGCTGCCGCTTTCCGGCACCGACAGCTTCACGGGCAGTTTGCGGTTTTCGATCCCGACGGCAAACAGGTGCAGCAGCGCCACGATCTCTGCCGTTTCATAGTGGCAGCCCTCCTGCCCGACCCAGTCGCCGCCCCAGTCCCACTGCGGTTCGTTGATCGGTGAAATGAGCTTTACGGGAACGCCTTTGGACAGGAAGTATTCCGTGACGGTCAAAAAGTAGTCCACATAATCCTGATAGCAGTCCTTTTTGAGGTTGGAGGCCGCCTTTTTAAAGCCGCCGCTGGATTCGCCGGACACGGTCATGGAATAGTGCGGACTGTTGGCAAACAGCACCACCGTGTCCACCGTCCCCCGCCGCAGCGCCGCAAACAGCGCCGCCTGCGCGTTGGCGTCGCGGGTGAAATCATAGGTCCAGCCGCCGTGCCCGTCCTCCACCAAAAAGCTCTCTGTCCGCCGCCACGGGTCGCGCACCCGTTCGTGCGCCGGGTTGACGCCGCCGCCGACGTTGTAACGATAGATGTTCAGCGCAAGGCCGTCGGTGCCGTACAGCTTTTGAATGATCTCTTCGCGCAGGGCGTCGTCCCAAAGCTGCGGACTCCACCAGCAGGCCGACGTGCCGAAGCCGTCAACGGTCTGCATCTGCCGGTCCGGCTGCAGGGTGATCTCGGTCTTTACATTCATGCGGGTCAAGCCTCCGATCGCGCCGGTCAGGGTCAGCCAGAAGCTCACCAGCAGCGCCGTGAATTTTTGCCAAAGCGTCATCAACAATCCCTCTCATAACAAAACAGCGGCCGTCGCACAGACTGCCGCTTGCTTCGCTTTTTATGCTTCCTGATGATAGTGGCTGAGGAAATCGCCGAGGTCCTGCATCGCCTTGGTCATCTCGGTCGGTTCGGGCAGCATGACGATGCGGAAGTGGTCCGGCGTCGGCCAGTCAAACCCGGAGCCCGGGACGATGAAGATGTGCTTTTCGTGCAGGAAGTCAAAGGCAAACTTCTTGTCGTTTGTGATGTTGAACTTTTTGACGTCCAGCTTCGGGAAGACATAGAACGCGCCGTGGTTCTTGACGCAGGTCAGGCCGTCGATCTTTTCGATCTCGCGCATGGTCGCCTCGCGCTGCTCATACAGCCGGCCGCCGGGCACCAGCATTGCCTGGGTGCTGGCGTTGTCGTTCAGCGCCGCCGGGATGACGAGCTGGGTCAGCGTGTTGGAGCACAGGCGCATCGCCGCCATCTGGAAGATGCCCTCCACATAGTCGTCCGCCTTGCCCTTGTAGCCGCTGATGCACATCCAGCCGCAGCGGAACCCGCACACGATGTGTGACTTTGACAGGCCGTTGGTCGTGATGACCATGAGGTCCGGCGCCAGCGCCGCCGTGGAATAGTGCGGCACGCCGTCCATCACGAGCCGGTCATAAATCTCGTCGGAAAAGATCAGCAGATCGTTTTCGCGCGCAACCTGGATGATATCCTCCAGCACCTGCTTCGGGTACACCGCGCCGGTGGGGTTGTTCGGGTTGATGATGACGATCGCCTTGGTGCGGGGGCTGACCTTGCTGCGGATGTCCGCAATGTCGGGGTACCAGTCGTTGCTTTCGTCGCAGGTATAGAACACCGGCTTGCCCCCGGCGATATAGGTCGAGTTGGACCACAGCGAATAGCTCGGCGACGGCATGAGCACCTCGTCGCCCTTGTTGAGCAGCGGCAGCAGCGCCATCAGCACCAGCTCGCTGACGCCGTTGCCGATATAGATGTCGTCCACCGTGATGTCCTGAATGCCCTTGCTTTTGTGATAGGCGCAGATCGCCTCGCGCGCGTTGGGCATGCCCTTGAGGTCACAGTAGGCCACGGCCTTGTCCACGTTGTCGAGCAGGGCGCCGCGCAGACTGTCCGGCAGGCCGAAACCGAAGGTCGCCGGGTTGCCGGTGTTCAGGCGCAGCACCTTGATGCCTTCCTTCGCCATGCGCTGGCTTTCCAGATACAGCGGACCGCGGATGTCGGAGTGGACGGGAACGAGATTTTCAGAACGTGTCAATTTCATTTGTGTTTCCTCCCTTAAAGCGAATTCTGCTCCTATTATATTTCACAAGATTTTGATTGTCAAGAAAAAGCGATGCACAGACGGAAAAAACTTTGCCGCGCCGGCATAACCGCACAGCCCTGCGGCCATACTGACAACAGATATGAAAGGAGTGTTTTTTATGAATCAAGACAGCGTCGCCCTGCTGCAGGACTGCAACAGCGGCGCAAAAACAGCCGTGCAATCGTTTCGCGAGGTCATGGACCATGTGGAAAACCCGGAACTGCGCCGGCTGCTCACACAGTCTATGGAGGTCCACGAAAGCATCGGCAACGACGCCAAAGTCATGCTGCATGACGAAGGCGAGCCCGGGCGCGACCCGTCCATGATGGCGCGCGCCGCCACATGGCTCAAGATCAATGCCGAGCTGCTGGCAAAGAACGATGACCGCACCGTTGCCGACCTGATCACAGACGGCTGCAACATGGGCATCAAGCAGCTTTCGGTCTCGTTCAACAAATATCCCGACGCAACGCCGGACGTCAAGCAGCTGGCCGACCGCATCCGCGCGGAAGAGGACGAGCTGCTGCAAAAGCTGCGGCTGTATCTTTAAAAACGAACCAGTCTGCAGCCGTGCGGCGGCAACGGGGCCGAGAAGTCGTACTGCGGTACGGCTTCTTTTTTGTTGGTCCAAAGGTCGACCGGCGGTCCCTTGACCGTCAGGCCGTATTGCCGCAGGTCCAGCGTGACCGTCTGCGCATGATCTGCCAGATTGAACAGCGCCGCCACGTCGTGTCCTTCGGCGTCTTTGCACGCCCACGCCGCCGCGTCGTCGGTACGAAACAACGGGCGGTTCCCGGTCGAAAACCGATTCAGACCCAGCACGGCGCGGTTCTGCAGCAGGGCAAGATCGGCGGGCCGGTTCTCGCGCAGCTCGCCGCCCAGCATCAGCGGTGAACGGAAGATGCACCACAGCGTCAGCATCGTGCGCTGCTCGTCGGGCGTGAAGTTGGTGTAGCGGTCCCGGTCGCCGAGACTGCAGCAGGTTTTGGAAATTTTCCCGAGCGGCAGCATGTCGCAGTCCGGCCAGCAGCCCGGCGCGCGGTACGGGTTCCACGCTTCACACCGTTCAAACATCGCCTGCAGCTTGTCCCACCGGTCCCAGAAATCGCCGGTCATGCGCCACATGTTGGCGTGCGCCGCCAGATGCGCGGCGTTTTCGGTTCGGGCCGGCCCGGGCGACAGACTGAGCACCATCGGCCGGCCGCAGCGATCAATCGCTTTGCGGATCGCTTCGATCTCTGTCGCGGCGGAGTACGGACAGTCCGGGCGGAACTCCGTCACGGCGATGTCATCCGCCTTCACAAAGTCCACACCCCAGTCGGCATACTGCGCAAACAGGCTGTCATAATACGCCTGCGCGCCGTCTTTCGTGCAGTCCACGCCGTACATATCGGTATTCCACGAACAGATCGAATACGGGTGCGCAATGTCGCGCGCCGTTCGGTCGGTCCCCAGCAGCGGCGTGTTTTGATGCACCGCCTGCCGCGGGATGCCGCGCAGGATGTGGATGCCGAATTTCAGCCCCATGGCATGGACGTCGTCGGCAATGGCACGAAATCCGCGCGGAAAACGGTTCGGCGCCGGCTGCAGCCGTGCGTATTCGTCCATACACAGCGGCGCAAAGGGATGATAAAAGTTGCTGTCCGCCGTCGGCTCATACCACTGGATATCGCACACGATATATTCCCAGCCGTAGTCCTTCAGATGGTCGCGCACATATTCCGCGTTGCCGAGCAGCTGTTCTTCATTGACCGCCGCGCCGTAGCAGTCCCAACTGTTCCAGCCCATCGGCGGCGTCAGGGCAACATTGTCTTTGTCAAGCATGGGCAGTCTCCTTCCCCGGCAGCGGTTCGGTGACCGGCTCCAGCGCGTTGATCATCCGCATCAGGTCATACAGGTACGCAAGCCCCCGGTCTGTCGGGCGAAAGACGTTGCCCAGCAGCGCCATGTGCGCCCCGGGATAGGACGGAAAGATGTGATAGACCCCGGTGGTGAAGCCCTGCTCTGCCAGCGCGACGGACGGCGGCAGCGGCACCCGGTCGCTCGGCTTGTCAAAGGGCGCCGTTTCTGATTCCGTGTTCACAATGCCGTCGTTGTGCTGCCAGGACTCCCCCAGCGGCAGGCCGCCCGGCGTCACCGTCATCGTGCGCCCCGTCACATGAGAGAACGGCCAAAAGAACGGGTCGCAGACCGCGTGGTCCGGTACCCGGTGGGTGCCGTCGGCGCTGGGATGGGTCGCGTCGTGCGGCACCGAAAAATAATAGACGTTCGGCAGCATCCGGATCGACCGGTTCAGCAGCACCGATTGGTCCGGGTCCATGTCATACAGCCCGGTGTCCGGCTTTGCAACCTTGCCGGAGGTCATCTTTTTCAGCACGCCGAACACCCCGCGCGTCAGCACGTCGTGCCCCCGGCGCAGCAGCGCCGGCGCCTGCGGGAACCGCTCGGCAAACCATGCGACGCGCTCGCGTTCCAGGTCGGCCATCGCCTGGTGGTTCATCGCCAGCGACGTGCCGTTATAGGCCGCGGCCAGGCCGGTGATGGAGCGGATCCAGTCTGTGCGCCCGCCCCTGAAAAAGTCCGACAGCGTGCAGTCGGTCGTGGCGTCAATTTCATCCTGCGCGCCGTAGCACAGGATCGACGCAAACAGGCCCGCCGTTGTTCCGCCGAAGGAATGGCCGATCAGATGGATTTTGTGTTCGCTGTTCCACACGGGCAGCAGCGCACGGCCGGTATAATCCTCGCCGTAGCGCGGATGGCCGAATTTTGCGCTGTGCGCCTTGCCGTAATCCACCCGCGTGCCGGTCAACTGGGCATACAGCTCACACGCCCGGTCCCACGCGGACCCGACCGTGTCGATGTTGGCCGCCACCGCCATGAAGCCGGAGTTGCACAGCTTTTGCATCAGGTTGCCCGTGAACATGCCCCAGTATGCCAGCACATCGTTGCCGCGCTCATACTGTCCCCAGCCGAAAAAGCCGTGAACGAACACAAACGGGTCGTTGGTTTTGTCGCTGTCATGGTCCACCGGCCAGCCCGCGCCGCCTGCCTTTTTGCGCCCGGGCAGCGCCGAAACCGCCGTGATCGTCCGCTGCATCGCGCGCAGAGCGCCGGTCAGATAATCGATCGCCATAAAAGGTCCCCCTTTGGTATGGATTGCTGCTTTTATTAAAGCACAGCGGTGCAGGAAAGTCAAGTGAAAAAGGACTATGGGATTAGGAAACAAAACACTATACATGTTGAGTTCATAGAATGACAAAACCGCCGCCGGAAACGGCAGCGGTGGATTGTGAAACGGTTAATGCATCGTCGGGTCGTCTGAACGCCCGATCAGATAGTCCACAGACACATGAAAATAATCCGCGAATCGGATCAGCTCCTTGATTCCCGGTTCCCGCTCCCCCGTTTCATAGCGGCTGATGGTATTCTGGGTCATATTCAAATCCATCGCCAGCTTCAATTGGGATATATGTCTGTTTTTTCTCAATTCTTTCAATCTCATAACAAAATCCTCTTGACATTATTATCCCAAATCGGTATAATAAAAATATCCCGATTTGGTATATTTCAAGAATCAAGAGGTGCTTATTTATGGAAACAAAAGCAAAGAAACCGATTTTCAAGCGTTGGTGGTTCTGGGCTCTGCTGCTGATTGTGATTGCCATCATTGTGGCTGCTGCCGGCGGCGGCAATGATTCCAAAAGCAGCAAAAAAGCAGCCGAAGGCACAAATTACGAAGTTCTTGACGGAACGGTACGCACATGGAAAAACAGCATCGGCACCACATGGATCTCTGTGGCCGTTCCCGTAAAAAATACCGGCAATGACAATCTGTACCTTTCCAGCGCCACCATTGACGTGGAGGATGCCGACGGCAAGCTGGTGAAAACCATGGATCTGGTCAGCGTTTATCCGCAGGTCCTTCTTCCGGGCGAAACCGCTTATTACTATGATGAAACCACGCTGGAAGACATGGAACCCACAGACGAACTGGTCGCCATTCCGCATGTGGCTGTTGAAAAAGCAAAGGTGGACTGCATCCGCTATGAGGTCACCGAGCTTGCCGTCAAGGACGGAGAATATGACGGAGCGTCCGTCACCGGCCGCGTGGAAAACACCACGGATGAAGCGGAAAGCAGCGTTTATATCGTCGCGCTGCTCTTTGACAAAAACGACAATCTGATCGTACAGCAGGTTGACATTTTGGACAACGAGCTGCAGCCCGGTGAAAAAATCGGATTCAAAACCACCAACCTCGGTTTTGATGTCAAGGCAAGCGACGTTGCGCGTTATGAGGTTTACGCGTTCCCCCATCAATACCAATTCTGAAGATCAAAATGACCGAGCGGAAAGGACTGCAACAGCCCCGCCGCTCGGTTTTTTGTTTTTCATACGGCGCTCCGTTTTTCATATCGCTTTTCCGGCCCATCGCGCACAAAACTGCGGAAAGATTGCGCTCCCTCTTGACATCTTCTTCAAAATCAACTATAGTATTGATAGATTCTTCTTTGTTTCTGTGAAGATTGAACAAGAACGACGACATTGCAAAGAAGGAGAAAGGAAGGTCCCCATGCCAAACAGCAGTGAAAAAGCCGGAAAGATCCGCACGTTCTTCCACGAAGTCAGGACACACTGGAAGACGCCGCCGGAGGGCAAGTATGTCCCGTACCGAGAGTACAAGGACATTTTCCTTTCGGTCGGCTTCAACTACACGGGAAACAAGTTGCTGGAATACATCGTGTTCGCGGCGTCTTGTTACCTGATGATGTATCATTACAAGCTGCCGTATCTGACGTATTCCATCATCAACATCATCAATATGCCGCTCAACTACATCTGGACGATGATGACGTGGTATATCGCAGACAACCTCGGTTTCATGCCGAAGAAGAATGAGCGAAAGCTTTACGGCGTATACTTCGCGCTCATTGTGATCGGTTTGGGGCTGATCGTGCTGAATCCTGCCGCGCTTTTCAATCCCGCGTCCGGCTTCGTCCGCTACATCAACTCATTAGAGGGCATCAACCTTTCGTCCGCGTTCAAGATTCTCGGCACACACATCCTGTGGAACGGCTGGTTCGGTGCGCGCAACATCTTCTGGCGCAAAAAGCTGATTCCAAAATACGGGCGCTACAAATACAGCCTGTACTGCAATGCCATCCCGAAGTGCGTCATGGTCATCCTGATCGGCTGGTTGCCGTTCTATAACATCCCCGACGTCATTACCCGCGTCTGGGTCGCGAACCTGATGTTTGCCATTTACAACCTCTTCCCGTTTGACAACACCCTGGAGGTCTGTGCGCAAAACATCAGCCCGGACGTCCGCGAGCGCATCTGGGTCCGCACCATCCCGATCAAGCTCTCGCACTTCATTCACTCCATTTTGTCGATTTTGCTGCCGGTTTTCATCGGCATGCTGCGCTACAAATGGGAAGACATCAATCTGTTCAAATGGATTTTGCCCGGCTTCTTCGTCACCAGCGTCCTCATCACAATGATCTTTGCCAGGCGCATCAAAGAGCGTATCCCGCAGCCGCCGCTGGAAAAGAAGGTCCAGATCAATTTCTGGGACGGCATGTTCGGCGTCATGCGCAACAAATACAAATGGGTCACCACCGTCGTCAACCTGATCGACGCGCTGGGCAACGGGATGCTTCCCTTTGTGACGGTGCTGTATCTTTACACCTTCCGTCTGACCGGCTTGCTTTACAGTTTGCTGTTTGTGCTGGTCTCGTTTGCCGGCACGCCGCCCGATTTCTTCGCGCCGTACTTCCTCAAGCGCTTCACTTACAAACAGATCATGATTTTCTATCAGGTTTCACGGGCGATCGGCAACACGATCATCGTGCTTGCGTTCCTGTTCTTTGGCAATCAGGTCACCTTGTGCGGCACCATCTGCGTGATTGCTTTGATCCTGATGGAAATGACCAAAACCATTCCGACCACCGCCGGTCACGATATGGACATCCGTATCAATGACTATCAGATGTATTTGTCCGGCGAACGGCTGGAAAACTTTTCCGGCGTGTTCGGCTGGTTCACCGGGCCGATCACCTCGTTCGTCGGTCTGATCATTCCGATCATGCTGTTGAAATACGGCTTCAACAGCAACTGGGACGTGCTGTTTGTGGATTCCTCCCGGATCAAGATCATCGTGATCCCGATCATCATCGACATCGTCGGCTACCTGTTAATGACCATTCCCTATTTCTTCTGGGACTATGACGACAAGAAGCAGGCCCAGGTCATGGAAATTCTGAAAGCCAGAGAAGAGGCGACCCACGGCAGTTTGGACGGCTCTGTGGGCGACCCGGGCGAAGATGCCCGGCCCGACGACGAGGCCACGGCGGCAATCACGGCAGAAGACACCGCCAAGCCGTGGGACACAGACGACCCCAACGACATCTGGCACCGCAAGATCGACGGACTGAAAGCGCCGCTGATCGGCAAGCGGGTTTCCAATTTCAAAAAGAAGCGCATCGCGGTCGTGCTCATCCTGACGGTCGCCATCGGCCTGTCCATCTTCTTCTCCGTTCTGGCGCTGCACAACAACACCTTTGACTTTGACAAAACGTCAGACGGCTGGGAACTGGTGAAATTCAGCAACCCCGGAGACATCACAGAGCTGACGCTTGACTATGCGAACGGAAACGAAAATAAGCCGATCACTTCAATTCACGAATATGCGTTCAACTGTGACGACAAACTCATCACCGTCACCATCGGCAAAGACGTCAAAGAGATCGACGGCAAATCTTTCTACAGCGTCTGGAACCTGCAAAACATCTTTGTGGACGATGAAAACGAATATTTCTGCGACATCGACGGCGTGCTGTATAACAAGGACATGACCGAAATCATCTGCTATCCGGTCGATCACGACAAGTATCTGCGCAAGGTGCACGGCTATGACAATCTGAAAGATGACGACGGCAAGGACATGGAAGAGCTTTGGGGCCCCACCGGAACATATGACGAAGCCTTCTATGAAGAATACAACCGCAAGGTGCGCACTTATGTACTTCCGAGCACGGTGACAACCATCGGCGAAATGGCGCTCAACTATGCCAACCTGGTCGACATCTATCTGCCGGAAGGACTGACAAGGATCGAGACCCTTGCCATGTTCAAAAGCACCTCGCTGCACGGCATCTACAGCTACACCTGCGACGAAGAAAACCTTGACACAAGCGCCGAGGCGATCGGCACCTTCAGCAGCGTCTACCGCTCTTTGCCGGAAGGACTTGAGAGCATCGGCTCCGATGCATTCAGTTATGACCAGGCGCTTGACTATCTGTATCTTCCCGCCTCGCTCAAAAAAATCGGGCACCACGCGTTCTGGGAGACCTGGTACAAAGACGGCGGCATCCGCGAGATCAATGCGGCCCTGACCGAAGACGCGTTTGACGACCAGGTGGAGCAGGGCGATCAGTGGCGGCCGCAGTATGACTATCACCTGTTCAAAAAATCGCTTGCTGTGAATTACGGCGCACAGCGCGCCGAATAAAACGGAGGGGTTTTGATGACTGCCTTCATCAACATTCTGCTCTCATTCGCAATGATGTTCGGCGGCCTGTGCTCTCAACTGGATTATGTGATCCGCCCGGCAAGGTACAACGCGCAGACGCTGACCGTCGGCGAGCTTCCGACGCCAGTCGAAGCGCCGGAGACCGACGCATACATCCAACTGTCAGAGGTCAACATGCACTATCGCATCTACGGAACCGGCAAACCGCCGCTGCTGCTTATCCACGGCAACGGCGGCAGTGTGAAATCTCTGCAGGAAGCGGCTGCTTATCTTGCCAATGATTTCACCGTCTATCTGCCGGAAAGCCGCTGCCACGGCAGCAGCAGCGACCCCGGCGAGATCTCTTATCAACTGATGGCAAAGGACCTGAAGGAATTCATTGAAGCGATGGGACTGGAAAAGCCCGTCATCATGGGCCACAGCGACGGCGGCATCAACGCCATCACCCTGGCTGCGGAATATCCCGACCTGCCGGGCGCCATCATCGCCTGCGGCGCGAACTCACATCCCAGGACCTTCAAGCCGTACTTCCCGTTGGGCGTCGCGATCAAGAACCTCTTTCATAAAGACAAGCTCAACGACATGATGCTGACGCTGCCGGATTTTACACCGGAATACCTGTCACGCATCACCTGCCCCGCCTATATCGTCAGCGGGCAGTTCGACATCATGTGGAACTCTGACACGGTCTATCTGGCCGGCAACATTCCCGGCAGCGACATGACGATCCTGCGCGGCGAAACACACAGCTCTTATATGTCGCAAAACGGTGAAAAAGCCTATACGCTTGCACACGCCTGGCTCATGGCAAAGGGACTGCTTTGATGCAGCTTCATGAAACGTACAAAAAGACGATCGGCCGCCGCAACGGTGACCGGTCGTCTTTTATAGCTGCTCTTTCGCCCTTTGTGCTCTCAAATATATGCACAGCACAGCCCGCATCATCAAAGGAACGGTTCTGCTTGAAAGGATCCCGCGGAACAATCGCCCTCCTGCTTTTCAAACGGGTAGTTGACGGTTCTTGCATTTTTTACAAATGTGGTGTATCATTGACATATCAACCAGCCGAGGCCAACAAAAACGGCTGGCCGATCTTCAGATACAGGAGGCGTCGATATGCTGACCGAACTGCTGCGGGAACGAAACATACCAAAACTGCTGCCCAAAGAAAAAACGCTGGACGTGCTGCAGCGGGAGGCGTACGGCTATTTGCCGAAGGCGCCCTCTGCGCTGTCGTTCCGCGTGGAAGAAAACATCATTCCCCGCTTCTGCGGCGGGAACGCCGAGCTGCATCACATCACGGCGTCGTGCACGGTGCGCGGCAAACCGTTCAGCTTTCCGTTTTCTGCCGTGCTGCCCACAGACGGACGGCGGCACCCGTTCTTTATTCACATCAATTTTCGCGATGCGGTCCCGGACCGCTATATGCCCACGGAGGAACTGGTCGACAACGGCTTTGCGGTGCTGTCGTTCTGTTATAAAGACATAACCTCCGACGACGGCGACTTTACGACCGGGCTTGCCGGGCTGCTTTTTGACGGCGGCAACCGCGCACCGTCCGACCCGGGCAAGGTCGCGCTCTGGGCATGGGCGGCACACCGTGTGATGGACTGGGCCGAAACGCGCACAGACGCGCTCGACCTTTCGCAAAGCGTCGTTTGCGGCCATTCGCGCCTGGGCAAGACCGCGCTGCTTGCCGCGGCGACCGATCCGCGCTTTGCCTTTGCCTACTCCAACGATTCCGGCTGCTCCGGCGCGGCGCTGGCACGCGGCACCCGCGGCGAAACCGTGCGCGACATCTGTGAAAAGTTCCCGTTCTGGTTCTGCGAAAACTATTATCAATATATTGACAACGAAGCCGACATGCCCTTTGACCAGCACGATCTGATCGCCGCCATCGCGCCGCGGCGTGTTCTGATCGGCAGCGCGTCAGAAGACACCTGGGCGGACCCGCTGTCGGAGCAGCTTGCCTGTGTTGCGGCGTCGCCTGCGTTTTGCTGCGGCTTTGACGGTCCCGACCGTCCGGCACAGGCGGGCGAAGCGTTTCTGGATGGCGACGTGGGCTATCACCTGCGCCGCGGCCGGCATTATTTCAGCCGCGCTGACTGGCACCAGCTCATCCGCTTCGTGCGCCTGCACGGCGGGGAACCTGCTTAAAACTCAAAGTCGCAGGACACGGACGCGCTTCTCACTTCATGCATCCGCTTGCGCACGGGAAGGTGCACCGGATGCGTCTGATAGGCCCGGAACGATTCCATGCTGTCAAACACGGTGATCAGCGCAAGGTCATAGGAACGTTCGCTGTGCAGAACATCCTGTCCCGCTTCCAGGTCCAGCATACCTTCGATTTTACCCTTCATCCCGTAAAATGCTTCGACAAGCTGCGGCAGCTCGGGTTTGTATGCTTCTTTGATTTTAAAAAGAACGATGTGGCGGATCATAAGGTCGTCTCCTTTTTCGGTGGAATATTGCTTTCATTTTATCAGATTCGGGAAGGCTTTGTCAATGACCCCGGAACGTCGAACGGTGAAAATGAAGCTCACCCACGGGGCTGCACAACCGCAGGGCGCTGATTCGTATACAAGAGAGAAAATGCCAAAGGAAAAACCACCCGTGTGGGTGGTTTTTCCTTTGGCGCCACCTGTTGGACTCGAACCAACGACCCACCGGTCAGAAACATAGTCGCACTGCTTCGCTTGGAGCGCTCGCATTGCTCCTTGTTTCTTCCTGCTCGCGCACCGCCTGCATCTGCCACCGGCAGCGGCGGTACG
>JAFRUA010000042.1 GCA_017434855.1 Clostridia bacterium
TCCATTTTCATTTGCTTCCCTTTGTTTTCTCGAATCATTTCATCACCCTTTTCTTGCCTCTATTATACCACTTCTTCCTTCCTTTTTCCACAAAAAAACAAAGTCCACTGGTTTATTGTGGACTTTGTCAGCAGTCTGAACCGTCCTCGTGACGGCTCTTTTTTCTTTACAAATCATCAGTCGACCTTTACGATCTCGGCGTCCGGGGCGTTCTTCTTCACGCTCTCGATGCCGTTGATGCAGCTGGCCTTCGCCTTGTAACCTTCGGACGTGGCGATGATTTCACCGTTGCGCGCCTTCAGGCGGAAGCGGAATTCGCCGGCCTTGTCAACATACATCTCGAATTTGGGGTGCTTGACCTGAACGACCTCTTCCACGGTCTGGTCTTCGATCTCGCCCACGCAGCAGTTGCGCACGCTTTCGATGCCCTTCAGGCAGGACGCCTCGCTGGAATAGACCTCAGAGGTGGCGATGACTTCGCCGTTGCCCGCTTTCAGATCGAACTTTGTGCCGGTTTTGGTCTGTTTCACTACAAATTTACCCATGATGACACATCCTTTCACAAATCTGCTTGCGGTTTTCATTTGAGGAAAACCCGCCGCAATTTCAGTTTACCATATTCTTTGAAAGATGTCAACTTGTGAACATTCAAATCTTTATTTGGATTCAAATCCTTTTTCAATAGCATTTGCCAACGAACGTAGCCTGTTAATGGTTTTTTTACCGTTTCCAATCATATATGCTACATGTTGTGGTGAGGGTGTTTTATTTGCATTGTTGACAGCTTTCAATAATCCTATCTCCGGCTTTTTTAGTAAATCAAAAACCTCGAGCAATTCTTCAAGTGTAATATTATTTCTCCTATCAAGTTAAATTACCAACCATAAAGAGCCCGAATTCCTTAAACAAAGAATCGGGCTCAGAATTCAAATTAATTATTCCCACTCCACCGTTGCGGGCGGCTTCGGCGTATAGTCGATCAGTACGCGGTTGATGCCCTCCACCTCAGTGGTAATGCGCTTGACCAGGTGGTCGATCAGCGCTGCGGGCAGGTGCTCCACAGTGACTTCCATCACGTCGGTCGTGTTGATCGCGCGAATGACGCAGGGCCAGCTAAAGGTGCGCTTGCCGTCTTTGACGCCGGTGGACTTGAAGTCGGGGACAACGGTGAAATACTGCCAGACCTTGCCCTCCAGCCCGTTCTTTGCGAATTCTTCACGCAGAATGGCGTCGGATTCACGCACCGCTTCCAGCCGGTCGCGGGTGATCGCGCCGACGCAGCGCACGCCGAGGCCCGGGCCGGGGAACGGCTGACGGTACACCATGCTGTCGGGCAGGCCCAGCGCTTTGCCGACGACGCGGACTTCGTCCTTGAACAGAATGCGGACCGGCTCCACCAGTTCAAACTGCAGGTCGTCCGGCAGGCCGCCGGCGTTGTGGTGCGCCTTGATACCGGCGTCGCTTTCCAGAATATCGGGCCAGATGGTGCCCTGGGCCAGGAATTCAATGCCGTCGAGCTTTCTTGCTTCTTCCGCAAATACCTCAATGAATTCGCCGCCGATGATCTTGCGCTTGGTCTCCGGGTCTTCCACGCCGGCCAGCTTGTCCAGAAAACGATCCACGGCGTCCACATAGATCAGGTTGGCGCCTAGCTCTTCGCGAAAGACTTTGATGACCTGCTCGGGCTCCCCCTTGCGCAGCAGACCGTGATTGACGTGCACGCAGACAAGATTCTGACCGATCGCTTTGATCAGCAGCGCGGCGACAACAGAAGAATCCACGCCGCCGGACAGGGCGAGCAGGACTTTTTTGTCACCGATCTGCGCCTTCAGCGCGGCAAGCTGCTCGTCAATGAATGCCTGTGCCAGCGCGGGTGTGGTGATGCGTTCCATCGTTTCGGGGCGATTTTGTAATGACATACTGTTTCCTCCTTCATTTTATCCAAAGTGATTTGTAAAAAGGAATCACCGGTCAAGCAGTGATTCCTTCAGTGTACGCATGTCAGGGCGCGGTTGTGCCCGTCTCTTCCGGGGTATAGAAGAGCTGGTCGATATAGGTTTCAAAATCGATGCCGAGGTCGCCGAGCTCGTCAAACGCGCCGGCCTTTTGCAGAATCGCGATGATGATCTTTTTGATCAGCTCGATGACCATTGCCGTGTTGATATTCAAGATGCCTTCCATCACATTGTCCTCCTGTAAAAACGATGCAATTATTATACCAAGTTTTTTTGAAAAATGCAACCGCTATTGAAAATCTTTTTTTGTATCAGCGATTTTTTAAGCCGATTGCGTATCTTCCGCTGCCGTGCCGTCATCGGGAAAACCGTTTGGCGGAGTTCCGGGAAACGCACCTTCAAAGTCGCTTGGTGGATCGCCGGGAAAGCTGCCGTCAAAATCACTCGGACGTTCGCCGTTGAAATCACTTGGCGGATTGCCCGGAAAGCTGCCGTCAAAGTCGCTCGGACGTTCACCGTTGAAATCACTTGGCGAATTGCCCGGAAAATCTCCGCCGGTTCCGCCCGGCATGCCGGGGCCGCCGCCCATCCCGGATGAAACGTCGGAATAAAACTGCCCGGACGTGAAATCCAGCGTTGCGGTGCCGCTGCCGGCTGTTAAGGTATAGGTCTTGCCTTGCTGCAGGGCGGGGGAGGAATACACCACGCAGGCAAACGCTTTGCCCGCCGTAAAAGTGAAATCACTGCCGTCGTCCACAGTGACGGTGTCGCCTGCCTTGCCGCTGAGCGCCACCAGGGCGGCGCACTGCGTACCTTCACTGAAATTGACCGCCATACCTGTGCTGCCCAGCGCAAGCACGGTGCCGCCCGTGATGCTGGCGACCCCGCCGCGTTCACCAACGTCAAGCGCGCCGTTGCCGTTGTTGGTGGGGCCTTCCACAATGACGGTGCCGCCGGTGACATACAGCGAGCCGTTGGAATCCAGCCCGTCGCCCTGCGCATTGACATAGAGATATCCGCCGGTGATGCTGAGCGTTCCGGTGCTGTCGCCGCCCCATGGGCCTGTTTCTTCGGATGCCGAATCAGAGCCGCCCGCGGCGTTCAGCCCGTCGTCGCTGGCGTGGATCACGGTTTCACCGCCGTTGATGTTGATGGTTTCGGCCTCCAACCCTTCAAGCGCCTTTGAAACCAAGACGTTGCCGTCGTTGATCGTGATGCTTCCGTCGGCGTGGATGCCGTCGTCTGCGGTTGCGGCATCGATGCTGCCGCCGCTGATTGTGACGTTGCCTTTGGCGTGCATGGCATCATCCGGGGAGGAGATGGTCAGCGACGCGGCGGTCACGGTGAGATCGCCGTCGCACTTGACGCCCTTTTGAGAGGTTTTGTCATCCTTGGCGGTTTCTGCGCCGTCGCCCGTGGTGACGGTCATGCTTCCCGCGTCAAAGACTGCGCTGCCTTCGACGTCGATGCCGTCATACCCGGCGTGGACGGCAACGCTGCAGGTTTGAGCATCACCGCTCAAATAAAACAGACCGCCGGCGGTTTCGCTGTTGATCCGGATGCCGTCATGCCCGGCAGTGACCGTGATGCTGCCGCTGCCGATGCGGACCGAATCGTCGCTCTTGATGCCGACGGATGCGGCGTCAACCGTCAATGTGCCGCCGGTGACCTTCAGATCATTTTTGCAAAAGATGCCGTGAAGGCCGGATTTGACGCTGAGCGTGCCGCTGCCGTTGATGGTCAGATCGTCTTTTGCATAGATGGCCGCGTCTTTTTTGACTTCCTCATCTGAAAACGAGGCTGTCAGCGCGTTGCTGCCGACGCATTGCAAAATCACCTTGTCGCTGTCAGAGACCAGAATGCACGGGCGGTCGGTGTTTGTCACGGTGACATTGTCCAGGATCAGATACACATTGCCGGATTTGGTTTCGTCATCCACTTTGATGGTGACGTTTTCGGCGGTACCGGTGACGCGATAGACGCCCTTTTGCGTGATCGTAACCGTTTCGCCGGAGGTGCCGCGCGCCGCATCAGACAGCGTGCCGGTGCTGCCGCTGAGGGTGACGGTGGCGTCCGGCGTTTCGTTTGTGACGTCTTTGACGTCGCTGTCAGAGAACATGTCGGCGGCATTGATCGGTTCGGCTGTACCGGCAGACGGGGTGTCGGCCGACGTCTGGTTTTCACCGGAGTCTTTGTTCTGGCCGCCGCAGGCAGCAAGAGAGAGCAGAAAGAGCAGCGCGATGACGCCGGTCAAGCATTTCTTCATCATAAGGATCGTCCTTTCTCAAGCGTGTGAAAAGCAAGCGTCGGTTTCTTACAGAATGGTTTGCTTTTCGACATAGGGGAGGATGGAGATTTCGAGGTTTCCGTTTTTGGTGCGCAGTTCATCGATGAACTCTTTTTCTTCCGCCGGGTCTTTCATCCGGATCTTGAACGACAGGCGATACATGGAGCCCATGCCGGTGGTTTTGACGCCGGCGTTTTCCCAGCTTTTCAGATAATGCTTGAAGGAATCTGTGAAGACGTCGGTATAGTTGAGCGATTCCGGAATCGTGATTTTCAGCAGTTGATCTTCCGCCATACTCTTATGCGTAAAGATCGGCAGGAAGGAAAGCAGGAAATACAGCAGCCCAAGCCCCAGCATGATCACAACGCCATAGCCGACATAGCCCATGCCAAACGCGATGCCGGACCCCATGGCGATCAGGATGGTTGCCAGCTCGTCGGCGCTGCCCTGCGCGGAGCGGAACCGGATGAGCGCAAACGCCCCGCCGATGGCAACGCCGGCGCCGATGTTGCCGCTGACAAAGGTGATCACAGCCGCCACCACAAACGGCATGATCGCCGCAACGGTAAAAAATCGCTTGGTGGAGCGCACGCGGAACGACATTACCCATGCAAACAGCAGGCCGGTTGCCAGGGCGATGCCCGCCATGGTAAAAAATTCGGTGGCGGTGACGGTGGTTGCGGAATAAATGGAATCAAACATGCGGGTGCTTCCTTTCTTTTACAGTGTCGCACAGCAGGCGCTGCGATCATGGTTCGTCTGTTGCTTTTGATGTTCAGTGCGCCTGGTGCGCCAATAGCTGGTGCTGATAAGCGGCGCCGTATTTTGAAAAACTGGATTTGCGGATCCCGCCTTCGTCCAGCAGCCTTGGCAGCCAGAGCGGCATGGCGCCCTGCACCTTGATCTCAAGGATCGCGCCGCCGGGCGGCAGCAGCGGCGTTCCCGCCATGGAGTGCGTCAGCGTCAGGTCATCGACGCGGTAGCGCGGGTCGTGGTCGATCGTCACGCGCAGGTCGGTGCCCGGCTCAAAATAAGCGATGCGGTCATAGGCGATCAGGCAGGACGGTGCGAGCGTTCCGTAGTAATCGCGAAAATAGGTGATCTCCCGGTTGATCTGCCCGCCGGCGCAGATGTCGCCCTCCCCGGCAAAAAACTTGTGGACAAGGGGAATGGTGGTCTCGACCCGCCGCTTATAAACAATGCCGTAGGCTTTTCGCTTCAGCTCCAGAAAGACGGGGGACGTTTCGGTCGCAAGGCCGTAAGACCGCAGACGAATTTTTTCTTTGAACGGCGGCTTTTCGATGGAGGTGCGGATGAGGCGGTAGTCCGGCGTGTCATAATAGAGCGACGCGATGGACGTCAGACCGAAGCGGTCGGCTCGCATGTGCTGCGGCAAGCGCTCCCGCAGGAACGCGACCTGCGCCTGATCCAGCAGATATTTCATTTCATACCGCGTCATGACAACGACGGGGTCCTTGACAATGACAGCCATGCTGTGCCTCCCGGTTTACAAATTGATTTTGATGAGGAACGTGCCGTCTTTCAGCTCGGCCGAAATGCGCCCGCCCTGCGCTTTTACAATGTCCTTGACATATGACAGGCCCAGGCCCGCGCCGCTGTGCCCCACGGCGTTTTCCAGCCGTGTGAAGCGGTCAAACACAGCCTCGGCGTTGCGCGGCGCAAGGTCGGTGCCGTTCTGCGCCAAAAGCAGCACATGATTGTTTTCTTCCTTCAGCGTGAGCGATGCGTGACCGGTGGAAAACTTCAGTTGGTTTTCCAGCAATTCATCCAGCAATTTGCGCATGCCCTCGTTGTCGCCGGTAAGGGTGACGCCCGGTGCGATGTGCGGTGTGAAGCGCAGGCCGCGCATTTCAAAATCTGCCGCGCGTGTGTCGATCACCTGGTTGCAAAGGTCGCTGAGGCTGAAGGTGGATGCGTTGTGTTCGTCCGGCTCCAGCACGGTCAGCGCCTCCAGCGACCGCAGCAGATGCGCCATCTGCTTGATCTGGCGGCGCATGGAGCGTGTGACGTCGGTGGCGCCGTGCTCCTTTTCGGTCAGCTCGGTCCCGGCGTCCAGCACGGTCAGCGGAACACGGAGCTCCTGTTCCAGCTCTGCGATGAAGCGCTTTTGCTTGCGGTCGGTTTCTTCCAGCGGCTTCAGCAGCCGTTTGCTGACAAAGAGCAGAACGAAGAACGCGATGAGCAAAACCGCCAGTTCCCCGACAATGGAGATTTTCAGGATGCGGTACGGTGAAAGCAGTTCGCGGCTCTGGTCGATCACGGTGACGATCGTGCGCCCGTCGTCTGACACCACGCGATAGCGATAGACGGTTTTTGTCCATCCGGTCTCGCCGTTTTTCAGGCTGCGCGCCCATGCGACCGCGTCGTCTTCCGACAGGCCTGCCAGGTGCTGCTCAACGAATTTTACATCGTCGCCGCTTTTTTTGAATCCGACCGTGAAATACTGAATGGAGGCGCGCAGCGGCTGCGTATCGCGCCACGCGGGGCCAAAGCGGCCCTGCGGCTGTTCGGGGGGCGGCGATTGGTCAAAGCTGCCGTGGCCGTCGCAAAGCATTTGCGTCACACGGTCGGCGTCCTCGGCGGTGCGGGTGAAGCTGATCCCGTTCAGTATGCCGAGCAGCGCCGTCAAAAGCACAAAGATTGACAGCATGGCAAACAGGATGAATTTTTTTCGGACTTTACGCATTTTGATTCACCACACAATACCCTTTCTTCAGCACATAGCTGATCCTGGCGGACTGACCGTGCATGGCCAGCTTGTTGTTGAGTGCGTTGATATAAGTGCTCAGGTGCCGCACATCCTTCAGCGGACCGTCCTTTAGCGCGCGCAGCAGGTCGATCTCTTTGCTGGTCAGCGGAATGCCGCTGCCTTCAAGGCAGAAGCCCCTGACATCAACCGTGACGCCGGCGACCGAAAAGCGTTCGCCGCAGGCTGCTTTTTGAAGGATGGCGTCGACATACCCGAACAGGATGTCCGGTGAAACCGGAAGCGAAAGGAACGCACAGGCCGAAACCCCGGAAAGCAGGTGCGCTGAGCGCAGGTGCGTGTCGATCAGCTCGATGCAAGGCACACCCCTGGCGCGTGCGGCCTCTATGATCTTTTCCGCCCGGATACGCGGCAGCCGGCTGCTCACGATCGCAAGCTGATAGTCGCCCTGTGTCAGGCAGGTCAGCGCCTGTGTTCCGTCAAAGGCGCAGTCCGCCGCGTCGCCCCGCAGCGCAAATAGTTTTTGATAGGTCAGCAGGATATCGCGGTGTGGGTCGGCAAGCAAAACCTGCATGATGCGTCACCTCGTTTCACGGTTTGGCTTAATTATCCTCGATGTTCTGAAATCAAACTGAAAAAAACCTAAAACCAAACAAAAAAACAAATGATATTATTCTTTCCTATTATAGAGAATCGGCAGAGCAAAATCAAGATGTTTGTAAATTTTCATGCGCTGTGATTTTTCCGTGAAACATATGTTTACAAATTTGAGATGATGTGCTATAATAAAAAGAACACGCAAGAAGGTTTGACCGATCCGCTCGGCAAAACAGGGGGCATTGCAATGGATCATTTTGAGCTGGTTTCAAAATTCAAGCCGACCGGCGACCAGCCGCAGGCCATCGACGCCTTGGTGCACGGCCTCAACGCCGGCGCAATGGAGCAGACGCTGCTGGGCGTGACCGGTTCCGGCAAGACGTTTACCATGGCAAATATCATCGAGCGCGTCAACCGGCCCACGTTGGTGCTGGCGCACAACAAGACGCTGGCGGCGCAGCTTTGCGCAGAGTTCAAGGAATTCTTTCCGAACAACGCCGTGGAATACTTCGTCAGTTATTATGACTACTATCAGCCGGAGGCTTATATTCCGACGACGGACACCTATATCGAAAAGGATTCCGCCGTCAATGAAGAGATCGACAAAATGCGCCATTCCGCCACGTCGGCGCTGTCAGAGCGGCGCGACGTCATCATCGTTGCCAGCGTGTCGTGCATCTATACGCTGGGCGACCCGATCGACTACCGCAGCATGGTGATCTCTCTGCGGCCCGGGATGGAAAAGAGCCGCGACGCCCTGATCCAGAAGCTGATCGAGATCCAGTACGACCGCAACGACGTCAACTTCATCCGCAACAAGTTCCGTGTGCGCGGCGATGTGGTGGAGGTGTATCCCGTCTATTCCAACGACACGGCGATCCGCATCGAGTTTTTCGGCGACGAGGTGGACCGCATCTGCGAGATCAATCCGCTGACCGGAGAGATCAAATCCACGCTGTCGCACGTTGCGATCTATCCCGCGTCGCACTATGTCGTCGGTCCGGAAAAAATGGCCCGCGCCATGGAAGAGATCCGGCAGGAGATGGAGGCGCGGTTTGAGGAGTTCACCCGCCAGGGCAAGCTGCTGGAGGCGGAGCGCATCAAGCAGCGCACGCAGTACGACCTGGAAATGCTGGCGGAGACCGGCTTTTGCAAGGGGATTGAGAACTATTCGCGCATCATGTCCGGGCGGGCGCCGGGATCGTCGCCGTTTACGCTGCTGCATTATTTTCCAAAGGATTTTTTGCTGTTTGTGGACGAGTCCCACGTCACGCTGCCGCAGGTGCGCGCCATGTACGGCGGCGACCGTTCGCGCAAGCAGGCGCTGATCGACTTCGGCTTTCGTCTGCCGTCGGCCTATGACAACCGGCCGCTGCGCTTTGACGAATTCTATGACATCGTGGGGCAAAAGATCTTTGTCAGCGCGACGCCCGGCGACTTTGAAAAGGAAAAAAGCACCCAGATCGTGGAGCAGGTCATCCGGCCCACGGGTCTGCTGGACCCGAAGGTGACGGTGAAGCCGACCGACGGCCAGATCGACGACCTGGTCAGCGAGATCAACGAGCGCATTGCCCGCAAGGAGCGAGTGCTGGTCACGACGCTGACCAAGAAGATGGCCGAATCGCTGACAGAGTATCTGGAAAACCTGGACATGAAGGTGCGTTATATGCACTACGACGTGGATACCATCGAGCGCATGGAGATCATCCGCGACCTGCGCCTGGGCGAGATCGACGTGCTGGTCGGCATCAACCTGCTGCGTGAGGGCCTCGATCTTCCGGAGGTGTCGCTGGTTGCCATCCTTGACGCGGACAAAGAGGGGTTTCTGCGGTCAGAGACGTCGCTGGTGCAGACCATCGGCCGCGCCGCGCGGAATGCCGACGGCGAGGTCATCATGTATGCCGACAGCGTGACGCCGTCCATGGAGCGCGCGATCAACGAAACCGAACGCCGCCGCGCCATTCAGCAGCGCTACAATGAAGCACACGGCATCGTGCCGAAAACGATCATCAAAGACGTGCGCGACGTGCTTGAGATCTCCACCAAGACCAAGGACGTTGACAAGAACTTCAGAAAGCTGTCGCGGCTGGAACGCGAGCAGGTCATCAAGCAGCTCACCGCGGAGATGCGCGCCGCGGCAAAGATCCTGGAATTTGAGCACGCCGCCTATCTGCGCGACAAAATCGAAAAACTGAAAGCCATGATGAAGTGAGCCGAATCGGCCGCTCATCCAACGAGGTACGGTATGGAAAAAAACATCGTCATCAAAGGTGCGCGGGAGCATAACCTCAAAAACGTCGATCTGACGATCCCGCGTGACAAGTTCATCGTTTTCACCGGCTTGTCCGGGTCCGGAAAATCTTCGCTTGCCTTCGACACGCTGTATGCCGAGGGCCAGCGCCGCTATGTGGAATCGCTGTCGTCCTATGCGCGGCAGTTCCTGGGCCAGATGGACAAGCCCGACGTGGATTACATCGACGGGCTGTCGCCGGCGATCTCTATCGACCAGAAAACGACGTCCAAGAATCCGCGCTCCACGGTCGGAACCATCACGGAGGTTTATGACTATCTGCGGTTGCTGTTTGCCCGCATCGGCATCCCGCACTGCCCGGTCTGCGGGCGGGAGATTCGTCCCCAGACGGTGGACCAGATCGTGGATCAGATCATGGCATATCCGCAGGGCACGCGCTTTCAGGTACTGTCGCCGCTCATCCGCGGCAAAAAGGGCGCGTTTCAAAAGGAGCTGGAAGGCATCCGCAAATCCGGCTTTGTGCGCGTGCGTGTGGACGGCATCCTCTATGATCTGTCGGAAACCATTCAGCCGGACAAGAACAAAAAGCACGACCTTGAGGTCATCGTTGACCGCCTGATCCTGAAGGATTCCATTCGTTCCCGGCTGGCGGATTCGGTCGAAACGGCAACCAAGCTGTCCGGCGGGCTGCTGCTGATCGATTTCGGCGCTGGGAACGAGCAGCTTTTTTCCCTCAATTACGCCTGCCCGGAGCACGGGGTCAGCATCGACGAGCTGGCACCGCGCATGTTCTCGTTCAACAACCCCTTCGGCGCGTGCAAAAAGTGCGGCGGTCTCGGCGTGTTCATGGAGGTTTCGCCAAAGCTGGTGATCCCCGACACGTCGCTGTCGCTGCGGCAGGGCGCGATCAAGGCCTTCGGCTGGTCGTCGGTCGGGGAGGGGTCCATCGCCGGCATGTACTATCAGGCGATCGGAAAAGAATACGGCTTCACGCTGGACACGCCCGTCAGCGACATGAGCAAACAGGCGGTCGATACGCTTTTATACGGGACCGGCGACAAAAAGCTGAAGATGCAGCGCCCGACCTCTTTTGGCGGCGGGGTGTACTACACCGCCTTTGAGGGCGTCATCAACAACCTGAAACGCCGCTATCAGGAATCGCAGAGCGAAGCGTCCCGCGCGGAAATCGAACAGCTCATGACCAGCGAGCCCTGCCCGGACTGCGGCGGCGCGCGCCTGTCGCCCCAGGCGCTGTCGGTGACGGTGGGGCAGATGAACATTGACGCGCTGACACGCCTGCCCATTGAAAAGGAACTGGAATTCATCGAAGCGCTGCCGGCGCAGCTCAGCGACCGCGAGCGCACCATCGGCAAGGTGATCCTGAAAGAGATTCGCGACCGACTGTCGTTTCTCAACAGCGTGGGGCTGTCGTATCTGACGCTCGCCCGGTCCGCGGGAACGCTTTCCGGCGGCGAAAGTCAGCGCATCCGGCTGGCGACGCAGCTCGGCACCGCGCTGATGGGTGTGCTGTATATTCTGGACGAGCCGTCCATCGGCCTGCACCAGCGCGACAACCAGCGGCTCATCGACACGCTCAAGCATCTGCGCGACCTCGGCAATACGCTGATCGTGGTGGAACACGATGAAGACACCATGCGTCAGGCCGACCACATTGTGGACATCGGCCCGGGCGCGGGCATCGGCGGCGGCGAGGTGGTCTGCCAGGGCAGCGTGGAGGACATCATGGCCTGCGAACGCAGCGAGACCGGCGCGTATCTGTCCGGCCGCAAGTTCGTTCCGGTGCCGCAGACGCGGCGCAGGGGCAACGGCAAAACGCTGAATATTTTCGGCGCGGCGCAAAACAACCTCAAAGATATCGACGTCTCGATCCCGCTGGGCTGCTTTGTCTGTGTGACGGGCGTGTCCGGGTCCGGCAAATCCTCGCTGGTCAACGAGGTGCTGTATAAACACCTGGCCAATGAGCTCAACGGCGCGCGCAAGCTGCCGGGCGCATTCAAAAAAATGCAGGGGCTTGACAATCTGGACAAGGTCATCAGCATCGACCAGTCGCCGATCGGCCGGTCGCCGCGCTCCAATCCCGCAACCTATACCGGCCTGTTCACCGATATCCGCGACCTGTTTGCAAACACAGTGGACGCCAAGATGAAAGGCTACACCGCAGGGCGGTTTTCCTTCAACGTCAAGGGCGGGCGCTGCGAAGCCTGCCAGGGCGACGGTATTGTCAAGATCGAGATGCACTTTCTTGCGGACGTCTTTGTGCCCTGCGAGGTCTGCAAGGGCCGGCGCTACAACAGCGAGACCCTTGCCGTGAAGTACAAAGGAAAATCGATTTATGACGTGCTGGAAATGACCGTGGTTGAGGGCATGAACTTTTTTGAAAACATGCCGCGCATTTACAACCGGCTCAAAACGCTGTATGACGTCGGCCTCGGCTATATCAAGATCGGCCAGCCGGCCACCACGCTGTCCGGCGGCGAGGCGCAGCGCGTCAAGCTGTCCACCGAGCTGTCGCGCCGCGCAACGGGCAAAACGATCTATATTCTGGACGAGCCGACCACCGGTCTGCACACGGCGGATGTGCACCGCCTGGTGAACGTGCTGCACACACTGGTCGACAGCGGCAACACCGTGCTGGTGATCGAACACAATCTGGACGTGATCAAAACGGCGGACTATGTCATCGACCTCGGGCCGGAGGGCGGCGACGGCGGCGGCACGGTGGTTGCAGCCGGCACGCCGGAGGATGTGGCACAGTGCGCGGCGTCCTATACCGGGCAGTATCTGAAACCGCTTTTGACCAAACAGTAAAATGAAACCGGCGCGGCGATCCAAGGGCTGCGTCGGTTCTTGCTTTGTTCTGCGTCGCATAAGATGAACCGAAAGGGGAGCGATGCATGAAACGAACGGTGAGCCTTTTGCTGTGCGCGGCGCTGCTGATGAGTCTGTGCGCCTGCCGCGCGCAGGAAACGATTGCGCTGACGGAATTCCTGGCGCGCTGGAACCGCGTGAGCGATCAGCCGCTGCGGCTGGAAGATTTTTTTCTGGAGGATGACGTGCAGCAGACGCGGCGCTTTGCGCTGCTTGACGGCGGCCTGCTGCTGCGCCTGATTGCGGACGGAGATGAAAACCTGACAGAGGCGCGGCTGATCCTGCCGAAGGCGGCGCCGGACGGCACGCCGCTTTTGCCGACGGAGGATCAAATCACATTGTTCTGCGACGCGGCGCAGGCGATGCTGTGCGCGTTCTGCGATCTGTCGCCGGAACGGGCAAACGCAACGGCCGCGGCCTTCGGGCTGGATCAAACGGCGCTGGTCTTTCGTCAGGGGGAGCAGACGGCGCAGATCCATCTGTTTTATCTGACCTGGCTGTCAAACGCGCTGGAATGCGTCTTTGTGATCGACAACACGCGGCTGGTTGAAATCGAAACCACCAGAAAGCCGGAGCGCAGGCAGCCCTTTGACGCGACCACGGCCACACGCACTGACACGGTACCGCACAAATAACAGCACCGCCCGCGGCAGAGAACCGTGGGCGGTAAAATATCTCGTTGACGATTTATAATGAGGAATTGTCATAGGCGCCGCAGGCGTCCGGCGTTTCAGTGATCAGGATCGTGCCGTTGCTTTGCGGCAAAAAGCCGTAGATGATGTTGTCGCCGGCGAAATAAAGGTTTTCTTCCGGTACGATTTTCAGCAGCGTCTGATAGGCTGTCAGCCCGGTCTGGACGGTGCGGACCTTGGACTGCGGGCACAGCACATAGGTCGGCGCGACGACGGGATACAGGCGCGTCAGGTCGTTGTACATGTGGTGCGCCGCCTGAAGTACGTCGGTGTGCAGCGTTGCGGCGGTGAAGTTTTTCAAAAGCGTGTCTTCCACGATCAAATTGGAATCGCCGAGGAACAGGAAGCTTTTGCCGCCCAGCGTCATTTTGACAACGGTGCTGGCATCGTTTGCATTGGTGATGGCATACGTCGCGTCAAGCGGGTTGACCATCTCTTCGTGCGTATACAGCACCTCAAACTTTGCTTCGCCCAGGTTGAAGCTGTAGCCGCAGCGGGGCTTGATGTACTGCATGTCGGGGTACCACATGGAAAAGCGCAGCTTCAGCCGGTTGACTTTGGTGGTATAAGCAACCGTGTCCATCGACTGATAATTGAACATGGCGCGCTGCACGTTGAACTGCCCGTGGAATTTGCGGATGGTTTTGGAAAAGAAGTTGATATGGTCCGCGTGGGAGTGCGTGCCGTACCACAGCGCAATGTCGATGACGTCGTGCTTGGTTTTGCCGGTCAGTTTGCGCACAAAGCGAACAAACTCGGCAACGTTCTGCTCGGTGGATTGCTTTGCGGCGCCGGCGTCGATGACGACCAGGCGGTTGTCCGGCAGCAGGATGACATAAAGCATACCGTTGGACGCATACAGGTCCGGAATGGTGTGCGTGACCGGGTCATAGTACGGATAGCTGAACTGATAGACGCCGGGCTGTGCGTGCTCACCGGCAGACGCGGTTTCTGCGTCGTAACCGAACTGACTGAGCGAAACGGTGTTGACACAGTCGTCAATCACACGGGTAACGTGCCGGTTCCCATCGTGGATCAGATAGACCGACTGTCCCTCTTTTTCATAGGCGCGATAAAGATTGTTTTCGATCTGATTGCCAAACGACAGGGTATAGCCGTTTGTCTCCAGCGTGCCGCAATAGGCGTCAAAATCGGCAGCGGTGGTGCTGCTGACCAACTGCATATAGCTGTCTTTGTGGGTCGCTTCCGGTTCCGGGTCGGCGCTGCCTTCGTCTTCTTCGTCTGCGGGGGCTGCCGGCTCGTCCTCGTCCTCGGCGGCGGCATATTCATAGTCCATGCCGGTGCCGGTGTTATACAGCGCGGTGCTGTAAAGGCCCGCGCCATAGGCCGGAATGTTTTCAAGCAGCCAGTCGCCGTGTTCCACAATGACGGGAACCTCCGGCTCCGGGTCCGGCGTCGGTTCCGGCGTGCCGCCGCCCAGGCCGAACAGCGCGGCGATCGCCATCACGATTGAGCTGAAAAACGCAACGATCTTGCTCCAGAGTTCATTCAACATACGTTATCCTCCTCACACCCATTTGAGCTTGTACATCGCCTGGGCGCCCAGCAAAGAAATGATCACGCCGACAAAAATCAGGATGCCGATGGGGATCGAGCCAAAGAACACCAGCAGCAGCGAAACCATGGCCAGCGGAAAGATCGCCAGCTTCCAGTGCTTGACAAAATAGGTCGCGGCGATCGCGCCGAAGATGCTGTAGGTCACCTGCTTGAACGCCGGCGCCAGCGTGTCAGACTGCATGAGCGCGGTGAATTTCGGATTAAAGGCAAAGATCAGCACAAACACGGCGATGATCAGCGTGGTGACAATGGCGGATGCGGCGATGGAGATCGTGGAGATCACTTCGCCCTCTTCGGAGTTTGCCTTGACCTTGACGTTTTCCATCGCGTTGAGCGCGCAGGGCAGTTTCAGGTTGACGATGTTGCCGGTCAAAAACGACAGATAGGTGCCGCCGGCGCCCAGCAGGGGCGCATAGGCGATGACCTCCACCACGGCGGTGGGATAAAACAGGACGGCGGTGGCTGCAAACGCCTTGCCCACGATGCCCAGATCCGGCCACGCCTTCAGATGCAGCGACATCAGCGTCGGCACCAGCAGCATGACGCAAAGCGCCAGCAGGCACCAGATGCGCCCGTAAAAATGCACGGAATCAATATAGCTTCGATTCTTTTTCATCATCAGTACCTCCATTCGATCGCGGCAAGGCCCGGCGCAAAGTGGGAAATCAAAACGACCACGGCCATGGAAAGAATCATGGCCACCGGCATGGAGAACGCCTCCAGCCACTTCCATTGCAGCTTTTTGTTCAGCAGCGTCAGCGCCAGCATGAACAGGATGGATGAAACGATCGCGGCAAGCGAAAGAATGCCCGCGCCGTCGCCGATGGTGACGTTGATCTTTTCCCCGGCGTCGTTTGTTGCAAGCTCGCCGGTTCCGGCAATGCCGCGGCCCAGGAAGGCGCAGATCAGACCGATGAACGCGGCGGCAGCCATGATGTCTGCCCACTTCGCATTTTTGTTCACCGCGCCCGTGACCTTTTTCTGAATCTTTTTGAGAATCAGCGGGATTAGGATCAGCGGCAGAATGCAGCCCAGAGACATGACCCACGCAACGGCGGTAAAGATTTTTGGGTCGGTGATGTCGGCGCCGATGCCGCTGCTCAGGCCCGCCGCCTCGATCGCGTTTTCCGCCGCGGGAACCTCATAAGAGATGGCGCCGATGACCGACAGACGGATCCACGGCAGCACATAGCCCAGCGCGACCGAAAGCACCAGCACCGTCACGGCAATGCTGATGGCCGGCGCGATGGAAAACACGGCGGAGGATGAGATCGTGTTTTTGATTTTTTCGTTGGAAATGCCAAGGGCCTTTGCGCGTTTGACGGCGCGGATCAAAAAGAACAGCGACTGCGCAATGACAAACAGAATGACGCCGATCACGATACAGAACATGAAGGGATCGGACTTGAAATCTTGGAACATAAAAACGCCCCTTTCATTGATTTGATCCATTGTACCATTTTTCGCGCCGATGCGTCAAGCGGATGCGTCAAATATTTTTTGACGAATTCGGAAAAAGGCTTTGATTTCTTTTGAATCTGTGCTATAATCTATTTTAATTAAATCTGAAAGGGAGCGTGCGGTATGGAAGAAAAGCGGCGAAAAAAAATGATGCACCCGGCCAGCGTGATCGCGGCCAGCTTTTTGCTGATGATCGCGGCCGGCACGGCACTGCTGATGCTGCCGTTTATGACGCGGGACGGGCGTGGTCTGTCGTTTGTGCAGGCGCTGTTTACCGCAACGTCCGGCGTGTGTGTGACCGGTCTGACGCTGATTGACCCCATGCTGACGCTTTCACGCTACGGCCAGGTGCTGCTGCTTATGCTGATCGAGGCCGGCGGCATCAGCATGGTGACGTTTGCAACCTTTTTTATCTTTGCGTTCAAAAAGCGTTCTGCACTGCGCTCGCTGCGTCTTGCGCAGGAATACACAAACGTTGATGTGTTTTCTCAGGTCAAGCCGCTGGTGCGCACCATCATCGCCACGGCGGTCTTGATCCAGTTGCTGGGCGCGGCGGTGCTGTGCATCCGCTTTGTGCCGCGTTTTGGGGCAAAGGGCGTCTGGACGGCGGTATTCACTGCGGTGTCGTCTTATTGCAACGCCGGGTTTGATCTGTTCGGCACACCGCAGCAGCCCTATGCCTCGCTGTCGGCGTTCAACGGCGACCCGCTGGTGATGGTCACGGTGATGCTGCTGATTGTCACGGGCGGCCTGGGCTTTTTTGTGTTCTATGATCTTTTGCACCTGCGCCGCGGCGGTCATCTGAGTCTGCACACGCGCGTGGTGCTGGTCTTTACGGCCGCGTTGATCGCGGTGGGCGCGGTGCTTGTGCTGACCTTTGAATTCGGAAACCGCGCCACGCTGGGTGCGCTTTCCGGGCCGGAGCGGGTGATGGCCGCGTTCTTTCAGTCCGTCACCACGCGCACGGCGGGGTTTGCGTCGGTCGATATCGCCGCACTGCGCGACGTGACCAAGCTTTGCATGATTGCGCTGATGTTCATCGGCGCGGGCAGCGGGTCCACCGGCGGCGGCATCAAAATTACGACCTTTGCCGTGCTCATCATGACGGTCATGTCGGTCCTGCGCGGAAAAAGCGAAACGGTCATCTTCGGCCGGCGGGTAGACGCCCGCGTGGTTGCCAAGGCGCTGGCTGTGGCAATGCTGGGCATCCTGATCGTTCTGGCCGGAACGATCATCCTTGTGCTGGAACGCCCCGGGTTTGACGGCGTCGACGCGCTGTTTGAGGCGGTTTCGGCTTTTGCCACCACCGGTTTGTCCTCCGGCGTGACGGCGGGGACCGGCGTCGTCGGAAAGATTGCGCTGGTCTGCATGATGTATATCGGGCGCGTCGGCCCGGTCTGCTTCATCATTGCGCTGAACCGCGGCGACGATGAAAAGCGCGGAGAGGTTTTGCCGGAAGGGCGTATCATGGTCGGCTGAGCCCGGCAGAAAAGGAATTCTGACGATGAACAAGACAAAAAAAACCATTCTTTTGATCCTGCTGGCCGCGATCTCGATTTCAAGCGCGGCGGCCGCAGTCATTCTGAAACTGCGCAGTACCACCGACATTGCGCCGCCGGTGATTCAGACCGGCAGCCTGATCGAAAGCGTTCAGCCCACAGGGGAGCTGGCGGTCAGCGAAAACCAGATCGTTCAGATCACGGTGATCGCCGCGGCGGACTGCACCGTCAGCGTCAGGCTCGGCGCAAGCCGTGTGGACGCTGCCGCAACGGGGATCCCGGCAAACGGAAAAAACACGTTCTGCGCCTTTTTGACCATGCCGCAGTCGCGTGCAGAGATTGAGTCGCTGGGCTATCTGAGCGTGATCGCGCAGCGCGGTGACGACAGTGAAACCCGCCAGGCGGCACACCTGATCTACGGTCAGGCGGTCAACAATACCGATGTTTCACAGGTGTATGATTCCGACCTTCTCGATGTCGGCAATCAGGTGGAAACCACAACACCGCCAACGCCGGTCACAGAGCCGCCGCGCGCATTTGCGCCCATCACGGTGCCTGCGGGGGCACAGCTTTGCAGCGTCTGCGTGGAAGAGGCCGACACCTGGTCTGCAGGCGCGAACGACGACACCTTTATTCCGTCCAACACACCGCTGGCGATGGGAACCATGGACTATATCATCGGCCGCACACAGGTCTTTGACGCCGAAGAGCAAGAAACCCGCGATTTTGTGCTCCTTGCCTCCGGGCGCAAGGTCAAGGCTGACGCCGTGCAGCTTGTGCCGGGTGTGACGGTGGGCGAAAATCAGATGCAGACGCTGTCGTCTTCCGCATCAAACGGTACGCTGCAGATCCGTATTCAGACGGGATGGAGCGTACCCTATGAGTTTTCGCTTTCGCCGAAGGGCTATTACGCCGCGCGGGGCAAGGCCTATCACGTGACGGATTTCACCGCGCAGCAGATCCAGTTCACCTTTTTCTATACCACGGCGGCAAGCGGCACGGTGGACTGCAGCGGCAGCGACGTGGTCAGCGCCGCCCAATGGACGGTTGACGCCGCGTCAAAAACCGCAACGCTGACGCTTCCGCTGCGGCTTGCCGGGCATTATTACGGTTATTCGCTGCGCCGCGATTCCGAAAACAGTTTTATCCTGACGATCCAGAACCGGCCGCAGACGCTTGCCGGCACGGTGATCGTGCTGGACCCGGGGCACGGCGGCAAGGATTCCGGCGCTTTGGGCTATCACGGCGCGGTCAAGGAATCCCAGGTCAATTTTGCACTGGCCGTGGCAACAAAAACCGCGCTGGAGCAGCGCGGCGCCACCGTGATCCTGACCCGGACCGACGATGTTTATTACACATTGGAGGAACGCAAGCAGTTTGCCCGCGCCCAGAATCCCGATCTGTTTTTGAGCATCCACTGCAATGCGGCGCAAAACAGTTCACGCTACGGCACGTCGGTGTATTATTTCCGCTCTATGTCACAGCCGCTGGCGTCGGCGATCTATCAGCAGCTCCACGCGGTGTTCCGCGACGTCTTTTATGCCGGCGACCCCGGCCGCCAGGCCAAGGCGGGGGAGGGTGCGTTCTATCATCCGTTCAGCGTGACGCGGCTGGAATGCTGCCCGAGCGTCCTGATCGAAACGGGCTATATGACCAACGACCGCGAGTGCGCGCTGCTGCTTGACGCCGGCAACCGCGACCGGGTTGCCGCAGCGATCGCCGCCGGTGTGGAAAGCTATCTGGCCCGCTGAACCCGCTACCGCAGGATCGCCTGCGCGCTCAGCAGCAAAATGACCCCCGGCAGTCCGCCCAGCCCGCCCACGGCCAGCGTGACGCCGTTGACGGCCAAAGAAACGCCCGTGAAGCCCGCCAGCGCATTCACGGCAAACAGGGCCGCCGTACCCTGAAACGCAGAATAACACAGTGTTTTGAAAAAGCTGCCGCTTTTTTTCATACAGATCAAAAGCGCGATGCCGGCCGCGATGAGAACGACGGCAAACCACTTGCTTTCCATACAGTCATCCCCTTAAAAAGGTTGTCTTGTTTACCGTATGACCGCCAACGCAAAAATAGAACGAAGGGATCTGATTTTTTTGGTACCGTTGAAGCTTCTTCCCGCCATGAAGGATTACATCTGGGGCGGAACCCGCCTTTCAAAAGAATATGACCTGCCCGCCGTCGGCGACCGTCAGGCAGAGGCCTGGCTGCTGTCCTGCCACCCGGACGGAGAAAATATCATCGAAAACGGCGCCTTTGCCGGCCGCACGCTGTCAGACGTTCTGAACCGCGAAGGCAAGGCGTACCTCGGCACGCACTGTGACGCATCCGGCGATTTCCCTGTGCTGTTCAAGCTCATCGACGCCAAAGACAATCTGTCCGTGCAAGTCCATCCCGACGACGCCTATGCGCTGAAAAACGAACACCAGTTCGGCAAAACCGAGGCATGGTACATCCTTGACTGTGACGACGGCGCCGAGCTGCTGCTGGGCTTTGCGCAGGATGTGACAAAGGAGGCGTTTTGCGCCGCGATCAAAGAGAACCGCCTGACGGACCTGGTCAACCACGTGAAGGTGAAGCCCGGCGAGCTGTACTTCATCCCGTCCGGGACGCTGCACGCCATCTGCAAGGGCATCCTGCTGGCAGAGATCCAGCAGAACTCCAACGTGACCTATCGCATCTATGACTACGGCCGTCTGCAAAACGGCAAGCCGCGCGATCTGCACATCGACCGTGCGCTGGACGTCACCAACCGCGCCGCAACCACGCCGGACGGTACCCCCGCCGGGGCGCCGCAGCAAAAGGACGGGTTCACCGAAACGCTGCTGACCACGTGCGAACGCTTCACGATGAAACGGCTGGACGTCGAGACCGAAGCCGCGCTGACCGTGGGGCCGGAAAGCTTTGTGTCACTGGTGGCCATCGACGGCAACGGCGTGCTGATCCATGGCGACAACGTGCTGACGCTCTATAAGGGCGAAAGCATTTTTCTGCCGGCAAACCTCGGCGAGGTTCAGGTGCTGGGCAAGGTCAGCGTGCTGGCGACGAGCGTGTGAGTCAATGAAGAATTGAGAATGGAGAATGGAGAATTTAAGTGTGCAGTGTGCAGTGTGAAGTGTGCAGTTATAGACAAACACAAATTCCCTTAATCCCATATTCGCTTTTCTGATTCGCCGACTGATTTCCTCTTGACATTCACAAAAAGAACTGCTATAATAAACATGTCTTCAGGGCGAGGTGAAATTCCTCACCGGCAGTGACGCGGCGCCTTTGCCGCCCAGCCTGCGAACCGGCGAAAGCCGGCCGATTCGGTGCGAATCCGAAGCCGACGGTGTACATAGTAACACTGTGTGCGACAGTCCGGATGGAAGAAGAACTCAACTGACTTGAGTTTGCGCCCGTGGAAGCGATTCCATGGGCATTCTTTTTTCCCTGATCTCGACAAATATTTTTGAAAGGTCGGATCAACCATGAAAACAACCGAAACCGCCGTACAAGCCAATCAAACGCCGAAAAGTCAAGCCGCGATTTTAAAACTTGTCACCGTATCGATGCTGTCTGCCGTCAGCTTTGTGCTATTCTTGTTTGAATTTCCGATCATTCCCGGAATGGAGCATCTGAAAATCGACCTGAGCGACATTCCCGCCCTGGTCGGCGCATTGCTGTTTGGTCCGTGGTGGGGCGTGCTGATCGAACTGATCAAGAATGCGCTGCAGTTGTTGGTGCGCGGCATGGGGTCGCAGATGGGCTTCGGCAACATCATGAACTTTTTGGTCGGCTGCGCCTATATTGTGCCGTTCACGTTTGAGTACCGGTACCTGACAAAGTACAGCATTCCGAAAATCGCCGCGTTGATCCATGCTGCGGTGCTTGGTATGGTTGCGATTGTCGGCGTCGGTATTGTCGGGAATTATCTGATCGATCCGCCGTTTTTCAAATATGTCATGAACATCGAACTGACAAGCGAAATGCTTTGGCCGGCGATCTGGTCGGCGACTGCGCTCAACGCCATCAAGGGCGGGCTGCTGACAGTGGTTTCTTTCCCGCTGCTTCTTGTGCTGATGGATCGGTTGAAAAAGATTCTGCGCCGCCCGGCATAAACCACTTGACAAGCAGCAAAATCTGTGTATAATATCACTGTCTGACAAAAACTAAATATTTCCTTATTCAGAGTAGCGGAGGGAACAGGCCCTGTGAAGCTCGGCAACCTGCCGGAAGGAGCGCGACGCGCCACCGACTGTGCAAGGTGCCAAATCCTGCGGTGTCGACCGAAAGATAAGGGTCTTTCTGCGGTCCCGTAGGTTGGGACCGCTTTTTTGTTGGTTAAAAACGCGAACAATAACATAAAGGAGAAGCAATTATGGCAAAACATCTTTTTACTTCCGAATCCGTGACCGAGGGGCATCCCGATAAAATCTGCGACCAGATCTCTGACGCGGTGCTGGATGCGATCTATGCCGTTGACCCGATGGGTCGTGTGGCCTGCGAGGTGACGGTCACGACCGGGCAGATCCTTATCATGGGCGAGATCAGCACCGCGGCCCGCCCGGACATTGCGAAGATCGCGCGGCAGGTCGTCTGCGACATCGGCTATGACGACGGCGCCAAGGGCTTTGACGGCAACACCTGCGCGGTGCTTGTGGCGCTGGACGAGCAGTCCGGCGATATCGCGCTGGGCGTGGATAACTCCATGGAGCGCAAGGGCGGCGAAGCGGACGATTACAACCTCAACGGTGCGGGCGACCAGGGCATGATGTTCGGCTTTGCCTGTGACGAAACGCCGGAGCTGATGCCGCTGCCGATCTCGCTGGCGCACAAGCTGTCCATGAAGCTGACCGAGGTCCGCAAAAACGGCACGCTGCCGTACCTGCGCCCGGACGGAAAAAGCCAGGTCACCGTGGAATATGACGACGGCGTGCCCGTGGCCGTGACCGCCGTGGTTGTGTCGTCGCAGCACAGCGCCGACGTGTCGCTGGAGCAGATCCGCGCCGACATTGAACAGTACGTCATCCGTCCGGTGATCCCGGCAGACCTGATGCGTGAAGATACCAAAATCTATATCAATCCGACCGGGCGCTTCGTGGTCGGCGGCCCGCAGGGCGACAGCGGCCTGACCGGGCGCAAGATCATCGTGGACACCTACGGCGGCTATGCGCGGCACGGCGGCGGCGCGTTCAGCGGCAAGGACCCGACCAAGGTGGACCGCTCCGCAGCCTATGCCGCCCGGTATGTGGCAAAGAACATCGTTGCGGCCGGCCTTGCCAAAAAGTGCGAGGTGCAGTTGGCCTATGCCATCGGTGTTGCCAAGCCGGTGTCTGTTATGGTGGACTGCTTCGGCACGGCAAAGATCGACGAGGACCGCCTGGAGCAGTTGGTGGAACAGGTCTTTGACCTGCGCCCTGCGGCGATCATCAATGCCCTTGACCTGCGCAAACCGATCTATCGTCCGCTGGCTGCTTATGGCCACATCGGGCGCGAGGACCTCGGCGTCCGCTGGGAAGAGACCGATAAGGCCGCTCTGCTGCGTCAGTTGGCCGGGATCTGATTTTTGAAGCATATTCCCTCGCTTTGTTTCATATGGATACAGTGAAACGAAAGCGAGGGAGTGTTGTGAATGCTGCGCTTTGTGGAGGAACGTGCGGTTTTGCTTGGGACGTATATTGTGGAACAAAAGGCAACCGTCCGCGCGGCGGCGCAGAGATACGGCGTCAGCAAATCCACCGTTCATACCGATGTGTCGGACCGGCTGCGTACCGTGGACCGCGATTTGTTTGACAAGGTTCGTGTTGTGCTGGATGAAAACAAGGCGGAACGGCACATCCGCGGCGGCATCGCAACGCAGAAAAAATATCTGCTGGAACGTGAAAAAGAGAAAGAAGTGAGCGAATGACCCGTGCGGCGCTGCTGCAATATGTTGCGGAACAATACGGCGTGGAACCGGATCACCCGTGGGAAAGCGACCCGACGTCTGCGGTGCTGCGCCATCGTGACAACAAAAAGTGGTTTGCTCTGGTCATGAAGATCGGACGCGACAGGCTCGGCCTTTCCGGCCATACGCCCGTGGACGCGATGAACGTCAAGTGCGACCCGCTGATGATCGGCTCCATGCGCATGAACACCGGCGTTTTGCCTGCGTATCACATGAACAAAAACCACTGGCTGACCGTGCTGCTGGACGGTACGGCCGACGACGAAACGGTGAAGGCGCTGGTCGATATGAGCTATGCGTTGACCGCGCCAAAGAAAAAAGCGCCCAAACCGGACGCGTAACGGATGCGTTGCTTGTACGCATCCATTTTTGTTTTTCATCGGTCGATGTGTATGCCAAAAATCACCGCCGCCGCAGGCGCCGCGGCGTTGGCGGACAAACCGACTATTGACTATTAACTGATGACTGATGACTGAAGCCGATCACTGATCGGCACTACAACCTTTTTGCAGATAACAGACCGAAAATACTCCATTCTTAATTCTTCATTAATCCTTCTCCGCGCAGCTCATTCATCCGCGCCTGCAGCGCCGCACCGTGCGCCTTCAGCCACCGGTTATATTTGTCATATTCCGGAAAAACGCGGTACACGGCGGCATAAAAGCGCGGGCCGTGGTTCATTTCGATGCGGTGGCACAGCTCGTGCACGACCACGCTTTCCAGGACTTCGGGCGGCGCGAGCATCAGCAGGCAGTTGAAATTCAGGTTGCCCTTGGACGAGCAGGATCCCCACCGTGTACGTTGCGCACGAATGGTGATGCGCCCGTAGGTTACGCCGAGCTTCTTTGCATACTGCGCGACCAAGGGCGGAATGGTTGCAACAGCTTGTGTTCCCAAAACGCGCAGCTCATCCGCTGAAAGCTGCGGCACGTCGACGGGCGTTTTAACCTGTTCCCGGCTCATGCGCAGATGTGTTTCGATCCACGGCTGCTTCTGTTTTAAAACGTCATCAATTTGTTTTTGCGTCGCAAAGCGCGGGGCGCGTACCAGCACGGCGCCGGCTTTGATCTCGATGCCGAGCGTGCGGCGGTCGGAGCGGATGACCTGATAAGAAAAGGGGAATGTCATAAAATCTCCTTTGAATGTGTAAGGTTTTTCAAGTTCGGATCACAAAGAGTTGAAAACAAATTTGTTTGCATCATGTGCCGACGGTCGCGCAGCCGCCGGCGGATCGGAGGTGATGCGTGTGGACAGTGGGGCAGAAGCCTATCGACGTTTTCTGGACGGCGACAACGACGCGCTGGTTGAGATCATCCGCGACTATAAGGATGTGCTGATCCGCTTTCTTTTGATGGACGTGCGTGATCTGACAGTCGCGGAGGAATTGATGGAGGACGTCTTTGTGCGCCTGTATGTCAAAAAGCCGCGCTTTTCCGGCAAGTCGCAGTTCAAAACATGGCTGCTCGGCATTGCACGCAACGTGGCGCGCGAGCATCGCTGCAAAACGGCAAAGGCGGCCCATGCGCCGCTGGAGGACGGCCTTTTGGTTGCGGACAGCGCCGGTCGGCCGGAAGCCGTTCTGTTTGAAAAAGAGCGGCAAAAAACGCTGTTTCAGCTTTTGGACAGGCTGAACCCGGACCGACGGCAAGTGCTGTATCTGACGTATTTTGAAGGCCTGAGCAACAAAGAGACCGCCGAAATCATGCGCCGCTCGGTCGGCAGCGTGGAGGTTTTGCTGCACCGCGCCCGCGCCGCCCTGAAAGAAGAACTGATGAAAGAAGGTTTACAGGATGAAAACTTATACTGAAATCGCAAACGCCGTATTTGAAAAGGGGAACGCGCAATTGGAAGCGATCAAGCATTGCCGCAGAAGCATCCGGAGCGGTCTTACAGTCGGGGCGGTCGCTTTGATCGCTGTCGGTGCGATCATCGGTGCGTCAAGACTGTGGCTTCCGAAACGATCAGGCGAAATCACCGATGTGTCAAACACCGCCGTTGCCGCTGTGCAGCCGACCGACGATCCCATGCAGGCATCGAGCGCACAAGGCACTGACGCGGTGAACGGTGTGATGCAGCCATTCGGCGAACCAATCACGCAAAATGAACCGCTGCCCTTGATTCGTGATTTTCCGGATTCATCGAACGGAAAGTATAAGTGTCCGCGCCCCGGACAGCACATCGTTACGTATCCGCTGCAGGAGGCCGTGGGCGCACATGTCGATGAGGATGTGGTCTATTATATCCGTTTCGAGGTCATGAACGACGCGCTTGGTACGATGACGACAACGCAGCAGCAGGCGTTCTATCAAGCGGAGATCGACCGCATGCTGGCGGCGGGCGTCGAAGGCGTGGATTTTGGCGTCAGCACAGAGATCGACGCCGACGGTACACAAAAGGTCGTCCTGTTCGGTCTGATGCACGACCCGTCGTTTTTGGACAATTTCCCCGACAGCGAAGAGTACGGCTATTTCATCGCGCTATATGACGAGGTGTCACACTACAAATGAGTCCGATGCTCTGCCGGGTCTGACCGTGGCAGAGCAATCTTTTTAATCGTTTTGTACTTCCTGCCAGGCGTTGATGTTGATGTACTCTGCGCGGGTCTTGGAATAGATGATCTTCTGCGTGCTGTACAGACCGAAGTAGCCGGACAGCACAAAGCTGAACGCGCACGCCACGGCGTAGAATAAAAAGTGCTCGGCCCCAAACAGCTCGATGCCCAAAAACACCGACGCGATGGGGCAATTGACCACGGCGCAAAACAGTGCGATCAGCCCGATCGCCGCCGCAAAGTGCGGGTCCAGACCAAGCAGCGACCCCGCCACACAGCCGAAGGTGGCTCCGATGAAAAACGTCGGAACGATCTCGCCGCCCTTGAACCCAAAGCCGATGGTGACGGCGGTGAACAGCATCTTCAGCAAAAACGCATAGGGGACCGCATCGCCCTCCAGAATCGCCCGTTCAATGATCGGCATGCCCGCGCCGTTGTAATCGTGCGGAAAAATCAAAGAAAGCCCGATGATGACCGCGCCGCCGACCGCCGCGCGAAGGAAGGTGTTTTTGAAGAGCCGGGCCGCGCCCTTGTGTGTGAACGTCATCAGCAGGCAAAACAGGATGCTCAGCCCCGCGCACAGCGCCGCCAGCGCCGCAACCTTGACGAAGGGGAGTACTGCGTAATCCGGAACGCTTGTCACGCTGAACGCCACAGGGTCCATGTGGAACAGGATCGAAATGCCGTAGGCGATCAGCGCAGAGATCAGGCAGGGGATGATGCCGGAATAATACACCACGCCCACCGAAATGACCTCCAGCGCAAAGACGGTTGCCGTCATCGGCGTGCCGAACAGCGCGGAAAACACGCCGCTCATGCCGCACAATGTGATGAGGTGCATATCTTTTTCATCCAGGCGAAAGATGCGCCCCACCTGCGCGCCGATGCTGCCGCCAAGCTGCAGTGCCGCGCCCTCGCGCCCGGCGGACCCGCCGCACAGATGCGTGATGACGGTGCTGGCAAAGATCAGCGGTGCCAGCAGGATCGGCACGCTTTTTTTGGACCGCACGGAGTCGATCACTTCGTCGGTGCCCTTGTTTTCGAGCTTCGCCAGCTTATACATCCCGGCGATCAAAAGGCCGCCCGCCGGCAGCAGATACAGCAGCCAGCCGTGCGCTTCCCGCAGGTCGGTGACCTGTTCCACGCTCATGTGGAACGCGACGCCCACCAGTCCGCCGACCGCGCCCACCACGGAGGCAAGCAGCACCCATTTGATCAGCGCCTTGAGATAACCCAACGCGCGCTTCCAGTTATATCTGAATTGTTCTAAAAATTGCTTCATTCGTCTTCGCCTCGTTTTCCGCCGCTTATCATAGCATGTTTCGGCCGAAAATGCAAGGCTTTGCACCGATTGCCTCACGGCTTTTTCCGTACCGCGCACCGTGGCGGCCGCCGGAGCGAAAAACCTTTTTTGAAAAAAATGTGCAAAAGGGGTTGACTTTTTGCTTTTTTTCTGCTAAGATATTCAAGCATTCGGGGGTGTAGCTCACTTGGGAGTCCGAGCGGCACAGAAACGCACCCCGGCGAAAAAGTGAATAGTCATGGGGGTGTAGCTCACTTGGGAGAGCGCTTGAATGGCATTCAAGAGGTAAGGGGTTCGATCCCCCTCATCTCCACCAAAGATAGAGGCAGGTAGGATTCATCGATGAAACCTACCTGTTCTTTTTTTGTCAGTCTTACTGTGAAGTTCTCAAAACCATACGGGAACTACTCATTTCATGGGTTTACCAATCATCGGTCCATCTCATCTCGTTTTCAACATCAAAAAACACTTTGTTGTTCCAAATCTTTGCTTCGAGGAATGCGTCTGCACATTGGCTCATATTATCTCCATAAAAAGACCAAAGGTATTCGTTTTGATGAGGTTTGTCCAAATTGTCTACGACAATATGAGCTTGATTGTTCTCCCACCATCCTTGAACTAAAAATCGTTCTCCGTTGAATAAAACCACCATCTCTTTGCCTATGTTCAGACCTTCAATAAAGCTTTTTGTTTCACCGCCAATCATATTTTTATCCCCTTCAAAAACTTTTTGTAGTGTTTTCGCATAGCCTTGATTTCCATTTCAACGTTTTCTTCTGCAGAATCGTCTGTCATCGGCGCGTCGGCCAAAAAGAGCCTGAGCTCATGCAGCTGTGTCGGCCAGCCGATTCCGCCCCACACGCCGTATCCGTATCCGAGATAAACCGGATCTCCCACGCCGATATGACCGTCGGCGCGGCCTGAAAGCCCGCAGTTGTGAAGGTTCTTCGCAGTGTTGGTCTTTATAATGTCGCTTTGGCGGAAGTGTATGCCGTCAAAGGATTCCCAGACCGCGATGTAGCTGTCGGGAGAAAACCGCTTTTCGGTGATAACGGCGAGAAAGCGCCCATATTCATCCGCATATTTCACATCTGCCGAATCGGCACCGCCGCTCTTTTCGGAGATGACTTCGCCCTTGTATTCCAGCGTAGCCGGCCAGTTCTCATCGGTTGCGTCCGCAATGGCCAGGTACGTTGCCGGGGTGCTCAGATTCCAGCTGTAATAGATATAGAGCTTGTCGCCCATCAGGACGAACGACGGTTCACCCGCGCCCCAGTAATCCGGATTGTCGGTGTATTCGATCAGCGAAAACGGTTCGCCTCCCCAGCCGCTTCCCGTCCATTTCTCATAGGGACCGCCGGGTTTTTTGCTGCGGGCAACACAGATGTCGTTGTCAACGCCGCGCTTGTCGAGTGTTGTCGTGTAGCCGATGTAATAGTAGCCGACGAACTTGATGATGCCGGGATCGCAGGTGGAAAGGTTGTCCCAACCGCCGCCGGTTGGCATCAGGGCGGTTTTTTCATGGCTGCGTCGTTTTCCGCCGTCATACAGGCGGAAATAACCCACAAAGTCGGAAACGTCGCCGGGCCCGTCCGTGGCGCACCAGACGTCCAGACTGCCGTCGGTGTTCAGGATCATCGACGGACCGTAGTGGTAGCCGCCGCCTTGTTCTTTCGGCGTGTAGATTTCCAGACCGGTGTCAACGGCGTCGGCATGCATGTACTTTGAAGAATAACCGGGCGCAACGGGCGCCGACGGTTCAAAGTCTCCGCTGACGACGACGGGCGCAAACGCCGCCAGAATGACGGAAAGCCCGACAAGCAGAGTTTTGATTACCTGATAAAACGTATATTTTGACATGGCTGCATCCTCCTTTGCTCTTGCTTTGCGCTGCGAACAGGGTTTGGCTGAAACGGCAAAGTCTGCTTTTTACTGCTTTCATTATAGCATGCTCCTTTTTAAAAATGCAACAGAATCGGACAAACGGACGGATAAATCTGATTAATCTTTCTTAAAGCCTGAAGCGCCGGCGGCGCCGTGTCTGCAGGCGCAGGGCCACTGGCGATCCGGGCCGTGCCCCTTGTGGCTGCCTTTCTTCCCGATGTGTTCTGCATCATCAACAAGGAATTGCAATCCTTTCGGTCGGGTCCGGACCTTGAAGCGGTCAGGCGGCTGCTGCGGGGCCCGCTTTTTGTTTTCGGCGGCCGAAAAGACCGAAGCCGCCGGAACAGAGTCCGGCGCCGCAAAAAAAGGCTTGAATCGCGGGCGGATTCAGAGTATAATGCAATTGAAAGCCCAACGAGCCGGGGAGGGTCCCGATTTGAATCAGTCATCCCAACCGGATTCCGGTGATGACAGGGGGCGTTGCTTGCGGCTGCCGCCCTTTGGCCGCGTTTTTTCGCCCCGGCGTCAAAAAGGGATCGTTTACCGGATCGGAACAGGCTGCGGTCGCTGCGGGCAACAGGCTGGACCGTCACGCAAGCGGAACCGATCAAATCACCAAAGAAAAAGACAGGAGGTTGTCATATGACAAAAGCCGGAACCGGTCCGGTCAAACGCTTTTTTGCGCTGCTGATTTGCCTTTTGCTGCTCTCGGCGCTCACGGCAAACGCGGCATCAAACGCAGACAAGCAGGACCTGACCGTCAACCATGCGGATAATCTTTCAAGACTGTTCCGCACCAGTCCGGATTATTGCCTTTATTGCAGCGGCTGCCACACCGGAACCTGGGGCACCTTTGTGCAGTTCTTCCATAATGTTGGATATTTCTTCTGCGGGATCGTCGGGAAATACCCCGAAAAGGGCCGGATGTTCTTCACTTTTGATTCCATTGACGCGGGCGCGGATGAACCCTTTTACTTTATCCACCTCGGTGACAATCATCTGCCTTTGATCGACGAGCGGGACTATGGGGATGCGCGGCTGGTGGAAACCGCGAACGCGCGCTTTGATTACTGCCCCTATGCCCGGCGTGTGCTTGACGACGCCGCGCTGAAAGCGCAGGAGCTGGACGCTTTTATCGTCCACACCGGCGACCTGATCGATTATGTTTCTCAAAAGAATCTGGATCTTGCCAAAGATTTCACGGATCGGAACGATGTGTTTGCCTGCGCGGGCAATCACGAATACCACGTTTACATCTGGGATGACGGCGAAGACATTCCACGCCGCGTGCGTGTGGAAGAAAAAGTGCAGGCGGCGTTTAAAAACAACATCCGCTTCTCTGTCCGCGAAGAACACGGCGTCAAGTTCATCGCCATGGATAATTCGTTCCACACGATTGAACAGTGGCAGCTGGACAGATTCAAAGAAGAACTCAAAGACGGCAAACCGATCATTCTGGCGCTGCACGTGCCGGTTTATGCACCGGACATCTTCGAGTTCCAGATGACGAAGCTGGATTATCCGCACCCGGCGTGGCTGATGGTTGTGCCCGAAGAACGGATGGCGGAGTATCACTATGAGCCGCAGTGGATTGAAGAGCAAAAGGCAAACGACGCAACAAAGGCGTTTTATGATCTGATAGTCAGCGCGCCGAGCCTCAAAGCGATCCTTGTCGGCCACGACCACGCCCACTTCGTTTCGCAGGTGACGCCCACACTCAAACAGTATATGGTCGCCTGCGAGGAAGGGCAGATCTTTGCCGTCCGCTGACAGCATGACAAAACAGCATTTTTCTGCAAAGCAAAAAGGAGATTTCTGATGAAAGGTTATTGTTCTTTAAAAAAACTGATCGCGCTGCTGACTGCGGCGTGCTGCTTCCTGTTCCCGCATCTGACCGCCTATCGGGTCGTGAGTATTGGCACTCTGCCGACGCATAAGCTGGCTCTTTGCGGCGGAGACCGCATCCATTTTCTCAAAACCGGCAGCTCCGATGCAATTGTTCTGGAAAGCGAAGGCCATTTTGCCATGGTCGATGCCGGCGAGGATACCGACAATCCGCGCAGCTTTCCCGGGCTTGAACTGCCCGGCTATGAACAGGAGGTGCTCGGCTACCTCAAGCAGAACTGCGCCGACGAAAACGGAAAAGTGCACCTGGATTTCGTTCTCGGCACGCACGCGCATTCCGACCACATCGGCGGCTTTGATACGATCCTGCTCGACCCGGACGTAACGGTCGGCCGCGCCTATCTCAAAGCCTATGACAGCAGCCGGATCAATGACCATGAAGTCACAGACTGGGATAATCAGGAGGTCTATGATCAGATGGTGGCCGCCCTGCGTGCGCGGAATATTCCCCAGATCCAAAACCCTGACCCCGTCACGTTTGCGTTCGGTCATTTCACCGTGACGCTGATCAACGCCGTTGACCCCGCAGCCGACGGAAAAGTGGGGGAAAACGACAACTCGTTCGGTGTGCTGCTTGAAAAAAACGGAACAAAGATCTTCCTGGCCGGCGATATGGATAACCTTTCGGGCGACGAAGCCCGCCTGGCGCCCGAGATCGGCAAGGTCGACCTGCTCAAGGTCGGTCACCACGGCTACGCCGGCTCCAGTTCCGAAACGTTCATTGCAACGCTGAAGCCCGAAACATGCGTGGTCACCAACAACCGGTTCGGCCCGTCGCACGACACACTGATGAGCATAATCAAAATCCTGCGCCATGACCGGATCTATCTGACGGGCTGCGAAAACGGCGTGCTTGCAGTTGTCGGCGATCAAGGACAAATCAACTATTTCGGCGGCATTTGCTGCTGGAAAACAAAATAACCCCGCCCGCCGGGCGCAGAGCATCAGCCGTCTTACCTGACGGGCAAACAGCATCATCGATGCGCCTGTGAACGTTTCCAAAACGATTGCCGCGTGCATCAACAAGAAGCTCATAAGATTAAGGCAATGATAAAAGCCGCCGGTTCAATCCGGCGGACAGACTGCTGACAAACCCTATGTTTTGCAAGAGGCATAGGGTTGTTTTTTGCTCAGGGCAAGAAAAA
>JAFRUA010000043.1 GCA_017434855.1 Clostridia bacterium
AAAGCCGCAGAATATTTCACACTTTTTTGTGAAAGTTTTGAATTTCTCATGAAATTTGATAAATTTGACCGCATCTACACTCTAATTAGCTGGTTTTCCTTTTCTACTACCGGTTTTTAGAGGTGCCCAATTCGCAATTGCGGTCGCGCTGATGCGATCGGACAACCGACAGGTCAACGCCGAGAAGAAAGATTTTTCACAACAACAAGTGTGTCGATGAGAACAGAGCCTGCAAGGTTGGAATTCTAATCAAAGCGTTTTGAGTACCTGCACGGTTCTTCCGCGGGTACAGCGTTATGATTGCTGCGCACTGTCCCGCGACCTTAATTCCGAATTCCGTATTAAATTCAGTATTTCAGCTCTTTGTTCTCTCCGACCAGCCCCGGCCACGCCCCCTGCTTCATCAGCGGTTCACGGTCCGGGTGAGAGAGCACCCACTTGTTCTTTTGCAGCAGCAGCCGCGCTTCGCCCGTGGGGGCAGCAGGCTTTTCGGTCAGCGGCGTGTTGGTGCCGCGCGGCAAAATCACCACGGTCTTGAATCCCGCGTCGCACACGCGGCAGGGCGACAGGTGCAGCGTCGTCTGGAACAGCTCGATCGCCGTCCCCTTCGGCACAAAGAACACGGTTTCGTCGCCGACGTGAAAGCAGTTGTCTTTGATCTGCCAGGTGTGGCCCAGCACCAGCATCAGGTCCGTCGCGGCCACGTTGATCTCCGACCCCTTGTGGTACTCGAACCCGTTGTAGGTCGTGTTGCGTCCGTTGCAGTACCCGATCTGGATCGGCATTCCGCCATAGAGCACGACTTCGATTTCGTCAAACGGCGGCAGCGCCTCCAGCGAAGGGTCCGATGCAACATAGACGTTGCCGGCTTCCGGGATGGCGGTCTGCGTTTCCAGATACGCCGTCAGGGGCGCAAACAGCGCCGGGTCCAGCACCTTTCCGAACGTGCAAAAGTCATCGTCAAACACGCTGCGGACCGTGACGTCGTTGACTTCATTCAACCGCGCCAGCATAAATCTCACTCTCCTTCGGGAAGTGCAGCGATTTGAACAGGTCGCGCACCGCCCGGTCGGCGTCTTTGCGCACAAAGACCGGGATGGAGCCGACCGGGGCTTCCACCGTATGGGTGCCGCCGCGGTATTCTTTTCCGCTGGGACCGTGGATCCAAACGTCGTCCGGCAGCCAGACCTCGCGCGTCACGGCGTCCTCCTCAAGCACCGGAGCGACCAGGATGTCGCGCCCGAGCAGGTATTCATGCAGCTCGCTGTAGGCCTGCGGCTCGTCGTAATAGAAGAACAGCGGGCGCACGATGCCGACGCCGGTTTCGCTGTTGTATTTGTCCGCCGCCATCAGGTACGGCTTGAGCAGCGCATGGTTGCGGCTCATGGCGGCGCCGTGGCGCAGCACCGGCTCGCTGGCGTCAAACTGGGCGTTGAGGTCGGGATTCAGCCCCTCGTGCCCGCGCAGCACCGGCGTGAAGGCGTTCATCTCGCACCAGCGCATAAACAGTTCTTCCGACCGTTTCAGGTTCATGAAGGTCGTGTAACCGCCGATGTCGGAATGACTCAGGCCAAAGCCGCAGCAGGTCAGCGACAGCATGGCCGGGATGACAGACGGCAGTCCGAGGTCAAAGGTGAAGTCCACATGGTTGTCGCCGTTCCACATCATGGTGGAATACTTCACGGTGTCGGTGAAGCCGGCGCGGGTGAAGAACATGATCTTGCCCTCTTTGCCGGTCTCCTGCAGCGCCTCGCGGTTGACCCTTGCCCAGCGCGCGGGCCAGGTGTTGTGGACGATGTAGGGGTCCTCGCCGCTGAACAGCACGCAGTCCGTCGGCAGATATTCGCCGAAGTCGGCCATCCAGCCCGCCAGGCCGAAACCGATCAGATTCTCTTTGATGACGCCCTTGATCCAGTCATAAGCGTCGGGGTTCGTCAGGTCCACCATCGCGGCGGGGAAGGTCGTAATCGTGACCAGATAGTCGTTGCCGTCCTTGTCCTTGACGCAGTAGCCGTTTTCGGCCGCGATTTTGTACAGCGGCTTTTCCACCGCAAGGAAGGGATTGCAGTAGCCGAGGATTTTGACGCCCTTTTCTGCGTACTCCTTCACGCGCTTGTCAAGGTCGGGATACAGCTCTTTGTCCCATTCCCAGTTCCAGAACAACTGCTTGCCCACTGCGGTGACGCGGCGGCCCTCCCAGTCCTGGATCCACACACCGCAAACGGCCATGTCGTGATCCAGCGCGGTCTGCAGCTTTTTGTCCATGATCTCAGTGCCGCCCTGAATGCCGAGGATTTCACCGTCAAAGACCCAGTCCGGCAGCGTGATCTGGCGCCCGAGCAGGTCGGTCAGGTTGGTCAGCACCGCTTCAAACGTGTCGCCGAAGCCGAGATAGACCGGCGCGATCTGATTCATCTGGACGCGGTGCTCGGTGCCGGACGTGAAATCAAAGCGGGTGATCGCAGTGGCGTCGGTATGGAAGAAGTATTTGCGGCTGGATAAAAACGTCGGCTGCACATAATAGGACGCATACTTTTCAAACTTTTTGACCCGCTCGGGGTGATGGATGCCCAGCGCGTTTTTGACCAGCTTTTCCGCCACCTGGCCGGCGTTGACATGCTCGCTGACCCAGACGTTTGCCTTTTGACCGCGCAGGTCAAAATGCGTAAAGGTCTCGCCGGTGCCGTAAACGGACTCCTCTTTCACCGCCGGCAGCTTGAACCAGAGCTTTTTGTCCGCTTCAATACCGGTCAGCGTCACCTTGAGCCGTTCGCCGCCATATTGCAGCTCAAAGACCGCCTGCCCCTCGGTCAGGGTCACAACGGCGGTGTCGCCCTCTTTTTTGACCGCCTGAATAAACAGCGGGTGGCGGCGCAGCACCTTTTCTTTCAGCTTGAACGAACCGCGGTTCATCGTATAATCGCTCTTTTGCTCCCCAACCTCGCAAAAGACGTCGCCCACACGGAACGCGCCCAGCACGCGCCCGCCGCGCGAAACAGAAAACCAGCTTTCTTGGAACTTGAATTTCAGCATAAGGACCCTCCTGAATTCACCGCCGGGCGCCGTCTGATCAGCATGCGCACGGGCAGAAACATAGTCATTATGATTATATCGAACTTGGGCAAATTTGTCAATATCACAACGCCGGATTCTGCAAACAGAATACGGAACGCAGAAACCGTCCGCTGCCAAAAATCCCGCCGGATGTGCCGACGGGATCGTTTTGTTGTGTTCGGTTGATTATCGGTACTGATTCGGGTTCTGCGGCGGATATCCCTGCCGGTTCTGCGGCTGCGCCGGGCGAGCCTGCGGCGGCGCGATGGTTTCATCCAGCGAATGGTCGGCCGGCGGATCCTTCGGCGGCTGCGTCTTGTCTTTTTTCAAAAGCAGCGCCAGCACAATGACGATTGCCAGAATCAGCACGGCAACAACCGCGATAAAAATGACCGGCAGCAGATTCTTTTTCTCTTTTGCTTCCTTCTTCTCTGTGCCTTCGGTTGCTTTTTCGGTTGCAGAGGGCGCGGCCGGCTGCGTGTCGGTCGGCGCGTCAGTCTGTGTCGGCTCGGTCGCCGGCTCGCTCGTTGTTCCGTCTGTCGGGTCGGTCTGCGGTTCCGTGTCCTCGCTGAAATGCATCTGCAGCCCGTATTCCATAATGTTCGCAAACGGATCGTTGTAGCTGAGCACGGCTTCCCATTGTGCCTGGGTTCCGGCGTAATAGACGTCCTTCAGGGCTTCGCAGCCGTCAAACGCGCCTTCATTGATGTACAGGACGCCGGTCGGGATGGTGATCTCGGTCAGATTGCTGCCCGTGAATGCGCTTTGGCTGACGGTGTTCACCGTGTCGGGGATCGCGAACGACGTCTCTTCCCTGCCGAGCGGATACTGAATCAGGTTGGTTTTCTCTTTGTTATACAGCACGCCGGCGTCGTCGCTGCAAAAGATATAGTTATAAGGACTGACTTTGAATTCCGTAATGCCCGTGCAGGCCATAAAAGCCGAATCGGCAATTTCCGTTACGCCGTCCGGAATCTCAACCGTCTGCAGCGCGCTGCAATAGGCAAAGGCGCTGCCGATGCTTTCCAGCGTATCGGGGAACGCGATCTCTTCCATGCTGTCACAGGTCACAAACGCGCCGTCGCCGATCGACGTCACGCCGGATTCGATCACAACAGCCGTGATCACAGATACATAATCTGCCCACGGCACTTCGTCTGTGTCTGCCCAACTGTCCATCTCTCCGCTGCCGCTGATCGTCAGGGTGCCGTCTTCGCCAAGGATCCACGTCAGGTCGTCACCGCAGGTTCCGCTGTCAATCGGCTCGGCAAAGGCAAAAGGAACCGTCAGCACCAGAAAAAGCACCGCAAGCAGCACGGTAAAAAAACGTTTGGTCTGCTTCATCATCAAACACTCCTTTGTGATTGTTGTGTTCAGTATAGCACACTCCCGCGCAAATTGCAAGATTTTTTGCATCGCTCCGGGCCGCCGCCTCTTGACGGTGCCGGTCCTTTATGCTATGATAAGTACCGAAATCACTCAGAAAGGAGACGCCGCATGGAACCATTGACCCTGACGCCGGTCGCGGTGTATCACTGCGGCTTTCCGACCAAATTCGGTCTGCCGCGGCAAAGCGGGGTGGCCCCGGACCTGCACGGCGAGATCGTGTTTTTGCCGCCCTTTCGCAACCCGGACTTTCTGCGCGGCATCGAGGCGTTCTCTCACCTGTGGCTGCTGTGGCGGTTCAACGAAGCGCCGAGCGTTTCGCCGACCGTCCGCCCGCCAAAGCTGGGCGGCAACAAACGCGTGGGTGTGTTTGCCAGCCGGTCGCCCTTTCGCCCCAACCCGCTGGGCCTGTCCTGCGTAAAGCTGGAGGGCGTGACCGACACGGCGCAGGGCAAGGTGCTGCGCGTTTCCGGCGGCGACCTGATGGACGGCACCGTGATCTTTGACGTCAAGCCCTATCTGCCCTATGCCGACGCCCATCCGGACGCTGCCGGCGGCTACGCGGTTCCCGGCGACGCGGCCCGCCTGAAGGTCGTCATCCCGCCGGAGCTGGAAGCGGCGATCCCCGCCGACGGACTGTCCGCGCTGACCGAAGCGCTGGCGCAGGACCCGCGCCCGGGGTATCAGACCGACCCGGACCGCACCTACTATCTGCCGTACGCGGGCTTTGACGTCGGTTTCACCGTTTGCGGCGGCACTGTGACCGTCACCGAAATCAAAGAGCTGAATCAAGCCATAGATGCGAGGCCATCCTATGATTGACGTGTTTTTGTTTTCTTTCAACGCAGTCATGCCGATCATTCTTTTGATGGGCCTTGGCATGCTGCTGAAAAAGCTGCGCTTTGCCGACGACGCATTTTTCAAGAAGGCAAACGCGCTGGTCTTTCATGTGTTTTTGCCGCTGCTGCTGTTTTGCAACATCTATGAGATCGAAACGCTCTCTGACGTGAGCTGGGGCGTGATCGGCTACATCTGCGTCATCGTGCTGCTTTTGGCGTTCATCGGCGCCGCACTGGCAAAGCTGTTCATCCCAAACCGGCTGCAAAAGGGGCCGTTCATTCAGTGCGTGTTCCGCTCCAACTGCGCCATCGTCGGCATTCCCCTGGCCGACGCGCTGGGCGGGGCACCCGCGGTTGCGTTCATGGCGGTCGCCACGGCGGCGACCATTCCGCTGTTCAACACGCTGGCGGTGATCGTGCTGTCGTATCATTCCGACGCCGACAAAAAGCCGTCGGTGCGCCAGACGTTGCTGCGCACGGTCAAAAATCCGCTGATCATCAGTGTGGCGCTGGGCCTTCTGGTGATCGGGCTGCGTGCGCTGCTGCCGCTGAAAAGCGACGGCACACCCGTGTTTTTGCTTTCGCGGGACTGCGAGTTCCTGTTCTCCACCCTGTCCACGGCGGCAAAAGCGGCCACCCCCCTGGCGCTGGTGGTGCTGGGCGCACGGTTTGATTTTTCCGCGGTCAAAGGCATGCGGCGGCAGATCGTGCTGGGTACGTTCATGCGCATCGTGTTTGCGCCGCTCTTGGCCATCGGGTGCGCCGTGGCGCTGCACCGCACCGGACTGCTGTCATTCACGGCCGTGGAGTACCCGTCGCTGGTGGCGATCTTCGGCTCGCCGATCGCCGTGTCGTCCGCCGTGATGATCGGCGAGATCGGCGGCGACGACCAGTACGGTGCGCAGCTTGTGGTGTGGACGTCGGTGTTTTCCATGTTCACGATCTTTTTGACCGTCTTTTGTATACGCGCGTTCGCGCTGATCTGACACAGGGACCTCTAAAAACGCAAGTCGTTTGAGCGCGATGCAGTTTTTAGAGGCGCCCCATACAGAAAGGATGCTTTTTATGAAGAAAAACGATCTGCTTGCCCTTGGCGCCGCGGCCACGGCGACCGCCGCTGCCCTTGCCGGCGTCAAAAAGAAAAACGCGGATTTCTGCCCGTTCTGCGAGGCGAAGCGCCTGCTCAACAAGCTCACGCTGACCCAGGGGGTGACGCAGCGCTATGACAACGGCGCCGCCCTGACCCCACCGATGGGCTGGTCGAGCTGGAACCTGTTCGCGTCCAGAATCAACGAGGACCTGATCAAGGAGATCGCCGCTGCCATTGAGCAAAGCGGCCTTGCCGCCGCCGGCTATCGGTACGTCAACATCGACGACTGCTGGCAAAGCTCCGAGCGCGACGCGGACGGCCGCCTGCAAAGCGACAAGGCCACTTTCCCCCACGGGATCAGGGCGCTGGCCGACAGCGTGAACGCCATGGGGCTGAAACTCGGGCTGTACTCTTCCAACGGGACCAAAACCTGCGAGGACTATCCGGCGTCGCTGCGGCACGAGGCCATGGACGCCGACACGATCGCGTCCTGGGGCGTCGAGTATTTCAAATATGACTTTTGCCACAACGTCCCGATCTCGGAAAAGGCGCCGCGCGTGCGGCAGATCGAGCTGTCCGCGCCGGGCGAAGCGGCTGCGGCGATCTTTACGCCGGACGACGTCGCACTGAAGGGCAAGGCGCGCATCCTCACCGATGACAAAGACGGTGTGCGCTGGATCACCGGGCTGAGCTCGCGCGGCGGGTCGTTTTCAATCAACGTCGAAGCTCCGGAAGACGGCGACCGGGTGCTGACCCTCATCGTCGCCAAGGCATCGGACGCGGAGCGCTTTTTGCGCGTCACGGTCAACGGGAAGGACGAGTACCACCTGTATGCCGCGCAGGGCCGCGCCCCCTTCCGCGGGGAGCGCCGCATCCAATTGACAGTCCGGCTGCAAGCGGGCATGAACACCGTGGTCTTTGACAACCCCGTCGGCTCGCGCATGGACAGCGCCGCATTACAGTACAAGCTCATGGGCCGCGAACTCAAGCGCGCCGCCAAAGACCTCGCCGCACGGACCGGCCAGCAGGAAAAGCCGATCGTCTTTTCCATCTGCGAATGGGGCTTTAACCGCCCGTGGAAATGGGGCGCCGAGGCCGGCAACCTCTGGCGGACGACCGGCGACATCAAACCGGTGTGGCCGTCGATCCTTGCGATCTATGAGGCGACGGTGCGGCTGAGCAAGTACGCTGGCGTGGGCGGCTGGAACGATCCCGACATGCTGGAATGCGGCAACGGCAAGCTGACGCTGGAAGAGAACCGCAGCCATTTTTCGCTGTGGTGCATGATGGCGGCGCCGCTGATTCTGGGCAACGACGTGCGCAAATTCGTCAAGCCCGACGGTACGCCGAACAGCGACGACCCGCTGCTGCAGCTGCTGACCAATGAATCGCTGATCGCCATTGACCAGGACGCGCTGGGCGTCCCCTGCCGCCGGGTGCATGCCGGGCTGCGCGACATTTTGGTCAAGCCGCTGACGGGCGGCCGCGCCGCGGTGTGCGTGTTCAACAAGACCAAAGCGCCGGCAACGCTGACGCTCGATTTCAAAAAACTCTCTGACGACGCCTTTCCCGCCCTGCCGCAAAAGGCAGCATATCAGATCCGCGACGCGTGGAGCGGCGACACGTTCTCTGCCGATCAGACAAACGTCAGTGTTGCGGGCCACGGGGTCAGGGTATTTGTTGTGGAGTGAGGCAAGAGGATAAAAGGGATTAAGGGAATAAGGGATTGAGGGATTGAGTCAGTCCGGATCGGATCACTGAAAAAAGGACCTCCGCTGTGCAGTTCATGCGTGGCGGAGGTTTTTGTCAGATCATGGAAAAGGCATGCGCATGCAGGCGGCAATCAGTAATTGGCGAAGATCATCTGCAGCCCAGCGCCCGTAGTGGTCGGCGATCAGCCGACTGGGTGCGGATGGATGGCGTGTGTTTTAACCGCCGAATCGGCGGCCACTGCAAAAGGGTCCCTTTGCCGAGCATTCAAGCGGCGGCGCGTTCCTTTCCCGCGCCGAGCCGTCAGGCGCGTACAAACAATGAACCGAAGGAGCACGCGCCCTCTTCGGTTCATTGTTTTTTATGAGTTCTGTCTGGAGCAGAGTCCCGTCATGAAGCTGCCGGGCGGCAGACACTTTTCAGCGGCATCCGCCCAGATTACCAGCCGCCGAAATAGCGGTCGAAGTAATCCTCAAAGCTGTCATAGCCGCCGTAGTTGTAGCCGCCGATGCTTTCGGTCGTCTGCTCTTCCTGCTCGCTGTCGCCCTTATCCTCCACCAGCTTTATGGTGACGTCAAAGGTCGAGATGTCATAGGACCGTGAGCTGCTGTCGATGCGGCAGAGCGTGAGCGTAAGTTCGTCGCCGACCTTGCCGTTGTCCACCACGTCCAGCAGAACGTTCGGTGTTTCCATCTTTTTGCCGTTGACCGCAATGATCAGGTCGCCGACCTTGGCGTCGGTGCTGCGCAGGGCGCTGTCGTTATTGATGCCCGCGATGACCAGCGAACCGGCCGGCAGGTCGTTGATGCCGACAATGATGCTGTAGACCTGATAGTCGCTGACGGACGCATACTTGATGCCCAGCTTCGGACGGTCTTTGACATAGCCGTTTTTGACCAGACTTTCGACCACCGGCTGCACAATGGTCATCGGAACCGCAAAGCCCATGCCTTCATAGTCGGTATCGGCGATTTTGGAAGAATTGATGCCGATGACCTGGCCGGCGGCATTCACCAGCGCACCGCCGGAGTTGCCGGGATTGATGGCCGCGTTGTGCTGAATGACGGTCATGGTATAAGTGGATGAGATCGAACGGTCGATCGCCGAGATGATGCCGTCGGTAATGGAGCCGAAGTATTCCGAGCCGCCGGGATTGCCCACGGCATACACCCGCTCACCGATGCGCAGCGTGGACGAATCACCCAGCTCCGCAGCGGGCAGGTCCTTGGCCTCCACCTTCAGCACGCCGATGTCGGTGCGTGTGTCATAGGCAACCTTTTGCGCTTCAAGATGCTGCTCGTCCAGCGTCAGAATGCTGTAGGTATAGTTGCCGCCGCTGATGACGTGCGCACAGGTTACCACATAATAATACTTGCCGGTGGTGTCGGTGCCCCAGATCACGCCGGAGCCTTCGCCCGCCAGTTTGCCGTTGCTGTAGACCATGACACCGACCACGGACTTGCGGACCTTTTCGGCCACCTGAACGGACTCGAGCTGCTCAACCTGGGCGCTGTCGGTCGTGGCATAGTGGATACCCGCCGGTGAATTGTCGCTCGTGTCCTCATCCTGCGATACGCCGGGCTCCGTCTTTTCCGACGTCGACGTGTCGCCTTTGGATTTGGTCAGATCTTTGATCAGGTCCGGCTTCAGAATGCCGACCGCAATGGCCGCAATGGCAACGATCAGGGCAACCACCAGCGCAATGATGACCGCGTTTTTGCCCTTTCCGCCCGGCTTTGGCGGGGCAATCACGTCGCTGCTGTTTTCACTGTCGTCCGGCAACTGCGTCTCTTCCGGCTGCAGCGGCGCCTGGGCCGTATAGGGGTCCTGATAAAAGGCGTCCTGCGCCGGGGGATAGCTGCCCGGATAAGAAAACGGCTGGCGGGGCTGCGGGGCTTCCGGCGCTGCAGGCGGCTGATAGCGGGGCTGTGCCGGTGCCTGCGGCGGCATCGAATACTGCGGCCGGGGCTGATATTGCGCGGGCGTATACTGCGGCGGCGGGGTCACGCGATACTGCGGCTGCGCATAAGGCGGCTGCGGCGGCGCGGCGGGTTCACGCTCTGCCGGCCGGGTCGCTTCCGGTTCCTTTTCTGTCGGCTCGCCAAGCGTTGGCTCCTCGCCGGGCACGAAGGGGGTCTCTTCCGGCTCACGCGGCGCCTGCATGGTTTCATCCTCATAACGGTCTGTCATATCAATCACCTGTGCCTTTCTTTTTGCCGCAGGGCCCGGCACGCCGGGCTGCACGGCAAACGATATCATTCTGCGGCGGCTTTGCTGCCCCGCATGTTATCTACATTATCCATAAAATTCTAAAAAGAAACTTAAAACAAGATAAAATATACTTTAATCTTTGGGAATTCTGAAAGAAAACTCGATGTACTCCCCTTCTTTGCCGCTGGCATGGATCTCGCCGCCGTGCATCTTGACAATCGTCTTGACGATATACAGCCCCAACCCGACGCCCTTGACGTCAAACGAACGAGACTTGTCCACCTTGTAAAACCGCTCAAAGATGCGCGACAGCTCCTCCTGCGACACGCCGCTGCCGGTGTTGCGGATTGTGACCACGGTTGCATCCTCGGTCCGGTTGGCAAAGAACGTGATGGTTCCGTCCTCCGGCGTAAATTTCACCGCGTTGTCTACCAAGTTATAGATCACCTGCTGCAGCAGGTCGCGGTCCGCATGGATCGTCACGCTGTCCATGTCTTCAAAGCCGGCAATCACGATCCGCTTTTCTTCAATTATGCGTTCAAAGGGCAGCAGCGTTTCAAACAACTGGGCCACCACATCATAGTTTTCGGGGCTGAGCGAAACCTCGCCGGATTCAATCTTTGACAGGTTCAGCATCGACACCACCATGCGCGACAGACGGCGCACCTCTTTTGACACCACGGTCAGATAGTCCCGTTCCCTGTCCGGCGGGATCGTCCCGTCCAGAATGCCGTCGATGAAACCGCCGATCGTCGTCATCGGCGTTTTGAGCTCATGCGACACGTTGGCGATAAAGCTGCGCTGGGCGTCCTCTTCCACCGCCAGGTCGTTGGCCATCTGGTTCAGGGCGGACGAAAACTCGTTCAGATAGGCCTGACGGTAATCCTCTTTGGCGCGGTGATCAAATTCACCCTTGGCAAAATGCTTGGTGACCTCCTGCATCTCATCCAGCGGGCGGGTCACGTTGCGCGTGAACACATAAGTGCCGATGAACGACACGATCAGCGCCACCAGGAAGAAATAAAACGACGTTTGAATGATGGAGATCACATGGGGAACCAGGCCGTCAAACACATCCTCCACCGCAAAAAGAACGCCGCGCGTTGTGCCTTTGATCTCCACCGGCATCGCGACCACAAACTTTCCGCGACCGAATTCGTCGCCGGTCACATAGTCGGCAAAGCCGCCGTCGATCGCGCGGTCCATATACTTTGGCGGCACCACAAAGCTGCCGTGCTCCTCGCAATCCTCCGGCGAACGGATGCGCCCGCTGTCGCCGCAGATGAGCACATGCCCATCCGGATCCGTCAAAAAGAAATCGGACTTTGCCGTGTTTGTGACAGTCATCATGACGTCAATAAAGGCATCCAGCTCCGGGTCATCATCAAAGTTCTTGTCAAAATTGATTTCACGCAGCCGGTTCACAATCACGTCTGCGTTGCGTGTCAGCGCATCGGTTTTGTCATTCCACCACTGGCTCGCCGTCAGGATGATCATTGCGGAGCCGAACAAAACCATCGCCGCCAAAACGATGGCCGCCGTGGTGGTAAAATAGTGCCGCAGCAGCGAGCTCTTTCGCAGTGATTTGCGGCGCTTTTTGCGCGCGGGTTGCGGCATGGTCTTCCCCTCCTGTCACAAAAACGCCGCCCGGAGCAACGGGCAGCGGGGTCGTTTGCTGTTTTTTATTCCTTGGTTTCAAAGCGGTACCCGACGCCCCAGACCGTGCGCAGTTCCCACTTGTCAGATACGCCGCTGAGCTTTTCACGCAGGCGTTTGATGTGAACGTCCACGGTGCGGGAATCGCCGTAATAGTCAAAGCCCCAGACCTCGTCCAAAAGCTGGTCGCGGGTAAACACGCGGTTGGGATTCTTTGCCAGGTGATAGATCAGCTCCATCTCTTTCGGCGGGGTGTTGATGTGCACGCCGTTGACCTTCAGCTCATAGTTTGTCAGGTTGATCGACAGCTTGTCGTAATGCACCTCTTTGATCTCTTCCGGCGGGGCACCGGCAGAGCGGCGCAGCACCGCCTTGATACGGGCGATGACCTCTTTGGCGTCAAAGGGCTTGACCACATAGTCGTCGGCGCCAAGCTCCAAACCCAGCACGCGGTCAAAGACCTCGCCCTTTGCAGTCAGCATAATGATGCGCGCATCAGACACCTTGCGGATCTCGCGGCAAACCTGCCAGCCGTCCAACTTCGGCAGCATGATGTCCAGCAAAATCAGCGCCGGGTTCTCTTCCCGAAACATTTTGATCGCGGTCTGCCCGTCGTTGGCAACGATCACGCTGTAACCCTCTTTTTCCAGGTACAGCCGCAGCAGCTCACAAATATTGACGTCGTCATCCACAACGAGAATTTTTTCAGCAGCCATAATCCGTCCTCCTTTGCCTTGCGGCGCCCGGTGAGTGCTTCACCGTTTTTTATCTTTGATTTCATTATAATCAGGAACCTTAAATTAAGTTTATTATATGCTTTTTCAAAAACAAACCTGTGAACATTTTATGAATTTTCAAGGGCTTGTTCACATTTTTTCGGGCGCGCCCACCTTCAGCAGCGTCAAAATGCTTTTCAGCGTGTCGCGCACGCACAGGCACAGCGTCAGCCGCGCCGCAAACAGCGCCGGGTCCTCCACATTCACGCGGCAGGCGTTATAGAACTTGTGAAACAGTGTGGCAAGGTCGATCGCGTAGTGCGTCACCTTGGCGGGGTCATAGTTGCCCGCGGCGTTGACGATCACCTGCGGCAGCGTGGAAAGGAACCGGATGAGCGCCGTCTCTTCCGGCAAAGTGAGCAGCATCAGCTCGTCGCGCGCCGCGTCGCGCAGCGGGCGGCCCTCCGCCGAAAGCTTTGCAAGGATACTGCAGATGCGCGCGTGTGCGTACTGGCAGTAATACACCGGGTTGCGCGCGCTTTCCTGCACGGCAAGGTCCAGGTCAAAGTCCATCAGCGACCCCGGCTCGCGCAGGTTGAACATGAAGCGCACCGCGTCGATGGGTACCTCGTCCAAAAGGTCGGTTAGGGTGATGGCCTTGCCGGTCCGCTTCGACATTTTGACGACCTCGCCGTCACGGACCAGCCGCACAAACTGCATCAGCAGGATATCGAGCCGGTCGGGGTCGATGCCAAGGGCGTACATCGCGCCCTTCATGCGGGCCACATGGCCGTGATGATCGGCGCCCCAAACGTCGATGGCCTTGTCAAAGCCGCGCTTTTCCAGCTTGTTGCGGTGATAGGCAATGTCGGCGGCAAAATAGGTCGGGTTGCCGTTGGCACGGATGAGCACGTCGTCCTTCAGCTCCAGCTTGTCGATCTCATCCTGGCTTTTGCCCTCTTTCAGCAGCAGCTCGGTCTGGACCTGTTTGTTGCGGTACCACAGCGCGCCGTCCTGTTCATAGGTGTAGCCGCGCGCGGTCAACAGATCGATCACGTCTTTCAGTTCGCCGTTCTGATGCAGCGTCAGCTCGCTGAACCAGGTGTCATAGTCGATGCGGTACTTTTCCATCGCAGCCTTCATGTTTGCAATGTTTTTCGGCAACGCAAAGTCCGCCAGTGCCCTGCGGCGCTCCGCTTCGCTTTTTTGCAGATAGCTGTCGCCGTAAACGGCGGCGAATTCCTTCGCGCGCTCCGTAATGTCGGCGCCGTGATAGCTGTCTTCCGGCAGTGTGACCGCGTCTTCCCCAAGGAAGAGCTGACGGTACCGCACATCGAGCGAAAGCGAAAACTTGTCGATCTGGTTGCCGGCGTCGTTGACATAAAACTCCCGCGACACGTCATAGCCCGCATATTCCAGCACAGCGGCCAGGCAGTCGCCCAGCGCCCCGCCGCGTGCGTTGCCCATGTGCATCGGCCCGGTGGGGTTGGCAGACACAAATTCCACATTGACGCGCTTGCCGGCCCCAAAGTCGCTTTTGCCGTACTGCGCACCGGCTGCGCGCACCTCCAGCAAAACGTCAGCAAAAAACGCCGGTGACAGATAAAAATTGATGAAGCCGGGGCCGGCAACCTCCACGCGTGAAAAATAGGAATCGCCGAGTTCCATATGCGCGGTGATCGCCTCTGCAATCTTGCGCGGCTGCAGCCGGAACGTACGTGCGTTCACCATGGCGGCGTTGGCGGAATAATCGCCGTTGACCTTGTCTGCCGGCACCTCAACGATAAAGTCGCAAAGCTCGTTTTGGGCCAGATCGCCGGCGGCCATCGCCGCGTCTGCCCCCGTTTTGACCAGGGCGCGCACCTGGGCGCGGGCCCGATCCACTGTTGACGTCATATAGATTCCTCCGTTTGGCCGCGCGTCGGCGCAGCCGTCAGCTTGATCTCAAAATCGAATTCCCCCACAGGGGTCAGCTCCACATCCGTGCAATAGCGAAACCGCAGCGTTCCGCCCGCGTCGCTCACGTCAGAAACCAGCGACAGCCCGCACACGCCCAGCATCAGCATGCCGTAGGGCGTCGCATACTGCGACAGGTGGCGCACCCCCTGCTCAACAATCAGGTGGGTTGCGTATTCCCCGTCGCGAAACAGAGTGACGCTTTTGCCGCGCTCCACCCGCAAAACATTGCGCGTGCCGTGCATGTCGCCGCCCTCGTCGCGATAGCGCAGTTCATACCGCGCGGGCGTTCCCGTCATGGCGGCCGTCGTTTCCATAAACAGCGTGTCGCTTTCGCCGTCGACCGTCTGCTTTGCCGTCAGGCGCATCAGATATTTTCGTTCCAGGGGACTCACCTCCGCGCCGCTGTTTCAATCTTTTTGATTTTACCACAACTTTTGTCAAAAATCAAGCTTGACGAAGCGAAAAATTCAAGCTATAATAAAATGAATTGTTGATGATACAGAGGTGAATCCAATGGCAAAAATCAAACGTATGACAAAGGAACCGCCGGCTCCGCCCGCGCCCGAGCACGAAGAGAAGGCGCACTTCCTTTGCTACAATATGGCAGCCAACCTGAGCTATTTCGGCTGGGAAAACGAAGCGCTGCCGCTGGGCAACGGCGCCATCGGCGCCAAAGTCTTTGGCCAGGCAAACTGCGAACTGATCTCTTTCAACGAAAAGACGCTCTGGTCCGGCGGAAAAGACACGGCGGGCTGGAACTGCGGCGTCAGCAACCCCGACGGCGGCAAGGCTTTTCGCGAGATTCAGGACCTTCTGGCCGAAGGAAAAAATGATGAAGCGAAAAACCGCATGCGCGACCTGCAGGGCAACGGCGTCGGCGCCGGCAGCTATCAGGCCATGGGCTCGCTCTATCTTCGCTTTGACGACGTGCCGGAGCTGCCGGACAAATATGTGCGCGACCTGGACCTGGACTCTGCGTCGGCCATGGTGACGTTCCACGTCGGCGACGTCATCCACACGCGGCATTATTTCTGCAGCCACCCGCAAAATCTGTTTGTCGGGCGGATCGAGTGCGCCAGGAAAGAACGGCCGGAACCGGAGCCGAAGAAAAAGCCCGCCGGGGCAAAGGCCGCACCGCCGGAGCCGAAGGAACCCGCGACCATGAGCTTTGACGCTTATTTTGTCAGCGAGCAAAAGGGCGAACCCATCGCCGGCGGCAGCACCATCCTTGTGCAGGGCACCGTGCACGCCAACGCCGGGCTGGACGCACCCGACGGCAAAGAGCAAAACAACATGAAATATGCCGCCGGCATCCGCTTCCTGACGCCGGACGGCACCATCACCCCCACAGAAAACGGCGGCCTGCGCGTCGAAAACGCGACCAGCGTGGTTGTGGTCGCCGCCTTTGCCACGGACTATGAAAACCGCTGGCCGGACTATTGCGACGGCAGCGACCCGCTGACCGATAAGGTGCTGCCGCGGCTGGACGCGGCAAACGGCGACGACTGCAATATGACGTTCAAGCATCTGTATCGTGAACACCTGAAGGATTATCGCCCGCTGTTTCGCGCCGCAACGCTGGACCTGGGCGAATTTGAGACCGTGCACCCCACCGACCACCTGCTCAAGCGCTTTGCAAAGGGTGGGGAATTCAAGCGGTTTCTCATCACAACGCTGTTTCAGTACGGCCGGTATCTGCTGATCTCTTCCTCGCGCCCGGGAACGCTGCCTGCCAATCTGCAGGGCGTCTGGAACGCCAAAAACGACCCGCCGTGGAACTGCGACTATCACATGAACATCAACCTGCAGATGAACTACTGGCCGGCGTTTGTGACCAATCTTGCATCCACGGCCGTCCCCTTCCGCGACTACATCAACAGTCTGCGCATTCCGGGCCGCATCGTCGCCAAGCAGACACTCGGCATCGGGGACGAAAAGCCAGACGGCACCCCGGATGAGACCAAACCCACCGGCTGGACCGTCTTCACCTCCACCAGCCCGCTCGGCTTCGCCGCGCCCGGCTGGGACTGGCATTGGGGCTGGGAACCGGCCAACGGCGCCTGGGCGGCCGTGCAGATGTTTGAGGCGTTCCGCTTCACCGGCGACATTGACGAGCTGCATGACGAGATCTTTCCCACGATGCAGGAATCCGCACGGTTATTTTCCGCCATTCTGCGTGAAGACCGCAGACAGGACCGACTGGTGATCTCTCCGTCCGTTTCGCCGGAGCAGGGACCGGTCACCGCCGGCGACACCTATCACCAAAGCATCGTTTTTGCCCTGTTTGATGCGGTACAAAAAGCCGCTGCCGCCCTGCGCAACGCCGGAAAAGACGACGGGGTTGACGCCGCGCTGCTGAAACGGATCGCAGAGCAACAGCCGCGGCTGCGCCCATACTGCGTCGGCAAACGCGGCCAGATCAAAGAGTGGTTTGACGAAGACAGCTTTCGCCGGCCCAAGGCGCTCGGTATCGAAAAGCAGCACCGGCATCTGTCACACCTGCTGGGCCTGTATCCCTTTGATCAGATCACCGAGGCAACGCCGGGGCTGATGAACGCGGCCCGCGCATCGCTGGATGAGCGCGGCATGAAAACCACCGGCTGGGCGCTGGCGCAGCGCCTTTGCTGCAGGGCAAGGCTGTTTGACGGTGAAAGCTGCGACGCGCTGATTGCGCAGTTGCTCAAGACCGGCGTGCTGAAAAACCTGATGGGCAACCACCCACCCTTTCAGATCGACGCCAACTTCGGCTTCACCGCCGGCGTGGCAGAGATGCTGCTGCAAAGCCATGACGGGGTCATCCGCATTTTGCCGGCGCTGCCCAAATCCTGGCGCGACGGCGCCTATACGGGCTTTTGCGCCCGCGGCGGCTTTGTGGTGGACGCCGAATGGAAAAACGGCCGCCTGAAGGATGCGAAGATTCTGAACAAAAGCGACGTTGACCGCCTTTGCCGGCTGAAGTATGACGGCAAGATTTTGCTGGTACAGGACGACGCCGGCAACGAGATCGACGTGGACTTTGCAGACGGCGTGACGTCGTTCACCGCAGAAGCAGGAAGCGTTTACAGTTTTTCGTGAACAGAGGGCGCCCAGGACTGAAAAATTGCGAATTGCGGCCGCGCCGATACGACGAAACAATCATCAGATATGCGCCGCGAGGACAGGTGGTTCATCTGTTTTGACCGTGTAAAACAGAATCAAAAAGGGTCGTGACGATTTGTTCGCCACGGCCCATCTTTCTGTGTGTTCAGTTCCGATCAAAGCACTTTCGGTCAGCAGCGCAGCTCTTTCGCAGCCAGCAGAGCAACTGTAAACCGCAAACTGTTCTCAGTCCCCGAAAATATCAAAGTCCTCCGCGTTGTCGGCGTCGTCAAAGGGCACGTCGTCGCTGTCCGGCGCATCGGCATAGTCCTTGGACGCCAGCATTTCCTGCAATTGCGCCTTGGTCATCAGGACCTTGCGCGGCTTGCTGCCGTCGGCAGGACCAACCACATGGCGCTGTTCCAGCTCGTCCATGATCCGCGCGGCGCGGGCATAGCCCAGGCGCAGCTTGCGCTGCAGCAGCGTGGTGGACGCGGCCTGGCAATCCACCACCGTTTCGATCGCGGCCTGGATCATGGGGTCGCCGTCGGCGTCCTCCACCTCGTCGCCTGCGGCGGCCAGGGCCTTTTTCTTGTCGGCCACAGCCAACTGCTCAATGGCGTCGCTGATCTCATCGCTGTATTCGACGTCGGACTGCGCCTTGATGAAGTCGATGATCTTTTCGATCTCGCTTTCAGACACATAGGCGCCCTGGATGCGCACGGGCTTGCTGATGCCCACGGGGTTGAAGAGCATGTCGCCGTTGCCCAGCAGCTTTTCTGCGCCGACGCAGTCCAGAATGGTCCGCGAGTCCACCTGAGAGGACACGGACAGCGACAGCCGCGACGGAATATTTGCCTTGATGATGCCGGTGATGACGTCCACCGACGGACGCTGCGTTGCCACAACCAGATGCATGCCGGCGGCACGCGCCTTTTGCGCCAGGCGGCAGATGGAATCCTCCACCTCCTTGGGCGAGACCATCATCAGGTCGTTGAGCTCGTCGATAAAGATGACGATCTGCGGCATGACCTCCAGCTCCGGCGTTTCCGGATGCGCGGCAACATATTTGTTGAACCCGCCGATGTCGCGCACGCCGCAGGTGGAAAACAGGCGGTACCGTTTTTCCATTTCTCCCACGGCCCAGGCCAGCGAACCGGCGGCCTTGCGCACGTCGGAGATCACGGGCACCAGCAGGTGCGGGATGCCGTTATAGACGCTGAACTCGACCTGCTTGGGGTCGATCATCAGCAGCTTGACCTCGTCGGGCTTGGCGTTATACAGAATCGAACAGATCATGCAGTTCAGACACACCGATTTGCCCGAGCCGGTGGTGCCGGCAATCAACAGGTGCGGCATCTTTGCCAGATCGGTGCAGTTGACGTTGCCGGTGATGTCTTTGCCCAGCGCAACGTTCAGCTTGCTCTTTGCGTTCTGAAATTCGCTGGAAGAGATGATCTCGCGCAGCGTGACCGAGGCGCGGGTCTGGTTCGGCACCTCGATGCCCACGGCGGATTTGTTCGGAATGGGCGCCTCGATGCGCACGCCGCTGGACGCAAGGTTCAGGGCGATGTCGTCCGCCAAAGACGTGATTTTGCTGATTTTGACGCCGGGGGCCGGCTGCAGCTCATAGCGTGTGACAGACGGGCCGCAGGAAACGCCGCTGAGCTTGGTCTCCACACCAAAGCTCTTGAGCGTGTCCACCAGTTTCTGGCTTGTGGCCTGGATCTCGGACGCAAGATCGGTCGCGCGGGCAAAATCCGGCGCATTCAGGCAGTCGATCGGCGGCAAGGTATAGTCACGGCGGCGGGGCTTTTCTTCTTTGAAGTCTTTGACCTCGCTGCGGTTTTTTCTGGCGGCTTTGTCAGCCTGCCGCACGGCGGCGTCCACGATCTTCCGGGCGTCGCCGTCTGTTTGATCCGTTTCCGGGTCGGCGCCGTCGGCGGGCAGCTTTTCCAGCGTGACGGGCTCATCCGGCGGCGTCACAAGGTTGTCGGTCCCGATCACCGTGGGCGGTTCGGTTCCGTTCGGCTCCACATAGGTGAACAAACGGTTCTGCGAAACATAGGGCTTCGGCGTGCGCCGTTTGCGCAGACGGAACCCGTCCTCCAGCTCCACCTCGGTGCGTTCAAAGGCAAAGTTCTCTGCCCGTGCCTGCTCTTCCTCCAGGCGCGCCTGCTCCTCGGCCAGGCGTGCGGCCTCGGCAGCGCGCTGCAGCTTCAGCTCACGGTGCTCGATGCGGCGCTGCTGATTAGCGGCGTGGGTCGCGTCGATCCTGGTTTTTCCGGTGTTGATGGCGTGCGAAACGCGGTCGCCCACCTGCACGGCGCTCAGGTTGAAATAGATCAGGATCGCCGCAGCCAGAATCAGCGCCAGCAGCACAAAACCTCCCGCCTTGCCAACGGTGTGCAGCAGTCCGCCGCCCAGCAAAGCGCCCAGAATGCCGCCGGTCCAGTGATATTCCCCCTGCCCGATACCGTAGCCGACCCCGGCCGCATCGGCCAACTGGTCGCCAAAACTGCCGTCGCCGACGCGATACAGCACCAGGTGGACCGCCGAACTGAACACGGCCGTCAGCAGCACGGCCGCCAGGGTCGTGACCCACAGCTTTCGCTTCAGACTGTTCAGCGCCAGGCGGACGCCGATGACAAACAGGCACAGATCAAACACAAAAAAGCCCACGCCAAACAGCGCAAAGCACCCGCCGCGTACCACGGTCCAGGCACGATAGCCCGGAATGAACGCCACGGCAAACAAGAACAGCGCCAGCAGCAGATAGCAAAGCATCAGCACCGTGCGGTTCCGTTCAAAAAATGTGGGCTGCGCCTTTTTGGCAGCCGGCTTCTTTTTTGCCGTGCTGCGTGAAGACGCGGTCTTTTTTGCGGAAGATTGTTTTTTTGCAGCCATACAGTCTCCTCAGATCATTGTGCGCAGCACATCCCAAAAGGCATACACCGCGATGGCGCCGCCGAATACGATGGAATACAGCGCGAAAAAGATAAAGGTTTTTTTCAGGTTGATGCGGCTCAGCAGCGCCACCACGGGGATGCAGCCCAGCAGTGCGCCGCCCACGGCGACCGCAGCCATTCTGGGGTCCACCACCAGGCCGCCGACAAGATAGCGCACAATGCGCACCACGTTGACCAAAAACAGCGCCGGCGTGTAATAAAACAATGCCTCGCGCACGATGCCGGTCTGGGCCACATCGGTCAAAAGCAGATTGGTGGCGCCCAGCCCCACATGCGACAGCCCCGGCAAAAAGTGGGCCGGCACCTGATAGACGGCAAACCGCAGCACGCCCGGGGTTCGGGCCGCCTGAACGGCGGGGACGGTTCGGCGTGCGGCGTACCAGAACGAAATGAACAGGAACAGCCCGTTGGCAGCGCAGCAAAACGCCGTGACCAACAGATAGTCCGGCCCCAAAAGCGACACGAACACATCCACCAGATAGGACACGTTTTTCAGCGGAAGCTGCACGGGGATCACCAGCACCAGCGCCGGCAGCACAGACAGGGACAGATGCAGCAGCCGGCGCAGACGGGCGCGCTTGGCACTGCGGGCCGCGGCGTCACGCTCCGGCAAAAACGGCGCAGACAGGGCCGCGAAATAGAGCTTGCGCAGCGCAACAAAGGCCACCAGCGAAAAGGTCACCGAGATCACCGCGTAATAGAACCCGCGGCGGTCGCTTTGCTCCGGGCCGGCAAAATGCAGCACGTCTGACAGAAACGCAAAATGCGCCCCGTGCGAGACCGGCAGCGCCGCAAAGGGGGCGCTGATCAGGGCCAGCAAAAAGGTTTTCAGATAAGAGATCATTGCAGTTCATCCTTTGCTTTTTCAGTCGGGGCGTCGTCAGGTGCGGGCAGCGCCTCGGTCGGGGCGTCTTGCTGACGCATCAGCTTTTCAAAGTCGCCGCCGTCGATCTTTTCATGCTCGATCAGATAAGCGGCCAGGCGGTGGACCTTGTCCACATTTGCCTTCAGAATCTCTTCACAGCGGCGATAGGCCTCGTTCATCACGCGCTGGATCTCGCCGTCGATCTCAGCCGAAACAGCCTCGGAATAGGCGTGCATGTTGTTATAGTCGCGGCCGAGGAAGACCTCGTGGCTGCCGGAGGAAAAGCTGATCGGGCCGATCACGTCGCTCATGCCGTAGCGGGTGACCATGTCGCGGGCGATGTTGGTCGCGCGCTCCAGATCGTTGGACGCGCCGGTGGAAATGTCGCCCAGCAGCAGCGCTTCGCTGACGCGGCCGCCCAGCAGCACCACCAGTTCATCCAGCATTTCGGTGCGGGAACGGTAAGACTTGTCCTCCTGCGGCAAACTCATGGTATAGCCGCCCGCCATGCCGCGCGGAATGATCGACACCTGATGCACCGGGTCCTGATCCTCCAGGCAGAAGGTCGCCACGGCGTGGCCCGATTCGTGATACGCGGTCAGGCGCTTCTCTTTGTCGGTCATCTTGTGTGATTTTTTCTCGGTACCGACCACGACCTTGATGGTCGCCTCTTCGATTTCGGTCATTGTGATGGCGCGTTTTTTGGCGCGGGCGGCCAGCAGCGCCGCCTCGTTCAGCAGGTTTTCCAGGTCTGCGCCGGTAAAGCCCGCCGTAGATTTTGCAATCACTTCCAGCTTGACGTCCGGCCCCAGGGGCTTGCCCTTGGCATGGACCTTCAAAATCGCCTCGCGCCCCTTGATATCCGGATAGCCGACGGTGACCTGACGGTCAAACCGGCCCGGGCGCAGCAGCGCGGGGTCCAGAATGTCGGGCCGGTTGGTGGCGGCAATGACGATCACCGTGTCGTTGACGTCAAAACCGTCCATTTCCACCAGCATCTGGTTGAGCGTCTGCTCGCGTTCATCATGGCCGCCGCCCATGCCGGCGCCGCGGTGACGGCCCACGGCGTCGATCTCATCGATAAAAAGGATCGCCGGGGCATTCTTTTTGGCCTGAGAGAACAGGTCGCGCACACGCGACGCACCCACGCCCACAAACATTTCCACAAAATCAGAGCCGGAAATGGAAAAGAACGGCACATCCGCCTCACCCGCAACGGCGCGGGCCAAGAGCGTTTTGCCGGTACCCGGCGGGCCGACAAGCAGCACGCCCTTCGGGATGCGGGCCCCCAGCGAAGCAAAGCGCGCCGGCTCTTTCAAAAAGTCCACGATCTCGCTCAGCTCCGCCTTCTCTTCATCGCAGCCGGCCACGTCTTCAAACGTCGTTTTCTTTTTGTTGCTTTTGCCGTCGCTGACGCGGGCCTTGCCAAAGCTCATGGTCCGGTTGTTTTCCATCATCATGCTCTGGCCCATTTTGCGATAGATATAAAACATCGCGACCACAAAAATCAGGCCCATGATCAGCATCGGCAGCATGCTGGTCCAGAACGAGTTGTTGGACCCCGCCTTGTAATCGAACTTGATCTCTTCCCCCTGCGGGGCTTCGGTTTCATTGTATTCCACCACTTGCTTGTGGACGTCTTCAATGAACAGCTCAACGCTCGGCAGCGAATACTTCTGAGAGCTGCCGTCCTTGAGGGTATAGGTCAGCGCCCCGCTGCTGAGGTTGACGGTATATTCCGTCACCTCATGGCTGCGAAAGAGATCAAGCAGCTCGCTGTAACTGACTTTGGAGCTTTTCCGTGCGTTGGAAAACAGCATGATCGCCGCAATCAACAGCACGGGGACGATGATGTAGAGCAGGTTGCCCCACTTTCGTTTTTGGGTCATGATGAATCAGCCTTTCAAATTAGATATTAGACATTAGATTTAAGATGTTAGATATTTAATTATAGATTTCCGGCTTCAGGATGCCGATGAACGGCAGGTTGCGGTACCGCTCGTCAAAGTCCAGTCCGTAGCCGACCACAAATTCGTTGGCAACGGTGGTGCCCACATAGGTTGGCGTGATGGTCACCGCCGGGTCGCGGCGCGCGGGTTTGTCCAAAAGCGTGCAGATCGTGACCGACTTTGCGCCCTTGCGCAGCAGATAAGACGACAGCTTTTGCAGCGTGCGGCCGGTGTCCAGGATATCCTCCACAATCAGGATGTCAAACATGGAGATGTCGTCATACATCAGAATGTCGCGGACCTCCGGTTCCGGCACGGCCTCGGTCTTGCTGTGATAGCTGGCCGCCGACAAAAAATCGATGCGGCACGGGATGGTGATTTCGCGCATCAGGTCCGCCATAAAAACAACGGAGCCCTTCAGCACGCTGATCATCAACAGATTTTTGCCTTCAAAGTCACGGCTGATCTGAGCGCCCAGCCGCGCCACGATCGCCTGCAGCTCCTCTTTGGTGAAAAAGACGTCCTGCATATCATCGGTCATTGCCATTGGAATTCTCCTCTTTCTTTTTTTCATCCTTGGTGGGACGGGCCGGTTCGCCGGCGACCATTGTAAACACCGCGCCGCGCCGCCGGGCAAAAAACAGGTTGCCGGAAAGCTGGGTCCGCACCCGGTCGCCATGCAGCACCTGAAGGCAGCGCGTCAGGTCGCTTCGCTCGGGGCACCGCGGCATCGCTTCACAAAGCAGCAGATGCAGCGCCTTTTTTTGTACCGCGGGGTGCGCTTCCAGCAACACGTCTTTTCGGTACCCAGCATCGGTGCGGGCGCGCAGCAGCAGCGCCTTTGCCTGTTCGTTCAGGCAGTCGTCCGCTTCCCGGGCGTCGCACATCAGCGCAGCCGCATGGCCCAAAAACGCGGGGTTGATCTCCTCCAGCGCGGGCACCGCGCGGTGACGGATGCGGTTGCGGGTATAATCGTCGCTTTGGTTGGTGCTGTCGGTCACAAACGTCAGGGCGCGTTCTTTCAAATACTGTTCCACTTCATCACGCCGCACGCACAGCAGCGGCCGCAGCACGCCGCCGTTTTTCGGCCGCATCCCGGCAAAGCCAGTCAGGGACGTGCCCCGCGCCAGATGAAACAGCATGGTTTCGATGTTGTCGTTCATGGTGTGCGCCACGGCCACGGCGTCGCACCCCGCGGCGCGAAAGGCGGCATAACGCAAGTCGCGGCCCGCCTCCTCCACAGAGCAGCGGCGATCCCTGGCGGTTGCAGCGGCGTCGGAGCGTACCAATTGAAACGACACGTTTTGGGTATCGCACAGCGCCTTCACAAAGGCAGCGTCACGGTCAGCCTCCGCCCCGCGCAGGCCGTGGTGCACATGCACCGCCCGCAGCGAAAGGCCGAATTCCGGCGCCAGGCGCGTCAAAACATCCAGCAGGCACACGGAGTCTGCGCCGCCCGACACCCCGACACACAGCGTTTTTACGCCGTCAAACAGCGCCTCGGCCAGGCAGTATTCGCGCACCCGGTCAAACAGATCACAAGTCATTGCGCAGCGTTTCCAGGTTGGTGAACATGGTGTAATCCCCGTTCCACGCCAGCTTGACCGTGTTGGTGGGGCCGTGGCGGTTTTTGGAGATGATCAGCTCCGCCTCGTTCACGGCGGGCGCGTCCATGTCCGGCGCGTCGCCGTCGTTGGTATAATAGTCGCTGCGATACAGCATGATGACGATGTCGGCGTCCTGCTCGATGGAGCCGGATTCGCGCAGGTCAGACAACTGCGGCCGGTGCGATTTGCCCCGGGCCTCGGTGGTACGCGCCAACTGCGCCAGCACCACCACGGGGATGTTGAGGTCCTTTGCCATCAGCTTCAGGTTCCGGGTGATCTCAGACACTTCCTGCACGCGGTTTTCCACCCGCTGGCCGCTTTTCATCAACTGCAGATAGTCCACAAACACAGCGTCCACATCGCGCAGGCGGCGCACACGGCTTTTCATCTCCGGCACCGTCAGGTTGGACGTGTCGTCAAAATACAGCTCGCAGTTGGACAGCAGCGCCGTGGCCGTGGCCAGCCGGGCCCATTCGTCGCCGTTGATGTTGCCGGAGCGCATCTTGGTGCTTTCCACCCGCGCCTCGGTCGCCAGAACGCGCTGCGCCAGCTGCTCTTTGGTCATTTCCAGTGAAAAGAACAGCACCTTCTTTTTCCCCATCATGGCAGTGTTGCGCGCCATATTCAGCGCCAGCGAAGTTTTGCCCATCGCGGGACGTGCGCCGATGATCACCAGGTCGCTTTTGTTCAGGCCCGTGATGTACCGGTCCAGATCGGTAAAGCCGGTGGTGTAGCCCTTGTATTTGTCGCGGTCCGGCGACGACAGCTTTTGCAGCTTGTCATAAACGTCGTTGATGATGATGTCGCCGATTTTGGTGGGGCCGCGCGTGACCTTTCCCTGCCGGATGTCATAGATCTTCTGCTCTGCGGAATCCAGCAGCAGGTCTGCGCTGTTGTCGGAAGATGCGGCCTCTTCAATGATCGACCGCGACACGTTGATCAGCGCGCGGATATAGGACTTTTCACGGATGATGCGGCAATAGGCCTCCACATTTTCGGTGGACGGCACCGCCTGCGAAAGCTGATACAGATAGTTTTTGCCCCCCGCGTCGTCATATACGCCGTCGGTTTTGAGCTGTTCCAGCACCACCAGCGGATCTACCCTTTGGCCCAGCGCGTCGATCTGCTGCATCACGGCAAAGATGGCGCGATGCTGCGGCAGGTGAAAATCCTCGCTTTTCAGGTGCAGCAAAACCTGCGTGATGCACGCGGGCTCCATCAGGATGCAGCCCAGCACGGCCTGCTCCGCCTCCAGACTATAGGGCAGCTGCACGTCCTGCGGGGTCAGCAGCGGTTCATTCGGCATATCATTCACCAACCAGAACATAGAGCTTTGCGGCGATACCGGTGTAAAGCTTCACTTCAAATTCATAGGTCCCGTACTGTTTGATCTCTTCCACGGTGATCTTACGCTTGTCCACCTCAACGCCAAAGTCTTTTTTCAGCGTCTCGGCGATCTCTTTTGCCGTGACAGAGCCGAACAGCTTGCCGCCCTGGCCCGCTTTGGCACTGATACGGATGGTCTTGCCGCTCAGGCGTTCGGCGTTGGCTTTGGCCGCCGCAGTCTCGGTTTTGATGCGGTACGCCTCGGCGTCCTGCTTGTTTTTCAGTTCGCTGAGTGCCTGCGCGTTGGCCTCTGCGGCCAGACCCTTCGGGAACAAAAAGTTGCGCGCATAGCCGTCGGATGCGTTGACCATCTGGCCTTTTTTGCCAAGGCCTTTGACGTCCTGCTTTAAGATGACTTTCATATCGTTGTACCTCCTGAATAGAGTGTAGAGTAAAGAGTGGAGAGTGGAGATTGAGGTGGAGAAAGTTTTACAATAAAAGTGGACACATCGCCCCCCGACCGACGCGGCAGCGGAGAACCAACAACATTCGGTTCGTTTACCCGTTCGCGCGGCGCGGGCCGTTGGCATTTTACGTTTGTCCCCGCGCGCTAACCGCTAACTGCTGACAGCCGCCATCTCATCGATCGCCTGCTTCAGCCGCGCCAGGGCCTGTGCGGCGGGAATGTCGCCCAACTGGCAGGCGGCCATGGTCTGGTGCCCGCCGCCGCCCAGCGATTCCATCAGGACCTGGACGTTGACCTCGCCGTAAGAGCGGGCGGAAATGTTGATGCCGCCCCCGGCGCTGAAGATCACAAACGACGCCTTGATGCGCTCGATGTTCAGCATCTCGTCGGCAGCCTGCGACGCGATCAGGCGCAGATTGTCCGTCTGCTGTTCGGTCACAGAAATGGCAAAGCTGTCGCGGTACCGCTCCGCCTGATCGATGATCTGATTGCGGCGGTGGAAAATGTCCATATCCACGGCAAACAGCTTTTTCGCTTCCACCGTGTTGGCACCGCGCGCCCGCAGATAGGCCGCAGACTCAAAGGTGCGCACGCCCGTGCGGATGATAAAGTTGCGCGTATCCAGCGCAATGCCGGAAAACAGCGCCTGCGCCTCGATTGCGCCGAGGATCGGGCGTTTGTCCATATACTGGCAAAGCTCCGTCACCATCTCGGACGCGGAGGACGCCGTGGGAACGTGATAGAACACGGCGGCGTTTTCAATGAAGCCGACCGACTTGCGGTGATGGTCGATGACGATCACCTTTTCACAAAGATCCAGCAGTCCGGGGCATTCGGTAAATTCTTTTTTGTGGGTATCGACCACAATGACCAGCGTGTCGCGCTTTGCCAGCGTCAGGGCATATTCGGGCGAAACAATGATCCCCCGCCCCGCGCGGGCAGCAAAATGCTTGCACAGCGGGGCCGACAGGGTGGTCGCTGCGTCCACAACAATGTTTGCGGTCTTTTTCAGATGGGCGCACATGGCATACACGCCGATGGCGCTGCCGATGGCGTCATAGTCGGAATAGCGATGCCCCATGATCAGCACGTTGGCGCTGTCGCGGATCAGATCGCCGATCGTCTGGGCCATCAGGCGGGTCTTGGCCTTGCTGCGGTGCTCAAAGCCGGACGACACGCCGCCGAAGAACTGATACTGCCCCTCGTGCCGGATGGCGACCTGGTCGCCGCCGCGGCTTTGCGCCATGTCAAGGCCCTGCTTGGCGGAATGGTTGGATTCGATGATGCTGTCTTCGCGCCCCACGCCGATCGACAGCGTCAGGTCGGTCTGGCGGCCCTCATATGTAAAGGTACGCACCTTGTCGAGGATGCTGAATTTATCCTCCGCCATTCCGCGCAGGCCGCGTTCTTCGGCTATGATCAGCATGCGTGCAGACGACAGCTTGCGGCACAGCGCGCCGTGTGACGCGGCCCAGTCATCGATCATCTGCTCAATCACGGAAAAGATGGCCGCACATTCGCTTTCTTTGAATTCCTGGAACAGGTCGTCCGCATTGTCCAGCACGGTCAGGATCACCGACGGCCGCGAGGCGTTGAAGGCCTGCTCGGTTTTGCGCAGTTCGGTCTCGTCAAAGAAATACAGCAGATAATTGGCGCCGCCCTTCGGCTTTGGCAGCCGGGCGGAATAGACCGCGAAGTATTTTTCGCCGGCATGGACGCGAACGCCCCTGCCCGCAAACAGCGGTTCCAACTGATCGGCGCGCAGCAGCAGCTTCAGGTCCACCGCCCGCGTTTTTTCATCCAGCGCAAAGGCCGTCTGAAACGCCGGGTTCAGCCAGCGCACCGCGCCGGTATTGTCAACCACAACGCACGGGACCGACAGGTCTGCAAAGGCCCGCCCGGTTTCCAGATTCAGCGCGGCGGTCATCGACCGCACCTGCGCCAAAAGCCGCTCTTTTTTGATGATCTGAAACAGCACCTTGGCCGCGATCAGGGCCAGCCAGACGCCGGCCTCGATATATGCCAGAAACGGATGGCTGAACCAGGTGACGACCGCAAGGGCCGCACCGGCGACCCACGCGATCAAAGACACATCAAATCGGTTCCAGAGTTGTTTCATTCGTCAATCTCCATCAGAATGGGCAGCACCATGGGGCTGCGCTTGGTTCGTTCAAACATCAGGCGCGACACGTCGTCACGCAGACGGTTCTTGATCGTGGTCCAGTCACGGATGTTGCGGTCATAGCAGCGCTCCAGCGTATGCATGGCGGTTGCGCGGGCCTCGTCCATCAGCGCTTCGTTTTCACGCACAAAGACAAACCCGCGTGAAAAGATCTCCGGCTCAGACAGCGGATAGCCGGTCTCGCCCTCCAGCGCGGCGGCAATGACGATGATGCCGTCCTCCGCCAGCTTTTTGCGGTCACGGATCACCACCGATCCCACGTCGCCGACGCCGCTGCCGTCCACAAAGATTTGCCCGGCGGGCACGTTTGCCACCGTTTTCAGCCCGGCAGACGACAGTTCCACCTGCACGCCGTTATCAACCAGAAGAATATTGGAATGCTGCACGCCCACGGCTTCGGCCAGTGCGGCGTGGCGCTGCAGATGCTTTTGCTCGCCGTGTACCGGAATGAAGAAGCGCGGTTTGATCAGCGCCAGCATCATCTTCAGCTCTTCCTGACAGGCGTGGCCGGACACATGCACGTCATACATCTTTTCATACACGACCTCGGCGCCCAGCTTCATCAGCTCATTGACCACACGACCCACGGTCTTTTCGTTGCCCGGAATCGGCGTGGCAGAGATGATGACGTAATCGTTCGGGGTGATGGCCACCTTGCGGTGGTCTGAAAAGGCCATGCGTGTCAGCGCAGACATCGGTTCGCCCTGGCTGCCCGTGGTGATCAGCACCATTTCATGATCGCCGTAGCGATGGATCAGGTCCAGCGGGACCAGCACGCCGTCCGGCACCTTGAGATAGCCCAGCTCGCGGCTGACATTGACCACGTTTTCCAGGCTGCGGCCGGAAAGCGCAACCTTGCGGCCCAGGCTTTGCGCCACGTCGATGATCTGCTGAATGCGATGGATATTGGAAGAAAACGTGGCGATGATGATGCGCCGCTTGCCGGCAAAGCGGAACAGCCGCTCAAACGAATCGCCCACCTTGCGCTCGCTTTCGGTAAAGCCGGGGCGCTCCGCGTTGGTGGAATCCGCCAGCATGCACAGCACGCCCTCGTTGCCCAGGGCGCCGAACCGCGCCAGGTCGATCATGCCGCCGTCGATGGGCGTGGCGTCGATCTTGAAGTCGCCGGTATGCACAACCGTGCCGCCCGCGCATTTGATGGCAAAGCCCACCGCATCCGGGATGGAATGGTTCACATGGATGAACTCCACGTCAAAGCCGCCCAGCGTCACATGCTCGCCGGGGCCAACGACGTTGAGCTTTGCCGAAGAAGTCAGATGGTGCTCTTCCAGCTTGCCGCGGATGAGACCGATCGTCAGCCGGGTGGCAAAGACCGGCACGTTGACTTTTTTCAGCAGATAGGCCAACGCCCCGATGTGGTCCTCGTGCCCGTGGGTGATGACAACGCCGCGCAGCCTGGACTTGTTTGCCTCGATATAGCTGAAATCGGGGATCACGACGTCGATGCCCAGCATGTCCTCATCCGGGAACGCCAACCCGCAGTCCACAATTATCATGTCGTCTTCATATTCAAACACGGTCAGGTTCTTGCCGACCTCGTTGATGCCGCCCAGAAAAGCGATGCGGATGGGCTGCTGCACCGTCTGCTTTTTGGGCTTGTTGTGGCGGTGGCCGCCCTTTTTGCGCTGTGGCTGCGGCTGCGGCTGCTTGCGGTTTTTGACCTGTTTGGCGGTCGCCTGTTTTTTGGATGATTTATTATAGTTTTTCATGGAATTGAAGCCTTTTTCCAGCTTCGCCCGGTTTGATTTTTCGCTCATGCGAGAATGGTTCACTCCTTATATATAATCAAAAGTTGACAGTTCACAGTTCATAGTTTGCAGTTCACGCGGGAGAAATCTTTTGTTTTTTCATCTGCGTGTCGCGCGCTGACAGCTAACCGCTAACAACTCTACGCCCTATTATAGTCATTCTATCATACTATTTTTTGGGAAAGCTGTCAAGAAGACGCGAAGAAATTTCAACAAATTTCACAATTGATTCCAAATTCGCCCTTGACCTGGGAGAAAGAATCATGTATGATAGAGGATAGAAACCTGGTGCTGCCGCCCGCGCGCGCAGTCCGGCGTGCCCCGCGGGGCCATGTCAAAGGAGGATGCACTTTGGAAAACATCTTTTCCGGCGAGATTTTAAACATCACGCCGTTCAAAAAAGGCTTTGTGCTGGCCAGCAAAGGCACAGACGAGGGCGGAAAGATCACCGCCAACTTTTACGGCTATGACGCGATCAACCAGATTTTTACCCGCATCAAGCGCTCGGTCTTTCTCAAGGTCAAGTTCGGCTATGAGTATGAAGACATTGCAAAGCAGTTGGGCGATTATGTGTCCTGTGACGTGGGCGTGCTGGCAGACAACAAGATCATGGCCGTCTTTCCCAACGGGGAATACTCCCTGTTCAACACCGACGGGTCGCTGAACGTGTCTTCGCTTCTGACCTATCACGGGTCGCCGGTCTGCGACATTGCCGTGGACGGGCCCTATGTCTGGTGCTGCGTACCGAACGAAAACGCCATTGTCAAATACGCCCCGCGCGAAGGGCGCATCCTGATGCGGGTGGGCGGCGGCGAATCCACGGCCTTTGAGCGTCCCACGGCTCTGACCCTGCGCGGCAACATTCTGTATATCTGCAACCGCGCCGCGCGCAAGGTCCGCACGCTGAACACCCAGACCAACGCCGTGCGTGACTTTCGCGTGTTCAACGAAAAGATTTTTAAGTACATCAACGTCGCGGGGCTGGAGTTTGTTTGGCTGCAGTCCGGGCTGTATCTTCTGGACTAAGCTGTCGGCACTTCACACTTTACACTTTCATGAACGCTGGTGATTCCGTGAAATTTTTAGCTGTTGACGCAGCCGCGCTTTCCGGTGCGCTTTCTCAGGCGGCGTCCACGACCGATCCGTCCGCGTCATCCACCGACCCGACGACCACATCCAATTTTCTGCTGAATGAAAGCGGCGGGTTTGAAGAACCGAAAAAGGTGATCGAAAATGTTTCGGACTGGTGGACCGAGCTGGACCTGTGGAACCGGTTCCAGTCCAAGCTGCCCACTCTGGTTCTGGCGGCCGTGACGGTCGCCCTGGGCTATCTCGTCTCCAAACTGGTGTTTCACCTGATCGAGCGCGCCATGAAGCGCCGCAAGGTGGACTATGCCGTTTATCATTTCATTGCGCGGCTGATCCGTTTTGTGATCTTTCTGGGCTTTTTGCTCAACGCGCTGTCGATGTTTTTCAACGTCAGCACCCTTTGGGCCACCCTGGGCGCAGCAGGCGTCGCCATCGCGCTGGGCCTGCAGGACAGTGTTTCACAGTTTGTCAGCGGCATCCAGATCCTGATCAACCGGCCGTTCAAAACCGGCGACTATGTGGAGGTTGCGGGCGTGCAGGGCAACATTGCCGAGATCGGTTTTATGAATACGATCCTGATCACGCTGGACAACAAGCGCGTGATCGTGCCGAACTCTGACATCACCAAGAACCACATCACCAATTATTCCGCCGAATCGTGCCGCCGCGTGGACCTGACGTTTTCCATCAGCTATGGCGACGACATTGCCAGGGCCAAGGCTGTGGTTCGCAAAGCGGCGGAAGCATGCGAAAAAATCCTCAGGGATCCCGCGCCGGAGATCGTCGTGGGGGCGCATTCTTCCAGCAGCATCGACCTGTTTGCCCGCGTCTGGTGCCTGAGCAAAGATTATTGGGACGTCTTTTTTGAGATGCAGGAAACGGTCAAGCTGTCGTTTGACGCAAACGATATCCACATCCCGTTTGAGCAGGTGGACGTCCACATTGTGGAGCCGCCTGTGAAAAAAGAATGAACGCTGCCGCAGTCCGTATCTTCGGGCCGCGGCATTTTTCGTCAAAATAGACAGAAACAAACGGAGAAATGTCAAAGAACTTTTACGGTGCAATTTTTGAAAATACTTGATAAAAAGATGATAATTTTGTAAAATAAAAGCGATGAAGTTTTTGCATTCATCCCAGCACATTTCTTTAGGGGGGGCTTATCATGCAGACACAGTCCAAAACGCTGACCCGGATCCCGAAGGGCAATCTCGGCCTGATCCCGATCCGCGGCAGCGAAGCACTCGCAAAAAAGATCAACGACAGCATCGTCCGCATCCGTGAGCAATACGAGATCGACCACGAAGAAAGCATCCATTTTAGCAACTATCTCAAGGACTCCTACCTGCTCAACGTCGAGTTTCCCCGCTTTTCCAGCGGCGAAGGCAAATGCGTGATCCACGATTCCATCCGTGGCTATGACCTGTTCATCATTGCCGACTGCTTCAACTACAGCGTGACCTATCACATCAACGATCTGCGGAACGCAAACGGCGAACTGATGGACGTCCCCATGTCTCCCGACAACCACTTTGCAGACGTCAAGCGCATCATCTCTGCCTGCGCGGGCAAGGCCAAACGCATCAACGTCATCATGCCCATGCTGTATGAAGGCCGGCAGCACAAGCGCACGCTGCGTGAATCCATGGACTGCGCCGTTGCACTCAAGGAGCTGGAAGCCATGGGTGTGGAAAACATCATCACCTTTGACGCCCACGACCCCCGCGTACAAAACGCGATCGGCATCGGCTTTGAAAGCGTTTCCCCGACCTATCAGATGATCAAGGCTCTGGCAAAGACAACCCAGAACACCATCCGCTTCAACCCGGAGCACACCATGATGATCTCGCCGGACGAGGGCGGCATGGGCCGCTGCGTCTACTACTCCCAGGTGCTGGGCATCAACCTCGGCATGTTCTACAAGCGCCGCGACTATACCCGGGTCGAAAACGGCCGCGCCCCCATCATTGCGCATGAATTTCTCGGCAGCGACATCGAGGGCAAAGACGTCATCGTCGCCGACGACATGATCTCCAGCGGCGACAGCATGATCGACGTCTGCAAGCAGCTCAAGGGCCTCAAGGCCGGCCGCATCTTTGTCTTTTCGACCTTCGGCCTGTTTTCCTCCGGTATCAAGCGCTTTGACGAAGCCTATGAGCAAGGGCTCTTTGACCGCATCTTCACCACGAACCTGATCTACAACCCGGACGAGCTGCTCCGGCGCGAATGGCATGTTTCGGTCGATATGTCAAAGTACTGCTCTCTCATCATCAACGCCCTGAACCACGATGATACCCTCAGCCCCTATCTCAACCCGATGAAAAAGATCCAGAGCTATATTTCGACCTATAAGCTGAAATAAGGCAATCGAATCAAGCCTAGACCACCTATAAAAAACAGAGCGTGTTGCAACTGCAAGGCGCTCTTTTTTATTTGAAGCGTCGCCTTATGCTGCCGCCCAATCAAACCGCCCCACACACAGCAAAAAGCCGCGGGGTGCACCGTTCCATTCCGGAAACGCTCCCCGCGATCTAACGTCTGACATCTAAAATCTAACATCCAAGCTCAGGCTGCTCTGCTGTCGACGTCGTTTTGATCCTCTTCCGCTGCGGCGGCCGTGTCACGAAACAGCAGCGACACACACCACAGGCCGGCCAGGGCGACCGCGATATAGACGATCCGGCTGCCGATCGCCGCCTGAGAGCCGAAGATCCACGCAACCAGGTCAAACTGAAACAGCCCGACCAGCCCCCAGTTCAGCGCACCGACGATTGTGAGTACCAATGAGATTTTATCCAGCACGGTTGAATCCTCCTTTCCGGCCGCATTGCCGGGTCTTTTGTCGCCGGCAAACCGCGCTCCAAGTCACCGGTGACCCGCGCGGCGTTGCATGAGTTCAAACATCTTTTCATTGCGCCGGGCAGGTCAGCGGTCAAAATAAGCATGCCCGGCTTTTTGTGAATTATTCAGCGGATGAAAAAACGCCGCGCTTTACGGTGACGTTCCATAACGAAGGATTGGTTTTTGAAGGCAAGATTCCCCAAATGCTTCGCCTCGATCCTTGAAAACCGTCAGGTTTCCTGCGGCTCTCGGTTTTGCCTTTGAAAGAATTTCGCACTTCAAAAACTGCTCACATCTGAAAAGCTGACGATTTTTCGTGAGAACAATGCACAAAATCCGCGCAAGGCTGATTTCCTTGGGCGGATTATTAAAGCAATTATCGCGGAAAAGAGACGCTTTTCAGACAATCTCTCGTTTTGGAACGTCACCGTTCAGTGACGACGTTGCTTTTTTATTTGTCTTCCGAATCCCCAACGGCGCGGGCGATTTCGGCGCGGATGGCATCCATTCCCTCGCCCGTTGCAGCAGAGCATTCGATCACCGAAACCGCGTGCAAGCCGGCAAATTCAGCCTGATATGCGGCGTGCATCTTTGCGCGCTCGGTTTTGTTCAGCTTGTCGCATTTGGTCAGGGCCACAAGGTACGGAACGTTCTTGGCCTCCAAAAAATCGATCATCTGCCGGTCCAGCGCCGTCATGTCGTGGCGAAAGTCCAGCAGCTGCACCACCAGGCGGATGCTGCGCCCCGATGAAAAATAGTGCTCCATCAGCTCTGCCCAGCGGTCCTTTTCCTGCCGGGCAACCTTGGCATAACCGTAGCCGGGCAGGTCCACAAACCGACAGTCCGGCAGCCGAAAAAAGTTCACCGTCACGGTTTTGCCGGGCACGCTGCTCACGCGGGCCAGCGCCTTGCGGTTCAGCAGCTTGTTCAGCAGCGACGACTTGCCCACGTTGGACCGGCCGGAAAACGCAATTTCCGGCCCGTCGCTTGCTTTCAACTGGGCGCCCGTGCCAAAGGCGGCCTCGAATTCTGCGTTGTCAAATCTCATCCTTCGGTCCTTTCCTGTTCCCGCGCTGCGGTGCGGCGGGGACTGCGTCTGCGCGGCTGCGGCGCCGGTTCCCGGTCAGCCTGTGTTTCATTCAGTGCGGCAGAAAGGACCTCGTCCAACCGCTCCACCGGGCGGAAGGTGACGTTCTGCTTCACCACATCTTCGACTTCCCACAAGTCCGGCTCGTTCTCTTTCGGAATCAGCACCAGACGGATGCCGTTTTTATAGGCAGCCATGCTTTTTTCCCGCAGGCCGCCGATGGGCATCACCCGCCCGGTCAGCGAAATTTCACCGGTCATCGCCACGTCGTGACGCACCGTGCGGCCCGTCAGCGCGCTCAGCAGCGCCGTGGTCATTGTCACCCCGGCGGATGGACCGTCCTTCGGCACCGCGCCCTGCGGCACATGCACATGGATATCCTTGGTCTTGAACAGGTCCTTGTCGATACCGTAACGCGGGGCGACCGACCGCACATAGCTGTGGGCCGCCTTGGCGGATTCCTTCATCACGTCGCCCAGCGAGCCGGTCAGCTCCAGCTTGCCGGTCCCGTCCATCACCAGCGCCTCCACCTGCAGCAGCTCGCCGCCCACGCTGGTCCATGCCAGGCCGTTGACCACGCCCACACGGTCGGTCCGTGCCAGGTCCTCCGGGCGGTACTTCTGCGGCCCAAGCAATTCTTCCAGCAGCTTCGGCGTCACGGTGATGCGCTTCATCGGCCCGTCTGCCAACCGAACCGCGCACTTGCGGCACACGGCGGCGATGCACTGCTCCAGCCGCCGCACACCGGCCTCGCGGGTATAACCCTCGATCAGCGTGCGGACCGCAGCGTCGGAAAAGCGCAGCTTTTGCCCGTTCAGGCCGTGCATGGCGATCTGTTTTTTGATCAGGTGCTCTTTTGCGATATGGAATTTTTCTTCCGACGTATAGCTGGGCAGCTCGATGACCTCCATGCGGTCCAGCAGCGGGCCGGGAATCGTGGAGCTATCGTTTGCCGTGGTAATGAACAACACCCGGCTCAGGTCCAGCGGGATCTCAAGATAGTGGTCGGCAAAGGCGTTGTTCTGCTCCGGGTCCAGTGCCTCCAAAAGCGCGGCAGACGGGTCGCCCTTGTAGTCGGCGCCTAGCTTGTCGATCTCATCCAGCAAAAAGATGGGGTTCATGCTGCCCGCGTTGGTCAGGCCGGTGACGATGCGCCCCGGCATGGCGCCGATATAGGTTTTGCGGTGGCCGCGAATCTCTGCCTCGTCGCGCACGCCGCCCAGCGACATGCGCACATATTTGCGCCCCATGGCCTCTGCCACGGCGCGAACGATCGACGTTTTGCCCACGCCCGGCGGGCCGACCAGGCACAAAATCTGGCCATGGGCGTTATCGGTCAGGGCACGCACAGCCAGCATTTCAAGGAACCGGTCCTTGACCTTTTGCATACCGTAATGGTCGCGGTCCAGGATACGGCGCGCCGCCGCCAGGTCAAAACTGTCTTCGGTCCGCACATTCCACGGCAGTGCCAGCACAGCATCCAGATAGCTGCGAATCACGTTGGCGTCCGGCGAATTGTTTTGCAGCTTTCCCAGGCGGCTGCACTCTTTCAGCAGCTTTTTTTCCGCCGCCTCGTCCAGATGCAGGGCCTGCACCTTTTCGCGGTACTGCTGCGCTTCGCCCAGGCCGTCGTCATCCTCGCCCAGTTCGGCGCTGATCACCTTCATCTGCTCACGCAGATAATAATCCCGCTGGTTGTCGTCCATGGCATCCTGAACGCGCCGGTCGATGTCATCTTCCAGCTGCAGCACGCCGACCTCCCAGCTCAGCGCATCGATCAGCAGCTCCAGCCGGCGCACGGGGTTCAGCTCTTCCAAAAGCTGCTGCTTCTGTTCCGGATTGTTGATTGCGTGGCCGGCAATAAAATCGGCCAGCGCCGCGGGGTCATAGCTCGCCAGCGCCTGCATCAGAATCTCCGGCGCTTTCTTTTGCGTCAGGGTCATGAATTCGCCGAAACGAACCTTGACGCTGCGCATCAGGGCGTCCACGCGCATCTGATCCTCCTGCGGAATCGGCAGCGACCGGCGCGGCCTGACGTCAGAGAGCAAAATGCCGCCCTCTTGCCGGACCTGAACGGTCTCGGCACGGCAGACGCCCTCCACAATCACATGCAGCTTTCCCCCGTCAAAGGGCGAGGCCAACTGCTTGACCGTGGCAACCACGCCCACACTGCAAAGGCCGTCCGGCGTGGGCTCTTCCTGGCTGCTGTCGCGCTGCGTGACCAGAAAAACGCGCGCGTTGCCCTCCATAGCGGCTTTGACCGCATCAATGGAAATCTGGCGGCGGACCTCAAAATCCAGCCGCATTTTCGGAAAGACGACCATCCCGCGCAGTGCGATCGTGGGGATGGCGCGATAAATCATATTCATTCTGAGTGCCATTGAACTTCTCCTTTTCGGCGCGAGTGATGCGGCGCTTCAGCCAGCCGCTTTCATGGGGCCATGTTTCGCTATTATACTACATCTCCCGACGAAAATCAACCCTTCCCGCGCAGGGATTTTACGCCGCCGGCTCCATATTCCGGATCGCGCCGCGCAGTGCGCTTTCGTTGCGGCGCATCAGGTCCACATAGGTCACCCCGGCGTCAAAGTCCGCCTTTGAGATCGTGTGGGCCGAATACAGCGTTTCGACCCGCGCGCCCGTGTCGCGGGCAATGGACTGCGCGGCCGGCGCGGCGTTCAGGTCCATTTTGAAGACAACGCCGCTGCCCTGTGATTGCAGCATTTTTGTCAGCGCCGCAATGGTGTTCGGATTCGCTTCATTCTGTGCCGAGCAGCCGGGAAACGCCGCCGCAAACTGCACGCCGTACCGCTTTGCGAAATACAGCAGCGGGAACCGGTCGCCAACCACAAAGGTGGTCCCCTGCGCCGCCTTGCCAAGTGCCATCAGGTCCGCGTCCAGCGCTTCAAGTTCCTTGAGATACGCCGCCGTTCGTGCGCGGTACCCTTCGGCATGGGCAGCGTCCGCGTCGCACAGCGCGTCGCAGATCGCCTGCGTGATCAAAATCGCGTTTGCTGCCGAAGTCCAAACATGCTCATCATAGGCGTCGTCTTCTTCCTCCTCGGCCTGCATGCCGGGCAGCAGTTCTTCTTTCAGCGGGTCCGCAGCATCCATCATGCGCACGGTGCGTACCCCGGCGGCCTGCACAGACGACAGCAAATCCTCCACCCAGGCGTCAGATTCCCCGCCGCCATAGATGAACACGTCGCTTGTCTCGATCTGTGCGCGCTGGGTCGGCCGCGGCTCAAAGGTGTGGCTTTCTTCGCCGGGTGAAAGCAGCATGATCACGTCGGCGTCCTCCCCGGCCACCTGCCGTGCAAAGTCAAAGGGCGCAAAGCCGGTGGCGATCACCGTGATATTTTTGTCCGCCGGCCCCTTTCCCAGCGGGCCGAAAAACGGCAGCAGCCCAAGCACCAGCGCCAGCACACAGACCAAAGCCGTCAGCGCGCGCCGCGCACCATAGAGTTTGGAGGACGGACGCAGGTCGCGCAGGGTACCCAGCAGTGCAAACACGCCCAGCGCCGCAATGTTGACGCAAACAATGGCGGCCCCCGTCGGCGCCTCCAGCCGGACCGAAACGGCCAGGCCGATCAAAAAGCAGCCCAGCGACACGCCGACGCTTGACAGCACCACGCGGCGAAAGCTTTTGCACAGCCGCATGGACGTGACCGTGGGAAAAATGATGAGACTGGAAATCAGCAGCGTACCCATCATCCGCATGCCCACCACGATGGTGACCGCCGTCAGCGCCGCGATCAGGAACTGATACAGCGTCACGCGCGTGCCCGTGGCCTTGGCAAAGGTCTCGTCAAACGTCACGGCAAAAATTTCGTCATAAAACACCACGAACAGCACGATCACCGTGACCGACAGCAGCACACTGAGCACCACGTCGGCGTCGCTCATCGTCAGAATGCTGCCGAACATATAGTTATAAACGTCCACGTTCATCCCCGTGGTCATGGACGTCACCATAATGCCAACCGCCAGCGCACCGGTGGAGATCAGCGCAATGGCCGCGTCGCCCTTCAGCTTGCTGCGCGCGTTCATCGACAGCAGCAAAAACGCCGCCAGCACCACAATGGGGATGGAAAAATACAGCGGCGCCAGATTCGCGGCCGCGGCGATGGCCAGTGCGCCGAAGCCGACATGCGACAGCCCGTCGCCGATCATGGAAAAGCGCTTGAGCACCAGGCTGACGCCCAGCAGCGCGCAGCACAGTGAAATCAGCGCACCGACCGCCAGCGCCCGCAGCATAAAGGAATAGGAAAACAAAAACATCAGCACGTCAAACATGGCGGTCACCTCCGGCAAGCCTGCGATAAAAATCGCTTGCAAGATAGTCGTCCCGTGTGCCGAAGAACGCCGACCCGCCCTGCATGTGCAGGATATGCGTGGACAGCGCCAGCGCGTCAAACAGGTCGTGCGACACCATGATGACCGTCACGCCGTCCTCGCGGTTGAGGGTCTGCACCAGGCGATAAAAGTCCGCCGTCACCAGCGGATCCAGCCCCGCCACGGGCTCATCCAGAAGCAGCAGCGTTTCGGTCGCGCAAAGCGCCCGCGCCAAAAGCACGCGTTGCTGCTGCCCGCCGGACAGCTCACGGTAACAGCGATGCTTCAGCCCCAGCAGGTCCAGCCGTGCCATCGCCGCCGCCGCGCGGTCACGCTGCGCCTTTTGAAAAAAGAGATGCCGCCCCTTTGCAGCCAGGCACCCGGAAAGCACCACCTCCTGCACGCTGGCAGGAAAGTCGCGCTGCAGCGTGGTCTGCTGCGGCAGATAGCCGATCTGGCGGGCGGTCAGCCCGTCGCCGAAATGCAGGTGGCCGTCCGCAGTCTCTTTCAGGCCCAGGATCGCCTTCATCAGCGTGCTTTTGCCGCTGCCGTTCTCACCCACGACCGACAAAAAATCGCCGCGCTCCACCCTGAAATTCAGGCCGCTGCACACGATGCGGTTCTCATAACCGAGACTCACATTTTTGCACTCAATCAGTGCCATGCGGCGTCCCCTCCTTTTTCAGGCAATCTTCACACAGACCAAACAGCAGCGACTTTTCACGGTCGATCCAAAAACCGTGGTGAACCAGAAGATGTTCCTGAATGCCGTCCATCAGCGAGCAGTCCAGGTGGATGAACCGCCCGCAGCGCACGCATTTCAGGTGCAGGTGCGCGCTGCAGTCGCCCACTTCATCCAGGTACTGGAACGTGGCGCACTTGCCGTCGGGTTCCACAAATTTGCGCACGCGGCCACTGTCCACCAGCCGTTGGATGTGGCGGTACGCCGTGGTTTTGCCCACGCTCAGACCGTCCTGCTCCATAAAAGCAAGCAGCTCGTCCATACTGTGCGCCCGCGTGCAATGCGCCTTGAGACATTGCAGGATACGGTCTTTTTGTTTGGTGTTGTAGCCCTGTTCACTCACGGATTCGTCCCCCGTTCACAAAAGAAACTGAAATTCAATTTCATATTATACGAGATGAAGCACCGTTTGTCAAGGGGAAACGACGTTGTTTTCAAGCAGGCGCATAAAAAAGCGGACAGTCTTCACTGCCCGCTTATCCGCTGCAGCGCAGCGGCGCCCCGCCAAATCAGAACAGGTGAAGCAGCCACCGCCGCACCGTCAGCACAAAATCATCAAATGCGTTGAGACTCGCGCCGAACCAATACCGCGTCGGATGATACATATAATCGTCAATAAAGGTGATCCCATAGCCTTCGCGCGCCTGAGTCGCGCCGGATGCAAGAATATCGTCATGGAGCTGCTGCCGGGCCGCCTTGCCCAGCCACATCCCCGCAAACTCGCCATAACCCACATCCGCCTTCCAATACCGCCACGAAATCTCGCTGCGCGCCAGGTGTGCCAGCGCCTCTTCACTGCCGGCATGCCGCTTGGCATAGGCCCAGTATCCGTCGCACACAGCGGCGGTTGCCGGGTCCATGATCAGATACCAGGACGGGCCAGTGCCGATGCACATGTGATTGATCTTTCCGAAAGCGCTGGTGGTATCAATGAATCTGCGGACAGCCCGCCAGCCGTCGCCGTAATATGCCCGCAAAAAGCCGTTCATCTCTTCGTCATAATCGCAATATGGGTTTTGCAGGCACTTTGAAATCAGATAGGCCCGCAACTCTCCGAATTCGGTGTTACACCGGTCCATATAATAGTTCCCCTCGGTATACACGCCCTTCACGTTGTTTTCATAAAACACCTGGATATTGCGCTGAATCACACCAAAGTTTGGAAAATAGCACAGCGTGTGAGAATAATTTGTTGCATAATCCCATACATACAGTCGGTCGCAAATCTTTGACCAGTCCTGCAGGTCCTTTATAAACGCGCGGTTTTTTGAGCAGGTTTTGCAGTCCAGCGTGTGGGTAAAGCAGCATTCGATGGAGCAAAGGCGCACGATCACATTGTTGCGCGGCACAATCCCCGTGGGCACAGAACGGGTATACTGATAGGCAAAGGTATCGACAGCGACATTATCATAGCCCTTTTTACTGACCGCGTCTGCGATTTGGTTGACAAAGTTCAGCATCGTTGCGGACTGCACACTGCCATGTGCCATTTCAAACGCGCGGCAATCGTCGCATTCACAATAGGAAAAATTATCGTTCTGCGTCACGGATACGATCTGCAGCGACGCGCCGGGGTCATGCTCTTTTTCCAAAAGCTTCAGCACATTCCGGGTCGCTGTCTCAAGCACCTTTGGATTTGTCAGGCACGGCTGATCGGTAGTGCGAACGCCGTCATGAAGCGCAAGAAACGTCGGATCGCTGTCTTTGTGCTGCTGCAACTCACAAAGCGCGCCAACCGTGTGGCAAAAGCCGCCCAGATAATCCACAGTTCCGCCGGCCGCTTTGGGAATCGTGCGCCGTTCGCCGCAAGTCAGTCCATTTGCAAGGGAATACTCTGTGTCCAGCGGGCTGTTCCAATCCGTATCTGTACACTCAAAAAATGGTTCATAGATGAGATCCGTATCTTTCGGGACGAAAAACTGCGATCTTTGTTCCACGCGAGTCAGTGCGGAGGTGTAGATCTTGCGCCCCGCAAACGTCTCCATAAACCGATAGACTGCAATCTGAAGCCCGCGCGTGCCGTTGCCGTTGATATGGATGTTTCCATCAATCGCCCGGATCCGATATCCGTTCGCCTTCATCCCGCCGACGTCTGCAGATGACACGGCGCCAAGGGCGATATAATGATCGTTCGCCTCGGTTGTGATCTCCGGCGCACAGCCAAATACGTCGCCCAGCATTTCACAAAGCTTTTCTGCCGCAAAGCGTTCATAATCCGTGGGCGCAGCCGGAATCAGAATCGCTCGCTCAGCGTCGATCACAACGTCAGAAGCGCCGAACGAAAGCGGCACCGCCAACACAAGCATCAACACGGTCAGCAAAATGCAAATGGTTCTTTTCATCTGTTCCTCCCCCTTGACAAACGGTCGGCGACCGATCGCTCAGCCGCCGACGCGTGAATATCAGGTTGTTATGCTGCCGGATTTTTGCCGATGTTGCTCAAGACCACCTTGAGCACAACGCCCACCAGATCGGCCACGCCGTCGCTGGAATCGTCAAACACCGCAAGCAACTGGGCCTTGGTCTTGTCGTTGAAGATATCGACCTTGTCAAGCAGAACGCCGAGAATGTCGCCCTGCAGCACATAGTGTGCCAGGAAGCTGAACGCCGCGTTGGCGTTGGCCTTATAGACCTTGTTGCCGTTGGACAGCGTTGTCGCCGTGCCGCAGGCCAGGAACGCCTTGGTGTTGAAGGTCGGCAGCTTCATGCCGTCGCCAAGCAGCTTTTTGACCAGCCCCTGCAGCAGACCGTCGAAGCCCTTGCTGAGCGGAATGCCCATGCCTTCCACAAGATTGATGATCGTGTCGCCGAGGTTGAAGTATTCCTTACTGGCAAGGTCGATCTTCGCGAGCTCGGTGATCTTGCTGACAACGTCGCTGAAGTCGATGAACAGCGACAGCTTTTTCATATGTTTGCTGAACTCGCCGCTTTCAATGCTGTTGGCAAGGTTCATCAGTACGCTGGCAAGGTTGGTGGCCGGGTCTTCCATCAGCTTGTCAACCGCATTCAGCACGGTTTCGATCAGGGCTCTGAACACATCGCCCGGCTCTTCATAGCCGCAGAACACCTCTTTGCTGGGATAGTCGCCGTCCTTCAGCCCAAGGATGTTGAACAGATAGACGATGCCGTATTCATAGCCGCTGCGGCCGGTGCCGTCCAGCTGGCCGTTCTTGTTGAGCGCCGTGGCCACCGGAAGCAGACCGAGCACCAGGTTTGCACCCGGCAGGGTCGGCATACCCTCCGCTTCAAGCAGGGTGTTGACCATTTCGGCGGTGATCTTCAGTTCGATCTCTTTGTTCTGCAGCGTGGTTTCCAGCAGACCGCTGAACGCCTTGGCACAGTCGTTGAGCGCCTCATAGAAAGTATCCGCGTCCTCAACACCCCAGTCGATGGTGTCATAGATTCTGCTCTTTTGCTCCTCGCCGTTCTCGTCGGTCCACTTGACCTTGCGCTCCATGTACTTCCAGTTGGTACCCACGTTGTCAAGAATCTGGCTGAGCGGCTTGCGGGTGCCGTCCAGGTCCACGGCGGTATAGGGTGTGCCGGCCATCAGCTTTGCGATGTCTTTGCCGTTGCCGTAAAGGTGGAACCCGGTGGCGGGCGCCAGAAGCATACCCTTGACCGCGTCATACAGCATCGGATACACGGCAGACATGATGGCGGTGACGATGCTGTCTTTATAAAGCACGCCGCGCAGCACGTCGCTGAGCTTTTGCTCGCCGCTGAGGATCTTTTTGACCATGTCGTCGTCTTCTTCCGCAGCGGGCGCTTCGCCGTTTTCACCGTCGGCCGGTTCCGCCGGCGCTTCGGTCGTTGTGGGCTTCCATTTTCTGTCGCCGGCAATGCTGACCTGATCCTCATCCTTGATGACGACGATCGGGCTGCTGTCTTTCATGGATTTGCCTGCGGCAACGGCCACCAGCAGCACGGTCTGCAGCACGATCGCGATGCACAGCAGGACGACCAAAAATATTTTGAGCTTGGATCTTTTCTTCTTTTTCATGTTCTTTGCTCCTCCTTTGATCTCAATCGATGGATCGGTCGTCGCTTACATGTTGGAAAGCGCGATGATCAGGACTTTTTTCAGCAGCTTGGTGACGTCCGCATCGGCTTTGTTGAAGGCCGCAACGATTTCTTTGATGCCGGCCTCGTCAATATAGATCAACGAATCGCTGACTTTTTGAAGAATGCCCTCCAGCAGGTCGGCCTGCAGGATGTAATCGACCAGGGCGCCAAGCGTTTTGCCGGGCTTTGCGTGATAAACAACATAGCCGGAGGACAGCGTGACGGCGCCGGATTTTGCCTTAAGCGCCTCCACGTCAAACTGCGGAACCTCCATATCGGGATCAAGGAACTTGTGCAGCGCGCCGGCCAGCAGCTCGTTGAAGTCGCCATAGACCGGGATGCCCATGTCGTTGACGACGTTGAGCAGCGTGGTGCCGAGGTTGAACATTTCGCCGTCGGTCTGGCCGATCATCTTTGCGATCGGGGTGAAGCGGCTTTCCATGTTCATCTTTGCAAGATTTGTGGACAGCTCTTTGCTGTCAATGTCCATGATGAGGTTGAGCAGGACATTGCACAGATTGTCAAGCGGGTTGGTCATGATCTTTTCCACCGCATAGATGATGGTTTCGATCAGAGACTTGAACATTTCACCGACGGTGGGATATGCGCAGAATTCCTCGACGGTCGGGTATTCGCCCTCCACCAGGCCCAGCAGGTTATACAGATAGATGATGCCGTGCTCATAGCCGGTCTTTTCGTTCATGTTTTTGATCTCTGCAACCTGCAGACGAATCGGCAGATTGTCAAATTTTTCCTTCGGCATGCCGATCGCGCCACCGACCTCACCCAGCAGATTGGTGGCGATCACGCCCACCTTGCCCTGCAGCGTCAGCTCCAGCAAACCGCGGAAGCCCAGCGACATATCGGTGATGGCCGTGCAGAACGACGCCATGTCGCTCACATGCCAGTCGATGGACTGGAAGATCGTCGTGGTCACTTCTTCACCGCTGTCGGTGGTCCAGGTCACGGGCGTCTTCATATAGTTCCAGTCGTTGCCGATGCTGTCAAGGATATCAATCAGCGGTTTGCGTTCGCCGTCCTTGTCGGTCGCCATATAGGACGGGCCGTTCGGCTGCTGCTTGAGCTGCGACGAATACAGCGGGCCGGTGCCGAACAGATGGATGCTCTGGGCATAGGCCAGGTCGTTCTTGATCGAATCATACAGCATGGGATAGACGATGTCCATCAGCGTGTTGACGATGTTGTTGGTGTAAAGGATGCTGCGCAGCGTGGCGCCGATGTCAAAGTCCTCATCCGCCGGCGTTTCGCCCGCGATCATGCCCACAATCTTCAGCAGCAGGCCGTCTGCGGTCGGCGTATAAGGATTGTCCATGATCTTGACAGCGGTCTGCTGTTCCACCACGGGGCGCACGGGCTGCTTCGCCTTGCTGCGCCCGATCAGTGCGGTTGCAATGATCTCAACCACAAGGACCGCGCAGAGGATGATGACCACTATTTTTTTTCGTTTGGATTTCTGCATCTTGAAGTTCCTCCTTTAATTCTGCCGTACGGCAAACCGCCGGCGGCAAATAAAGCATATCCTTTTCCAGTCTTGCCATTTCATTTTATATGATTCGACGGTATAAGTCAACACCTTTTTATTAAAATTTTAAATTTCTTTGAAATTTTATTGTGATGCTACCCAAAATATGTTGCAATTTCTTGACAAAATTTCACAATTACGTTATACTTTTCAAGACAAATCACAACATCCGGCCGTTATAATCTATTACAGAAATATAAATTTGCAGCCGATCCGGCAAGGAGGTCCTTTGATGAAAAACTTTGACGCGTCTTCCTGCAAAAACTGCGCCTGGCTCCCGCTTGACAACGCGGGGCATCTGTATGCCGGGGCGCACCTCAAGAACTGGTCGCGCACCTTTCGCGTTGCCGCCGTTCTGGACGAGGATGTAAAACCCGACCTGCTGCAGCAGGCGCTTGACGATCTTTCACAGCGCGCGCCGAGCTATTTTGTCAGGCTGCGCGACGGCCTGTTCTGGAGTTATCTGGAGCGGACCGATGAACACGCCGTTGTAAAAGAAGAGGACAACCTCCCCTATCGGCCGATCCCGCTGACCGGAAACATGCAGCCGAACTTCCGCGTGCTGTATTGCAAAAAGCGCGTGGCGCTCGAGATCTTCCATGCCGTGTGCGACGGCAGCGCAGCGTTTCATTTTTTGGTCTCGCTGCTCACGCGGTACTATGAGCTGCAGGGTGTCACGATCTCGGACTTCACCAACGCGCTCTCTTGCGCCGACACACCTACCGCCGAAGAGTGCGGCGACGCCTATCGCAAGCACAGCGACGCTGAGGTGCCGCTGCGCAACCCGAAAAAGCCGGACACCTACTTTCGTCCGGAGCCGACCATCCCCCGCTATGCCAACGTGATCCACGGCGTCATGCGTGTGGAGGACGTCCGGCGCGCCGCAGCAAATTATGAAGTGACCGTGACGGAATATCTGGCCGCCGTGCTGATGTTCTGCTATCTCAACACCGCCGACGAACCGGTCACATCTCCGCTGCGCGTCAGCATCCCCATCGACCTGCGCCGCCACTTTGACAGCCAAAGCACGCGCAACTTTGCCTATATGTTTGACGTCAGCTTTGACCCGAAGGGCCGCACCGACGTGGAATTTACCGAAATCTGCGCCGCGCTGGCCGGCCAGGTCCAGGAAAAGTCAGACCCGGCGATTCTGCGGCATGAAATCAGCGCCAATGTCAAAACGCAAGCCAACCCGCTGCTGCGCGCCGTGCCGTACCCGATCAAGAAGCTTGTGCTGCGTCAGAACTATAAAAAATCGCAGCTTGCGTTCACAACATTCTTATCCAACTATGGGGTGCTGACTGCCCCGCCCGAGGTGCTGCCGCACATCAGGCGCGCCGAATTTGTTCTGGGCGACACGCCCTATCAGCCGTTCAACGTCGCCTGCGTTTCGGTCAACGACCTGCTGACGCTGTCGGTCGGCGCCAGCCACCCGGACCGGACCAAGCAGCAATTCATCTTCCGCTTTCTGGCGTCAGAGGGCATTGACGTCCGGGTCGAAAGCAATTTCTTTGAATGAGGTGACAGCCATGCGATGCAATGAATGTAATGTCGATCTTGGCGAAAGCTATCACATCTGCCCGCTCTGCGGCGCCAAGGCCGCAGATGAACCGGCGCATCTTGCCGGCGTAGAGGAAGCGCCGTACCCCGATGTAACAAAATCGGTCGAGCAGCTCTGGGATCCCGACCGTCCGGGCAAAGCGGTCTTTCGCGTCACGGCGGTATTGGCTGCGGCGCTGGCCGTGTTTGGCGGACCGTTCACCTGCGGCTTCCTGGCGCCGGCGTTGCTGCTGATCTCTGCGCTGTATTATTTCTTTTCCGCGCTGCGCGAGCCGGGCCGGCTGCTGCACGCCGGGCTGTCGTCTTTGCTGACGCTGCTCCTGTCTGCCGCGCTGCTGATCGTTGTGCTTGTGCGTCACGTTGCGGCGTGGCCCACGCTGCTGCTGTGCGTGTTTGCCGGCGCGTTTTTTGCCGTTTTGTGCGTCGAGTACCCCGAACGGATGCGTGCCCAGCTTGCGGCCGTGCTGCATCACTGACCGAAGGCCTGCGCACAGGCGTCGGCCCACTTCAGCGTATACGAAATGCTGTACAGGCAGCACCCGCCGCAGCCGGTTTGCCGCAGCAGCGCGACCTGCCGGGTCAGCACGTCGCCGTCTGTCTGCCATTCGGTCCGTCCGCCGTTTCCGGCATAAGGGTCTTTTGTACCGATTTTATACACCGCCAGCCCGGCCCACAATCGCTCCGGCCGGTCGGCGCACAACGCCAGCCATGCGTCCAGCGTTTGGTCAAACGGCAGCGTTTCATGGCAAAAACCGAAATAAATCTGCGGTATGATAAAATCACAATAACCGTCTTCACCGCACCACCGGCGCACGTCTGCAAACAGCGTGCGCTCGTTTTTTTCAATGTCGGCACAGGGGCTCAGCGTGAACAGCGCCGGTGTGTCTGCCGCTTTTGTCGCGGCATACAGCGTGCGCAAAAGGGCATTGACGTTCTCTCTGCGCCAGTCGTCACGCGCCATGACGCCGCCCGCCCGCTTGTATGCACGATACTCCGCCTTGTCAAAATCCGGGGCATCCGTCGGATAGAAATAATCGTCCAGATGGATGCCGTCCGGCGCATAATCTGACAGCAGCTCAACCACGCCGTCCAGGATCACCTGCCGCGCCCGCTGCGACGCCGGGTTCAGGAAAACGCCGGTTTCAATCACGCGCACATCAGTTTGGCCCGGTTCTTTCAGCCACTGACCGACCACGGGGTCCTGCCGCAGCCGGTCGAGCGCCTGCGGGTCGTTTGACAGCCGATAGGGGTTGATCCACGCGTGCACGCGAAAGCCCAGCGGCCTTGCCGTATCGAGCAGCGCTGCAAAAAAATCAAACGGCAACGCCCCGCCGCGCGTTGACGCCACACAGGCCGCCGCCGGGAACAGCCTTGACGGATACACCGCGTCGCCAAAGGGCCGCACCTGCGCAAACAGGTCAGTGATCCCGAGGTCCCGCAGCGCCGTCAGCCGGGCAGTCAAAGCGTCGCAATACGCCTGCAGCGACGCGGCGCCGGTGGGGTTCCATTCCGAATATGACAGCCACACGCCGCGTTTTTCACGCACATCCGCCGTACTCTGCGGCGCCGGGGCCGCAGACAGATTCGGCGCGGCACAGCCGCACAGCAGCAGCACCGCCGAGAGCAAACAACAAAACCGTTTCAATCGATCACCTTGACAATCCGTAAAAAATACGATAGAATAAAAGCAACGCAAAGCAAAGAGGGGTTCGTTATGGCCATTCATTCGTTTGAAAAGCTCAAAACATCCGACCTGGGCGAAACAGACGTCATCGTCTGCCCCGTGTGCCGCAAGGCGACCGTGCTGCGCCTGTTTACGGCACATGACATGTCGGCGGTCTCTTTCCTGAAAAAGAAGCATGATGACAGCGTTGCCGTCTGCCCGAAGTGCGGCAGCGTGTTTTCCGTCAACCAGAACTATGTGACGCTGCGCCAGCAGGGCACGGTCTGCACCCTGACGGAAAGCGACCTGTCGCTGCTGTTCCCCGGCAATGGATGACCCCATTCTGCGCTGGGGCGCGGTCTGGCTTTGCGTCATCAGTGCCCTGACGGCAGCCGTGACCGTTTTGGATAAAGTGCATGCAAAAAAGCACCGGTGGCGCGTTCCGGAGCGCACGCTGATGCTTTTTGCTCTTTTGGGCGGCAGCGCGGCAGAGTGGATCACCATGCGCCTGATCCGCCACAAAACGCTGCACAAAAAATTCATGGTCGGCCTGCCGCTGATCTTTCTGCTTCAGTTGGCCACAGTGCTGTGGTACTTTCTGAGATAAGGCTCAGACCGACGGCACCAGCAGCATGACGTCGGACCCCAGGACGTCCTCTTTTAATTCATTTTCCTGCCGGATCGCCTGCACGGTGGTCCGGTATTTTTTTGCGATTTCCCACAGCGCGGTGCCCTGCGGTGCAAAACAAAGGGTCAGCGTGCTTTTTTCCGCGTCGTCGGGCGCACCCTCTTCCAGCCGGACACAAACGCGCCGCGTTTCCACCGCATAGACCGGACCGGTCACCGTGCAGTCCAGACGAAGCGTCAGCACACCGTCAGCCAGCGAAGCGTGCAGGTTATCCACCGTCAGCGACGGCACCGCAACCACCCGGTCGCAGGGCGCCGTCAATTGGGTCTGCGCCGTGGTCTCAACCGTTCGTTCCAGATAATGCACCCGGTCCTCGGCGTCGCGCAGCAGCAAGCGCACCGGCAGCCGGATCGCAGCCGTCAGCAAAGCGCCGTCCGCATTCAGCGTGACCGTGGGCGTCTGCACCGCGGCGTCCAGCACTGCGGCCGGGGCCAGGCCGTCCAGGTCCGGCGTTTCACGCACCGCCGCGTGCAATTCCCCCGCCTGCAGCGGAACCAGGAACTCCATCGGCCGATAAGTCGGCAGCAGAGCGCCGTCTGTTGCATAGCAATCGCGGATCACGACCTGCTCCCGCGATTCAAACACGCGTGTAAAGGTGCTGACCTTCACGGCAAGTTCCAGCAGGCGGTTGGCGCCGTCGGCGTCGGGGCGGACCTTGGTCTGCAGCGCGCTGACTGTAACAGCCATGTCAAACGGCTGCCCCTCCTGCGCGCCGGGGGCGTCCAGCACCTGGCTGACCGGCAGCGTGTGGGTCAGGTGTTCCACCGCGCATTGCGTCCCCTCGGCACAATACAGCACATTCACCGCAAAGTCGCCCTTGAGCAGGATCTTTCCGCCCGCGGCCTTTTGACTTGTGACCCGCAGCGCACCGTCCGCCGCCAGCAGCCGCGCGATTGCGGGACGCCCTTCGGGCAATTCCAGCGTTTCGCTCAGATCAAAGGTCTTTTCGCTCAGGCTGACCAGGCTGACGCAGCGCAGCGTTTCGGTCATGGTCTCGCACCCGCAGCCCGGCTGCGGCAGCGGCAGCGGCGTCTCTTCGCACACAAACGCGCAAAATCGCAGCGCGATCACCGTGCTCACCGAAAACCGGCGTGCCCCGCCCACGCGGCAATTGACATATTCCACCGTTGCCGACGCGGTGACCACGGCATTCTGGGGAAGCCCGTGAAATTCCGTAGACGCCGAAAACGGCAGCTCTGTTTCACAGCAGTCGATCGCCTGCACATCGTTGATATACAGCAGCCGCACCTGGGCTGTGCCGCCCACGGTCGCCCGTTCCCCCACCAGCGACACGCCGCCGCGGTTGACGCGGACCACGCATTTGAGCACCCGGTGGATCGGGGCGCGGTCCTCCGGCAGTGTGATCTCTTCTTCCAGCGTTTGCTTGACCGTCTCTTCCGTGCAGCAGCGGCTTTCGCCGAGCCGGCTGGTTTTCAGCGCAAGTTTCATATTCATGCATCTCCTTTTTCTTTATAGTCCACTGTATGCAGACGCGCCGCAGGATATGCAGCGCGGTGCGGCGTACCGAAAAAAAGGCCGCCGCATTCAGACGTCATCTGAACGGGCAGCCGCTGCTGTCGGAATATCATCAATCAAAATGTAAATGCCGTGACGGCAGAGGACGTGCCGCACAGGTCTGTTGTGCCGTTTCGTACCAAAGCGCGGACCTTGAAATAGACCGTCTTGCCCGACGTATAGGCCGGCGTCACAAAGATACGCCCGTCCGTGGTACCGAGGCAAACATACGACCCGTTGGCGCGGTTTGAGACATAGACCGCATAGACGCAGTCGCCGCAGTCGTTCCACGACAGCACGCCGTTGGTTCCGTTGGCGCCCACATGCACGGTGGGTTTCACCGGCCGGGTGGCGGTCAGCTTCTGCGCAGAAGGTGCGCTCCAGAACAAGCGCCCGTCCTTTTTGGCAAAGGCGCGCACCACATAGGTGTGCTTTTCGCCCGGAAGCAGGTTCTTGACCTTGCAATATAATTTCTTTGTGGTCCCGACCGCCGTGTATTTGCCGGTGTCCGCATGGTATTCCAGCACACGGTAGCCACCCGCGCCAGGCACCTCGTTCCACCCCAGAACGATGCAGCTTTGCTTGGAAGAGAACGTCAGGCCGGTCGGCTGCTTCGGCACGATTTTGAACCGGCGCGTCACGCTGCCGGTATAGTCACCGCAGAGCGTCACCTTGACGGCATACAGCCCGATGGCCTTGCGCCCCCTGGCATAGGTCACGGTGAAATCCCGGCCCTGCTTCAGCTTTGTTCCCTCGGCGTCGGTCACGGCGACCTTCGGCGTTTTGGCGCTGCCGTCAAACACATACGCGGTTTTGGAAAGCGCCACGCTCTGAACGGCAGGGATCACCTTCTTTTCGGTCACAGCTCTGCAGACGGTGCAGACCGTTTTGCGTGCGCCGGCTTTTCCCACCCCGGCGGGAACAAATTTCGTCTTGAGCGTGTGGCCCGTGGCCGGAATGGTTTTCTGCGCCTTCAGCACCTTTCCACAGACCTTGCAGTGCTTGCCGGCGGTGACGCCCGGTTCGGTGCAGGTCGGCTTTTTGCCGGAGTCCTTGACCGGGGTGTGGTTGGTGCGCGGCAGCTCGGTCACGTTGAACCGCTTTCCGCAGCGGTCGCAGTGCTGTGACTGCTCCCCTTTGGCCGTACAGGTGGGCGCCTTGTCCACCACCCAGCCGGAAAGCGCGTGACCCAGCGCGGCCGTGGCGCGGGTAGTCTGCGCGCCGCAGACGGTGCAGGTCAGTGCCTCGCTGCCCCTGGTTGTGCACGTTGCCGGTTCCAGAACGGCGGTCACAGCATAGCTGTGCCCCGTGGGCGGCAAGGTCTGGGCAGCGCTGAGCACGGCGCCGCAGACCGCACAATGCGACCCGCTGGCTTTGCCCGGCTCGGTACAGGTGGGCGCCACGCTGATATCATACACCTCAATGTGCGGGGTACGGTCCAGTGCCGTCACACTTTTTCGCGCGCCGCAGCGTTGTTGCCGTAATCGTGGCCGAGGGCGGGCACGGCCCGGGTCTCTGCCGCGCCGCAAACGGTGCAGACCACACGCTCGCTGCCCTTGTCAGTACAGGTCGGCTCCAGGATACGCGCCCCGGTCTCCGGAAAGCTATGACCGGTTGCGGCAACAAATTTTGTTTGGGTCTGACGGCCGCAGCGGCGGCAGGTATGCAGGGTATAGCCCCGTTCGGTGCAGGTCGGCAAAACGACCCGGTCGGTGTCGATGTGCCCCAGGGCGGCGATGGTTGCCTGTTCCATCAGAACGCCGCACACGGTGCAGCTGCGGTGCCGCAGGCCCTGTGCTTCACAGGTCGGTTCACTGTCCACAACCCAAAGGCCCGGCGTGTGACCGGCCGGCGGAACATACTGATCGTCCCACGCCACGCCGCAAACCGAACAGACATGGTGGGTATATCCGCGGTCGGCACAGGTGGGCGGCACCACGGTTGTCACCGTCTCGTGGCCCGTTGCGCGCAGCCGCAGCACATCCGTCACGGCGTTGCAGCGCGTGCAGTGGCGGCTCTTTTGCCCGTCTTCGGTGCAGGTGGTCGGTCGGTCGACCGTCCAATCCTCTGAAAAATCATGACCGAGCGCCGGGATGGTCTCGGTCCGGGTTTCGCCGCAGTCTGCGCACACAAACAACCGGGCGCCGTCTGCGGTGCAGGTTGCGGGTTCGGTCTGCACCAACTGAAAATCATGCGCCGCTGCCGCACCGCCGTGCAGCGGTACCGAAACCAGCAGCAGTGTGACCAGAGAGAAAAACGCCAGTGTTTGTTTCAACGTCCTTTTCATGATCAATCCAGCTTTCACACAGAAGGATTACTGTTCAAATTCTGCAAAAACCGCCGCCAGCTCTTCCACCACATCCGTTGGAAGCATTCCGGTTTTAGACAGGCGGTCGCCCAGCACGTCGGCGCAGTGGCCGTGCAGATAGACCCCGGCGCAAAGCCCCTGGGGCAGCGGAAAATGTTGGGCCGCAAACGCCCCCAGCATCCCGGCAAGCACGTCGCCGCTGCCGCCCTTTGCCAGGCCGTTGTTGCCGGACGCATTGACATAGACGCACGGGTCGTCCGGCGCGGCGACCACGGTGTTGGCGCCCTTCAGCACCACAAACGCCCCGTGTGACGCGGCATATTCCCGCGCGGTCTCCACACGGGCGCTTTGAATTTCGTCCACCGCAAAGCCGGTCAGCCGGCTCATCTCTTTCGGGTGCGGAGTCAGCACAACCGTTGCCCGGGTCATCTGCAGATATTCCGGGTGCTTTGCCAAAAGGTTCAGCCCGTCCGCGTCCACGATCACAGGCACCGCGGCGTGCGTCAAAACAGCGCGCAAAACCTCTGCCGTGTCGTCGTTCACCGCAAGGCCGCAGCCGATCACGACCGCGTCAAATTCCGGCAGCCGCTCCAGCAGCGTGGTGATGCATGCCCTGGACAGCGTGCCCTGCGGCGTTTCCTGCAGCGGCAGCAGCAGCGTTTCCGTCAGCTTGACCGACATGGTCAGATACATCGACGCCGGGAACGCCGCCGTCACCAGCCCGGTGCCGCACCGCAGCGCCGCCTTTGCCGCCAGGCACGCCGCGCCCGGCATATTGCGGCTGCCGCAGATGGAAAGCAGCCGGCCGAAGTTCCCCTTGTGCGCCCGGGTGCTGCGCCGCGGAAACAGGGCCGCCACCTCGGCGGTATTATAGGTATACATTGCGTGTTCCACCAGACGAAAGCTTTCGTCCGGGATGCCGATGCCGGCAATGATGACGTCGCCGCAGCAATCCGCCGCCGGATGCACCACATGCGCCGGCTTGAGCGCAGAGATCGCGACCGTATAATCGGCCACAAAACAACTGCGGTCGCACAGGCCGCTGTCGCAATACACCCCGCTGGGCACGTCCAGCGCAAACTTGACCGCAGACGCGGCATTCATTTCGGCAAACAGGGGCTTCAGCTCGTCACGGATCGTGCCGTAAAAGCTGAAGCCGAAGACCGCGTCCACAATGACGTCTGCGCTTTTGACGGTCTGCAGCGCCTTTTGCGGGTCCGCGTCATACCACAGCACCGGGATGGAATGGTCGGTCGCCTCTTTGTAACAGACCTCCGCCTCCGGTGTGGACGGGTACCCCGCAGCCAGCAAAATGCAAACGTGATAGTTGTTTTCAAGCAGCTTGCGCGCCACCACAAAGCCATCGCCGCCGTTGTTGCCCTTGCCGCATACGATTGCCACGTTGCGGCGGATGGTTTTTTCCTGTTCCAGGATCGTGCGGATGTTCCGCGCACAGGCGGCGCCCGCGTTTTCCATCATGCGCTGATAGCTCAGTCCATAGTTTGCCGCGTGCTTTTCCACCTGTTTCATTTCGCCGCAGGTCAACAGTCTCATAACGCCACTCCATTGCAGTTTTTTTCAGTATAGCATATATTTTTTCAGATGGCAAGTGGAGTGATACAAAGTTTTTCCGTTTTCACCGCCGGAAATCGGTGAAATATCTTGACACGCCTTTTTCACAAGTGGTACAATAGATTATCATATTGTTTGCGGTCACGCCGCAAAGCAAAAGGAGGAGCATGTCATGAACGACATTCACGCACTGTATACACGCTGGAAGGAACGCGCCGTTGCTGACCCCGACCTGCAGAAGGAGCTTGCTTCCATCGCCGGGGATGAAGACGCCATCCTTGACCGCTTTTATAAAAACCTGGAATTCGGCACAGCGGGGCTGCGCGGCGTGATCGGCGCCGGCACCAACCGCATGAACGTCTACACCGTCAACCAGGCGACCCAGGGCCTGGCGGCCTATCTGAACGCGACCTATGACGCGCCGTCGGTCGCCATCGCCTATGATTCCCGCATCAAGTCTGACGTCTTTTCAAAGTCCGCCGCCGCGGTGCTGGCCGCCAACGGCGTCAAGGTCTATCTCTATCCCGAGCTGGTGCCGACGCCGATGCTGTCCTTTGCCGTGCGGTACTTCGGCTGCAAGGGCGGCATCATTCTGACCGCGAGCCACAACCCCGCCAAATACAACGGCTACAAGTGCTATGACCCCGAGGGCTATCAGATGACCGACGAGGCCGCCGCCGCAACCTATGCCTATATCCAAAAGACCGACATGTTTGACGACGTCAAAACCATGGATTATGACGCCGCCGTGGCTGCGGGCCTGATCGAATACATCGGGCAGGAGGTTGTCGAAGCATTCTATAAAGAGGTGGAAAAAACCTGCCTGTCGAAAGAGATCTGCCGGAGCGCGGGCCTGCGCGTGATCTATACCCCGCTGAATGGCACGGGCAACAAGCATGTGCGCGAAATGCTGCGCCGCATCGGCATCGCCGAGGTCAAGGTCGTCAAATCGCAGGAACTGCCCGACGGGAACTTCCCGACCTGCCCCTATCCGAACCCGGAGATCAAGCAGGTCTTTGAAGAGGGCATCCGAATGACGGCAGACTTCCCGGCGGACCTGATCATTGCGACCGACCCGGACTGCGACCGTGTGGGCATCGCCGTGCGCGACGGCGCCGACTATGCGCTGATGACCGGCAACGAGGTGGGCGTGCTGCTGGCGGAATATCTGCTGTCGCGCCGCAAAGAACTGGGTATCTTGCCGAAAAACCCCATCGTGATCAAATCCTTCGTGACGACCGACCTGGTCGCCGCCGTTGCCAAAACCTACGGCGCCGAAACGGTGGACCTGCTGACCGGCTTCAAATACATCGGCGAATACATCACCAATCTGGAAAAGAACGGTGAGGCGGACCGCTTTGTGGTCGGCATGGAAGAGAGCTACGGCTATCTTTCCGGCATCCACGCGCGCGACAAGGACGCCGTGGTCGCGTCCACGCTGATCTGTGAAATGGCCGCGTACTACAAGAGCAAGGGACTGACCCTTCTGGAAAAGATGCGTGCGCTTTACGGCACTTACGGCATGTATCTCAACACGCTGCAGAACTTCGCCTTTGAGGGCGCGGCCGGGATGCAAAAGATGGCCGCGCTGATGGATTCTCTGCGGCAGAACCCGCCGAAGGCGATCGCCGGTGCACCGGTCCTGTCGGTTGCGGATTATCAGACGGGCAAAGAGACCGACACGGCCACCTGCGCCGTCAAGGCCATCACGCTGCCGAAATCAAACGTGCTGTGCTATGCGCTGCCCGCCGGCAACAAGGTCATTGTGCGCCCCAGCGGCACCGAGCCGAAGATCAAAATTTATTACACCGCCATCGGCGACACCATGGACGCCGCAAACGCCAAGACTGCGGCGCTGCAGGCAGACATGGAACAATATATGAAATGAGGAACCGCGTATGATGTCAAAGAAAACGATCAAGATCATCAGCATCGTTCTGGCTGCACTGATGGTGCTGAGCGTGGTCAGCATTCTGTTTAACGTGCTGGGCGCGGGGCCGGCTGTGGCAGCGGGCGCTGTCAGCAACGGAGCGCTTTTGGCCGGCATTGCCGCGGTGTGCGCCGTGATCGCGGGACTGATCTGCTTCACCAACCGCACAAAGAAAGAAAAGGAATAACCGTTTTGGCCGCCGACGTGTGTCAGCGGCCGTTTTTGAACAGAAAGGATCCATAGGAATCCCGCATCCATAAACAGCAAGACCGCTCACACCCGGTGAACGGTCTTTTTTTATCGGTACAACTCAGTCGTCACGCGCCTTGCGCAAAATCGTTTCCGGCGCCAGCGGCACGTCGCAGGCAAACGAAAACGGCATCATCGGGTGGCTGGTCGCTTCGATCGGTTCGCCGTCTGCATTCTGAAGATCATCGGCGGTGACGGTGAACGGCACGGCGTCCGGCGTCAGCACCTCCAGCGTGTCGCCGGCAAAAAAGCGGTTGCGCTGGGTGCAAAAGACACGGCCGTGTTCGCTGCGCTCCACAATGGCCATCACGTCCCACAGGCGGTTATAGCCGCCCCTGAAGCTGATGTTGGCGGTCTCGCGCGGGTCGCCGAAAAAGAAGCCGGTGCAGTAATCGCGATAGCTGATTTTGGTCAGCTCGTCCGCTACCCATTGTTCGGGCCGATAACCGGGCGACGGCGCGGCAAAATAGCCGTCCAGCGCCTTGCGGTAAGCGTTGGTCACCACGGCCACATAGTATTCGCTTTTGGCCCGCCCCTCGATCTTGAAGCTGTTGATGCCGGCGTCAATCAGTTCCGGCAGATGCTCGATCATGCACAGGTCCTTCGCATTGAGGATATAGGTTGCGCCGTCGCGGTCCTCAATCGGAAAGAACTGTCCGGGTCGTTTTTCCTCCACAAGATTGTAGGTCCAGCGACAGGGCTGGGCGCAGTCGCCGCGGTTGGAATCACGCCCCGCCAGATAGTTTGACAGCAGGCACCGCCCGCTGAACGACACACACATCGCGCCATGGATAAAGCATTCCAGCTCCAGGTCCTGCGGGATATTGGCGCGCATCACCTTCAGCTCTTTCAGCGACAGCTCGCGCGCCGTGACGATCCGCCGGGCGCCCAGACGATACAGGGCGTTTGCGGCGGCATAATTGACCACGCCCATCTGCGTGGAAATATGCAGCGGCACTCCGGGCGCATATTGCTTTGCATACTCCAGCACACCAAGGTCGGAAACGATCAGCGCGTCCACATTGCAAGACGCGGCATGCGCCAAAAAGCGCGGCAGCGCGGGCAGCTCGCCGCTGCGCGGCAGCACGTTGACCGTCAGATACACCTTCACGCCGTTTGCGTGGGCCAGGGCCACGGCCACTTCCAGTTGGGCGTCGTCAAAATTATCGGGTGCGGAGCGCATACCGAAAGCGGTGCCGCCCAGATAGACGGCATCCGCTTTGAATCGAATGGCGGTGCGCAGCCGCCGGCTGTCTCCGGCGGGCACAAGCAGCTCCGGCCTTGTTTGGTTTTGATCGTTCATCAGTCCATAATCGCCTTTTCCATGTTTACCAGATGCTCTTCATACGTCTTGGCATAATAGACGTTTCCGTCCTCGTCATGGCAGAAGTAATAATAGTCCGTTTCATTGGGATTCAGCGCAGCGTCGATCGCGTCAAGCCCCGGGCTGCAGATCGGTCCCGGCGGCAGACCCGGCACGCTGTAGGTGTTATAGGCTTCGCTGTAAAGCTGATAGTCGACCGTGTTGAACTCGACCACCTCGTTGACCGCGGTGATATAGTCCTTGGTGGAATTCATCTGCAGCAGCGGATAGGTCGCGGGGTCGTTCAGGCGGTTGTGCAGCACCGAAGAGATGTCTTTCATCTGGGTGTTGTCTTTCGCTTCGCGCTGAATGATCGACGCCAGGGTGATGACCTCGTCCATCGTCATGCCAAGCTGCTTGGCCCGCAGCGCATATTCCTTGGTCCACTTGCTCTGATAGTTTTCAAACATCTTTTTCAGCACCGAGCTTGCGCTTTCACCGATATAGAAATCATAGGTGTCGGGGAACAGATAACCCTCGGCAACCAGATAGCGGCCGCTCGGCGGCGTGATGTTCTTATAGAAGTCATATTGCTGGCCCACGATCTGCAGATTGGCATAGAGCTTTTCGGCCGTGCAGACGCCGTTCTTTTCCAGCCGCGCAAAGATTTTGGCAATGGTCCAGCCTTCCGGGAAGTTCAGGCGGATCGTGTCCTTGGACACCGAATGCGATTCTTTGATCGCTTCCATCATATCCTCCAGCCCGTCGTCGGATTCAAAATAATAGACGCCCGGCTCATAGACGATGTCGACATAACGCCCCAGCTTTTTGCTGTAGTACCCGTCGTAATGACGGAACTTGAGGAAGAATTTGCACAGCAGCTTTTGCTTGACCAGCCCGTTGTCGCACAGAATGTCATAGACCTTTTCAAAGTCGCTGCCCGCCGGAATTTCCACCGTGACGGTGTCGTTGCCGGATTTGTTGATGGCCAGGATGTCGTTGATGGCAGACAGGGCGATGGCGCTGGCAATCGCCGAAAGGATGGCGATGCAGATCACCACGGTCAAAAAGATCAGGCCGCCGCGGATTCTGCGATACTTGCGGCGCTCTTTCTGCGCCTTGGTCATCACCTTTTTGCGCTTTTTTGGCTTGCCGGGCTTTTGGGGCGCGGTCCTTTGCTGCGGCGCGGCGGGGCGCCCGGGCTGAGACGCATCGCTCTGGTTGGCCGCGGTACGCCGGGGCGGCTGGGGCTGGGGCACCACACGGCGCCCTGCCACGGGCGCGGAATACGGCGTGGTGCGCGGCGCGGCGGGGTTGGGCCTGGCCGGCCGGCTGTCGCGATTACCGATGTTGACCTTGAATTCCCCGGGCTTGCCGGCAGGGGAACCGTTGGTGTAATAGCCGTCAAAGCCGGTTGCGCTCGCGGGCCGGTTCGGTTCACGGTTGCTGCTGTAATTGTTTTCGCTCATAAGTTCCTCCAAAACGGGCCGGGCCCGAATGAAATTCTGATCGTGGACAGTGGACGGGTAGAATTCGGAATGGGGCACCTCTAAAAACTCAAGTCGTTTGAGCGCGGTGCAGATTTTACCGTCAGATTGCATAAATTTGACGCAGGAATCCTTTCGGCTTTCAAGGATAATTTGGGCAATATGACGGTGAAAGGTGCGCGCGATCGAGCGGCGCGCAGTTTTTAGAGGTGCCCAATGCGGAATGCGGA
>JAFRUA010000044.1 GCA_017434855.1 Clostridia bacterium
CAATGTTTGCTTACCGCCGCCGCACAAAATATGAAGAAAATCGCCATGTGCTGTGGGTAAAACACATGGCTTTTTTCTTGCCCTGAGCAAAAAACAACCCTATGCCTCTTGCAAAACATAGGGTTTGTCAGCAGTCTGAAGCAGTCCCATCGGGCTGTTTCTTTTTTGATGTACAGCGCCGCCTATGGGAACAGCAACCGCTGCGGCACCCCGCACAGGCACCGCAGCGGTTATGATTCAGCGTACCTCGGACAGCAGCGCTTCAAACGCCGCCGAAAGCGTGGACGCGGTAACGGAGCCGGTTGAAACCGTTTCTTCGTAGTGCCCGTCTTTGTTGGAGGCGGAGAAGTCGTTGTCGGGAACGAAATAGCCGAGCGCGTCGTTGCACAGACCGAACACCAGAACGTCGTCTGTTTCGTCAAAATGGGTATTCAGTGCCGCGTAGGGATAGTCTGTCTTTCTGAAAGCGTCCTGCGCGGATAAGAAACCGCCGTAAACAATCTCCGGCAGAACCTCCCCGGGGAACTCCAATATTTTGACCTGCTTTCCGATTTCCACATACCCGATCTCGGTGGTCAGCAGAATCTTTCCGTTCTCACGAAAGGCCGCCGCGTTGCAAAGTCTCGCCCGTTCTACCAGTTTAAAAACCAGTTGATTGACCTCCACATCCACCTGCGCGTGACGCACATTCAAAATCGGCGCAACGCGTTCGCCGGTTTGTGCGATCTCAAGAATGAGGTCTGTCATTTTTTCACTGTAGGCCAGCACCTTTTCGGAATCGTCGTCCTGCGGCATACCGTTTTCCGCAGACATGTCGCAGCCGATTCCGCCGCCGATGGCGCCCTGGATGAACAGAAGGTCGGCATTTGCCTTTTTTGCCAGCGCCTGCTCGATCGCGTAAATATAGTCGCCGGACAGCCGCGTGTTTTTTGCGCCATAGCTTGTGGGATGGGCACCGAAATTCACAAGATACAGCGTTCTTTTATCGCTTTGTGCCGGTACGAACCGAAACACATGGATGTTTTCATCGAGGACCCGTGGCGCTCTGGAGTCCGTAAACATTTCCGGATGCGCCGCCGCGGCATAAGTCAGTTCCCCGGGCGCCATGTTTTCATAAGCGCTGCGGATCGCGTCCGCCGTTTTTTCGATCAGCACGGACTGATAGCCCGCGTCTCTTCCGCTTCTCGGCAGAAAGCCCCAAATGCCCTGCGTATCCACGCCGCTGTGGACGTGCGTCGCACCGACGTCGATGCTGGAAAGCGCACCGCTTTGCGTCAGGTCAGACAGTTTTTCACGGATCGCTTTGACGTCCGCGTTCATCAACCCGATGCCGTCCACCCAAGCGAAAGCGGCCGCCCCGCGCCCGGAACCGTCGTCCAGCACTGCGGCGCGCACGCAAAGATCGTCATGCACGCCCGTGACCGTCTGGGCCGGGAACATCAGAAAGCCGGCGATAAAATAGGTGTGATCGGCAATGTCCTGCGGCGTAAGAACCGTTCTTGCGTAACCGACCGACCACCCCTGCGGACCGGCTTCCTCAATGAATGAAGGTGAACCGGCAAGGAATTGATCCGCGATCGCGTCTTTCGGCCGGGCAGGATAGCCGAGCCCGGTGACGCTTTGAATGAGGGCGAACAGCAGCATCGGCAAGCTGAAAAGCACGGTAAAGATCGCCGAGGTCCACCGAAGGAATCCTGACATTGCAACAGCCTCCATAGAAAAGATATCGCGCAAAGAGCGGAGCCCGCCCCTTGCGCGATGTGTTGTTTTTATTCCGCGCAGTTCGCTTTCAGCGTGTCAAGCTCCTTGCGCAGCACCGGCGGCAGACGGTCGCCGAATTTGGCATAGAACTCTTCAATGCCCTTGGCGTCGTCGAGCCACAGCTTCTTATCCACGTCAAGGATGGAGCGCAGCGAGTCAAGCGTGACTTCGCCTTCCAGTCCTTCGATGTTGATGTCTTCGGCAAACGGCAGATAGCCGATCGCGGTCTCCTGTGCGCCGACCTTACCTTCGCAGCGCTTGAGGATCCACTCCAGAACGCGCAGGTTGTCGCCGAAGCCCGGCCACATGAAGTGCCCTTCGTCGTCCTTGCGGAACCAGTTGACGTTGAAGATCTTGGGCGCCTTTTCGGGATCGAGGCCGGCGCCGATGTCGATCCAGTGCTGCCAATAATCCGCCATGTTGTAGCCGCAGAACGGCAGCATGGCCATCGGGTCGCGGCGGACCACGCCGACGGCGCCCGTTGCGGCGGCCGTGGTTTCAGACGCCATGATGGAGCCGACAAACACGCCGTGGTTCCAGTCGCGGGATTGATAGACCAGCGGCGCCAGCCTGGCACGGCGGCCGCCGAAGACAAAGGCGCTGATGGGCACGCCCTGCGGATTTTCAAATTCGCTTGACAGGCACGGGCAGTTCACAGCCGGGGCCGTGAAGCGGGAGTTCGGGTTGGCGCCCGGGCGGTCGGTGTCGACCTTGCCGTTCCAGGGGATGCCGGTCCAGTCGATCGCGTTTTCGGGCGGATTCTTGTCAAGGCCTTCCCACCAGACGGTGTTGTTTTCAAGGTTGTGGCAGACGTTGGTGAAGATGGCGCCCTTCTTGGTGGAAAGCAGCGCGTTCGGGTTGGACTTCATGTTGGTACCCGGCGCCACGCCGAAGAAGCCGTTCTCCGGGTTGATCGCGTACAGGCGGCCGTCCGGTCCCTTGCGGATCCAGGAGATGTCGTCGCCGACGGTCCAGACCTTGTAGCCCTTTGCCTTGTAGCCTTCGGGCGGGATCATCATGGCAAGGTTGGTCTTGCCGCAGGCCGACGGGAACGCCGCGCAGATGTATTTGACCTCGCCCTGCGGATTTTCAACGCCGAGGATGAGCATGTGCTCGGCCTGCCAGCCTTCCATCTTGCCCTGATAGGACGCGATGCGAAGCGCAAAGCACTTTTTGCCCAGCAGCACGTTTCCGCCGTAACCGGAGTTGACCGAGATGATGGTGTTGTCCTGCGGGAACTGGCAGATGTAACGCTTTTCCGCGTCGATGTCGCACTTGCAGTGCAGGCCGCGCACCCAGTCGTCGCTGTCGCCCAGGCAGTCCAGCACGTCAAAGCCGACGCGGGTCATGATGAGCATGTTCAGAACGACGTAGATGGAATCGGTCAGCTCAATGCCGGCCTTGGAGAACGGAGAACCGACAGGGCCCATGGAATACGGAATGATGTACGCCGTGCGGCCTTTGTAGGAATCCTTCGCGATGTCATAGAGCATCTCATAGCACTTGGCGGGGTCCATCCAGTGGTTAGTCGGGCCGGCTTCCTCTTCGGTCGGGGTGCAGATAAAGGTCCGCGCCTCCACGCGGGCAACGTCGTTGACGGCCGTTCTGTGCAGATAGCAGTCCGGCAGCAGGTCCTGATTGAGTTTGATCATTTCGCCGGTGGAGCAGCCTTCTGCGCGCAGCGCTTCGGTCTGTTCCTTGCTTCCGTCGATCCAGACAACTTTATCGGGCTTGACAAGGTCCAGCTTGTCTTCCAGCCAGGCAAGGATCGTAGGGTTTTTGGTCGGTGCATTTGTGAGCATGATGATCTTCCTTTCATTGTTGCTTTTTGATCACGCAGTTGTCGTCCGGCACAGGGCAACCGCCAAAGGCGACTCTCCGTGTTTCTCCATACAACCGTAGTCCTTTTTATTATACGGATTTTTCCGTTTTTTGCAATAGGGTTCACAATTTATTTTTGAAATCCCGGCAAAAAAATCCCGGCACGATTTTGCAATCCGCCGGGTTCATGGTCATTCTGCCGGGGCATCCGGCGCGGTTTCGCTTTGCGCGGGCGGCTGCTGCGCCGCAGCGCTGCTTTCCTGCTCGGCAAAGGACGCTGCGATGGACAGCTCGGTTTCGTCTTCGGGCGGTGTTTCCTGCCCGCCGCAGGCCGTCAGCGACAGCAGCAGCGCCAGCGCCGCAAGACAGATTGCCAGTTTTTTTGCCATAGTGAACCCTCCTACCCTGTTTTTGTACCGAAGTACGCTATACAGTATGCAGGAGGGTCGTGCATTATGCGGATGGAATGATCACGCGGGCTCCGGGACGGTCCGGCGTTTCGGCCCAAACAGCCACCCGTCCAGCTTTTCCATCACCGCGTCAAACAGAACCGCCAGCACCAGCGTGGCCAGGAACGACAGTGTGATGAATGAATAGCGGCTGGCATTCAGCCCGAGGTGCCGCAGCACGATCATCGGGATGCGCTGCAGAATATAGATGCTGAACACATGCGAGCCGAACCAGCGAAGGATGCTGTTGCCGACGCCCAGCTTCATGGTCAGCAGCACCAGCAGCAAAATGAAGCACACGCCCCACAGCGTATAGAATTCGATGCCCGTGTCGCGCCGTTTGAAGCAGGGATAGTACGCCGCAAGCAGCACGCCGGCGGCGAGAAAATAGGTCACGTCGTTTTTCATCACAAGCTTTTCGATCCACGGCTTCAAAAGAGAGTACCACATACCGACCGCGTAAAGCATGACGGTGTTGTACCACCAGGTGTCTTTGCCCGCACGGATGAGCAGATACACATACCCCACAGACAGCGCCGTGGTCAGGGCCGTGCCGATCCACGGGTTGGCACGGCAGACCAAAAACGACAGGAACACGATCAGATACAGACACAGGATCGCAAAAATATACCAGTTGCTGTTGCCGATGCTTTCCCAGAACGTGAACGCCATCAGCGTCTTGTATTTGCCGTAGTCCGCACCGATCAGCACGTCGGTCAAAAGAAAGAGCGCGACCGCAATTTCCATGTGCAGAAACACTTTTGTAAAGCGCTTCCACGGAATCGTTTTGACATAAGCCATGCCCTTTTTTTGGATGGATTCCAGCATGCCGTAGCCGGAATAGAACAAAAAGGTGGACACGATCATCTGGCGCAGATAGCTTTTCATCGTCAGGTACGCGGCGTCCAGCGGGCCGCCGAGCTTGACGTACCCGACCGCGTGGGTCAAAAAGACCAGCAGCACAAACACGCCGTTGACGGCCGCCGTACGCTCTTTTGACAGGTAATCGCGGCAAAACTCGTTTTTCCCTGCCGCCTTCAAGTTCATAAAGACGATCAGCAAAATCAAAAAGAGATAGACCAGCATCGGCAACGCCTCCTTTCTGTCATCTGATGGTCGGGCGGACACATCGGTCCGCCCCTGCGCGTCAAAGCAGAAACGATCCAGTTCAAGCTTATGGCCGTTTCAGGATCGCTTCCAGAATGCGCCGGCTGTTGTTTTGGTCATGGAACGCAAAGAATTTGTCCACCCGCTCCACATACTGCGGCGGGTTCACGCAGTCCTCGTTCACGGCGGCAATCATGGCGTCCACCGTCGCGTCATAGTCATAGCACACCGGGCCGAAGCCGTCGCGCTCATAACGGAAATAGCCCTCGTCATAGGTCTGCGCCGCAAAGAATTCGTCCTTGTCCGGCTGGGTATACAGCACCCGCTTGCGCAGATAGGCAAAGTCAAACAATACGCTGGAATAATCCGTCACCATCATTGCCGCACGGGCAAAGACGTCGTTATAATCCACATAGCCGGGATTGACCGAAAACACGTCGTTCTGCGTGAAATCCGGCGCTTGCTTCATGTGGATGGGATGGATGCAGAACAGGCCCCTGTAGCCTTTTTCACGCATCGCAGCCAGCAGGCGCTCGTCGTTGATCAGGCGATTGAAATACTTGAAATAGTCCGTATCTTTGAACCCGGGGAAATAGACGCTGGTGGTGTTTTCGTCATAGCTTTCGCGGATGGCCTTGCGCCACGTCGGCAGCACCAGGATCAGCTTTTCGCGGTGGTCGGTCAGCTCGTCAAAGCGGGCCTGCCCGGTGACCGGCAGCGCCCTTTTGCCGTAGTAATAAGCGCCCTTCAAAAACGCGCGGCGCTCCCGTTTGGAGGCGGCACAGATCATGTGGATGTTTTTGCTGTATTTGTTCAGCCAGGCCGACAGGTCTGCGCAGGCCACGCCGTGCTGCAGATAATAGAACCGCCGCGGAAACAGGTCGCGCAGATAGCGCGCATCCCTGTCAAACGGATTGAGCGTGAACTCGTTGGCAGAGGAGGAGATGATCTTGTCCGCGCGCAAAAACAACGTGCGGTACTTTTTGTCTTCCAGAAAGACGGTCTCCCCTTCCGACTGCAGCCGGTCGGCGCACTGCGCGTTCTTTGAGATCGCGAAAACGGGGCGCACCCCAGGCGGCGTGTGCGTCGTGAGGTACTTGAAAAAGACCTCGCCGTTGTCACCGGCGTTTTCCGCCCGGTCAGAGAGCAGCCAGACGGACTGATTTCTGACGCAGAAACTTAAAAGCAGTACGCGCAGGCGCAGCAGCACCAGCGGCAGCTTGCCCTTTTTCAAAAGGAAAGCCCACTGCGCCAGCTCATAGCGAAGGCGCGCCCGTTTCACACTGCGCGGACGCTCCACCAGAATGCCCGTTTTGCCGCAGATGACAATGTATTTTCCGAAGACGCTGTATGCCTTTTTGTTGACACGGCGGTTGGGCAGCGACCGGCCATAGCCGAGTGCCACGCTGCAGCGCGCCTTGCCCACGGCAAACAGCAGCCGGATGCGCAGGCGGCCTTTTTCATCAAAGCTGTCTTTGGTCAGGCGCACCCTGGCACAGAAACGAAAGCACTTTTTTCGTTCGCCGTAATAACTGCGCTCCAGATCGTGCTTAAAGGGAAGCAGCTCCAACTGCGTGCGCGTTTTGCCCACCTTGAGAAACAGCTTTTTCTTTTGCCCCGGAAAGCACCGGAACAGCCAGCGAAACGCCAGACCCTCCAGATAGAGCGTATTTTTTTTGACGTCCAGCGTCATGATACGGAACGCCTGCGGATTTTTGTCCAGATGGATCAGGTCGATATCACCCAGCGAGACCGTGCCGTGCGCGGCGTCAAACACCGCATCGTTATAGATGTCCACGCCGTGCTTCATACGATACATCGCATTCTTGCGTTCAAAGTGCGGGTGGATCTCGTTGGCGATCAGGTATTGGTCGTCGATCTCCTTCAGCACTCTGCGCAGCATCGTTTCATATGCCGGCAAAAACGCCGGGTCCGCGCAAAGCTCCGGCGGCGGGGGCACATAAAAGCGCCACCCGATGTCATAGGCCAGAACATTCTGGATATACGGCAGCACGGCGCCGTACCGTTCATTGGACTGTTCGATCAGCCCGAAATAGTGTTTGCGCGGCGAATTGCCGTAGTATTCCGGGTTGGTGTTCTGCGTCTGGACGGCGGAGGTCTGGCTCAGCCGCTTGCGATACAGGTGCGTCACAGACTTCATCAGGCCAAGCGTGCCGCGCCGCAAAATCTGACTGTTGATAAACAGCGAATCCTCGCCGTAGCGCACCGTGGGATCAAAATGCGCGTGCGCCTCGACCAGCGCGCTGCGCTTGAAAAACGCCGAGGTCACATGCATCTGGACCAGCGCGGCGTTTTCGGGCTGGGTGATATCCTCCACCCGGTCGCCGCCCTTGAACTTTTTGTTGAGAATGTGGGCGCTGGTGCTGGCCTCAAAGTGCACCATCCGCGTGCTGACCACGTCCACCTCGTCTTTGTGCTTTTCAAAAAAGCGCCAGACCTTTTTGAAGGCGTCCGGCTCCCACTTGTCGTCGGAATCCAGAAAATTGACATAGGTCCCCGCGGCATGGGCCAGGCCGTTGTTGCGCGCGGTGCTGACGCCGGCGTTTTCCTGCCGCACATAGACCACGTTGTCAGGGTACTGCTTTTGATAGCGTTCGCAGATCTCGCCGCTGCGGTCCGGCGACCCGTCGTTGACCAGAACAAGCTGGATATTCTGTTTGAAGCCGATGGTCTGCGCCAGAATGGATTCCACACTTTCTTCCAGATACTGCTCGACGCAGTACACCGGCATGACCACCGAAAATTTGAACGACCGCTGTGCCATGGGTCCCTCTCCGTTCCTGTTTAATACTGTTCCACCGGGATGCCGAGCATCTCTGCCAGTGCAGTCACGGGCGCGGTGACGTCGCCCATCACAACCGCAAAGTGCGGCTCCCAGCCGTTTTTGACCGCGCGGCTGACCAGCGCAAGGCTGTCGCCCTCGGTCCTGACAACGATGGATGTTCCGTTGAACTGCTTCGGCTTGTCAAGCGCTTCGCCCCTTGCAAGGAAGAAGCGGAACGACCCGTCCGGTTCGCGCCCGATGCGGAAGATTGTGACCTGCGGCGCCGCCTTGCAGCCGAAGTCCAGCGTGGGGCCGATTTTGCGGTTGCAGTGCACCGAGCAGGCCGCGCCCGTGTCGGTCCGCGCCAGCGAGCATGCCGCCGTGCCGCAGTGCCAGAAGGTGACGGTGTTTTCACCCTCGTCCAGCGAAACGGGGTCGCCGAAGAAGGTGGGCAGACCGGTCAGCGCCTGCCCGATGAACATGGACAGCGCACCGTAGGAATCCGCTTCGCACGCGGCGGGCACGCCCAAATCGCCCAGCATGGCCAGCACCGCGCACACCGGAGTGCCGAAGTCGGTGAAGAAATCCGGCCAGCAGCGGCTGGAGAGCGCGCCGATGCCGTTTTCTTTGACATAGGTTTCATAGGCCTTGAACAGCCGCGCAAAGTCCAGAAGGTTCTTTTGCGGGGTATTGTCCAGGCCGGGGATGCAGGCGCGCGCGCGGTCCAGATACGGTGCGGCCTCTTCGTCGGTGTAGCCTTTGGCGCGACCGATCAGCTCGCGCGCTTCGATGGAAACCAGACCCACGCCGAACGCGGACAGCATCTCAGCGTCCAGCGCGCGGCCGAAGCCGAAGCCCTCCGGCGTGTGACCGACCTGCAGGAGCTTCAGGTGTTTCATGTCATATTTCACGGTTGCGGCTTTCAGCACCGCTTCCACCGTTTCTTTCACGGCGGACTCCTGCGGGGCGCCGAACACATAGGCAAAGCGCCGGCCAAACGCGCGCATGGCGTTGGCGGCAGAGAACGCGCCCGTCATGGAATTCAGCCGCAGGCGGCCGCCGTCGATCACCGGCTCGCGCAGCGTCCACAGCAAAATGGGGCAGTCAAACCGGCGCAGCACCTCGCTCATATAGGCGGCGTTGGCAAAGGTCACGTTCTGCACGATCAAAAAGTCGGGGTGCAGCGTGTCAAGGAAGGCGCGCAGCTTGTCGAGGGACAAGAGCATCTCGTCCGGCACGGCAACGTCGGGATCAAGAGAACGCAGCAGCGCGGCGGATGCGTCAAAAGCGGCCCCGGCCGATTCCAGATGAAAGGTCGGCACACCGATGGGAATGTAAGCAGCTTGGAATGACATAAGAAAACCTCCAGGGAATCAATTCGCAATTTGCAATTGGGCACTTCTAAAAACTCTTTCAAAAAGGAAGCAAATATGGTATAATAGAGGCAACAAAAAGAAAGAGGAAAAAGAGATGCAATTTGGATTTTTTGATATAGAGAACAAAGAAAACAGGCTGAGTAAATTGGGCGATCATTTGGAAAA
>JAFRUA010000045.1 GCA_017434855.1 Clostridia bacterium
CGCCCAATTTACTCAGCCTGTTTTCTTTGTTCTCTATATCAAAAAATCCAAATTGCATCTCTTTTTCCTCTTTCTTTTTGTTGCCTCTATTATACCATATTTGCTTCCTTTTTGAAAGAGTTTTTAGAGGTGCCCAATTCGGAATTGTGGTCGCGGGATGGATTGCGGCAAACATAACGCCGTACCCGCGAAGAAAGAAATGTCGTAATCGAAGCTGTGTAAATTCTATGCGCTGCGCGCCGCAATTGCAAGATCGGCGCATCGCCGCAGGCGGCGCCCCATCATTCCGAATTCCGCTCCGATCGCTTGCGATCAATTCCGAATTAAATATTCCCGGAGGTATGTTTATGGACCTGAACCTGAAGCCCAAAGAATCCTGCGCCTTTGACGCCGTGTCGCTCGGCGAGGTCATGCTGCGGCTGGACCCCGGCGAGGGGCGCATCCGCACCGCCCGCTCCTTCCGCGCGTGGGAGGGCGGCGGCGAATACAACGTCGTGCGCGGCCTCAGACGCTGCTTCGGCATGAAGACGGCCGTCATCACCGCCTTTGCCGACAATGAGATCGGTCTGCTGATGGAGGATTTCATCCTGCAGGGCGGCGTGGACACCTCGCTGATCAAGTGGATGCCCACCGACGGCATCGGCCGCGTCTGCCGCAACGGCCTCAACTTCACGGAGCGCGGCTTCGGCATCCGCGGGGCGGTCGGCTGCTCTGACCGGGCAAACACCGCCATCTCCAAGGCCACGCCGGAGGACTTTGATTTTGAGCACATCTTCGGCGCCCTCGGCGTGCGGTGGCTGCACACCGGCGGCATCTATGCCGCGCTGAGCGAGCAGTCGTGCAAAACGGTGCTGGCCGCGATCAAGACCGCGAAAAAGTACGGCACCGTCGTGTCGTATGACCTGAACTACCGCCCCTCCATGTGGAGCGCCATCGGCGGCAAAGAAAAGGCGCAGCAGGTCAACAAAGAGATCGCGAAGTACGTCGACGTCATGATCGGCAACGAAGAGGACTTCACCGCCTGTCTCGGCTTTGAGATCGAGGGCAACGACGCTTCGCTCAAGACGCTGAACCTGGACGGGTACAAAAAGATGATCAATCGGGCGGCCGCGGCGTACCCCAACTTCAAGGCGGTGGCCACGACCCTGCGCACGGTCAAAACCGCCACGGTCAACGACTGGAGCGCCATCTGCTGGGCGGACGGCGAGGTGTACAAGGCCGCGGACTACAACGGCCTGGAGATCATGGACCGCGTGGGCGGCGGCGACTCGTTCGCAAGCGGCCTGATCTTTGGCCTGATGACCACCGGCGACGCCGAAAAGGCCGTGAACTACGGCGCGGCGCACGGGGCGCTGGCAATGACCACCCCCGGCGACACCACCATGGCCAGCCGCAAAGAGGTGGAGGCCCTGATGGCCGGCGCGGGCGCGCGGGTGAAAAGATAGCGGTTAGCAGTTAGCAGTTAGCTGTTAGCGCGCGGGGAACACGGAACGAAACCGGAGGGCAAGCTCCGCGCGAATCGAATTGAAAATCAAACGTTGAAAATTGACCCGCCGGGACGCGACGGGTCGTTTTTTGTTGTACGCGGGCCGGTGATCGGTGACGGCAAGGACGCGCCGCCGATGCAGCGTCATTTATCCCGTAGACGCCGATCATTGATTGGCAAAAAGAGATCACGCACGAATACAATCGGTGGGTTGGGTCGCTGAAATAATAAATGCACGCCTCGCACAGGGGCGGACCGATGTGTTGCCCAAAACGAGGTCAAAACAGCCCACCATGGGTACCGATCCGTCTTTGCGGGGATCGCCCGCCGGTGTCCCGAGTGTTGACTTTTCATCAGGGTCATGCTATAATAACTTTAACTCATGAAAGGGGCTGATTCTATGAAAAAAACGGTTGCGCTTTTCCTCGCCGTGCTGCTGATGATGTGCGGCATGACGGCTGTGTCTGCCGTCGGCGTACCGGTGATGAATGCCGACAACTATGACCCGTGGGAATTTGATCCGGACGAGGTGGTGGAATATCTGCCGTGGGAACAGGATGATTTTTTCGGCATTGCGGACGGCTGGGTCCGGACCAAAGACGTCCTTGACGGCCGCGTCAGAGCTGCCCGTGCCTATGACGCACAGGGCCGCCTGTTAAAAGACGTGCATTATCAGAACGGGAAAGCGGACATCGCCTGGACCTATGCCTATGACAAAAACGGCAACATGATCAAAGAAGTCGAGAAAAGTTCTGCCGGATACAGCTGTGTGTACGCCTATACCTATGACAAAAACGGCAACAAGATCAAAGAAGTCTGGAAAAGCGCCAATGGAAACAGCACCGTGGATGCCTATGCCTATGACAAAAACGGCAACGTGATCAAGAACGTCTGGAAAAGCTCCGACGGAAGTAAAGGGGTGATAACCTGGGCCCGAGCCTATGATAAAAACGGCACGCTGCGCAAACTGACCATCGTATCAAAACGCTCTGACGGTGACGTTTACAAGGAAGTCTGGGTGTTTGACGGCAACGGAAGATTAATCAAATACACGGAGAAAGAGGGCGGTGCGACCTTTGTGATCACCTTCGCTTATGACAGTGCAGGCCGGCCGGTCAAGGTCGTCTATGCTAGCGGCGTCGACAGCACGAGAACAGTTTACAAGTATGACAAAAGCGGGCGGGTTGCCGGCTTCACCTGCACGAGCAAAGACAGTATAGGCGAAAGGTCAGAAGCTGCCGCGATGACGTATGACCGCAGCGGGAACCTGAAAAAGGTTGTGCTGAACTACACCAATTATGACGCGGAATTCGACCGGACCGATTGTTGGCAGGAGGTCCATGCGTTCGGCTATGACAACTACGGCAACTTACGAAAGCATGTTGTCGCAAGCGACGAAGACGGCGAGGGCCTGCAGGTGAAGGACGTCTGGACCTATGCCTATCAAAAGCTCGAAGCATAAAACCGTGTTCCGTTGATTGTATGCGGGGACGCTTTCCGAAACCGGAAGGTGCGCCCCGCGGCTTTTTATTTTCAGCCGTGCGGACCTTCCCCATGCTCTGATCTGCGGCAACAAAAGACAGCAGGGCACCGCGTTTGCCGTACCCTGCCGTTTCCGATTTTTGCACGCGGCGGCGGTTCCTCTCCAGCCGTCGCCGCGGCAGTCATATTATTCTCTGTAACCGAAATAGATGTCTTCGCCGTAGACGTTGTTTTCCGTCGGGCTGTGGTGCGCGTACCAGACCTGTGCAAAGAAGGGGTTGACCTTCGCTTCCGCGTCGTAATTCCACGGCATCGGCAGACACTCGGGGCACCAGTGACCGCCCTTGAGCACCAGGTTCTGCGACATTTCAAACTCGTGGCCGCAGGCGCATTTCCACTTGATGGGCGTATAGACGTCCTTCGGCAGCTTTTTCTCAAGGCATTCGCCGCCGCGGAAGGCCGCCGCCTTTTTGAGGTCGGCCAGCGTCAGCTTGTCAAACGGCTTGCTTTCGTCATAGCCGTGGTCCAGCAGGTTCTCCGGGGTCTCTTTGTCGGGGATGACGACATCGAAGGTGCTCCAGTTGCCGATGTTTTCATATGCTTCCTTGGAGCCGTAGTAGGCCGTGACACGCTCGCGGATGCCGTTTTCAACCCAGGACTGGGTGCCGTACATCGGCGTGCTGGCAATGGGCGCCATCATCATCTTTTTGACGATGCCCAGCGGCGCCAGACCGGAAAGCTTATAATAGAACGGCGCCTTTTTCGCGATGCCCTTGAAGTACTCCTTCACGGGGATGTTGGCGCGGAAGTGCAGGATCTCTTCCAGCTCGTCGGCGTCGGTGTACCACTGGCCGTGGAAGTTCTGCAGCGTGAACCAGTTGGGAGAGAAGAGCTTTTTGACGACGTCCTTGCCGCGCATGCCGATCGCGTTGAGCAGGTACTCCTCAAACTCATAGTTCGTCAGGCGGTACTCGTGACCGGAGGAGATGTTATAGAACCGGCGCCAGAAGCTTTCGGGCACGCGGGCGTTGCAGACCTTGGCGCACAGGCGGCCGGAATCCTCCACCGTGGCCCATTCCAGCATGCCGTTGATCGGGACGTGATACATGATCGGCTCCATGTTATAGATGATCTCGGGGTACAGAATGCCGGTCTGACGCATGGAGACCCAGTACCGCAGGCCGGAATCCGCAAGGATGCGCTCCGCCACGGTTTTGCTGATCGCGTAGTGGTCATAGACCGAGATCTGGATCGGGTCGCCGCAGCGGCCCCAGTGCACGGGCGCGTTGCGGTCGCCGGTCTCTGCCACGGTACCGATGTAGGCAACCTTCACACTGTCGGGGTCGGGCTGCGCCTTGACAGCCGCCACAATGTTTTTCATTGCCGTGATGTTGGTGAACAGCGTCTTTTTCGGGAAATAGTCCGCCGCGGGCGACACCATGCCGCCGACGTGCAGAATGTAGTCCGCACCGGTCACGGCGTCAAGCACGTCGCCATACTCGGTCAGGTCGCCCCAGACGATGCGCACATGGGGGTCCTTGAGGTACGCGGCAAACTTGGCGCGGTTCTTTTTGCTGTCGCGCAGCAAAACGACGATGTTGTACATCTGCGTGCGGGCATAGAGCTCCTTGAACGCTGCCCAGCCCATGGTGCCGGACGCGCCGGTCAGGAATACGGTTTTTTTCATATCATGTCACCACCAAAAGAATTTTTAACAATGCCCTCGTGCGTTTGCACGTTCGCAATAATTATACAACAAATGTGACAACATTGTGTTAAGGTTCTATGAATTTAGACCGTAAATGTCAGACGTCAGATCGCGGCCATCTGATTGCGCCGCAGTTCTCGACTCCCTGGTCTCACCTGTCGGCTTCCTCTCTGCCGCTCGTTTGGATGGCGGCGCGTCGCTTGCCGTCACCAAACGCCGGCCCGCGTACCAAGCAAAAACGCCACCCGAAAGCAGCGCTTTCAGATGGCACAATTCTCCATTCTCCATTCTCCATTTTTCATTCTTCATTCATACCTTGCCCGTTCGCCGCCGATGTACTTCGGCCTTGTGCGTGCCGCGGTCACGCGCGCCTCGCCGATGCTGCTCTGCTGCAGGCGCACCGGCACGGCCACATGCTTCAGGTGCATGCCGATCAGCGTCAGGCCGATGTCCAGCCCGGCGTCCGCTTTGATGAACTCCACGGCCACGGGGTCGTCAAAATTCCGCCACGCCGTGGTGGCAAAAGAGCCGCCCGCTTTCGGCTGCGGCACAACGTGCACGATCTCAAAGCCGAACTTTTCCGCCGCGGCGCGCTCCACGATCAGGGCGCGGTTCAGGTGCTCGCAGCACTGCGCGGCCAGAAAGATGCCACGTTCCTTCAGCACCGGGTACAGCCCGGCAAAGGCGGCCTCGGCCGCTTCCAGCGAAGAGCCGTGGCCGATCGTCGCGCCGACAATTTCGCTCGAGGAACAGCCCACCACAAGCAACTGCCCGGCTTTCAGCCCGGCGATGTCGATGAGTTCACGCACGGCGGCTGCGGCCTGCGTTTTGATATCTGCCATAAAAATGCCTCCCAAAGGCGTCGACCGGCAACCGGTCAAGGATGAAATGTTGTTTTTGCGCGCAGCTTGTCAAAGCCTGCCGCCAGCGGCACAAACAAAGCAAAGCTTGCCGCGCCCTGGATCGCGTTCTGCGGCAGCGTGGTCACGGCAACCGCCAGCGCGCCGCCCGGCGTCAGTCCGTACACGGCGAGGCCCAGCACCCATTCCGCCACGGCATACAGCAGCAGATTGAGCCCGACGGCAACGCCCGCCCCGGCCAGGTTGCGCCGGCACAGAACGGTCCCGGTTTTGGATGACAGCGTCAGCGCCATCAGCGACTTGATGATGACGGTCGGGATGATGTAAAGCGGAAAGCCGCTGAACAGATCGGCCAGCCCGCCGCCCACCGCAGCGGCCGGGATCGCATACGGCGCAGGCAGCACCGCAGCGCACAGCAAAATGACCGCGTCGCCCAGGTGGATGTAGCCCGTTTCACCGTATGGAATGTGAATGAGCGTGATAAACAGCGCCGTCAGCGCCGCAAACATTGCGGCGAAAGAAATGCGGGTGATCGTTTTGCGATCCATATGCATTCCCCCGTTCGTTCTATTTCCTACCAATCAAATAGGTTGGTGGTATTATACATCAGGCACGGCGCTTTGTCAAGAGAATTTGATAAAAAAGCTGACCTCAGATGTGAAACAGCAGACGGAACAGCAAGCGGCCGGTGATGAAGTTCATGCGGTTGATGGTGCGCACAAGGCGGTACAACAAAAGCAGCATAGAATCAACCCCCTGTCAAATCCGGATCGCGCGGCTCAAAGCCAGAAGAAAATCAGGCGCAGCAGCGTGCGGTTGGTGCGATAGGTGTTGCGGATCAGGTCGCGCAAAAAGCGATAGGTTTCTCTGGACATGGGTCAGACCTCCTGAAAATCAGATTGCCCGGTTTGTCCGGGTCCGTGTCTATTATCCCACGTTTGGAGAAAAAAGTCAAGCCGTCACCGTGCAAATTCCGCAAGAACGGCCAGCCACCACGCAAAAGAAACGATCTGGGTCCCCACAAACACGCGCTTGCTCAGCCGCACCCGGCCCGACCGCGGCAGAAGCACCGCCAGCGCCGCAGCCAGCGCGATGAGCGTGAGCGCAAACGTCCCGCGTTTCCACACCTGCGGCACGGCAAGCCCGAAGCCCCGGTCCAGCACCACGGCGATCAAAAACAGCAGCGCAAGGCCCGCATACAGCAGCAAAAGAAAATTCCCCACATTTGACGGTTTGGTTTGCATCACGATTCCCCCCCGCCAATAGTGTTTGTTGCCGCGGGGCGTCCATACCGGGCAAGGAAAGAAATTTTTCATTCCCACACAAGGGAAAAGCGCAAAAAAACTTGTATATACTGTTAGATACCAAAAAGGGGGACCGCTTCATGGAATCCGTCAGACAGCGCAGTCTGGACCGGGAACGGCAGTTTTTGTCAGAGAACGCCATGCTGTGTGCCAACACCAAAGGCCGCCTGCGCGACGAGCCGGAGTGCGATATCCGCACGGCGTATCAGCGTGACCGCGACCGCATCATCCACTGCAACGCCTTTCGCCGGCTGAAGCATAAAACCCAGGTCTTTCTGTCGCCGGACAGCGACCATTACCGCACCCGGCTGACCCACACGCTGGAGGTGGCGCAGATTGCGCGGACCATCGCCGTGGGCCTGGCGCTCAACGAAGACCTGACCGAGGCCATCGCCCTGGGGCACGATCTGGGCCACACGCCCTTTGGCCACGCCGGGGAGCGCGCGCTGGACGGTGTGATGGACGGCGGCTTTCGCCATTATGAGCAAAGCCTGCGCGTGGTGGACCGGCTGGAAAATGAGGGCCGGGGGCTGAACCTGACCTTTGAGGTGCGCGACGGCATTGTCTGTCACACCCGCGGCAAAGAGGCGGATACGCTGGAGGGCCGCATCGTCAAGCTGGCCGACCGCATCGCCTATATCAACCACGACATTGACGACGCCATCCGCGGCGGCGTGCTCACGGAAGAAAACCTGCCGGCGCAGGTGCGCACCGTGCTGGGCGAACGCAAAAGCGCGCGCATCAACACGCTGGTGAAATCCGCCATCGCCTGCACCGACCGCGACGTCAGACTGGACCCCACGGTGCAGGCCGCGTTTGACACGCTGCACGAATTCATGTTTGACCGCGTCTATACCAACCCGGTGTGCAAAAGCGAAGAAAAAAAGGCCGTCGCCATGATCCAGACGCTGTTTCAGTTTTTTGCCGGGCACCCGGACGAGCTGCCCAACGACTATATCTCCATCGCGTGGCAGGAGGGCGCCGCCCGCGCCGCCTGCGACTACATCGCCGGCATGACCGACGGGTATGCGCTGAAAATGTTTGAACGCTATTTCATCCCGAAGGGATGGAGCAAGGAATAATTCGCAATTAGAAATTCGCAATTCGCAATTGCGGTCGCGTTTTCGCTGTATATCAATAGGAAGGTTTCGTCCGCGAAAAAACATGGTACATAACAGCGAGCGTGCAATTATATTTCTGACGCAACGGAAAGGCTGCGGCAAATCTGATCAGCCCGGTTCCCATTGTGCATTGTTTTCTTCGCGGACGAGGCTTTGATCCAGGGACAAAGTATGGTCGCGACCGCAATTGCGCATTGCGCATTGCGAATTGCGAATTGAAAAGGTGGTGATTCTATGCCGCGGTTTGACGACACGTTTCTGGAAGAGCTGCGGCTGCGCAGCGACATCGAACAGATCATCTCTGCCTATGTGCCGCTCAAACGGCGCGGGCGCAACCTGGTCGGGCTTTGCCCGTTCCACAATGAAAAGACGCCGTCCTTCACCGTGTACCCCGACGACGCCAACCCGCATTTTCACTGCTTCGGCTGCGGCGCGGGCGGCGACGTCATCACCTTCATCCGGCGGATCGAAAACCTCGACTATGTGGAGGCGGTGCGCTTTTTGTGCGAACGCTGCGGCATGACGCTGCCGCAGGACGGGGTCGACACCAGCCTGGCCGAACGGCGCCAGCGCGTTTATGAAATGAACAAGGAAGCGGCGCGGTTTTTTCACGACACCCTGTTGTCGCCCAACGGCAGGGCGGGCCTTGCGTACTATAAAAACGCGCGCGGCTTTTCAGACCGCACGATCACGCGCTTCGGCCTGGGCTATGCGCCGGATGCATGGACGGCGCTGCGCGATCACCTGCGCGCTCTGGGGTACTCCTATGAGGAGCAGTATGCGGCAAACCTGGTGGGTCGCCGTGAAAAGATCGTGAACGGTGAAAAGCAGTTCCGGTACTATGACAGCTTTCGCGGCCGGGTGATCGTGCCCATCATTGACGTGCGCGGGCGGGTGGTCGCCTTTGGCGCACGTGTGCTGGACGACAGCAAGCCGAAATACATCAACACCGCCGACACACCGGTGTATAAAAAAAGTCTGGGCGTCTTTGGCCTGAACCTGGCAAAGACCACCAAAGAGAAAAATCTCATTCTGGTGGAAGGGTATATGGACGCCATCTCGCTGCATCAGGCGGGGTTTGACAACGTCATCGCCTGCCTGGGCACGGCGCTCACCGGAGAGATGGCCCGGCTGCTGATGCGGTATACCGAAGAGGTGCTGCTGTCTTATGACGCGGACGAGGCGGGGCAAAAGGCCACGCAGCGCGCCATCGAGGTGTTCGCTTCCGTGGGCGCCAAGGTACGGGTCGTGAAACTCAGCGGCGGCAAGGACCCGGACGAGATCCTGCGCAATTACGGGCCGGAGCGGTTTCGCTCGCTGCTGGGCGGGGCGTCCAACGATATCGAATTTGCGCTGCAAAAGGCAAAGGACGGGCTGCTGCTGGACACGCCGGACGGCAAGCTGCGCTATCTCAACGCCGCGGCAGACATTCTCAGCCGGCTGAGCAACGGCATTGCGGTGGACCTGTATGCCTCGCAGCTTTCCGAAACGCTGGGGGTCGACAAATCCGCCGTGCTGGCACGGATCAGGGACCTGCGGCGCCGCCGGCAGCGTACACAGGAAAAGCAAAAAATGCAGGCGATCACACAGGATTATCTGCGCGAAACCAGCCGCCGCAGCATCCGGACCGGGTCCGGCACCCGGGCGCTGAAGGCACAGGAGCGCATCGTTGCGCTGCTGTATGCCAACCCGGATTTCATGTCGCTTGCGGGCGCGTCGCTCACCGCGCAGGACTTCACCGACCCGGCATTGCAGGCGCTCTATCTGCGCATCTGCGAACTGATCGGGCAAAACAGCAGCCTGGACTTCAGCCGCTTTGCAGACCTCGGCGACGAAGAGATGAGCCGCCTGGTTGCCCTTTGCGGGCAGGAAACCATGCAGACCGGCAGCAAAAAGGAATTCACCGACTGCATCAACGTATTGAAAACACAGGCGTCTGAACGTGAAAACGTGAACGCGGCCGCCCTGGACGGCGACGATTTTCGCGCCCTGTTTCAAAAGAAATCATAATCAATGAATCATTTCATTCAGGAAAGGCAAGGATAAAGGTATGGAAAATCTGGAAAAAAAGACAATGATCAAAGCGCTGATCGACAAGGGCGTCGCCACGGGCAAGCTCAATTCCAGCGACATTGACACCGTGCTGGTGGAAAGCGACATCGATGTTGACGATATGGAAAAGCTCTATTCCACGCTGGAGAGCCACGGCATCGAGATCATTGACGATTTCACCGACGACCTGTTGGGCAGCATCTCGATGGACATCGACCTGCCGAAGGGGTATGAGGGCGAGATCGCGCCGATCGACAGCAAAAACATGGTGATCGACGACCCCGTCAAGGTGTACCTCAAAGACATCGGCCGGGTGCCGCTGCTTACGCCGGAGGAAGAGATCGACCTTGCCATCCGCATCAAGGACGACGACCGCGAGGCCAAAGACAAGCTGACCAAGGCCAACCTGCGCCTGGTGGTCAGCATCGCAAAGCGCTATGTGGGCCGCGGCATGATGTTCCTGGACCTGATCCAGGAGGGCAACCTCGGCCTGATCAAAGCCGTGGACAAGTTTGACTATACCAAGGGCTTCAAGTTCTCGACCTATGCAACGTGGTGGATCCGTCAGGCGATCACCCGCGCCATCGCCGACCAGGGCCGCACCATCCGCATCCCGGTGCACATGGTGGAAACGATCAACAAGGTCAAAAAGACGTCCAACATGCTTTTGCACCGCGACGGCAAAGACCCCACGCCGGAAGACATCGCCGCCGAGCTGAACATGCCCGTGGACAAGGTACGCGACATTCTGCGCATCTCGCAGGAGCCGGTGTCGCTGGAAACGCCGATCGGCGAAGAGGAAGACAGCCACCTGGGCGATTTCATCCCGGACGAGGACGCCCTGTCGCCGGCGGACGCCGCGGCCATGACCTTCCTGCGCTCCAAGGTCAACGAAGTGCTGGAAACGCTGACCCCGCGTGAGGCGGAGGTGCTCAGATTGCGCTTTGGCCTGCGCGACGGCACGCCGCAAACACTGGAAGAGGTGGGCCGCGAATTCAACGTCACGCGCGAACGCATCCGTCAGATCGAGGCCAAGGCGCTCAGAAAGCTGCGCCATCCCAGCCGCAGCAAGCACCTGAAGGATTTATAATATGCAGTGCGCAGTGCGCAGTGCACTGTGCACAGTGGACAGAAACGCCGCTTCGGGAGACCGGGCGGCGAATTTTTTAATTCGGAATTCGGAATGCGGAATTCGGAATTCGGAATTGCGGTCGCGGGGAATATCTCCGCGACCGTTCTCTTTGCGCCGCGAAGGAACATATCGGCAACTTTTTGTTTCTTTTTTTGGTACGCACCGCACGGCTCGGCAACCGCAAGGGACACTGACAAAACTTTTGCTTGCAATTTTCGGAAAGATGTGGTAAAGTATTGGTGCTAAGCACATCTGAATCATTTGGTCTGCACTGCGAAGTCGTGTGAAAAATCGAGTGCGTATTTTTATCGTTTTGGTAAAAATACCGACTCGTTATTTTCGCGCTTGGTTTTTCGTATTCTTCGCAGTGAAAATAGATGTGTTTAGCAGCAATCAGAGTTGTGTATTTTTCGTGCGTAGCTCTGAGAGCTGCGCATTTTTTATTGCGCAAAACAATTTATTTTCCAAAGGGAGGACAAGCAAATGAAAAAAACTCGAACACAAGCCAAGCGAACACTATCCATTATTTTGGCACTGCTGATGGCGGTGCTGATTGTACCGGTTGCCGAAGCAACAAACATTCCCGCTGATGCAATGGAATTCAACAGCCACTATTACAAAGCGTTCGATGAATCTATGTCCTGGACAGATGCAAAAGCGTATTGTGAAAGTCTCGGTGGACATCTGGTGACGATTACGTCGGCAGAAGAACAAGCATTTGTTTATAGCGTCATACAGGACAAAACCAAAAATGTTTATTGGCTTGGCGGCGTTGATTTTGAACTGGATGGCGAGTGGGAATGGATAACAGGAGAAACCTGGAGCTATGAGAACTGGTCATTGGCAGAAGAACCGGGAGATACCACAAAACCGGATAACGTGGAAGGTAATGAATATTATTCGATGATGTACCGGATTAGGGCTTGGCATAATAATGCGGGCACATGGAACGATGACCCTAATACGGGTGCTATGAACAATGAAGATTTTTATTCTTTATTAAATCATGGTCTCGTTTGTGAATGGGAAAACATCTACAATCGCGGCGAAGAAACCTATAGCTTTGAAAACTACGGCGATGAACACGATGAATCCGGTCACTGTTTCGGGATGTCCATGACAAGCGCAGGTTATTATAACGGTTTGTTGGATATCAACATACTCGGAAGCAGCACAAAACTATATGATTACGATGACAATGATACCGTGCGCGCTCCGATTTGTTATTATCACCAACGGCAGGGCAGCCGTGCAAAAAAGGCGATGGTTGCCGGTGGATTCTATTACACACGCGGATTTTGGAACACTGTGCTTGATAACAAATACGACATCGCATCCGATTGGGAAGAAGTCGTTAATTATGTCAGAAGCCACGAATATGATGGGCAAGGTACGCTGCAAATCTGCTTCCGAAAAGACGGCGAAGGCGGCCACGCGATCAATTTCCTGCGTTATGAAATCGTTGATGGACAAGACAGAATCTATGCTTACGACAACAATTGTCCTAATCGCGAAGTCTATTTTGAAATGGATGAAAATGGAGATGTGTTTGAAAGAAGATATTCCACATTCTCCGGCACGATCGACTGTATCGGCCTGCGCGATGTCGCAACCTATTTCCGCGTTGCAGGTGATTTTGATATGAGCCGCGTGATTTATGCCGCAGACAGCGCGATTGCAGTAGAAGGTGCGACCGCCTATCCGATGGATGGTAATATTGAGTTGGGTGAACATGTCATGTTTGAATTGCCCGGCGACCTAACCGAAGTAAAAATCACCCCGCTTGTTGAAAACGCATCTTTTACTTATATGGATCAAACTTACACATTCGGCAAGATCGACGAAGATACCTATGGAATCCTGACGTTGTCCGCAACCGAAGACGGCACCGGAACGCTAACCATTGAAAACGCGCCGACCACGCCAGATCAGCCAGATCAGCCAGATCAGCCCGACACACCAACCGAACCCGAAGACCTCTGCCCGTGGTGCGGTGGGGAACACATCGGCTTCTTCCAGGGCATCATCGGCTGGTTCCACGGCATCCTTGCCCGCATCTTCGGCGCAAGATACTGATGTAGTGTCCGCCTATCAGGCGGCTATGGGAAGCAGATACGAAAACAAGTCGGCTGATAGCCGACCACTACAAAGCAAGCCGATCACTGATTGGCGCCTACAAGCAAACCCTTCCTCCGCCGCTCGTTTGGGTGGCGGAGCGTCTTTTTCTGTCGCCGAACCGTTCGGCGCCGTACCAAAAAACAACAACCCGCCGACAGCCCCCTCAGTCAGTCCTTACGGACTGCCAGCTCCCCCGAAATCGGGGAAGCCTTGCGAGGTGGCGCCGACGGCGCAATTAGATTTCCGGCGGGTTCACTATTCACTGTCAACTGTTGACTGTCCACTGTGCACTGTGCACTCAGATCACATAATTGTCTCCGGGATCGGTCTGCACCAGGTCGGCCAGCGTCACGCCGTCAAAGAAATCGTCGGCCATTTTTTGAAAGCGCGACCACATGGCGATCGTGCGGCACTCCGCGGTGCGCGGGCAGACCGGCGCGTCCGGCTCCAGGCAGGCGATCGGCGCAAGGCTGCCTTCCGTCAGGCGCAGAATTTCGCCCACGGTGATGTCGCCCGGGGCCTTTTTCAGACGATAGCCGCCGCCCTTGCCGTGCACGGCGTCGATCAGGTTGCCTTTGGCCAGCAGCGGCATGATGCGCTCCAGATATTTCAGCGACAGCCCCTGCCGCGCCGCCACGTCTTTCATGGGCAGATAGCGGCCCGTGTAGTGCTCTGCCAGGTCGATCAGCACCCGCAGCGCATAGCGCCCCTTTGTCGAAACCAGCATGCGATCACCTCTTTTGATTCACGTTCTTGATGGTGACAACTTCGTTTTCACCGACGGAATGGGTCAGCCAGACCTGCGCGCCGATGACGCTGCCGTCGCCAACCCTGGTCGTACCGCCGAGGATGAAGGCGCCGGTATAGATCGTGACGTTGCTGCCCACATCCGGGTGGCGCTTGACGCCCTTTTTCGGGTGGCCGTTTTCGTCCAGCTCAAACGATTTCACGCCCAGCGTGACGTTGCTGAACATGGACACATGGTCGCCGACCGTGGCCGTTTCCCCGATGAGGGCGCCGCCGTGGTCGATGAAGAAATGCGTGCCGATCACCGCGCCGGGGTGAATGTCGGTCGCAGTCTCGCGGTGCGCCACCTCTGAAATCGCGCGGGGGATCAGCGGCACACCCAGCGTATACAGCACATGAGAGAAGCGGTAGGCGCAGATGGCCTTGAACGCCGGAAAGAGCAAAATCACCTCGTCCTTGCTCATTGCGGACGGGTCCTGCTCATACGCGGCCTGCACGTCGGTCCAAAGAATGTCCACCACGCCGTCAAACTGCGCCAGAAATGCGTCGGTCAGCGCGGCGGCTTCGTCGGGCTTCACATAGGCGATCAGGTGCTGCACCGCCTGCTTTGCCTCTTCGCGGTACACGGCAGGGTCTGTCTCGCCCGGGCGGCCGTGATGACGCGGGAACGCCGCAGCCATCAGCGCGTCCAGCGTGGCTGCCGCCGCGTCAAACAGACCGTTGAACGCGCGGCTTTCAGAGTTTGCGCTGTCTCTCATGTTCATTCTCCTTTGCTTTCTAACCGCCGAAACACCGGGCGGCCCGGCGTCATTGCGCCGCGCGTCCGGTGAGACGGTATGGATCATTGATGTTCTGTCAGGGTTCAGCCCTCAAACAACGGCGTGGAAAGATACCGGTCGCCGGTGTCCGGCAGCAGGGCCACGATGGTCTTGCCCGCGTTTTCGGGCCGCTTCGCCAGCTCGATGGCCGCCTTGACCGCCGCACCGGAAGAGATGCCCACCAGCACGCCTTCGCTCTTGCCGATCAGCTTGCCGATGGCAAAGGCGTCGTCGTTGTCCACGGCGATGATTTCGTCATACACTTTTGTGTCCAGCACGTCGGGCACAAAGCCCGCGCCGATGCCCTGAATCTTGTGGGCCCCGGGCACGCCGGTGGACAGCACGGCAGAGGTCTTCGGCTCCACGGCGACGATCTTGACGCCGGGCTTTTTCGCTTTGAGGTACTGCCCCACGCCCGTCACGGTGCCGCCCGTGCCGACGCCCGACACAAAGATGTCCACGTTTCCGTCGGTGTCTTCAAAAATTTCCGGCCCCGTGGTCTCAAGGTGCGCCTTCGGGTTTGCCGGGTTGACAAACTGGCCGGGAATGAAGCTGTTTGCAATCTCTTTTGCCAGGCGGTCCGCCTCGGCAATGGCGCCCTTCATGCCCTTGGTGCCGTCGGTCAGCACCAGCTCGGCGCCATAGGCCTTGACCAGCTGCCGGCGCTCCACAGACATGGTTTCCGGCATCACGATGATGCAGCGGTACCCCTTTGCCGCGGCGATGGCGGCCAGGCCGATGCCCGTGTTGCCGCTGGTCGGCTCGATGATGACGGCGCCTTCCTTCAGCGCGCCGCTTTGCTCGGCGTCTTCGATCATGGATTTTGCGATGCGGTCCTTGACCGAACCGGCGGGATTGAAGTATTCCAGCTTTGCAAGAATGGTCGCCTTCAGGTCCAGGTCCTTTTCAATATGGGTCAGTTCCAAAAGCGGGGTACGTCCCACAAGGTCGGAAGCGGATTGATATATTTTAGACATGATAAATTCCCCTTTCTTATTTCACAGCGGCAAAGGCCTGGTCCAGATCGGCAATGATGTCGTCGATGTGCTCGGTCCCGATCGACAGGCGGATGGTGTTCGGCTTGATGCCCTGATCCAGCAGCTCCTCTTCGGAAAGCTGGCTGTGGGTCGTGGTCGCCGGATGGATCACAAGGCTCTTGACGTCTGCCACATTCGCCAGCAGCGAAAAGATCTGCAGGTGGTCGATGAACGCCTGGGCCTCTTTTTGCCCGCCCTTGATCTCAAAGGTGAAGATCGACGCGCCGCCCTGCGGGAAGTACCGCTCATACAGCGCGTGCTGCGGATGATCCGGCAGCGCAGGGTGATTGATCTTTTCCACCAGCGGATGCTTCACAAGATAGTCGAGCACCTTTTGGGTGTTTTCCGCATGGCGCTCCAGCCGCAGCGACAGCGTTTCGGTCCCCTGCAGCAGCAGGAAAGCCGCAAACGGGGAAAGGGTCGCGCCCGTGTCGCGCAAAAGGATGGCGCGAATATAGGTGACGAACGCCGCCGGGCCGGCCGCCGCCGTGAAGGCAACGCCGTGATAGCTCGGGTTGGGCGAGGCGATGGCGGGGTATTTGCCGCTTTTGCCCCAGTCAAAGTTGCCGCTGTCCACGATCACGCCGCCAAGGGTGGTGCCGTGGCCGCCGATGAACTTGGTGGCGGAATGCACCACGATGTCCACGCCGTGCTCGATCGGCCGGATGAGGAACGGGGTTCCGAAGGTGTTGTCTGCCACCACGGGCAGACCGTACCGGTGCGCCAGCGCCGCGATGGCGTCCAGGTCCGGAATGTCGCTGTTCGGGTTGCCGAGCACCTCCACATAGATGGCGCGGGTGTCCGGCTCAATGGCCGCCTCCACCGCGTCAAGGTCGTGGATATCCACAAAGGTGGTGCGGATGCCGAAGTTCGGCAGCGTGTGCGCCAGCAGGTTGAAGCTGCCGCCGTAGATCGTCTTTTGCGCCACGATGTGGCCGCCGCCCTGTGCCAGCGCCTGAATCGTATAGGTGATGGCCGCCGCGCCGGACGCCACCGCCAGGGCCGCCACGCCGCCCTCCAACGCGGCGATGCGCTGTTCAAACACCGCCTGGGTGGTGTTGGTCAGCCGGCCGTAGATGTTGCCCTCGTCCGTCAGGCCGAAGCGGGCCGCCGCGTGCGCACAGTCACGGAACACATAAGAGGTGGTTGCATAGATCGGCACCGCACGGGCGTCGGTCGCGGGATCGGGCTGCTCTTGCCCGACGTGAAGCTGCAATGTCTCGAATTTATAGTTTGCCATAAGTCATTTCCTTTCTTCAGTCAGAATGTTTTGGTACGCTGTTGTTCGGATCGTTCGCACCGTACATTCGACCGAAGCGGAAATTGACCCGGTTCAGATGCGTGAATCGAAGCTGCATCCGTCTCGCCGCCCTTTCGTATTGACTACCTATTTCGTAGGTTGGTAGTATTATACGCCAAAGCAACGCATTTGTCAACCCCTTTTACCAACAAATTTGGTTGGTAAATAAAAAATTTTTCTTCCACATCCATATATAAAGGGTCAACCGGAATGTGAGTCGGTTCATTTTATCATGTTTTTGCCCATTTGTCAAGCAGAATGGTCGGTTGGTCGTCCGGCGTGCCGGTTTGCCACGCCGGCAGCAGCGCCCCGGCAAACACGGCGGCGCTTTGCTGATAATAACTCCAGACAAACGGCGCCGGCACCGCCAGCGCACACAGCAGGAACCAGCCGCAAAAGCTGCGCCGGAACCGCCGGGCTGCACGCCGCTGCGCCGCCATGGTCACAATGCTTTGGCGGATGCTTGCCCTGACGCCGGACCCGCCGGCATAGGCATAGGGCGCAAGGAACAGCAGCGACGCCGCCCGCGCAAATGTCACCAGCGCCAGCGCCGCCAACGCCGCAGTACCGCAAAGCAGCAGCGTCAGCTCGCGCCGCGTCAGCCCGGTTTGCAGCAGCACCCGAGTCAGCACCAAGACGACCGCCGCCGGCAGCAGCGACGCCGCCGCAAGGCCAGTTTGCAGCAGCGCCACCAGCGCCCGAAAGCCAAGCACCTTGCCCAGCGGCCGCAAGGCCGACGCCGGCACACCGCAGCCGCGGGCAAAAAACCGCCGCGTGTTTGCCGCCGCGCACAGCAAAAGCACCGCGGCATTCGCCAGGCACAGCCCCACCGCAGCCGGCAGCCGCAGCCTGCCGCGCAGCCACGGCAGCCCCAGCGCCAGCGCATTGGGCGCCGCCACACAAACAAGCTGCACAAAGAACCACACGTCATCCGCGCCCCGGTGCGTGCCCTGCAATTGCCGCGCATACAATTTGACCGATAGAATATCCATATCATCACCCGGTGAGAGTTTTGACACAGACAGCGCCGGGTATGCAAACATGCGGCAGGGCCGTGCGCGGCTGACGGGCCGCCGCCGGGGGCGCGGTTCGCGCGCGAACCGCGAACTTCAAAGCAAACAGACCGCTTGAATCGGCTGCGCTGCGGGTGCTTTGAAGTTTGCGCCGCCTGCGGCGGCGCACCCCCGGCGGCGGCCCGACGTTCCCGGCACTGCGCGGTGGGGCGCGATGCAGTTTGAACCGCGCAAAAAAAGAGCAGCCGCCCGGACTGCTCTTTGTTATATTATTGTATCCACTCAGAAATAGACGCTGCCGCTGACAGACGTGCCGTTGTTGTATTGCGTTCCGTCGCTCGTCTGCACAAAGGAAGACGGAACCGACACGGTCACGCGGGCGCCATCCTCCACCTCCACAGACGACAGATCCACCACGATGCGGGAGGACCCGGCGTCGATGGATGCGGGCACGGTGTAGCCGCGGCCGTCCACCGTCACGTTCACATTGCCGCTGTTGCGCTTGAACGAGCTGTTCCAGCCGGACTGGTCAATGTCCAAATAGACCTTTTTGCCCCCGCCGGCGGCAACGTCAGAGATGACCAGCGTCTTGGACGTGCGGGTGCCCGGGTTGGGCGCCGCCGTGGTGGTTGTCGGCGCGTCAGACGACGGCGTCTGCGTCGGCGCGGTGGGATCGGTCGGCGTCACGTCAGACGGCACAGGCTGGGTCGGCTGCGTCGGCTGGGCGGATTGGGTCGGCTGATACTGCGTCGATTGCGTCGGATATGCGGTGACATACGTCACGCCCGGCTGCTGCGAGGTCACGACCGGGGGCGTCGTCAAATAGGGTGAACCGGTCGTAATAAAAGGCGACGTGCTCAATGCCGTAACTGCCGCCGGGTCCAGCACCACCGCAGTGGTGGGGACCACGGGAACCGTGGCGCCCGTTTGGGTCGTCAACACCATCGTGTTGCTGTCTGCCCCCGGAACAGGGGTGGTCACGCCACCCGGCGCCGCCTCGCTGCCGCTGGCAGCGGGTGTCACCTGGGTCACGCCGCCCGGCGCCGCCGTGATCAGTTCCGTCGTGGAATCCGACGTGTTCTTTTTGTTTTTGCACGCCGCAAGGCAGACGGCGACCGCCAGGATCAAAACCGCCGCGATCACTTTTTTCATAAGCTGTTCCTCCGCATGTTTGATTCTTTGATACGCGCCAAAGGGAAAGTCATTAAGATATTATACACGCAAATATTCAATCTGTCAATCTCAAATCTGAAAAGCGCGCAGAATTCTTTTGAATATATTCTGCGCCCGCCAGTTTAATTTGAGTTAAAAGATCGCGGTCGTCCCAATCTTTTTCCGCCTGCGCCAGCGCGGATGCATCCAGCGACGTTGTTTCGTCGGTTTCGTCAAACATCAGCGCCAGCTTTCGCACCGTCGGGACCTCGTCTGTCAGGCCGATTGCCGCAAATGCCGGGGCGATGACCCGCAGCAGCGGCGCGCCGTTCTGCTTGAAGAATCCGCGCGGCCCGTCGTCTGTGAAGACGTCCAGCGCATAGACAAACTGCGCCTCTGCCGGCAGCGACGCAAACGCCGCTTTCATATCCGGCTGTTTTTGCAGCCAGAGCTGCAGATGCAGCGCCACGCCCGCCAAAAGCTCCTCTTTCGGTGCGTCGGCGATGACGTCGCCTGTCAGTTCACGGTACTTTGTTTTCAGATCGGCCAGACGGCGCAGCTTTTCCTCCTCTGCGTGAAAGCGCGTCTGGTGCGCGCGGTGGGCACGCACGGCCTTGACCCACAGAAACACCGTTGCCACGGCCACCAGCACAAGGGCCGCGGCATATTGCCAGTAATCACGGAACCACGCGGTCACTGCGTTCATTTCAATCATCCTTTCCTTCGATCAGGGCTTTGTAAAGGTCCCCCTTTTTGTAGCCGGTTTCGGCGGCGGCCTGCTTTGCCGCAGCGGAGGCCGGCAGCCCCGCGGCCAGATATTCCCTTGCCAGCCGCTGCGCCTGCGCCGGTGTGAACGCCGGCGTTTCGGGCGCCGCGCACCCCGCCAGTACCAGCACAAATTCGCCCCGGGGCTGGGTCGTTTCATAGTACGCGCACGCCTCGCCCAGCGTAAAATGCAGCACCTCTTCATGAATCTTGGTCAGCTCGCGCACAATGGCCACGGGCCGGTCGGGTCCGAAGACTTCGGCAAGGTCCGCCAGCGTCGCCCTGAGCTTGTGGGGCGCCTCATAAAACAGCATGGTGCGTTCCTCGGTCCTGAGCGATTCCAGATGGGCGCGGCGGCTTGGTTTGTTCATGCTGAGAAAGCCCTCAAACGTGAAACGGCCGGCCGGCATGCCCGACAGGGCCAGCGCCGTGGCAAAGGCCGTCGGCCCGGGCACCACGGCCACGGGCAGCCCCCGTTCATGGCACAGACGCACCAGGTCCTCGCCGGGGTCGGAGATCGCGGGCATGCCCGCATCGGTGACGAGCGCGCAGCACTCCCCTGCCGCGATGCGGTCGGCGATCCGCTCGCCCTTTTCGCGGCGGTTGTGTTCAAAATAGCTGATGAGGGGCTTTTTGATCGCAAAGTGATTCAGCAGCCCCAGCGTCACGCGGGTATCCTCGGCGGCGATGAAGTCGCAGCTTTGCAGCGTTTCCACCGCGCGGGGCGACAGGTCGCCCAGATTGCCGATCGGCGTGCCGACAATGTAAAGGGTTCCGGACATGATGGACCTCCGTTGAATGAATTCGCAATTGGGCACCTCTAAAAACTGCGCGCCGCTCGATCACGCGTACCTTTCACCGTCAGATTGCCCAATTTTTCCTTGAAAGCCGAAAGGATTCCTGCGTCAAATTTATGCAATCTGACGGTAAAATCTGCATCGCGCTCAAACGACTTGAGTTTTTAGAGGTGCCCAATTCGCAATGCGGACTTGCGAATTTACGGTTTCCGTTTTGATCGATACTTATAACCGCATGTGATTCCGTTTTTGGATCAGGTGACGATATTGATCGACAGCGTTCCGCCCAGTGCATTGGCAATGCGTTCCAGCGTGGAAACGGAAGGGTTGGCAACGCCGCGTTCAATTTTGGAAAGATCCGATTGATCCATGTTCGCTTTGGCGGCAAGCTGCTTTTGTGAAATGCCCGCCTTGGCACGCGCCGTTGCAACCGCAAGCGCAGACGACAGATGCAGAGGAATCGATTCCCGGCGAACCGTTTCACCGTCCTCATAGATCGTTTCTGCTTCAATGTCAAGATCATCGTTCCACAGGATGCCGTATGCGCCCATCAACTTGCCGGAGGTAAAGAGCGCCCGGTCGCGCAGCGCTTCCAGTTGCGGATACTTCGGGAATAACACCTGCATATCATATCTTTTTACAACGCCGTCCTGGAACGTGACTTCCAACACGGTTCCTTCTTTGAATTGCAATCCAATCGCCTTATGAAACACAGCCATCACCTCCTGTGGATCGTATTGTCTGGATCAGTTGATCGGCGGCAGTTTCCGGTACTTTTCGGTTTCCCACATTTCAAGGAGTTCCTTTTGGTACTTCATGATGAACTCTTTGACCATCGTCTTTGCTTTGGGCGGGAATTCACCTTCCATGATCTCACCAGTTTCGATCAGAAACGGTGCGTCAAAATCCTGCGTGATTGCGTGGATGTGCGGCGGGTTATGTTCCTTGTTGCGCAAATACATAACAATGATGATTCCGTAAAAATGGCAGATTGTCGGCATCGTTGGAACCTCCTGTGTTTTCAATTCTATTATAGGGGATATATCCCTATTTGTCAACTGCTTTTTCATCTATTGTTCCCGGTTCTGAATGTTTTATTTTTCTCTGCAACAGTGTATATATACAATTTACACACTTGCCATTGTGAAAAAGCTTTCTTCGCGGTGCATTCCTGACGATTTGCAAAAGGTTCGGCGCAACCACAATTCCGAATTCCGAATTTGTTCACTCAGTGTTCCCTGTAGTCGCCGAAGATCGCCGCCATCTCTTCGCTGTCGCGGCCGTCGGCGGTTTGCAGCGGCAGGTCTTTTTCCACCCGCAGGCCGGGCTTTGCGCCGCGCTTGCCTTCCACAAGCACCAGCCACGGGGCGCGCCCTTCGGCCTGCACCACAAAGCGCACGCGCTTGGCTTCCAGCCTGCAGTCGCGCAGGGTACATAAAATATCGGCCAGCCGTTCCGGCTTGTGACAAAGGCAGAACCGCCCGCCAAAGCGCAGCAGGTTGGCCGCCGCCTGCGCCGCGTCCGCCAGAGTGCAGGTCGTTTCCTGCCGGGCCAGACGGTCGCTGCGGGCAGTGCTGGCGTGGCCGGTGCCAAGCGGCTGATAGGGCGGGTTCATCGTCACCAGGTCAAACGTCCCCCGGGGCAGCAGCGGGTGCTTTTGCCGCAGGTCGGTCTGCACCACGGTGACACGATGTTCCAGATGATTCAGCGCCAGGCTCATTTGCAGTTGGGCGCAGGCCTTTTCCTGCAGATCCACGGCGGTGATGGGCCCGCTCTCCCCTTTGCACCACAGCAGCGGGATGATGCCGCTGCCCGTACCCAGGTCGCAGGCCGTGTCGTACTTGTGAATGCCGGCAAAGTGCGCCAGCAAAATGGAGTCGGTGGAAAAGATGTGCGCCGGGGAAACGACGATCTGCAGCCCGCCGCCCAGCGGCTCCAGACGTTCGTCGGGACACAGGGAAAGCTCTTTCATCGGCGGCACCTCAATCAAACTGCGTCGGACGCAGCGGGTCGTGATACAGTTCAAAGCACAACGCAATCTGCTCGGCGGTGCATTTTGTCTCGCAAAGCGGCGGCAGGGCGTCAAGCGCAAACCAGCCCCGCGCTGTGGTTTCGGCGTTCGGCGCAAAGTCTCCGCCAAGCGAAACGCAAAGATAAAACAGCTTGACAACGTGACAGGGATAGGGCGGCTGATTGTGCCGGTCGCGATCCTGCGCGGCAAGCAGCTGAACCGGAACCACGTCGAGCCCGGCCTCCTCTTTCGCCTCTTTGATCACATTGTCAACGGGAGAAAGATTGAACTCGCACCAACCGCCGGGCAATGTCCAAAGGCCGTCCTTTTCCCGGACCAGCAAAATCTGATCGTTCAGAAACACAACGGCGCGGGTATCCACCTTTGGGGTCTGATAGCCGCTGTCGGCACAGAACCAATCGGTCACCTTTTCCGCCGGCAGACCTGTGCGCTCCGCCATCATTTCTGCCGATATTTCCCGGATGCGCGCGTAGCGCTCCCGATCAAACGCGTCCTTCCCGTAATACAGGCCGGCCTGTGCAAGGCTTTGCAGCTCCGCCGCCCATTGAACAATCCGATCCTCCATCCGGCACCTCCCCGATTTGGCGCATCGCGCACAGCGCGGCGCCCCTTGATCTAACATCTAACATCTAAAATCTAACATCTAAAATCAGAAATCAAACAGGCTGATCTGCCGTGTCTCGGGCAGGCCCTTGAACGCGCCGACCAGACGCAGCGCGTCGATCACGGCAGAGGATGCGCCGCTTTTTGCCGCGTAATCGTCCACCGACACAAAGGTTGCGCCGCCTTTTTTCGCGTCGGCCAGGGCGACCGCCGCGTTTTCGCCCACGCCGGACAGGGCCGCAAAGGGCATGCGAATTTTGCCGTCTTCGATCTGATAGGTCGTGGCCTCGGACTTGTAGATATCCACGGGCAGGAATTCGATGCCGCGGGCCATCATCTCGTTGACGACCTGCAGGCCGGGGTACATGTTCTGCTCCTTCGGCGGGGCGTCTTTGCCCTTGTCTTTGATCTCCTGCATCAGCTTTTTGACGGCGGCGCGGCCCTGCAGCACGGCGGCCGCGTCAATGTCGTCGCCGCGCACGGTCATATAGGCCGCATAGTATTCCAGCGGACGGTAGATTTTGTACCACCCCAACCGCAGCGCCGCGCTGACATAGGCGGCCGCGTGCGCTTTGGGGAACATGTACTGGATCTTCATGCAGGAATCGATGTACCACTGCTCCACGCCGTGCTCCTTCATCGCCTGCTTGTGTTCGTCGGTGAGCAGCTTGGTCGCCTTGCCCTTGCGGACGATCTCCATGATCTTGAACGCCATGCTCGGCTCCACGCCCTTGTGCATCAGATAGACCATGATGCTGTCGCGGGTACCGATGACGTTACTGATGTCGCAGGTGCCGTTGCGGATCAGCTCCTGCGCATTGTCAAGCCACACGCCCGTGCCGTGCGACAGGCCGGAGACCTGCAAAAGGTCTGAAAAGTTTTTCGGCTTTGCGTCCAGCAGCATCTGGATGACAAAGGGCGTGCCCATTTCCGGGATGGACAGCGTGCCGGTGGGGCAGTCGATGTCCTCTGCCGTGACGCCCAGCGGCGCGGGCGACGCCATCAGTTCATAGATTTTCGGGTCGCAGATGTCGGTCTGCATCGCGGGAATGCCGGTCAGGTCCTCCAGATGCTTATACAGCGTGGGCACATCGTGGCCCAGATTGTCCAGCTTGAGGATGGTGTCGTGCAGGGCATGGAAGTCAAAGTGCGTGGTGATCATGCCCTTGTTGGCGTCGTCGGCCGGGTGCTGCACGGGGGTGAAATCCTCTGCGTCAAAGCAGGTGGGCACAACCACCATGCCGCCGGGGTGCTGGCCGGTGGTGCGCTTGATGCCGGTGCAGCCGATGGCCAGGCGGTCCTCTTCGGCACGGCTGACGGTGCGCCCGCGCTCCTCCAGATACTTTTTGACAAAACCAAAGGCGGTCTTGTCAGCCACGGTGGCGATGGTGCCCGCCTTGAAAACGTGGGTCAGGCCAAACAGCTCTTCTGTGTACCGGTGGGCATAGAACTGATATTCGCCCGAAAAGTTGAGGTCGATATCGGGGCTTTTGTCGCCCTTGAAGCCGAGGAAGGTTTCAAACGGAATGTCATGGCCGTCGCGCTCCATCATCGTGCCGCAGTCGGGGCACGCCTTTGGCGGCAGGTCATAGCCGGAGCCGACCTCGCCGTTCAGGAAGAATTCGCTGTGGCGGCACTTGGGGCAGCGATAATGCGGGGCCAGCGGGTTGACCTCTGAGATGCCGGCGGCGTTTGCCACATAAGATGAGCCGACCGACCCACGGGACCCGACCAGATAGCCGTGATCCTCAGAATTCTTGACCAGCTTTTGCGCGATCATATACAGCACGCCGAAGCCGTGGTGGATGATGGAATCCAGTTCCCGCGTCAGGCGCTTTGCCACATACTCCGGCACCGGGTCGCCGTAAAGACGTTTGGTCTTTTCCCAGCACAGGCGCTTGAGCTCGTCGTCGGCGCCGTCGATGCTGGGCGGGAAGTTGCCGCTGGGAATGGGGCGGATGTCTTCGATCATATCGGCGATCCGGTTGGGGTTGGTGACCACGACCTCCTTTGCCGTCTCTTCACCGAGATAGTCGAACTCGGCCAGCATGTCTTTGGTATTGCGGAAAAACAGCGGTGCCTGGGTGTCCGCGTCCGGAAAGCCCTGCCCCGCCATCAGGATGGCGCGAAAGATCGCATCCTCGGGGTCGATGAAGTGCACGTCGCAGGTGGCGACCGTCATCTTTCCCAACGCGTCGGCCGTATGGACGACCTTTTTGTTCATCTGCTGAATGTCCTGCACACTGTTCACGTTCGGATAGTTTTCGCTTCGGATCATATAGGCGTTGTTGCCGCAGGGCTGGATCTCCAGATAGTCATAAAACGACGCGATCTTCAAAATCTCTTCGTCGCTTTTTCCGTTTGCGATGGCGCGATAGACCTGCCCCGCTTCGCACGCCGACCCGACAATCAGGCCCTCGCGGTGCCTGACCAGCTCGCTTTTCGGGATGATGGGGCGGCGGTGGAAGTATTTGAGGTTTGACGCAGAGATGAGCTGATAGAGATTTTTCAGCCCCGTGTTGTTGCGCGCCAGCAAAATCATGTGATAATATTTTGCCTTCTTTTCCTTTTTCCAGGTGTCAAACGGCTCTTCGGTGTCGTCGATGAAATAGTTTTCCACGCCGAGGATGACCTTGATCTTGCCGCCGGCGGCCGCCACCGCCTCCGGGTATGCCTGCACCACGCCGTGGTCGGTGATGGCGATGGCCTTGTGGCCCCAGGCGATGGCGCGCTTGACCAGCACCGCCGGGTCGGTCATGGCGTCCATCATCGACATCTTGGTATGCAGATGCAGCTCCACGCGCTTTTCTTCCGCGTCGTCGATGGGCGGAATCTTTTCCACCAGGCTGATGGCGCGGGGATTGATGACGTTTTCGCCGGAAAATTTGTCATAGGCAATGTCGCCGCGCACCAGAACCGTGACGCCGTCCTTCAGCTTGTCAAGCAACTGATCGCAGTTCTCTTTGCGTTCAAAGATTTTGCAGGAATAGGCATAGGTACGGTCCGTCAGGTTGAAGGTGATGATGACGGAGCGCTTGTCGCGCGTTTCGCGGCTGTCAAAGCGAAAGATGTCGCCCCACACCACGCAGGACCCGTCCTCTGCCGTCACGCCGCGCAGCGGGGTCGGGGTTTTGGTGATTTTATTTCCATAGATGGGCCGGGCCGTTTCCAGATACAGCGGAATACCCTCCACCACCTTGTGCGTTTTTTGCTTCGGCTGGTGAAGCTCTTCGGGGTCGATGCCCTTGGCACGCAGGTTGCTGTCTTCGGCGTTTTTCATCATATTGACCACGGACTCGTCGTCCAGCGTGACGTCCTCGCCCGCAAACACCACCGTGACCGGGCGCGCAAAGCGTTCCATAACCAGCTTTTCGATGAATGCGTCGCAGCCGCAGGACCGCAGAATGTCGGCCCCGCCGTGGCGCAGGGTGATCACCAGGTCGTTGCCGCGAAGATTGCAGGCGCTGTCTTTGAAAAAGCCGTTGGACGCGGCAATGGCGGCGTTGACCTCGTGGATGATCGTGGAAAAGTACGCCTCGGAAAAACAGGCCGCCGGCATTGCGGCGTTGATTCGGACCGCGGTCAGGTCCATCGCCGCCCGCAGCGCATCCTGCGCCGAAGCGACGACGCTGCCCGGTACCAACGACGAAAAGCGCACAGCCAGAGTCAGTGCGCGCCGTTCTTTTGAAAGCTGCATCCCGTCCACCATGCTGTCGGCCGGGAGCAGTGCAAGTTCTGTTTCGTTCAGCCAGTCGCCGAACAGGTCCTGAAATTTACAGCTCATAATTCCCCTCGATTATAACGCTTCGATCTCTTTCATCAGTTCGTCCAGCAGCGCGTCCTCCGGCACCTTGCGCAGGACCTCGCCCTTTTTGAACAGCAGGCCGCAGCCGTCGCCGCCGGCGATGCCCACGTCGGCCTCTTTTGCTTCGCCGGGGCCGTTGACCACGCAGCCCATGACCGCCACGGTGATGGGCTTGCGCACCGTTTGCAGCCGCGCTTCCACCTGCTTTGCCAGCGCGATCAGGTCGATTCTGGTGCGCCCGCAGGTGGGACAGGACACCAGCGTGGGCCGGTCGGTCAGCAGCCCGGCGGCCGCCAGAATGTCAAACCCGGCGCGAACCTCTTCGGTCGGGTCGTCCGTCAGCGAAACGCGGATCGTGTCGCCGATGCCCTCCATCAAAAGCGAGCCGATGCCGACGGCGGACTTGACCAGCCCCATGCGCGCCGTGCCGGATTCCGTGACGCCCAGGTGCAGCGGATAGTCGCACGCCTCTGCCACGCGGCGATAGGCCTCGATCATGTTCCCGACGTTGGAGGATTTGATCGAGATCACGATGTTGTCAAAGTCATATTTTTCCAACAGGCGCACATGATACATCGCGCTGGCGGCCATGGCTTCGGGCGTCGGCCCGCCGTACCGCGCAAGAAACTCCGGCTCCACCGAACCGGAATTGACGCCGATGCGGATCGGCACCCCATGGGCGCGGCACTTGTCGGCAACAGCCTTCACGTTTTCGTCCGCGCCGATGTTGCCCGGATTGATGCGCACCTTGTCCACCCCGGCGTCCACACAGGCCAGGGCGATCTTGTGATTGAAATGGATGTCGGCCACGATGGGCGCCGCCACGGCGTCTTTCAGCGCGGCAACGGTCGCCACCGCCGCCAGGTCCGGCACCGCGACGCGGATGATCTGACAGCCGGCTTTTTCCAGCGCTTTGGCCTGGGCGACGTTGCCGGCGACGTCATGGGCCTCCACGTTCAGCATCGACTGCACCGTGACCGGTGCGCCGCCGCCGATGGCAAGACGGCCGACTTTCACTTGTTTGGTTTTGCGTCGTTCGATCATAAGAATACTCCAAAAAACAATTGATCTTTAAGGATGGGACGGGCGCGGCCGCTGCGCGGCCGTGAAAGCCGCCGCCGGGGGTGCGCCGACCAGGTCGGCGCCCGGGCAAAGCGCCCGGCCGCGCGAACGATTTTTGCCGTATTTGTGTTGCGCTTTGTCCGCCGCGCTTCGGCCCGCCGAAGCGCGCCCCTGGCGGCGGCCCTGCGCCCGCGCAGGCGAGCGCGGCAAACGCACAGCTAAATCACTCCGCGTCAAAGCGGCGCCCGGTGTTTGCATAGATCACGCCGGCAATGACCACGGCCAGAAACAGTACCAGCCCACTCCACAGCAGCGTTCGGCTGTGCAGCGGTTCGCTCAATGCAGCCACCAGCCAGCACGCGGCAAGGGCAAACATCAGCTTTGCCATAAAGCGGCAGAGCTTCTTTTCGTCGGTGCGCATTTTTTCTTCTTCCGGCGCCGTGTTGTACCCCGCGATCATGGCGGCGCCTTTGCCGCGCCAAAAGACAATGCCAAGTGCGACAAACAGCAACGCGACTGAAAGATGCACCCAAAGCATCGCGCACACTCCTTCTCAACGATCTGACGTCAGAATCTTTTTCCAATACCTCGGTTCGTATTCGGCATAGCCGTGCTTCGCATAAAAGGCATAGGACTCGAACCACTGCGCTTTCGGCGCGCCAAGATGGACATGCACCGCCGTTTTGCCGTGTTCTTTCATATACGCTTCCGCCGTCTGCAGCAGCGCCGTTCCGATGCCCTGGCGTTTTTTGTCCGCCTTGACATACAGGCGGTGCAGCACCGCGTCCGATGTTCCGGAAACGCTGCTGTACCCGACGCAGCCAACCACCCGGTCGCTGTCGTCGATCGCCAGCCAGAACATGTCGCCGGCGGCAAGATAGACCGTTTCGACATTCAGCAGGTCGTCGTTGATGCGCGGCACGCGGCCGAGCACGTCCTTGGCCTGCAGGACCATGAAGATCATGTCATCCCGGTATTTTGAATCGTATGGAATGATTTTCATAATATAGTTGTTAGCTGTTAGCAGTTAGCCGTTCGCGGCGGTGACGGTCGGGGTCCTTGCTTCTCCCGCCGTCGCGTTGCAGTGCTCAGACTTTCCCGAAAGGCAGTTGCGCGACGGCGCCCTCCCCAAAAGGGGCGGGCTTTACCTCTTCTCAAAGTCAGATATCATTCACATGCTTCCTGCGATAAATGCCCTTCCTCTGCGGACGAGACCTGTCGCCTGCTGCCCCCCTCAGTCAGTGCCTGCGGCACTGCCAGCTCCCCCAAGGGGGCGCCTTGCGATGTGGCGCCTTCAGCGCAATTAGATCCCGCGACCGCAATTCTCAATTGGGCACCTCTAAAAACCGGTAGTAGAAAAGGAAAACCAGCTAATTAGAGTGTAGATGCGGTCAAATTTATCAAATTTCATGAGAAATTCAAAACTTTCACAAAAAAGTGTGAAATATTCTGCGGCTTTGGGCAGAC
>JAFRUA010000046.1 GCA_017434855.1 Clostridia bacterium
CGGTACTCCGCCAGCGTGGTGGCGCCGATGACCTGCAGCTCTCCGCGGGCCAGCGACGGTTTCAGGATGTTTGCCGCGTCCACGGCGCCCTCAGCCGAGCCGGTCCCGATCAGATTGTGGACCTCGTCGATGAAGAGGATGACGTTTTTCGCCTTGACGACCTCGTCGATGCAGCTTTTGATCCGCTCCTCAAAATCGCCGCGATACTTGGTGCCGGCCACCATGCCGGTCAGGTCCAGCGCCACGATGCGCTTGTCACGCAGCAGCTCCGGCACCTCGCCCTGGGCAATCTTCAGCGCCAGCCCTTCCGCAATCGCCGTTTTACCGACGCCGAGTTCGCCGATCAGGCAGGGGTTGTTTTTGCTGCGGCGGCAAAGGATCTGGATGACCCGCTCGATCTCCTGCGCACGACCGATCACGGGGTCGATCTCGTTGTTCTTGGCCCGGGCAGTCAGGTCCTGCCCGTATTTATCAAGATTCGGCGTAGATGTTTTTCCGCCCTTTGCGCTGTAGCCGCGCCCCGGCATGGAGGGCGCCCCCTGTTGCCCGTCTTTGAACAGCTCATCCATGAGTTGCGCCTGCGACACGCCGACCTCGCCCAGGATGAATGCGGCGCAGCTCTCGCCGTCCTGCAAAATCGCCGCCAGCAGATGCTCGGTGCCGACGTACCCCGCGTTCTGGCTGCGGGCCAGCGACACGGCCATTTCAATGACGTGCTTGCTGCGGGGCGTGAAATCGTCCGGCGTCAACACGGTCGGGATGCCGACGCCGACGGTGCGGCGGATGATGGCGTCCACCGCTTCGGGCGTGACGCCCTTGGCCAGCAGCAGCTTGGTGGCAACGCCGTTGTCTTCGCGCACCAGACCGGCCAGCAGGTGTTCGCTGCCGATATAGGTGTGGCCGAAGTTTTCGGCAATTTCAATCGCGGAATTCAGCGCGCGATTTGCCTTTTCGGTAAAACCTGTGAATTTATACATAGAAAATCACTTCCTTGTGTGTAGGTGTAGAATTGAGGGATTGAGGGATTGAGGGATTGAAGGATTGAAACATTGCAAAATCGAGTAAAAGGCAACATATTTATAGAAAGCCTTATTCCCTTATCCCCTTTTTTCCTTTCTTATCCAAGCGCTTCCTTCACGGCCTTGGCGCGGATCACATCGCGCTCGGCAGCCGTGCAGCGCCGCCCTTCGGCAACATTGATGGTTGCGGGCTGCATCTCAACCAGCAAACGGTTCAGTGTCGGCAGCGAGATATCCAGCACGCCTTCTGCCGCGCCGAGCCGAACCAGAGAGGCCAGGTCGGTGAATTCGCTGCACGACAGCATGTGCGCGCTTTTCAGAATGCCGTAGGCACGCCAGATGCGGTCGATAAACGTGTCATCCTTCAGCAGTGCGGCACGGGCGTTCTTTTCCTGCGCAATGACCTGCAGCGCGATCGCGTTCAGGTTTTGCAGCGCGGCCTGTTCGCTGATGCCCAGCGTGACCTGATTGCTGAGCTGGAAGATGTCGCCCACGGGGCGCGAGCCTTCGCCATAGGCGCCGCGGATCGTCAGGCCCAGCTTTGCGATGGTCGTTGCCAGCCGGCGCATCGCGCCGCTGCCGGACAGCGCGGGCAGGTGCAGCATCACAGACGCCCGCAGCCCGGTGCCGAGGTTCGTCGGGCACTGCGTCAGGTACCCCAGCCGCTCGTCAAAGGCGACCGCAGCTTTCTGTTCCAGCGCCGTGTCAAATTCCAGCGCGCGGGCATAAGCCTCTTCCAGCGCAAGACCGGGATAGATGACCTGAATGCGCACATGGTCCTCTTCATTGAGCATGATGCTCACATCTTCGTCTTTGGACAGGATCAGCGCGCGGCCTGCATTCTCCGAGGCAAACTCCGGACTGATCAGGTGCTTTTCAGCCAGCGAGACAGCTTCCACAGAGGACAGGTCCTCCATCTTGATATAGTCAAAGCCCGCCTGGTTCTGTTCGGTCAAAAGCGCGTCTTTGACAACCGCGTTGACCTTTTCCTTTTCATCGGCGCTCAGCCGTGCCGGGAACGGGTAGTTCTTCAGGTTCCGCGCCAGGCGGATGCGGGTGCTCAGCACGATGTCGCCGTTGCCGGCCGTGTTTTCATACCACTTCATGTCAGTTCTCTCCTCTCAGCGCCTTGATGTTGTCGCGCAGGACTGCTGCCTGCTCAAAGTTCTGGCAGTCGATCGCCTTTTGCATATCGGCCTGCAAGCGCCTGATTTTTTCTTCCGTTGTGGGTTCGGCGACCGCTTCCTGTGCCTTCGGCTGCGCTTCGGTCTCGGCCGTCACGGTGAACGGGATCCGTCCCGCGTGCTTGGCGCGGCCGTGGATGCGCTGGATGGACGGCAGCAACCGGTCATAGAACCGCTCATAGCAGTCTGCGCAGCCGACCATGCCGGTGCGGATGATGTCGTCAAACGAGCTGCCGCAGGTTTCGCAGCGGTCGGCCCGCAGTCCGGCCAGCGCACGCGGCGCGTCGGAAAAGAAGCCGGAGAAAATGTTGGGAATGCTGAATGAAAAATCATCGAAGAAGCCGTCGTAATCATAGCCGAGCTTTTTGGCGCAGCTCTGGCACAGGTGCTTTTCGGTCGTTTCACCGTTGATCACACGCTTGATGTGCGTGGTGGCTTCGTTCTTTTGACAGTTTTGACATAACATGATTCATACCTCCTTGGGCAATGTTGTTGATTGTTTTGGTTTTGTCGGGTACCGGGCAGCGGCCTAACCGTGCAGCAGCGTCAGCAGCATTTGCTTGACGATCACGGCCCGCACCCGGTCGCGCAGCGGCTGGTCGATCAGCTTCAGGCTTTGGTCCCCCGCCGCCGCAAGGATGAGCTGGGCGTCGCGCTTGGTCAGCAGCTCGCCATAGACCAGATTGACCAGATAACTGCGGCAGGTCTTTTCGTCCAGCGTGTCGCCGATGGCGTTGACGATGTGCATCATCGGCGTGGCCGTGCTGAAATTGACGCGCGTGATCTTGATGCAGCCCCCGCCGCCGCGCTTGCTTTCAACAATATAGCCGCGCTCCGGCGTGAACCGGGACGACAGCACATAGTTGATCTGGCTCGGCACGCAGCCAAGGTCCTGTGCCAGCGTGTTGCGCTGGAATTCCACCTCGTCGGTATCGGCCAGCATGTCGGTGATCATGCGCGCGATCATATTGGAAAGGTTCACGGTTCTCATCTCGCTTCCTGTGTTTTCATTGTCTTGAAAGTTCTGTTCGCTTTGTTTGACTTTCTTTGACTTTCACAATTATTATTATAGTCAAGCCGCAAAAATATTCAAAGGTCAAAAATAGTCAAATTTGACCTTCGCTGAATTGATATTTCAAATTATCTTTTGTTTTCTTTGATTTTTAAAAATTTTCGTAATTTTTCATGCTTATTTGACTTTTCAAAAAAACAATATAAAAACACGGGCCATTGGCAACGCAAAGGCAGATTGCCGACCTTTTCCGCTTGACAAAGCGCAAACGCTGTATTATACTTGAATGCAGTCCATTATGAAAGGAAACGCCTCTATGAGAATCGCAGTCACATATGCAAACGAAGCCATCTTTCAGCACTTTGGAAAAACCGAAAAATTCAAGTTCTATGATATAGAAAACGGCGCCGTCGTTCACACGCAGGTCGTCGGAACAAACGGCGCGGGCCACGGCGCTTTGGTCGGCTTTTTGAAAAATGCGCAGGTCGACGTGCTGATCTGCGGCGGAATCGGCGGCGGCGCACAGACGGCACTGGCCGAGGCGGGCATCACACTTTACGGCGGCAACACCGGGATGGCAGACGCGGCCGTGCAGGCTTTTTTGGCCCGGACGCTGCCGCAAAATGACCGGCCCACCTGTAACCACCACGACCACGGAGAAGGCCACACCTGCGGCGGGCATGGCTGCGGAAATCACGCATGAAGTGCATCACGCTGGTTGAAAACACCGCCGGCCACCCCGCCTGCGTCGCGGAGCACGGCCTTTCCATCTATATCGAAACCGAAAAGCACACCCTGCTGATGGACACCGGCCAGACCGACGCCGTGGTCAGGAACGCGGCGGTGCTGGGGCTGGACCTTGCCGCAGTCGATACAGTGATTCTCAGCCACGGGCACTATGACCATTCCGGCGGCATCCTCCCCTTCTGTACCAAAAATAACCGGGCACAGATCTATATGCAGCGATCGGCAATCGAGCCGCACTACAACGGCGACCGGTCCATCGGCATCGACCCGGCGATCCGGGCGCTGCCGAACGTGCGTCTGCTTGACGGCGATCTGAAAATCGACGACGAGCTGTTTCTGTTCACCGGCATCACGGGGCGGCGCTGCTTTCCGCAGGGCAACCGCAAGCTGCTGTGTCTGAAAGACGGAACGCCCGTGCAGGACCCGTTTCTGCATGAACAATGCCTGGTCATCACGCAGAACGGCAAGCGCTGGCTGCTGTCCGGCTGCGCGCACAACGGCATTCTCAACATTCTCGACCGGTACCGCGCACTGTTCGGTACCGCACCGAACTACGTCATCAGCGGCTTTCACATGATGAAACGCGACGGCGACCACACCGATGAAGAACGGGCCGTGATCCTGCAGACGGCAAAGGAGCTCGCCGAAACAGACGCCGTCTTTTTCAGCGGGCACTGCACGGGCGAGGCGGCGTTTGAACTGATGAAAACGGTGATGGGCGAGAAGCTGATCGCACTGCACAGCGGGACGCGGATCATGTAACAAAAAAAAGAAGGGGCTGTCGCGAAGGCAGTCCCCTTTTGTTTCCCCGCTGCGGCGGGCGTATCTGATATGAATCACTGTGTCGGTATCAGCTTTGATTTTTTCTAGTTACGGACAGGAATTATACAGCGTGCAATTGCTGTTGTTTTTAGCAACACAAGTTGGGAGCGTACTCCAATAGGGAGAGCTAACACCTCCCGCAGCATAGATGACAAGCCTTCCAACATATTGTTTATCAATGTATGAATTGATAGTTGTAAGCGTTTTCCAGCAGTAAACTTGAATCTTATACTTTTGTGCTGCTGAGTACTTTTTAAAGCTAATCGTTTTAGATGAAGCATGGTACGCATCAAAGTCTTGTTCCAGTTTCCAAGAATTACTTACATAACGCCACACTTTGATTTCATAAGATGCATAATATGACAATGATTCACCAAACGCAGCGTTTGTAACAAGCTTTCCCTTCCCCATTGTCAACTTAATCGATCCAGATTTATTTGCCGGAACCGTTGCGTAAAAATAGGTCGATACACCACCATATGCTGACGCGTTGATATTAACGCTGGACACTTTGGCCGCAAAAGCCGGGATGCTCAAAGAGAACAGTGTTACAAATACAAGAACAAGTGTAATGACGCGAACGATATTCTTTCTCATAATAATCAATCCTTTCTGTTGTTTGTTCGGCACAGCTTTCATCTGCAGATACCTCTTTTTCGTTTGTTTTATCCCCCACAAGCATCCGCAGCTACTCGCGTGGGTTCCCACAAAGCCTATCAAAAAAAAAAAAAAAAAAACAAGGGTTTTCGGATGAACGGTCGGTTTTTAAGGATGAACGGTCATTTTCCGGTGTTCGGCACTTGTTTTTGAATAAAAAAAGCGGACGCTGTCCGATAAAAAAAATCAGACGGCGCCCACAAAAAAAGCCGCCCGCAGGCGGCAAAACTTGGTTTGATGGATCACAGCACATTCTTCACAAGACCGAAAAGGAACTGCACCCACAGCTTCACGGCTTTCAGCAGCAGCCGCGGACTCGTCTCGATCTGGTCTACACCCTCATGCAAAACGACCGGTTCGGTCTTTTCGCCGAGGCCGAGCTCATGCAGGGTCTGCAGCGTGAGCTCCGCAATCTTGACGTTGCCCTTGGCGCTGGGGTGAATCGTGTCGGCGGCGACATAGCTGAGGTCGGACCCGAATGCGGACGCCACGTCAATGATCACATAAGCGCCCGGATGGTCCTCCAGGTACGACCGGACGATCCCGTTGATGCGGTTCGTCGCCTGCTGATAGGTCGCGCGCACGAGGAAGTTGCCGGGATTATAGAGCGTATGGACCAGAATCTGAACGTCAGGGTTCAGCGAACGGATGATCTCGATGCTTTGTGAAAAGTTGCTGCGCATCTCGTCGGCAAGAGCGTCAAAGCGCTTATAAATACCGAGCGTTCCTTCGGGCAGCAGCAGGATCATGTTCCCGAGGAAGTCGTTCCCGCCGATGGAGATGCTGATGATATCTGCCTTAGAGACTGCGTCGATGTACTGCGCCTCACCCAAGTGGCGCAGCAGATCGCCGGACCGGTCGCCGTTGACAGCGAGGCGAGTAAAGTCGTAGCCATTGGTATTCGCAACGATCCTTCCGAAACAGGCCTCGTCGGAATTCATTACGCCGGCGCCCCAGCCGATGGAATCGCCGAGCACGACGTAGTGCGGCGCGGCCTCCCCCGCCGAAGCAAAGAGCGCGCTTATGCTCAACAACAAGGCCACAACAAGCAGAACGGATAACGGTTTCAGATGTTTTTTCATGATGTGTTCCCCCTTCAATTTCATTTACAAAGCCATTATATCCTTTTGCATGTCAAAATGCAATATGTTTCTTCAAAACCGCTCGCATCAGCCGCAGAAATTTCTTAAAAAAATATTGCAAAAACACTTGATTTTTTCCCCGGAGTTCTGTATAATACTATGGCATCGAGCAAATACGGAGAGTTGTCCGAGTTGGTCGAAGGAGCACGACTGGAAATCGTGTAACAGCCATAAACTGTTCGAGGGTTCGAATCCCTTGCTCTCCGCCATAAAAACCCCGATAAAGTCAGTGTTTATGCGGCTTTTCGGGGTTTTTACTTTTTCGGTTTTGCTCCAATCTTGCAAAATCACAACAATCAAAAACGATCAAAAACGATCAAAAAAAGGCCTAAAAAAAACACAAAAAAAACACACCCCAACAAAAAGAAAAAGCCCGGAGAATCCGGGCGCAGACTGCTGACAAAGTCCACAATAAACCAGTGGACTTTGTTTTTTTGTGGAAAAAGGAAGGAAGAAGTGGTATAATAGAGGCAAGAAAAGGGTGATGAAATGATTCGAGAAAACAAAGGGAAGCAAATGAAAATGGAAC
>JAFRUA010000004.1 GCA_017434855.1 Clostridia bacterium
AGGAATCCCCTTATTCCATGCGAAATATGAGGATTTCTCACATTATATCTCCTTTGATCTTCTTGATTTACTGACACGATTAAATATTTTACACTTTTGACGAGTTTATTTGGATTAATCAGTGCTTACCTAACAGCTAACCGCTACTCACTCTTTTCCAGCTTGGCATAATTCGCCATCAGCTTTTTGGTTCCGGCTGTTTCAAAGGCGATCTCCAGCATCCGGTCGCTGCCCATCGGTTTGACCGACAGCACCACGCCCCGGCCGAAAACCTTGCTGGTCACCGTGTCGCCGACATTATAGACCACGCCGCTGGGCTGCGCGGGCTTGCGCTTTGGCTGGGCCGACGGCTTTGCCCGGTTGAGATAACCGGTGCCCATATAGCGGCTCAGGCCGCCGATGGGGCCGTCCCCCGCGTCGTCAGGCAGCATGCTGCCCATGCCCGGGGCGCGCCGCCCGGTCTTTCGGGTCAGGCGGTCCGGAATCTCGTCCAGAAAGCGCGACGGCAGGTTGCGCGCCGTGGACCCGAACAGCATGCGCGTGTTGGCATGGATGAGATAGAGCTTTTTTTTGGCGCGGGTCACACCCACATAGGCAAGGCGCCGTTCCTCTTCCACATCGCCGGGGGTCACCATGCTCTGGAACCCGGGGAACACGCCCTCTTCCATCCCGGGGATCAGAACCACGGGAAATTCCAGCCCCTTGGCGGAATGCAGGGTCATCAGCACCACGGCGTCCGCCTGGGCATTATAGTTGTCGATATCGGTCAGCAGCGCCACCTCTTCCAGAAAGCCGGCCAGCGTGGGCTCTTCGTTTTCAAGCTCATAGGTCAAAAGGTTTGTCAGCAGCTCCGAGATGTTTTCCAGCCGCTCGGGGCCCTTTTCGGCGTCTGCCTTCAGATAATCAAGATAGGCCGTGCGGTTCAGGATCTCTTTGAACAGTTCATCCAGGTGCAGACCGTCGGCGCGGTCGTGCAGGTCCGCGATCAGGGCGGCAAAGGCCATCAGCTTTGGGGCGCTGCGCCGCAGCAGTTCATATTCGTCCGCGTGGGCAATCACCTCAAACAGGCTGACGCCCAGACCCGTTGCGATCTCAAAGGCGCGGTTGACGGTGGTTTCGCCGATGCCGCGCTTCGGCACATTGACGATGCGCCGCAGCCGCAGGTTGTCGCCCGGGTTGTTGACCACGGTCAGATAGGCCAGCGCGTCTTTGATCTCTGCCCGCTCATAAAAGCGAAAGCCGCCGATGACCCGATAGGGAATGCCGGCGCGCACCAGCGCGGATTCCACCGCGTTGGACTGGGCGTTCATGCGGTACAGCACCGCATGGTCATGGAAGGCAAAGGCTTTTGACGCCACGTTTTCGGCGATCGTGTCTGCAATGAAGCGTGCTTCCTCCTGCTCGTCATAGGCCGTGTGGACCACGACCTTGTCGCCCTGGCCGTTGCCGGTCCACAGGCGCTTGCCCTTGCGCTGGGTGTTGTTGGCAATGATCTCGTTCGCCGCGTCCAGAATCGTCTGGGTGGAGCGATAGTTCTGTTCCAGCCGGATGGTCGCGGCCCCGGCATACTGCGATTCAAAGTTCAGGATATTTTCGATCGTGGCGCCGCGGAAGCGATAGATGCTCTGGTCGTCGTCGCCCACCACACAGATGTTTTTGTGCCCGCCGGCCAACAGCGCCGTCAGGCGGAACTGGGCATGGTTGGTGTCCTGATACTCGTCGACCATGACGTAACGAAAGCGCCGCTGGTAATGATCTCGCACGTCGTCGTACTGTTCCAGCAGCAGCACGGTGTTGCCTATGATGTCGTCAAAGTCCATGGCGTTGGCCTTTTTCAGTTCGGCCTGATAGAGCTTGTAGGCTTTGCCGATCTTTTGCAGCCGGATATCCGGCCCGGCCTGGCTGAGGAAGTCATCGGGACTGACCAGCGCGTCCTTGGCCTTGCTGATCTCGCCAAGGATCGTTTTGTGCGACAGCACATGCTCGGAGATATCCAGTTGGCGCATGCATTCTTTCATCAGGCGGCGGCTGTCGTCGGTGTCGTAAATGGTAAAGCTCGGGGTATAACCCAGCACCGCGCCGTCACGCCGCAGAATGCGCGCGCAGCAGGCGTGAAACGTGCCGGCCCAGACGTCCTTGCCCTCTGACCCCAGCAGCGATTCCAGCCGCTCTTTCAGCTCGCCCGCCGCCTTGTTGGTAAAGGTGATGGCCAAAATCTGCCACGGGCGGGGTGCGTCCACCGCCAAAAGGTCCCGCAGTTCAAAAAGCACGCTGTCGTCCCCGGCGGCACAGCGGCGCATCCGCTCCATGTCGTGCGCGTCGGGCTCAAAGGCAACGGTCTCACTGTGATACGCTTTGCCGTAGCGCACCAGATGCGCAATGCGGTTGACGATCACGGTCGTTTTGCCGCTGCCGGCGCCGGCCAGGATGAGCAGCGGCCCCTCGGTATGAAAGATCGCCTGCCGCTGCATCTCGTTCATCGAGGCAACCGACCGCTCGATGATTTGTTTGCGAAGCTCAAAAAATTCTTTGGTAGCCATACAATACTCCTTTTTACGGTTCTATTTATTGTACCGCAAAACCCCGAAAAACGCAACCGCAAAAACAGAAAAATTCCGGCGAAGATTTTGTGCAAGAAAACAATCAAAAAACCGCCGGGCGTGCCGACGGTTTGTTTTGGTTCGTTTGGGATCCTTTCATCTGATTTGATTCAGGCGTAATACGCCAGTTTGTAATAATTGGGATAGATCGCAAGATAATCCTGCAGCGTGGTCCGCTTTGCAGACGCGGGGTCGTGGATGGAAAACTGCGCCGCCGTGTCGCCGGTGCAGCCCGTGACGACCACCCAGTGCTGGGTGCCGTTAGCTTTCTTTGCGCCAAAGAGCACGGGTTTGCCGCTTTCCAGAATCGCCCTGGTCCGCTGCAGCGCGTCCGGGCCGGACAGCTCGGTGCGGTAATTCGACGGCCAATACAGGCTGCCGCCCGGCTGGTATTGCAGGCGCGACGCCATCACGTCCGGGGTGACGGCTTTGCCGGTGCGATAGCTTTCACACATGGCAAGGCAGGTGGTGGTGCAGCCGATGCTGCCGATGGTGCCGCCCTTTGTGCCGACGGGCACGTTTTTCCAGCGCGCGTCGGTCTGCATATAATACGGCACGTTCAGCGCGGTGCGCTGCGGCTGCCGAAGCGTCAGATAGCGCGACGCGACATAGCCCTTGCGCGTGCCGTCAAACAGCACCGTGGCCCAGCCGCCGCTTTCGCTGAGGACGGCGACACGCGCCCCGTCGTCCAGTTTGGCCTTGATCTCAAAGCCGGTGCCGGCGCCGCGCCGGACGTTCAGCCGGCTGCCGCCCGTTTCGGCATATGCAAGATAGCTGCCGTCTTTGAGCTTGAGATAGTCGCTTTTGACGTATCCTTCGGCGTCGCCGTCATAGCAGATGCGGGTCCAGCCGTTGCCGTCGCCCAGGACCGTGACCCAGGTCTCCGGTTCAAGTCTGGTCAGGATGGCGCTGTTGACAGACGGCGACACGCGCACATGCAGCCTTGCAGTGCCGGTGACGACCTTGCCGGCCGCCGGAAGCGACGCCGCCCCGGCGGGCACGGCCAGACATGAAAGGATCAAAACGAAGATGATGAAAAAACCGATGCGTTTTTTCACACGATTTCCTCCTTCTCTTGCGCCCGTTTGAGATTCGGTACCGGAGGGCGCAAACAGATTTGAGGCCTCGTCTGCATTATAGCACGGCGCATGGGCGGTTGCAAGGCACAAATGATGGAAGCGCTGGAAGTAGACAGTCATCCGTTGACAGTGCCGCGGTTAAAAACGTAAAAAGCCCTCCCCTTTCGGGGAAGGCTCAACGATTGACTGTTGGCTGTCAACTGCCGATTTTTTTCAAGCAGTGCCTCTGCCATTTTCAGTGCCTCTTCGTTTTTTGTAAAGGACGGCAGTTCGCACAGCAGCTTTGGAAGCTGTTCGGCGTCAGGGATTTCTTTGGCGTCGCTCGACCTCAGGCGCACGACCAGGCAGCGCAGCCGCCGCACGATGTGCACGTCCTCTTCCCCGGTGAAGACCTCGTCGATGAGATCGGCCCCGGCGTCGCAAACGGCCTCTTCCAACTGGCCGAAGGGTGCGGAAAACGGACCCCAGGGACCGGCGGCCGCTGCAATGATGATCGCCAATCAATGCCGCAGCGCGTCGTTCAGGCTGCCCGTGCGGTATGGGCGCAAGTCAAGCGTCACATACAAAAAACCGCAGTCACGCAGCCGGTCGTTGACCTGTGCGCGCACGTCGGGCTGCATGAAAAGCGCAAACGCTTCCGCTTCGATCTCGATGCGCGCAACCGCACCGTGGTGGCGCACACGGCACTGCCGGAACCCGAGGTCCAGCAGCACCTGCTCGGCGGTTTCGATCATGGCCAGCTTTTCCGGGGTGATCGCTTCCCCGTAAGGGACCCGCGTGGCAAGGCAGGCATAAGACGGCTTGTTCCACGTCGGCAGCCCCAATGCCTTTGACAGGGCGCGGATATCTGCCTTTGTCAGCCCCGCGTCGCGCAGCGGACTTTTGACGCCCAGCTCGGCAAGCGCGCGCAGCCCGGGGCGATAGTCGCCCGCGTCGTCAAGATTTGACCCTTCGGCAACCACCGGAAAGCCGTGTTGTGCCGCCACGGCCAAAATCCGCTCAAACACCGCCCGCTTGCACAGATAGCACCGCTGCGGCGGATTTGCGGCAAAGCCGTCCACGGCAAAAACGTCCAGCTCGATTTCGATCAGCCGAACGCCCAGCGCCCCGCAAAAGGCGCGCGCCTCGTCCCCTTCCCGGCCGGGAAACGCCGCGTGCCGCACCGTCACGGCGACCGCGTTCCCGCCCAGCGCGTCATGAGCGGCTTTCAGCAAAAGCGCGGAATCCACGCCTGCCGAAAACGCAACGGCAACCCGGCCGAACTGCGCAAGGCTGCTTTTCAGCGATTCATATTTCACTTGGATCGGCTCCACAGCGCACCCCTCTTTCATATCCGTTCAAATCAGCCGATCTCGTTTTCGATCCGCTCCGTCGCTGCCCGAAAGCTCAGATCGTGCTGTGCCGCGATGCGGGCAACATCGTCATACTCCAGCTTTTCACGGGTCACGCCATAACCGGCCGCACGCTTGCGGCGAACCGGGCCAAAGGATGTGCCGACCGTTTCGGTCTGCCGGTCCAGCACATAGCGCTCCAGCGCCTTTTCGCGCACGCCGAGCGTTGCCGTGTGCCGGAATACGGCGCGCACCACCGCTTCCCTGTGCGCTTCGTCACAGAGCACGCACAGCAGCGTGCCGGGGCGGTTCTTTTTCATACCCACGGGCACGGTGAACACCTCCCGCGCACCGCAGGCAAAGATGGCCTCGGCCGCAAAGCCAAGCTCTTCCGCCGTCATATCGTCCACGTTGCAGCAAAGCTCATAGACCCGGTCTGTCCGGTCTTCGGTTTCGCCCAGAATCGCGCGCACACAGTTTGCCGCGTCAAAGTCCTTTTTGCCCATGCCGTAGCCGATCCGCTGCACGCGCATGACCGGCAGGTTGCCGAAACGCGCAACAAAATGCTTCAGCAGCGCGGCGCCGGTGGGGGTGCAAAGCTCCCCGTTCACCGCACCGCCATAGATCGGAACGTCGGTCAGCAGCGCCGCCGTGGCGGGCGCGGGCACGGGCAGCACCCCATGGGCGCACCGCACCTGCCCCGCCCCCACATGAACGGGAGAGGCAAGCACCGTGTCCGGCGCAAGAATGTCCATCAGCATACAGACGGCGGTGATGTCCGCCAGCGCGTCCATGGTTCCGACCTCGTGAAAATGGATGTCTGTGACCGGCACGCCGTGCACCCGGCTTTCTGCCGCGGCCAGCAGCGTATAAACGGCAAGCACATCCTGTTTGACTTTTTCCGAAAGGTTCAGATGCGCACGAACGATGTGCGCGATCTCTTCCGGGCTGCCGTGGGGGTGCCCGGTGTGCGCGTGCGCGTGCGAATGCGCGGCGGGCTGCGCTTCCCCCTCCTGCGCGCCGTTGACCGTCACGATCATCTGCGTACCCGTGACGCCGCATTTTTGCGCCGGCCGCACGGAATAGCGAACGCCGGGGATGCCGACGCCGTTGAATGCCTGCACCGTCGCCTCGGGGTCATCTGTCAGCTCAAGCAGCGCCGCAGTGAGCATATCGCCAGCAGCGCCCATGCCGAGATCAAGATACAGTGTTTTCATGGTTTCACCTCCATATGATTGATCATGCTTGCAAGGTACCCCGCGCCGAACCCGTTGTCGATATTCACCACCGACACGCCGGAGGCACAGGAATTCAGCATGGCCAGCAGCGCCGCAAGGCCGCCGAACGACGCGCCGTAACCGACAGACGTGGGCACCGCGATCACGGGGCAGTCTGCAAGCCCGCCCACAACGCTGGGCAGCGCGCCCTCCATCCCCGCCACGGCAACAATCACCGCAGCGTTCATCACGTCGTCCTTATAGGTCAAAAGGCGGTGCAGGCCGGCCACGCCCACATCATATAGCCGGGTGACCCTGTTGCCGTAAAACTCCGCGGTCAGCGCGGCCTCTTCCGCCACGGGGAGGTCGCTCGTTCCGCCCGCCGCAACCACGATCTTTCCGATCCCGCCGGGCGCCGGGAACGCGCCCGTGTGGGCAAGCGCCGCACTTTCATGGTAGGTGATCCGGCAGACGGACGACAGCGCCGCGGCCGCGTCGGGCGAAAGCCGCGTGATCAGGATGCGGTCGCACCCGTTTTTTTGCATCGTTTCAAGAATACTTCGGATCTGCGCGGGCGTTTTCCCCGCCCCGTAAATCACCTCTGCGGCGCCCTGACGCACGGTCCTGTGCAGGTCCACCTTTGCAAAGCCGATATCCACAAACGGCGCACCCTTCAAGCGCAAAAGCGCGTCGTCCACGCTCAGGCTGCCGCTGCGCACACATTCAAGGATCCGCTTGATCTCCGTATCCATCCCGATTCACCAACATTCCATCTTTTGATTTTTTGATTATAACACAGTTCTGCATGAAAATCCATACTTCTTCGGAAAAATAGAAGGCTTCCGCCGAAAGATACAAACGGGCCCGCCGGCAGAGAGCATCTCGCCCGGCGGGTCTGTCAATTTATTCTGTTGGCCGTTCGCACTGATGCGCCCAATAGACCGACGTGAACAGAATGTGCCTGAGGCTCAGCGCGGCGGCAAAGCACAGCTTGCTTTTCATACCGGGTACCCTGATCTTCAGGAACGCCTTTTTCGGCGTCAGGGTGTCGATCCATTCGGCATAGTCGCGCATGAAAGAGATCTTGTGCGTCAGCGGCATGTGCGCCCCGCGGTACCGCTCATAGCCCAGCGCCCTGACCTCCTTGTAATACTTGCGGCCCTCTTCGGCGTAGGC
>JAFRUA010000047.1 GCA_017434855.1 Clostridia bacterium
CGCCCAATTTACTCAGCCTGTTTTCTTTGTTCTCTATATCAAAAAATCCAAATTGCATCTCTTTTTCCTCTTTCTTTTTGTTGCCTCTATTATACCATATTTGCTTCCTTTTTGAAAGAGTTTTTAGAGGTGCCCAATTCGCAATGAATCGCAAGCGATCGGAGCGCAATGAAAGTCAGTGTGATATCACAGAGTTGATCGCATAAAGATATCGAACGCTGTCGACTCGCTGCCGACTCTTCTATCGACTTAAAAAAGTCAGTGTTTCTGCGGGTTCAGAGGGTGTGAGTCGATAATATATACCTATTTCTTATAAAAAGATTTTTTGTTAGTAATAAAATATAAAAGTTGGGAAGGGTGTTAAGTACGCGCGCTGCAACGCGGCGGCGGGAGAGGTCTTATACCGCAGCGTGAAAACGGCGGCGCGTCACGCACGGTCACCGATCTTTTTCTTCTCGCCTCCCGGCTCGGTCGGTGCTTCTGATTCTCGGCTTCCGCCTCGGTCGGTGCTTCGCTTCGCGAGGTCTCCACTGGAGACCCGCACCCTTCGGCAGAGGTCTCCACCGGAGACCCGCACCGCGTACCAAAAGGAACAAAGAAGTCACAGCCCTGTTCCTTTGCGGCACGGAGCTGACGGATGCCGCATCAACTGCACACTGCAAACTGCACACTGCAAACTCCTTCGCGGCGCCGACCTTTCGGTTGCTGCAGCTTTCAGCGCGACCACAATTCCGCCCCGATCGCTTGCGGTCAATTCCGAATTTCGAATTCCGAATTCCGAATTGGAAATGACGCGCTGCGTCATTTCCTCAGGTACGCCGACAGTGTGGAATCCACCTCTGCCCGATAGGCGTCAAGCGAGGACAGGTCGTCGTTCGGCACGTCGTATTTCATTTTGATCGGCTTTTCAAACAGGCCGGTCTTCAGCAGCGTGGACATGGGCACCTGCAGCGCGACAAGCTGCTGGCACTTGTGATAGAGGTGCAAAATGACCTCCAGCATCTTTTGCTGCTTTTTCAGCGGTACAAAGGTATCGACCGGGTGAAAGGCGTTCTGCTGCAAAAAGCCCACGCGCAGCACGCGCGCGATCTCCAGCGTCAGCTTCTGGTCATCCGGCAGCACGTCGGCGCCGATGAGCTTGACGATCTCCATCAGGCCGGATTCCTCATACAGGACGGTCGCCGCCTCTTCACGGTACTGCAGGAATGACGGGCCCACGTTGTCATAGTACCATTGTTCCAGCTCCTTGACATATTCGCTGTAGCTGTTGGTCCAGTTGACGGCGGGATAATGCCGGGCATAGGCCAGCGACTTGTCCAGCGCCCAGAAGCAGCGGGTGAACCGCTTGGTGTTCTGGGTCACGGGCTCGGAAAAATCGGACCCCTGCGGCGACACCGCGCCGATGATGGTGACCGAACCCTCGCGGCCGCAAAGCGTTTCCATGTCCCCCGCCCGCTCATAAAACTCTGACAGGCGCGACGGCAGATAGGCCGGGAAGCCCTCGTCGGCGGGCATCTCTTCCAGCCGGCCGGAAATTTCGCGCAGCGCCTCGGCCCAGCGGGACGTGGAATCGGCCATAATTGCCGTGTGGTACCCCATATCGCGGTAATATTCCGCCAGCGTGATGCCGGTATAGATCGACGCTTCCCGCGCCGCCACGGGCATGTTGGACGTGTTGGCGATCAGCACCGTGCGGTCGGTCAGGGGCCGGCCGGTGCGCGGGTCGGTCAGTTCTGAAAACTCGGTGAGCGCCTGGGTCATTTCGTTGCCGCGCTCGCCGCAGCCGACATAGACGATGATGTCGGCGTCGCACCATTTGGCAAGCTGGTGCTGGGTCATGGTTTTGCCGGTGCCGAAGCCGCCGGGGATGGCGGCTGCCCCGCCCTTTGCAATGGGGAACAACGTATCCAGCACGCGCTGACCGGTGATGAGCGGCTGCTTGACGCCAAGGCGCTGCCTGACCGGCCGCGGCACCCGGATGGGCCACGTCTGACAGAGCGTGAGGTTTTCGGTTTTGCCGTCCGGCGTTTGAAGCACGGCCACCGTGTCGCGGATACGGTAGTCCCCGTCCGGCTGCACGCTTTTCACGGTACCGGAAAGCAAGGGAGGCAGCATTACGCGGTGCAGGATCGCAGGCGTTTCCTGCACTTCGGCATAGACCGCCCCGCCGGAAAGCGTGTCGCCGGGCTGCACGGTCAGGTGCACCGGCCACAGCTTTTCTTCATCCAGCGCCTTTGTGGTCAGGCCCTTGCCGATGAAGGCGCCGCTTTGGGCTTTCAGCGCGGGCAGCGGGCGTTCGATGCCGTCAAAAATATTGGACAGGATGCCGGGGCCCAGGGTGACGCTGATCTGGCTGCCGGTGCCGAACACGGGCTGATTGGGCGACAGGCCCACCGTGTCTTCATAGACCTGGATGGTGGTTTGCGCGTTGTCGATGCCGATGACCTCGCCGACCAGCTTTTCGTTGCCGACATAGACCATCTCCTGCATGGACAGCGCGGTCCTGCCCCGGACGGTGACCACAGGGCCGTTGATGGAATAGATTTGGTTTGACATGGAAACAACCCCCGAAAAAGAGTGGAGAGTTTAGAGTAAAGAGTGGAGAGTAAAGAGTGGAGAGGTTTGTAGTGTGGAGTGTGCAGTGTGCAATTGCGGGGTACCGTTCGGCAATTGAAACATTCTTTCCGCGAAAGAACCGTGCAGCCAACCGAAAAATTGACACACTTGTCATTGAAGAAACCATTTTTCGCGGCACAGACTTGACGGTTGCGGTTTCGTGTCAGCGCGACCATAACTTCACACTTCACACTGCACACTCCACACTGAAAATTATTTTCTCTTCACTCTTCACTCTGTTAAACAATGAGTCCGCTGCGCTCCAGGAAGGTCTCTCTGTACTGGGCCAGGCGGCATTCCATCGTATCGTCGGCAAACACGGCGCCGGCGGGGTCGCTCGCTTTGGCAAGGCCCAGGGTGATGGATGCGTCCGCACGGATGTCGGCGACGTTGGTCAAAGACTGCGAAAGCTCCGCCGCCAGAGGCACCTCCTGCGGCGCGACGTACAAAATCACATCGCCGTCAAACCCGGCAGCCAGCGACCGCAAAACATCTGACAAAAGATCACGGTACGCCGGCGTGGCGCGAAAGGCCTGCAGCCTGCCCTTTGCCTCGTCAAAGGCCGCGTCCACAATTTCGGCGCGATGGGCCAGCGCCGCGCGCTTCTGTTCGGCGCGCAGGGCGGAAATTTCACGGTTCATCTCGGTTTTCAGCCGGTGGGACGCATAATCGATGCGGTGCTCCAGTTGTTCGCGGGCGTCGGATTCAAAGGCGTCAAGCTGCTGCCGGCGAAAGCGTTCGGTCTGCTTTTCCAGCTTTTTGACGATCTTGTCGGCATTTTTATTGATCTCTTCGGAAAAGAGTTCGATCTTGTCGTTTTGGTTGAGCATCGTATATGCACCTGCTTTGAAAAGATATCGTGCGATAAATGGAGAATTAAGAATGGAGAATTGAGAATTGCGGTCGCGGGGTACGATTCGGCAATTGCAGCATTCTTTCCGCGAAAGAACCGTGCAGCCAACCGAAAGCGTTGTGAAAACCTTTCTTCGCGGCACAGACCTGACGGCTGTCAGATCGTGTCAGCGCGACAACTGCACACTGCAAACTGCACACTGCAAACTAAACTGCACATTCTGAACACCAAACTGTCCGCTGTTGACTGTTGACTGTTGACTAACTTCCAATCGCTTCACGGATATAGTCGCGGATCGACGCGCCCTCTGCGGTCGGGTGTTCCATATCCGGGATCTCGCTGACCAGCGGTCTGCCGCGGCGCTTCAGATCAAGGATCGCTTCGGGGTACCGCAGCGCAAGCGTGCGGGTCACCAGCAGGATGCCCACATCCTCGCGGGCGCAAACGTCCCGTGCCGCCGCGTCAAGCGCTTCGGCGCAGTCGATGAGAACGCCGTCGATCCCGGCCAGTCGCAGACCGGTGAGGGTGTCGGCGTCGCTGCTGAACAGGAACATGCGCATGGCTCAGACCTTGTTGAGGATCAGGATGGAAATGACGACGCCATACAGCGCGATGGATTCGCCCAGCGCAACAAAGATCAGGCTTTTGCCGAAGGACTTGGGGTCCTCACTGGTGGCGGCGATGGCTGCCGGGGCGCCCGCCGCGACCGCGATGCCGCCGCCGATGCCGGCAAGGCCGGTGACCAGACCCGCAGCCAGAAGGCCCAGACCGTTGGCGGATTTTTCTTCTTTCTCTTCGGCTTCCGGCGCGGTCTGCTGCTGTGCGTCAACCACGGCGGCGTCGCTCTGCGGCGCAGCATCGTCGCCCGGGGCTGCGGCGGCCACAAAGGCAAACACGCTGATCAAAACAGCCAGCACCAGGAACGTCACAAGGTTGAAGCGCATCACTTTTTTGGCAGACTTGCCTGCCATGCGCTGGCGGAACGTGGTGAACGCAAGCAGCATGAGCGCGGCGGCGGGAACGAGGATGAGCATTGCAGTGATGATGGGTGACATAAGATGACCTCCAGTCAAATAGGATAAGTTAAGAGTTAAGAGTGGAGAGTGGAGAGTTGGGATAGGAAAGTTGTATAATAAAAGTGGACACCTCGAAGAGAGAATGATAAAATAAGGCAAAGAGGTGTTCACGATGAACGGAAGAAAAAAGACGTACAGCAAAGAATTCAAGGTAAAAGCATGTGAGCTGGTGAAGAAAGACGGAA
>JAFRUA010000048.1 GCA_017434855.1 Clostridia bacterium
ACAATGTTTGCTTACCGCCGCCGCACAAAATATGAAGAAAATCGCCATGTGCTGTGGGTAAAACACATGGCTTTTTTCTTGCCCTGAGCAAAAAACAACCCTATGCCTCTTGCAAAACATAGGGTTTGTCAGCAGTCTGAACCACCGGTTTCACCGGTGGTTCATTTTTAAAAACTTTCACCGAAAATCGCTGCACCCTCTTGAAAAATGAGAAAAAATATGATATAGTTAGCTAAGGCTAATTAGCAAAGGATAACCAAGAATGTATGGCATTCCAAGGAGCAGAAAGGATATTCTTTTTTGAAAAGTATATCCCCTGCATTCGAAAAAAGTGAATGAAGGCGTTCAGATGACGATCGGTATGCCCATGGGTATGTGGGCACTTTATAAAGGATCGTTCCAAAATCATCTGGTCTCCGTGCTCGGGTTCAAAGTTGAGGAGGCGGCAAGGGTCGCCGTCGCCGCAAAGCCGAAGTACAAGGAGATCATTGCAAAGCTGCCGCCGTTTGAGAAAGGCGACCGATTTAAAATGAACATCGCGAACTGCGCCATGCTCGCCGCATTCCTTTTGAGTATGGACCAGAAGCCTGCCGTCGAGCCGCTGACGCACTTTTACGCGCAGTCCATGATGAACGCGCCCACGCGCTGGTTTTGCCGGATGGAAGGCAAGCGTAAATTCAGCGACAGGAACGTTGCGGACATGAAGGCGACCGCTGCTTTGAAGGCGGCCGAGCTTAATCCCTATTCCTGGAACATGGAATTCCTGCCTTATGCGGACGGCAGCGGCTACGAGGCGCGCTTTTCCAAGTGCGGCATCTGCACACTGATGCGGGAGCTGGGGCTCTTTGATCTCGTTCCGGCGATGTGTCATCTGGACTACGATATGACCGACGCCGGCGGAACTGCTGATTTTGTTCGCGAATTCACGCTGGCCTCTGGCGGGCCGTACTGCGACTGCGGATATATAAAGAAAGAAGGAAGAGACCATGATTCAAATAACGCTGAAAATTGACGGCATGATGTGCGGCATGTGTGAAGCGCACATCTGCGACACGATCCGGAACAGCGTGCCCGACGCGAAAAAAGTGGCGGCGTCCCACACCAGGGGCGAAGCAAGCTTTCTCTCAGAGACTGTACCCCGTGAGGATGTGCTTAAGGCAATGATCGACGCTACGGGCTATACGTTCGTTTCCATGACAAGCGCACCCTATGAAAAGAAAGGCTGGTTCCGCCGAAAATGAAAGACGTACTGCTGGGATTACTGATCCCGTTTCTCGGCACAAGCGCCGGTGCATGCTGTGTGTTCTTTATGAAAAAGGACCTGAGCCGGCCTGTGCAGCGCGCGCTCAACGGCTTTGCGGCGGGCGTGATGGTTGCCGCCTCGGTGTGGAGTCTGCTGATCCCCGCGATGGAGCAATCCGCTGCCCTTGAACGGCTGGCGTTTTTGCCGGCCTTCTGCGGGTTCTGGTGCTGCATCGGCTTTTTGCTGCTGCTCGACCATGTGATTCCGCATCTGCACCGCCGGGCGGGCAAGGCGGAAGGTCCGAAAAGCCGGCTGGCGCGCACCACAATGATGGTACTTGCTGTTACGCTTCATAATATTCCAGAAGGAATGGCGGTCGGCGTCGTATATGCAGGCCTTTTGAACGGTTCGGCGCAGATCACGGCGGGCGGTGCGCTGGCACTGTCCTTGGGCATTGCGATCCAGAACTTCCCGGAGGGGGCGATCATCTCCATGCCCTTGCACGCAGAAGGCAAACGAAAACCGGGCGCATTCGGCTATGGGGTGCTGTCCAGTGCGGTGGAGCCGCTGTTCGGGCTTTTGACCGTGCTGGCAGCCGGTTTGATCGTGCCGGCCATGCCGTATCTGCTCTCGTTTGCGGCAGGTGCCATGCTGTATGTTGTGGTGGAAGAACTGGTGCCGGAGCTTTCTGCCGGGGAACATTCCCATATCGGCGTGCTGCTGTTTGCCGTCGGCTTTTCCGTGATGATGGCGCTGGATGTGGCGCTTGGATAAACAAAAAGAAAGGAATGAAACGATGGCTTATCACATTGAAAAAAACTCTGTGCAGGAAACGCTGGTGATCCCGCTGCTCGGTCGTGTGGTCTGTTCCGAACGGTTCCCGCAGCTCTTCACCGATCCGACGGCAAAGCGCATTTGCGACTCGCTGGATTATGACTTTTCGGCAAAACGAAAACTGATGGAATCTCCGCCGGGGCTTTTCGGTGCGCTGGAGGTTGCCCAGCGGCAGTTTGATCTGATGCAGGAGGTGCTGGACTATTTGAAAACGCACCCGAAAGCGGCGGTGGTCAACCTCGGCTGCGGGCTGGATGATACGTTTACCCGCGTGGACAACGGTCAGTGTAAAGGCTACAACCTCGACATGCCGGACGTGATCGAAGTCCGGAATGTTTTGCTCCCTGCCGCAGAACGCGAGCAGAACCTCGCCTGCGACCTCAACGACTTTTCGTGGATGGATCAGATCGACGCGGCAAACGGCGCAGTCTTCTTTGCCGCAGGGGTGTTCTATTATTTCAAAACCGAACAGATCAAAGCTCTGTTTTGCGAAATGGCAAACCGCTTTCCCGGCGCAACCCTTGCGTTCGACAGCTGCAACAAGCGCGGTGCAAAGATGATGGTGCGCACCTGGCTGAAAGAGGCCGGCATCACCGACGTCGGCGCCTTCTTCTCGCTGGAGGATGAAGCTGTGCTGCGGACTTGGAGCAACGCCTTTGCTTCTGTCACAGCCAAAAGCTATATGCGCGGCTACCGCGACATCTATCATGACGTCGACGCATTCCACAAGCTGATGATCCGCTTCTGCGACAGTTTGGTGAAAATGAAAATTGTGAAGATTTGCTTCAGGGAGGCAGACTTATGAAACCTGATTACAAAAACTGGATGCCCAAGGGCATGGTATTGACCGCTGCGGCGGCGACTGCTGTGCTGCTGTTGCTTTTCGTTCTCTTCGGCTGCACGGGTGTTGTGTCAGGCACGCTGAAAACCGTATTGTTTATCGTTTTCCTGATCGGTACGGTGATCGGACTCGGCGTATCGCTTTGGATGATCTTCATGTACCGAGCGTTTTCCTACAACGGCAAACGGCAGATGTCGCGCCAGATCATTGAGGGAATCGCAAAGCATGTGCAGATTCCGGACGGCGGCAAGGGACTGGATGTCGGCTGTGGCAGCGGCGCGCTGACCATCGCCGTTGCCAAGCGCAACCCGAACGCGCAGATGGTCGGACTGGACCGCTGGGGCAAGGAATATGCCTCCTTCAACAAGCCGCTTTGCGAAAACAACGCCAAAGCCGAAGGCGTCGGCAACACGTCCTTTGTGCAGGGCGATGCCACAAAGCTCGACTTCCCGGACGGAAGCTTTGACGCGGTAACGAGCAATTACGTGTATCACAATATCCCCGGCGACCGGCAGGCGCTGCTGCTGGAAACGCTGCGTGTTTTGAAAAAGGGCGGAACGTTTGCGATCCACGACATCTTCTCCAAATCGAAATACGGCGATATGGGAGCGTTCGTTCAAACGCTGAAGGATATGGGTTACGAGAAGGTTGCACTGATCGATACCACAGATGGAAAATTCATGTCTAAACGAGAAGCGATGTGGATGGAATTATCCGGATCCGCGCTGCTCGTTGGCAGAAAGTGAGGGACTTATGGGATTACTCAACAGCTTTTTTAATCAGACAAGAAAACCCGAGGGCTTCCTCGGCAAGCTGATGGTCGGCGGCATGAACAGCGGGCACGCTGCGGTTGCGGATTGGGGCATGGCGTCCCTTTCCGATTTGCAGCCGCAAACGATTCTGGACGTCGGCTGCGGCGGCGGGCGCAACATCGGCGCACTGCTCGACCGTTATTCGACCGCAACCGGTTTGGCCGTGGACTATGCGCCGGTCAGCGTGGAAAAGAGCAAACGGCACAACCGGGCGTTGATCAATGCCGGGCGGTGCCGTGTCATACAGGCAGATGTATCAGCGCTGCCATTGGGAAGCGGGACTTTCGATCTGGTAACAGCGTTTGAAACGGTCTATTTTTGGCCGGGACTGCCGCGCTGCTTTGCCGAAGTCGCTCGTGTGCTGAAAAGCGGCGGCGCGTTCCTGATCGTCAACGAATCCGACGGCACCGACAAAACAGCAAAAAGGTTTGAATCCATCATCGACGGCATGACCTGCTATACGGCGCAGGATCTGGAAACCGAGCTCAAAGCGGCGGGCTTTGCGAAGATCAACGTTATGACGCATGAAACCAAGCCGTGGCTGGCTGTGCTGGCAAGAAAGGGATGAGCATATGCTGACAACGATCTTACTTACACTTATGATGATGGCAGGGCTTTTTCTGCTGCTGTATGCAGGCGTAGCCCTGATCCAGAACCCGCGTTTTTTCTCCTCCGCCCCGAAGGAGGTCTGCGCGGCGGTGCAGCCAAAGCCGGAGCGTTTCAAGGGCGCGCACTTTCTCGGCTGGCTTCTTGCAATCCTCGCGCTTTTGCTGATGGGCGGAGCTTTATTTCTCGGTGCATGGAACGGCATCCGGAACGGCTTCGGCTTTTGGCAGTTCTTCTTCCGCTTTCTGATCATGCTCTGGGGACTGGAAGCATATGACATTCTGTTCTTCGATTATTACCTGCTGTGCCGCTCCCGCTTTTTTCCGCATTATTACCCCGAGGTGGAACAGCTCCTCGGCCCGCATCTGTTTGGCTATAACTGGAAATCGCACCTGTTTGCGGGGCTTGTGATTCCCGCGGCGTGTTTGCTGCTGGCGCGGATCTGCACGCTGTTTTAACGAAACAAAGGTCAAAAGCATTGCCCCTGCTCTTCTGCGTCGGGGCTTTCAAAAAGGATAATGGTTAGCGAAAGCTAACCATTGAAACATCAATTTTATGAAAGAAGGTACAAAACATGAAGAAAAAAACTGTATGGCACATTTTGATCGCAGCCGTCATCTATCTCGGCTTGTTCCTGCTCGGCGCAACAAGCGGGCTGATCCATCCTACCTGCTTTGCGTACATTGGAGTGGTTTTGCCGATTTTTTTCAGCTTCGTTTATCTTTACACGGCGGCAAATCTGCAATGCTTCGGTGCAGCGGCAATTCTGAACGGTTTTGTTCTGATCATCGGATTGATTGCCGGAGAAGGTAATATCGCTCTGGTCGTCGGCATGATCGTTTTAGCAGTGATTGCAGAGCTGATCAGAAAGTTTGCCGGTTATGATACGAAAAAGGGCGTCCGGCTCAGCTTTCTCCCGTTTGCCTATTCTTTCTTTGCCTATACGGCGCATTGGTGGACAGACAAAGCCGGCTCTCTCGCTGCAGCCGCAGAAGAGATGCCGGCAGGTTATGCTGACAAGGTGGCGCAAGTGATTGAAAACATCCCTGTTTTGATCCTTGCCCTGGTTTTGACCCTTCCCGTCGCTGTTCTTGGAATGCTGCTTGCCGAAAAGGTGATGAAAAAGACGGCGGCCAAATTGAAATAAAGAAAGGTGGGTTAACACATGAAAGAAAAGAAACAAAACGACGTTGCAGTTCTCCTGAACTATGCAGGAAAGTATAAGGTGCTGACCTTTTTGGGCATGTTCCTTTCTGCTGTTGCCATGGTCATGGGCATGGTTCCCTACGTCTGCATCTGGCTCGCGGCAAGAGATCTGATCGAGGTCGCGCCGAACTGGACGCAGGCGACGGAGCTTGCCAAATACGGCTGGATGGCGTTCGGCTTTGCCTTCGGCGGCATCATCGTATATTTCGCCGCGCTGATGTGTACGCACCTTGCGGCGTTCCGCACTGCAGCGAATATACGCAAACAGGGCGTTGCTCACCTGATGAAAACGCCGCTCGGCTTCTTTGACAACAACGCGTCGGGACTGCTCCGCAACCGTCTGGACGGCGGCGCGGGAGAGACCGAAACGCTGCTTGCGCACAACCTTGCGGATGTCGTCGGAACGGCGGCGATGTTCATCGCCATGATCGTTCTGATGTTCGTCTTCGACTGGCGCATGGGCGCGGCTTGTCTCGTCGCCGCCGTGATCTCCGTTCTTTCTATGTTCACGATGATGGGCGGCAAGAACGCGAAGCTGATGATGGAATATCAGCAGGCGCAGGACGTGATGAGCAAAGCCGGCACCGAATACGTGCGCGGGATCCCCGTCGTCAAGGTCTTTCAGCAGACGGTGTATTCCTTCAGGGCATTCAAGGCGGCGATCGAGGATTACAGCGCCAAAGCGGAAAAATATACCGGCGGCGTCTGCCGCGTTCCGCAGTCGGTCAACCTGACCGCAACGGAGGGAGTCTTCATCTTCCTTGTGCCCGCGGTGCTGTTGATTGCGCCGGGGGCGCTGAAGAGCGGCGATTTTGCGACGTTCATCACCAACTTCGCGTTTTATGCGGTGTTCTCGGCGATCGTGTCCACAGCGCTCGCCCGCATCATGTTCGCTTCTGCAGGTATGATGCTTGCAAAAACGGCGCTCGCCCGTATCGACACGGTCATGAATGCGCCGATACTCCCCGTCACGGATCACCCGCAGACGCCGAAGGACAACGGCGTGGTGTTCAAAGACGTTACCTTTACTTATGACGGCGCGGATCTTCCGGCGCTTGATCACGTTTCGTTCAAAGCCCTGCCCGGTCAGACAGTCGCGCTGGTCGGTCCTTCGGGCGGGGGAAAAACGACGGCGGCAAGTCTGATACCGCGCTTCTGGGACGTTTCCTCCGGCGAGTTGCTTGTCGGCGGCGTCAACGTGAAAGATGTCGATCCGCACGTTCTGATGGACAAAGTCGCGTTCGTATTCCAGAATACCCGCCTTTTCAAAACGTCGATCCTTGAAAACGTGCGCGCCGCGCGTCCGGACGTCTCAAGAGAGGAAGTCCTCACCGCTCTGCACGCGGCGCAATGCGACGATATTATCGAAAAGCTCCCGAACGGAATCGATACGGTGATCGGCTCAAAGGGCACGTATCTTTCCGGCGGCGAGCAGCAGCGCGTGGCGCTGGCAAGAGCGATTCTGAAGGACGCGCCGATCATCGTTCTCGACGAGGCGACGGCGTTTGCCGATCCCGAAAACGAAGCGTTGATACAAAAAGCGCTGAAAACGCTGACGAAGGGACGCACGGTCGTCATGATCGCGCACCGGCTCTCGACCGTCGTCGGCGCCGACAGGATCGTTGTTCTTGATAACGGGAAAGTCGTCGAAGAGGGCACGCACGAAGCGCTTGCCTCCGGCGGCGGGCTGTACGAGCGGATGTGGGAGGAATACAATCAGGCGGTACAATGGAAGATCGCCTCAGGTAAGGAGGGCGCTTGAAATGATGGGAAGGAAGCTTCAAAAGAAATACGCGCTGACCGATAAGGGTTTAAGAAACACGAGAGTCGGCGCAGCATGGACGGTCGTCGTCAACCTGCTTATGATGGCGGGAATGGGCATCCTGTATTTCCTGATGCAAAAGTATATGCATACGCTCACGGGCGGCGACGCCCTCCCGAATGCCTGGATCTTTATCGCACTGGTCGCGGCATTCGTCGTGCTGTCTTTTATCACCCATCTGCAGCAGTATCATAACACCTACGGTTTGGTATACAGAGAAATCAAGGATACGCGGATCACGCTTGCGGAACGGCTTCGCAGGCTTCCGCTCGGCTATTTCGGAAAACGCGACCTTGCCGATCTGACCGAAACGATCATGGGCGACGTCAACCGCCTGGAACACGTCTGGTCTCACTGCCTCGGCTATCTTTACGGCGCTTATATCTCCACGGCGATTATAGCGGTGATGCTGTTCGTTTACGACTGGCGCATGGCGCTGGCCTGCCTGTGGGGCGTGCCGGTGGCGTTCGCGCTTCTCTTCGGCAGCAGAAAGATGCAAAAGCGTGCCTCCGAAAAACTGAAATCCGACGCTCTGGCGGTGTCCGACAACATTCAGGAATCGCTTGAGAATATCCGCGAGATCCGGGCGACCAACCGCGAAAAAGAATACTTGGATCGCCTTTACAAAAAGATCGACTGTGTTGAAAAAACGATGAGAAACGGTGAGCTCATGATCGGTCTGTTTGTCAACGGCGCTTCCGTGATCATGCGTCTCGGTGTGGCAACGACGATCCTGACGGGTGCTTCGCTTATCCTCTCCGGAAAGATCGATTTTATGCTGATGTTCATGTTCCTGATGGTCATCACCCGCATTTACGCGCCGTTTGATCAGTCGCTGGCTCTGATTGCCGAAATGCTCGTTTCCCAGGTTTCGGCGAATCGTCTGAACGAGATCAATGATACGCCGACTGCGGAGGGTGCCGAAGTGTTCCGGCCCGACGGTCACGATATCACATTTGAAGACGTCAGCTTCGCTTACGACGATCACGACGTGCTGAACGGCGTGAGCTTCACTGCCAAAGAGGGAGAAGTCACTGCGCTTGTCGGCCCGTCCGGCTCCGGCAAAAGCACCTGCGCCCGTCTTACCGCGCGCCTGTGGGATATCAACGGCGGAAAAATAAAGGTCGGCGGCGTGGACATTTCGACCGTCGACCCGGAGGTGCTGCTCACCGATTATTCGATGGTATTTCAGGACGTTGTTCTCTTTGACGACACCGTTATGGAGAACATTCGCCTCGGCAAACACGGTGCGACAGACGAGGAAGTCCTCGCGGCAGCAAAAGCGGCGAATTGCGACGAGTTCGTCGAAAAACTCCCGGACGGTTATCAAACCCCGATCGGAGAAAACGGCGCAAGACTTTCCGGCGGCGAGCGCCAGCGCATTTCAATTGCCCGCGCTCTGTTAAAAAACGCGCCGATCGTACTTCTTGACGAGGCGACGGCCTCCCTTGACGTGGAAAACGAAACGAAGGTGCAGGGCGCACTGTCGCGCCTGCTGGCGGGCAAGACCGTGCTTGTCATCGCCCACCGGATGCGCACCGTCGAGGCGGCGGATAAGATCGTCGTCTTAAAGGACGGCAAGATCGCCGAGGAAGGCTCGCCGAAAGAGCTTTATATCAACGAAAACGGTATCTTCCGCCGTATGGCGGACCTGCAGGCGCAAAGCGCACAGTGGCGCGTGTAAGGCTTCATAAAGGAGAAACGGATATCTGGATCGTCGGCGCGGCGCTCACAGCGGGGATTATTAGGAATGGCTAAAATCTGCATTCTAAAACTGTGCAGGATGACAACGAAAGGGCAAACGAAAACCACCGGTAAAAACCGATGGTTTTGATTCATTAGGTTTACACAATCATTCCTTTTTATCTTTGCCCTTCATTTCCCTGTAGATAATATAGTCGGGTTTCCTCTTTTGTCAAGAGGAAAGAGAAAATTTGTTCGATAAATTTCATTTTGCAGTCCAAAAAAGTGCTTAAGAATAAATGTTAGCGTTAATGATGAAGCAAAACCTACGCAGACGGGTGCACTTCTCCACGGTTTTTCCTCCCGCCCATCGCGCCGGACGCGGCCGTGACGTTTCTTTTATGTGTTTATTTTCAGAAAAACAGCGGTTCCTCGCCTCTGTGCATCCGGAAGGCGTCGCCGATGGAGCAGCAGATCACATCGTCGCGGCCGGACACCATCCGGCAGATTTTCTCAAACTTTTGCCAGTTGCTCTCTTTGGTACCGAAATTGAATTCATATCCATGCGCGAACATCAGAAAGAACAGATCACCTGTCTCCGGTTTTGCGTCAAGGAACGCCTGCAGCCTTTGCAGCGCGTTCTTTTTCACGTGCCAGCTTGTCATCGGCAGCGCCGGACGTCACCCCCTGCGCTCCGCCAAAACCACAAAAGCGGATCAACCTTTGATTTAAAAGAGCTGTTTGAGGAATTCCTTATTGCAAAGCAGCATGTCAAATCTTTTATCATATTGAAGCAAAAACGCTTGATAAAACGTACGGTTCGTGATAAGATAAACTTATGATTCTGTACACTTTTGTTTTTCGCCTTTCAACCGTCTGAAAAGCAGAAGACTTGCGGAATCAAACGTCATGCGAGCCGTGATGAATGAGACCGGCAGGCAAAAAAATAGAGGGAGATGAAGATGATGTCCGCTGTAAAAACGATACTCAAAGCCGGCGTCGGCGCTGCGGCCGCAGTGATGGGCGCAGGGGCGCTGGTGTATGAATGCGCGCTGAACACAAAGTTGAACGGCTTTTTCGTCAATCTGCTTGATGACCGCAGCGACGTGGAGCAGGAGGCACCATCCGGGGACGGAGTCAATCCGCGTGAACCCGGTTGGTTCGACCGACACAAGGGGGACGATCAGGTGATCACCACCGAGGCAACCGGTCGGATCCACGCGTATATCATCCCAGCGGAAAAGCCGTCGCACAAATGGGCGATTCTCTGCCATGGCTATAACTCCGAGCCGGCATCCGTCGGCGTGTTTGCGGAGCATTACCGCCCGCTGGGCTATCACTGCATCTGCCCCTCGCTGCGCGGCTGGGGCAACGATGAAAAACGGTACTGCACGATGGGCTTCCATGACAAGGACATTCTGCTCGCATGGATCAATTACGTTGTGAAGGAGGATCGGGACGCCGAGATCCTTCTGCACGGGTATTCCATGGGCGCCGTAACCATAATGCTTGCCACCGGTGAAAAGCTGCCGCCGCAGGTGAAGGCGGCTGTTTGCGACTGCGGCTTCACAAGCTGCTGGGAACAGTATGCGAACGTGATCAAGCTTTATGCAAAGCTTCCGGCGTTTCCGCTGCTTTACGCCGTGAATGCGATGTCCATCCTGCGCGGAAATTTCGACATCCGTAAAAACGTGCCGATCGACGCCGTAAGGCGAAGCGTGACCCCCACGGTATTCCTGCACGGCACGGCGGATAACTTTGTGCCGTTTGCCATGATGGACCGGCTGTATGACGCCTGCGCCGCACCGAAGACGAAGCAGGACATTAAAGGCGCGGATCACGCGCAGTCGGTATATGTCGACCCGGCGCTGTACTGGAAAACGGTCGACGGTTTTTTGAAGGATAAAATATCATAACGTGAAGCAAAAGCGATGCGCATTGCAGCTCTCCCCTTTTGTCTCACCTCAATTGCAGCACTGCACGTTGGCCGTATCTTGACCGCGGAACACCTTGAAAACATTGCGAAAGATTGTTATAATTAGATATGGGCAAAGGCCAAAACCGAAAAGTACAGTCAAACGAAAGATCAGGTGCGCTGCGTCAATTGATGCAGCCTGACAATAAAACCTGCATCGCGCTCAAACACCCTTTGTTTTCAGAAGTGTCCAATTCACAACACAGCAACAAAAGGAGGAATTTATTATGCAACTGACAAAAGAACAACAGGCCATTCTGAATGGCGAAAAAGGCGAAACAATAGCAAAGGTCATGCGCACGCTCGTGCAGTACGGCGAAGTCTTCGGCGCCGAAAAGATGGTACCCGTAACCGGCGATTACGGCCATCTGGTGCTCTCGTTCGGGCTGACCTTCCTGGGCCCGGTCTTTGATCTCTATCAAAAGCTGATCGACGAAGGGTGCCTTTCGGGGCAGAAATTCACCTGCGACCCGCGGCCGTATGACAAAAACGTGCCGCAGTCGCTGATTCAAAAGGCGGTTGCAAAGTTCGTCTTCGGCAAGCAAAGCCGCTATGAAAAGCAGCTTTCGCAACTCGGCCTTCTGGATGAAGACAGCTATACCTGCACCTGTTATCTGGACGAGATCGGCAACACGCCAAAGGCGGGCGACGTGCTCTCCTGGGCGGAATCGTCGGCGGTCGTCTATGCCAACTCGGTGCTCGGCGCGCGCTGCAACCGCAACTCCGGCATCATCGAACTGTTTGGTTCCATTGCAGGCTTTGTGCCGTATTTCGGTCTGCTGACCGACGAGGGGCGCAAGGCGGACTGGATTGTGGAGCTGAAAACGACCAAATGCCCCGACGCGCAGATCCTCGGCTCCGCCATCGGCATGAAGGTGATGGAGGACGTGCCTTATGTCAAGGGGCTGGACCGGTATCTCGGCACGGAACTGACCGATGAAGCAAAGACCTATCTCAAGGATTTCGGCGCCGCCACGGCGTCCAACGGCGCGGTGGGCCTGTATCACATCGACCGCCTGACGCCGGAAGCCAAAGCGCAGGGCGAAGCTCTCATCAAGGAAGGCGCAAACGTCTATGTGATCGACGACGCGGAGCTGGAGCGCGTGAAGAACGGCTATCCCTGCGTCTGGAAAAACAAGGACGCCGCGCCGAAGCTCTGCTTCCTCGGCTGCCCGCATATGACGCTGCAGCAGCTCAAGGACTGGACCGACAAGATCGAGGCCGCGCTCAAAGAAGCCGGCAACGAAAAGGTGCTGATCCCGACGGTATTCACCACATCCACGGGCGTGATGAAGGAATTTGAAAAAACGCCTTATGCCGCACGGCTGAAACGGGCGGGCGTCATCGTCAGCTATATCTGCCCGCTGATGTTTATGGACAACCCGCTGTGGCAGGGCCAGCCGGTTATCACCTCGTCAAACAAGCTGCGCACCTACACGACGGCGCGGTTCTATTCCAACGACGAGATTTTGCGCATCATCACAAAGGAGGGAAAATAAGATGAAGGAATTCAAAGGACGCGTGATCGCAAAGGGCGCACTGACGGCTGAAGCAGTCGTGACGAAGCAGGGCTTCAACACGCTGGCAAGCATGCAGATGATGTTCATTCAGTCAAAGACCAAGTGCGTGGATCAAAGCAACCCCGACCTTTATAAAAAGCTGCTGCAGGGCAAGGCGCTCTGCCTGCCCCAGACCATCGGCTCCACCACGGGCGGCATGTTCCTGTATTCCGCCGTCAAATCCGGCAAGGCGCCGGCGTGCCTGCTGTTTGCAAAGGAGATCGATTCGCTGGCCGCGGCCGGCGCGGTGCTGGCCGACGTGTGGTCTGATGACGCAAAAATGCCCACCATCGACAAGCTCGGCGACGAATTTCTCGACTATGTGCAGGACGGTGACAAAATCACCGTGAAGGAAGACGGCACCGTGATCGTGGAGCGGTAACTCATTACGGAGTAACCGGAACAAGAAAAGGAGATATCACTTATGAAAAAAGAGTATGCATCCCTGTTGACGCCCTGGAAGATCGGCAATGTCGAAATCAAAAACAGAATCGTGCTGACCTCGATGGGTGGAACAAATCTGCTGGGCTGGATGGAAAAGAACCACTTTGACAAGGAAGGCGCAAGGTTTATCCTGGAGGTTGCCAAAAACAACGCCGGGCTTGTGCTGCCCGGCTGCCAGCCGGTCTATAACCCCATGCTTGGCCAGTGGCTGCACAAAAACAAAAAGATGTTTCGGGATCTGGCTGCATGGATGCCGGAATTCCATCAAACGGGCGCAAAGCTGTTTGTGCAGTTGACGGCAGGCTTTGGCCGCAGCTTTACCATCTCACCGATGATGGAGATGCTGTATTCAAACAAGGCGCTGCGCGTGCTGTCAAAGCCGTTTATGGATCTGGACAGGATCACGGCCTCTGCCAGTCCGTCTCCCAACCGCTGGTCAGACAAAGTGCCGTCAAGAGAAATGACGAAGGCGGAAATTCAGGAAATCATCGACTCGTTTGCGCAATGTGCAAAGCTCCTGAAGGACGCCGGCGTGGACGGCGTTGAGATTCACGCCGTGCATGAGGGCTATCTGCTGGACCAGTTCACGCTCAACTATGTGAACAAGCGGACGGACGAATACGGCGGCAGCCTGGAGAACAGATATCGCTTTGCGGCCGAGATCGTGAAAGCGATCAAGCAGGAATGCGGCAGCGACTTTCCCGTTTCACTGCGCTATTCCGTGGTGTCCAAGACCAAGGGCATGCGTGAAGGCGCTCTGCCCGGCGAAGACTATACGGAAGTCGGCCGAGATATGGCGGAATCGGAAGAAGCGGTCCGGTTCCTGCAGGATGCGGGCTATGACATGCTCAACTGCGACAACGGGACCTATGACGCGTGGTACTGGGCGCATCCGCCCGTGTATATGCCGGAAAACTGCAATCTGGAAGACGTGCAGCACATCAAGCAGTTCGTCGATATTCCCGTGGTCTGTGCGGGCCGGATGACGCTGGACGCCGCCGCAAAGGCGATCGAAAACAACACGCTGGACGGCGCCGGCTTTGCCCGCAATTTCCTGGCCGACCCCGCCTGGTTCACAAAGGTGATCGAGGACCGGGAGAAAGACATCCGCCCCTGCATCCTCTGCCACAACGGCTGCTTCAACATGTGCCACTACAAGGGCGTGCCGAACGAGCAGGAGCTGAGCGATTCGCTCCACCTTGCCCGGTGCGCCGTCAACGCGGAAATGATGCAGTGGAAAAAGCATTACATCAAAAAAACCGCTTCGCCCAGAACGGTACATATCGTCGGCGGCGGAATCGGCGGCATGGAGGCTGCACGCGTGCTGAAGCTCCGCGGACACAACCCGGTGATCTATGAAAAGACTTCTGTGCTCGGCGGCACGTTTATCCCCGCTTCGTCCGAAAGCTATAAAAGCAAGCTCCGGGACCTGCTGACATGGTACCGCCGGGAGATGGACAAGCTGCAGATCACCGTCAAGCTCAACACAGAGATCACCGACCTCACGCAGTTCGGCAGCGATCCCGTGATCGTCGCAACAGGCGCAAAGCCGCGCGTGCTGCGCAGCGTGAAGGGCTTTGAAAAAATGATCGAGGCGTGCGACTATCTCAACGGCGCGCCCGTGGGGCACAGCGTCGCAGTGATCGGCGGCGGCCTGACGGGGTGCGAGATCGCCTATGAGCTTGCGCTGCAGGGCAAGGACGTGAAGATCGTTGAGATGAAAGACGACCTGGTTTCGCAAAAGGGCGTCTGCCTTGCAAACAGCTCGTATCTTCGCGAATGGTTCGCCTGGAAGCAGGTGCCGATATATCTGGAAAGCACGCTGAAAGAGGTCCGCGACGGCGGCATCGTCTGCACAGGCAAAGACGACAAGGACTTTGAGATCCCGTGTGAAAGCGTGATCTCTTCGGCCGGCTATGTGCCCGCGCCGATCGCGCAAAAGAATAAAAACGTCTTCCTTGTCGGCGACTGCAGCGCCGTGGGGAACCTCAGAACCGTCATCTGGCAGGCCTACGAGACCGCGATGAAGCTGTGATGAACGGCAGCTTTCGGTTTTCATTGGCGCCCGATTTCAAAACGGGACAGCGACTGGAGGAACGGATCACACATGCAGATTCAAGCGCTTGACAAAAACTTTGTCGTATCCGCACCGGACGCCGCGCAAACGGTTTATTTCGACGTTGCCCGGCCGCCCTTCACCGTGCACGGTCTGCTGCGGGATGCACAGGGGTATTACCGTGTGCCCCACGCGCTTGCCGCCGAAACCAATATCGGCGTGCAGTGGATGAATCTGAACACGGCGGGCGGGCGCGTCCGCTTTCAGACAGACGCGGACCGGGTGGTCCTGCGCGCCGCAATGCGCTCCGTGACCCGGATGCCGCATTTTGCGTTCACCGGCAGCGCCGGCTTTGATCTCTATGCCGATGACGTTTTCCGCGGCACCTTTGTGCCGCCGGAGGAGCTGAAAGACGGATACACATCGGAACTGGACCTTGGCACAGGCGGCATGCGGGAGATCACGGTGCATTTTCCGCTCTACAGCGGCGTCACGCGGCTTGAGCTCGGCCTGCCGGCGGGCAGCATACTCAGGCAAGCTTCTGCTTATCGCATCACGGCGCCCGTTGTCTACTACGGTTCTTCCATCACGCAGGGCGGGTGCGCCTCCCGCCCCGGCAACGCTTATCAAAACATCCTGTCACGGCTGTTATCCTGCGACCACCTGAACCTCGGCTTTTCCGGCAGCGCAAAGGGCGAGCGCTGCATGGCGGCGTATATCGCCGGGCTTTCCATGTCTGCTTTTGTGCTGGACTATGACCACAACGCGCCCGATCCGGCGTATCTGGAAGCAACGCACGCCGCGTTCTTTCGTACCGTTCGGGACAAGCAGCCCGCGCTGCCGATCATTTTGCTTTCGCGCCCGCAGCCGAACCCGAACGAAGACGACCTGCTGCGCAGAGACGTCGTAAAGCGCACCTGGGAAACAGCAAAGCAAAGCGGCGATCAGAATGTGTTCTTTCTCGACGGAACAGAGATGCTGCGCCTTTTCGGCGGCGATTCCGGCACTGTGGACAACTGCCACCCAAACGATCTGGGCTTTTATTGCATGGCAAAAGCCCTGGAGCCGGTGCTGCGCGCCGTTTTGTAAAGAGTACCATACCCCAACGCAACAGGAGGACCCGCAATGTTGAAATGGAAGTCCCTGCTTTGCATACTGCAGTCGCTTTTGCTGCTGGTGTCACAGCTTTCGGGATACAACTACGGTCTCAAGCAAAAGACCGACCGTGCCGCGCTGTCACTGACCGGCGCCGGCGACTGTGCCTTTGCGCCGATCGACGCCGACGCGCTGCGGGTCACCGATGCAGAAAAAGCGCGCTGCCGCGCATGGTATGACGCGCACATCCGCACGGCAGACAGCCCGGCCTATGACCTCACGGTCGGCACGCGATCGCTGCAGCGCCATCTGAACGACTGGGCCATCGACGTCGGCGAAGAAAGCGCGCCCGACGCACGCGGCGGCAAAACATCGGTCATCTCTCTGCGGCACAAAAAGAGCGGCCTGCGCGCATGGGTGGAGGCCACGATCTATGAAGACTTCGCCGCCTGTGAATGGACGGTCCATCTTCAGAACGCGGGCACTGTTCGTTCGGCTGTGATCAAAGACTTTTATGCTGCGGACTGCAGATTGCAAACCGGACAAACAGATGTTTACTACAGCCGGGGCAGCCTGCCCGCCGCGGATGATTATGCGCTGCAATGCGCTGCCGTGTGCCCCACGCCGCTGCTCTTCAGCGCCACCTGTGGCCGTACCGAAACCGTTCTGCCGTTTTTCAATCTTTGCGGAAAAAACGGGGGCGCCGTGGCCGCCGTCGGCTGGACCGGGCAGTGGCAGACCACGCTGTGTCAAACGCTTCGCGGCGTCCGCCTGCGCGTGAAACAGGCACAATTCTGCGCCGCGCTGGAACCTGGCGAGCGTGTGCGTTCGCCGCTGGTTTCACTGACGTTTTACAACCATCAAAATGCGCTCAAGGGCTTTGAAATGTTTCGCCAAATGCTGCTGCACTGCGTATATCCCACGTCCGTGCAGCCCATGCGCAGCCTGCTGCTTGCCAATGAATTCTGCACGCTGACGTGTGACGAACTGATTGAGAAGGTGAAGGCGACCCCGCCGGAGGTCCTTGCAGCAACAGACGCCTTCTGGATGGACGCCGGCTGGTATACGTATCAGACCGACTGGTATGACGGTGTGGGCAACTGGACACCGGACCCCGCACGGTTCCCGAACGGTCTGCGGCCGCTGGCCGACGCGATCGAACAAACCGGAAAGCGTTTTTTGCTCTGGTACGAGCCGGAGCGGGTGCGCGAGGGAACACGCCTTTATGAAGAAGGCAAGCTGCATGACGGCTGGATCGCGGAAGAGGGCGACAACCTGCTGTGGAACCTCGCAAACGACGACGCCTGCGCATATCTGACCGACTATATTTCAGACTCTCTGATTCAAAACGGCGTCAGCGTCTATCGCCAGGATTTTAACTTCTATCCCCTGCAGTACTGGCACAAGACGGACCGGGTTCCGTGGCGGCTGGGTATCAGCGAAAACCACTACGTCACCAACCTGTACCGCTATCTGGATACGCTCTGTGCGCGCGTGCCGGGGCTGATCATCGACAACTGCGCCAGCGGCGGCAAACGGCTGGACCTGGAAATGTGCCGACGCAGCGTCCCTTTGTGGCGCAGCGATTACAACTGTGTAAACGCCGACGGCTCGATGCAGCCGGACGTGCTTGAAGCCACGCAGGCCATGACCCACGGGCTGTCGTTCTGGCTGCCGTACAGCGGCACGGTGCAGCATACCGATTCGCTGTATGCCACGCGCAGCGGTCTGCTTACGCACCCGATGCGCATGTCTGCCGACACTTTACAGGACCCCGCTGAAGAAACGGTCCGCACATTCATGGATGATAATTATTTCCCGCTGACCGACGGAAACACCGACACAAACAAACCGCTTGCCATGCAGTTTGGCAATGAAACGGCGGGCGCGGCGGTCATCTACATACGCAAGGACGCCCCGGCCGATTTTACCCTGCGGCTGAACGGCCTTTCAAAAGACGGTGTTTACACCCTCTTTGACGCGGATGACCCGACGTTTTGCGAACATAAAACCGGGGCATATCTGATGGAAACCGGCGTGACCCTGACCGCGAAAGAAAAACCGGCCGCCGTCATAATCACATACAGCATAAACAACGCATCGTGAGGTGGCACATGATCCCTTCTGTTTATCAGCTTCCGCAGCCCGGCGAGATCACCGTGACGGACCGCGAACGGGCCTATCTTGATTTCATCACCGAAACACAGTTGCTGGACACGGCGCTTTGGCATCGCTTTGTGCGCGTGTTTCAAACCGGGGCGGACGCCGCCGACCGAGGATGGCGCGGCGAATACTGGGGCAAAATGATGCGCGGCGCGTGCCTGGTCTATCGCTGCACCGCCGACCCGCGCCTTTATGACGTGCTGCGTCAGACCGTCTGCGATTTGCTCAGCACTGCCGACGCCGACGGCCGCATCTCCACCTATCCGTGGGAACGCGAGTGCTGCGGCTGGGACCTCTGGTGCCGCAAATACGTCCTGACCGGGATGCTGCATTTTTGCGATATCTGCACCGACAGCGCGCTGACCGAACGCATCCTTGACAGCATGGAGCGGCACCTGGACTGCCTGATCGCACGCGTGGGGCCGAACGCGGGGCAAATCAAAATCACCGCCACGAGCGACTTCTGGCTCGGCGTCAATTCCTGCAGCATTCTGGAACCGGTGATGGACCTGTATCGCCGCAGACCGCAGGAACGGTTTTTGCGCTTTGCCCGCTACATCATCGGCACCGGCGGGTGCAGCGGCGGCGACCTGATCGCCCTGGCGCTTGAAAACAAAACGCTGCCCTGTCAGTACCCGGAAACCAAGGCGTATGAGACCATGTCGTTCTTTGAGGGCGTGCTGGCCTTTTATGAAGCAACGGGCGAACAGAAATATTTGGACGCCGTGCTGCGCTTTGCCGAAGCGGTGTTTGAAACCGAGATCACGCTGATCGGCTGCGCCGGCTGCACGCATGAGCAGTTTGACCACGCGGCAATCCGTCAGACGGAACCCAGCAAAAAAGTCATGCAGGAAACCTGCGTGACCGTGACCTGGATGCGCCTTTGCGCCCGGTTGTTTCTGCGCACGGGCAACGAAATCTATGCCGACCGCGTGGAGCAGTCCGCGCTGAACGCGCTTTACGGCAGCGTCAATCTCTTTGCGCAGCCGTTCACCATGCCAAAGAGCGGCGAGACCGTGCCCGCCCTGCCGTTTGACAGCTACAGCCCGCTGGTTTTGAACCGGCGCGGCCGGGACGTCGGCGGTCTCAAGGCGTTTGACGACGGTTCGTTTTACGGCTGCTGCGCGGCCATCGGCGCGGCGGGACTCGCGGTGTATCCGCTGATCCGGCCACTGCGCAAAGAACCGGCGACCGCTCCGACGCTGTGCGAACACCGCCTGAACGGCTGCGTCGCATTCACCTTCGGTCCCTTTGTGCTTGCGCGTGACGCGGCAAAAGAATCGGGCGATCTTGCTGCACCCGTCTGTCCGCTGCGGCAGGGTGAAACACTGTGCTACACGCTTTTGCCTTGCGAAAACGGGGAGTCCGTGCGCCTGCGGCTGAAGACCGAGCGCGGCCCGGTACTGCTGACAGATTACGCCTCCTGCGGCAAGCGCTGGGCAGAAAACGACGGCCCGATCACGGTGTGGATGCCAACGCAACGTCCGCTTTGAGATGTCAAAGCACAGAAAAAAGCTGCATTGGATAAGCAACCGGATCCAAAGAACGTGCCCGCCCCGGCGCGTTTTTTGATGAACACCTGTGCTGCAAAAGCAGCCCCACTCCGTCAACGGCGCGAACAGCACATCATGAATCGGGCACCTCAAACGCTCGGGCTGTTTGCGCGTGCAGTTCTTCAGCGGTCACCGATTGACAGGATCGGACAAAAGAGATATAAATTGTATCAAACAAACGGGAGGTCATCCTATGAAAACGACGACAAAACGCGCTCTGAGCATCCTGCTTGCGCTCCTCATGCTGTGCGCTGCCTTTCTGATGCCGGCGACCGCAGCGGACAAAAAGCTGCGCTTTCACGCGGACGGCACGTTCCGCATCCTGCTGCTGAACGATTTTCAGGACACCGACGACACAAACGAAAAGTCGCTGGTGTTTTTGAACGTCGTGCTTGACAAGTACCAACCGGACCTGGTCATCCTCAACGGCGACCAGCTTTGGCCGGAGAACAACATGAGCGAAGCGCAGATCCAGAAGGCGCTGCGCGACCAGCTTTCGCCGATGGAAAAGCGCGGCATCCCCTTCCTGTTTACCTTCGGCAACCATGACCACGACCACGACGCACTGCTTGACCGGGCGGCACAGGCGGCCATCTATGATTCCTACAGCATGTGCTATGCCGCACACAACGGTCCCGACGCGGGAACCTACAACAACGTCATCTATTCTTCCGACGGTTCAAAACCGGCGCTGAATATCTATATGATGGACAGCAACGAGTGGTCCGGCAATTTCATGAACAGCGGCATCAACGCCGACCAGCTTCAGTGGTACAAGGACACAAGCGGGGCGCTCAAGGCGGAAAACGGCGGCAGCGCCGTCCCCTCTCTGGTCTTTCAGCACATCCCGGTCAAAGAAATGTTCCGATTTCTGAAGGCCGTTCCGGAAGGGACTGAAGGCGCGGTCGGCAGCATGTTTGGCCCGGAAAAATATGTGCTTGACCCGGACGCCGACCTGGTCGGCGATCACAACCAACTGAAAGAGCCGATCTGCTGTGAAAACCCGAACAAAACCACCGGACAGTATGAAGCGTGGGTTGAACAGGGCGATGTCATCGGCGCCTATTTCGGGCACGATCACACCAACACCTTTGTGGGCCGCACGGACGACGGCATCGTCATGGGCTACAACGGCGGCTTTGGCTTCGCGTCCTATGGGGACGGCAACGAGCGCTTCGCCCGCATCTTTGATTTCAAAGAGGACGACGTCGAACACTATACGCAGACGACGCTGCTGTATTCTCAGGTGACGGCTCAACACAAAGCGACCTATGTCTGGTATAGGGTCAAAGTCTTTTTCCAAAAGGCGTGGAATTCGGTTGTCAGCTTTTTCAAGCGCCTCTTCCATCCGGAAGCAAAATAACAAAGCGCATCGCCCGGCGCCGCGAAAGGACCGGAGCCGCAACTGAAAAAAAGTTTTGAAGAAATCAAAAGAATTTTAAAAATCCTCTTGACTAATTCAAAAAACTGTGGTATGATACCTCTCGCAGTTGCGGATGTGGCGGAATTGGCAGACGCGCTAGATTCAGGTTCTAGTGGTAGCAATACTGTGTGGGTTCAAGTCCCGTCATCCGCACCAGGATCAGTCCCTGAAGGCAAATCTCTTCGGGGACTGATTCTTTTTTGTTGAAACGCATGAGGGACTTGAAGCAGGAGCGGCACAGAGAAACAGTCCGGGGAAGCCACTCCATAAGGAAGTTGTTTTCCCCGGCTTTTGTAATCAGCCGGAATGATTGAAAAAACAGGACAAATTCAATCTCATTATCGGAGGATTACTACAATAAAAGATCAATCTTCATGACATAAACCTCCTGTCATATTCTAGCAATGCGGTCGCCAAACCTTTGCTATTATATCTGGAGATTTATCTTTTGGCAAGACTCTTTGGGCTTGCTTTGAGTTCGCCCGTTTTTCCTTTGCTGAAGCCTTTTTCTCCCCCGGTTGAACCGGGGGTTTATTTCCACGTCTGAAGACACCAAATCAAAACCACCGGCGAAACCGGTGGTTTGCTCTGCCTCTAAAAGGGGCTATTACTGGCTTGGCTCATGAAAGGGGCTTTGAAGGTTCAGCATCGCAATACAATCCCAGCAGCCACTCACGCGCATCTGTTATTTTTTGATAGATTCAGTTTAGAACGCAGTTTTCAGTTCCAGAGAATGCGCTTCGTTCATTTCTGCCACGCCCTGCATGAACGCCTCCACCGGTACGCCGAACAGATTGTCCTTCACGCCGCGGATGTTGACCGCGACCGTGTTCTGCTCCGCTTCCTTTTCGCCCACGACCAGAACGTACGGAATGCGGCCAAGCTTATATTTCTTGATCTTGTTTTTCATGTTCTGATCGCTGTAATCGACCTCGAAGCGGATGTGATTTTTCATCATCAGGTCCGCCAGCTTTTTGGCATATGCGTTATGCTCCGGGCGGATCGGCACGATGCCGACCTGGACCGGTGCCAGCCAGAACGGGAACTGACCCTTGAAGTTTTCGATCAGGATACCGATGAAACGCTCAAAGGACCCGAAGATCGCGCGGTGGATCAGCACCGGCTGCTTCTCCGTGCCGTCCGGCGCCACGTATTTCAGGTTGAAGTTCAGCGGAAGCTGGAAGTCAAGCTGGATGGTACCCATCTGCCACTGGCGGCCCAGGCAGTCGCGCATGCCGAGGTCGATCTTCGGGCCGTAGAACGCGCCGTCGCCCTCGTTGATCTCAAAGCCGTCTGCACCGAATTTTTTGGTCAGGATGGATTTCAGCGAGGCCTCCGCCTGATCCCACAGCGCGATGTCGCCCATGAAATCGTCCGGCCGGGTGGACAGCTCCGCCGTATAGGTCAGGCCAAAGGTGGCGTAGATCGTCTTCGCGATGTCCATGATGTCGGCGATCTCGTCTTCGATCTGATCCTCTGTCACAAAGATGTGCGCGTCGTCCTGATGGAATTCCTGCACGCGGAACAGGCCGTTCAGCTCGCCGGACTTTTCACGACGATGGATCACGTCCACCTGGGAGTACCGCAGCGGCAGCTCCTTATAGCTGCGCTTCGTGCTGCGATAGACGTTGATCGCGTTCGGGCAGTTCATCGGCTTGATGGCATAGGTCGTGTTCTCGTCGATCGGCGCGATAAACATGCCGTTTTGATAGTGTGCCCAGTGGCCGCTGGTGATCCAAAGCTGTTTTTCGCTGAGGACGGGGCCGGAGATCTCCTGATAATTGTGGGGCACATGCTCGTTGCGCCAATAGTCCAGCAGGGCGTTGAACAGCTTCCAGCCCTTCGGCAGCCAGTACGGCATGCCGGGCGCGGTCTCGTGGAACATGAACAGTTCCATCTCGGCGCCGAGCTTTTTGTGGTCGCGCTCCATCGCCTCGCGGATCATATCGAGGTGATCCTTGAGCTGCTGCTTGTCGGGGAAAGCATAGACATACACGCGCTGCAGCTGGTCGTTGTGCTCGTCACCGCGCCAATAGGACCCGGACACGAACTTGATCTGGAACGCCACACCCAACAGCTCCTGCGAATTGTCGATGTGCGGGCCGCGGCAAAGGTCCACAAAATCGTCGCCGGTATAATAGATCGACAGCGTCGCGTCCTCCGGCAGGTCTTCGATGATTTCGATTTTATACTTCTGCCCCTTGAACAGGTCGAGCGCTTCGGCGCGGCTGACCTCTTTGCGGGTCCACGCCTCTTTGCGCTTGAGAATTTCGCGCATCTTGTTTTCGATGGCCTTGTAATCATCCTTCGTGATCATGTGGTCCAGCTTGAAATCGTAGTAAAAGCCGTCGTCCACCTGCGGCCCGATGGCGTACTGCACGTCGCTCCCCCAAAGCTCGATAACCGCCTTGGCCAGCACATGCGCCATGGAATGACGATAGTTTGCGAGGAAGAATTCTTTGTCCATTGTGTTTGCTCCTTTTTGATAAAATAGAAAAGCCCCATCCCACTTGCACTTCTGCACTGGGATGAAGCATCTGCTCCACGGTTCCACCCGGTTTCCGCAAGGCAGTCAATGATTTGCTCAGCGTGTGAAGATTGACGAGAAAATTTTTCGTCAGATGTAACAGAAATTCTGCAGGAAGCCGTTTGGCTTTCAAAGAATTTCTGCGCAAAATGGCGGAAAATTTACCGTCAAGCTTCGCGTGCTTGAGTGAATCAGTGCCTGCCAAAATGCGGCACTCATTTCGCCTTAACGCGGCGGCACGGTACACCCTTTCGGGGACGGCTCAAAAGCGGTGCGCCTGTTCTCTGCCCGGCGGTACTTCCAGCCGTGGTACTGCCTCTCTGTACGGACATCTGCAAACATGCGGTCTTTGTCATAGCCTTTTGGGATTCGGTTTTTCGTGTGATATTGTAGCACTGGAATGATGATTTGTCAAGAAGAATTGAGCGGAAAATGCAGATTATACGGCTTGATTTCATGCGTTTTTCATGCTATAATGAATTCAGTCTTTGAAAGGATGTGATTCCATGCTGCAAACTCTCATTTCGTTTTTTATGTCCATCGTCGCGTTTTTCATGTCGCTGTTCGGCTTCGGCGGCACGGCCGACCCGGAACCGACGCCGACCCCTGTGACGGACCCGGACCCGGTGGTCTATGTTTCCGAAAACACCCTTGCCTACGGGACCGACGCGAACCAGACGCTCGATTTGTTCTTCCCGGCGGGCAAGACGGGCGACGTCGGCCTCATCCTGTTCATCCACGGCGGCGCATGGGTCACCGGTTCCAAAGAGAGCTATACGATCGAGGCGCTGCAGTGGCAGGCGCGCGGGTTCGTGACCGCGTCGATGAATTACCGCTATCTCGGCAACGGCGTCCTGCCGTCGGATGAACTCTCTGACATCACGGCGGCGCTGCGGGCGATCAAAACCGCCGCCGCGCAAAAGGGCGTCACCGTCAACCGCGCCGTTCTGGTCGGGTCGTCCTCCGGCGGGCATCTGGCGCTGCTGTATGCCTATACCAAACAAAGCGAAGCGCCCGTGGCGCCCGTGGCTGTCATCAGCAGCAGCGCCCCGACCGACTTCACCGACCCGGCGTTCATCCGCAGCGGCGCCGGCGAACTGCTGGCCGGCACCATCGGCGTCAGCACCGACACGCTGGCGGCCCTGATGGAAAGCGGCATTGCACAGGCTTTTGTGCCGGCGCTGACCGATCTTTCCCCGGCAAAGCAGGTGAAAAGCAGTACCGTGCCGACGCTGTTTGCCCACGGTGCACAAGACACGATCGTCCCCTATTCCAACGCGGTGTCGCTGGACACGGCGTTGACGGGCGCCGGCGTGCAGCATGATTTTGTGCCGTTCCCGAACTCCGGCCACGCACTGCTGAACGACCCGGACTGCACCCTGCGGTTCCAGGCGCTCACCGCGCAGTACATCGCGGCATATCTCGACTGAAATCGGGACTGCATTTAGCGAAGAGCAGAAAAGGATGGAGGAGTTTCTATGAAAAAATTCGCTGCGCTTTTATTGAGCCTGCTGCTGGTGGCCACGTTCGCTGTCCCGTCCCTTGCGGCATGCAGAGAACGGACTTTCGGCGGCTATCAGCATGTGATCATCGTCGGTGTGGATGGCGCCGGCACGTATTTTGAAAAGGACTACATGACCAACTTCCACCGCATCTTTGCGGACGGCGCTGTCCGGTACGGCGTGCGCACAGAGACCAAGACCGACAGCGGCCCCAACTGGGCCAGCATCCTTTCCGGCGTGTCTTACTTCAAGACTGGAGCGGAAAACGGCGTGGTCGGCGGCGAAGAGGACCGGAAATTCCCGTGGTTCCCCTCAATCTTCAGCGACGTCCGCAAGGCCATGCCGGATGCAACGCTGGCGTCCTTCTGCAACTGGAGCGCGATCAATATCGGTGTGGTTGAGGACGGGATCGGTGTCAACAAGCAAAACATTCCCAACGACGACCGATTGACAGAGGCGGTGACGGACTATCTGGATGCGGGCAACCGCCCGACGCTCTTTTTCATCCACCTGGGCGAGGTTGACGACGTCGGCCACGCCTATGGCAGCAGCTCTGACGAATACGCCGCCGCCATGCAGCGCACCGACGTGCGCATCGGCAAAATCTATGACGCGCTTGAACGCGCCGGTATGCTGGAGGACGGTCTGTTCCTGGTCACGGCGGACCACGGGCACAAAGCCACCGGCGGACACGGGCGGTTTTCAAAGATCGAATCGCTGTCAACCATCGCCGTGAAGGGGAAAACCGTGAAAAAAGGCGGCACGCTGGACTGCGACACCAAGCTGCGCGACGTCGCCGCGATCTCGCTGTATGCGCTCGGCGTTCTGTGCAAGCCCGTGCATTTTTCCGCAAAGGTGCCGGCGAACTGCTTCAACGACGTTCTGGGCCAGGTCCGCCCGGTACACAGAGACATCATCGACCTGCTCTGCGGGGCGTTCATGTGGATCTATACGAACCTCGGTGCACCGCTGGATAAGTATTTCCCGTAAAACGATCACGCGGAATAAACACAGCCGCCTTCCCGGATGGAGGGCGGCTGTTTCAATGGAAAATGAAAAATTGGGAATGGAGAATTATTTGCTGCCGGGAAACGGGAGATTCGAGGGCAGGCCGAGGAGATAATCGGCAGAGACGTGAAAGAATGTGCAAAGCGCAGCGATATCATCGATCGAAGGTTCGTTTTTTCCGCACTCGATATATGAGATTTTGCGCTGGGTCATGCCGGTCTTTTCGCCGAGCTGGGTTTGATTCAGGTCGGCGTCTTCGCGCAGATTACGAATTTTTTCGCCAAAAGAAAGCTTCATACCTCAATCCCCGCCAGACGTCGTCACGGTTGCGTGTCGGCGTTTTTATATTGTTCCAACAAGTCAAGCTGTTTTAAAATCATTTCTTTTTCCGCGCCGGATTTTGACCTGAGCTTCCCTTCGATCTGGGTATCCAGAAAATCAGGCGCACTTGATTCCTCCCTGAAAAAATCTGACAGCCGCACACCGAGCGCATCACAAATTTTTTGTACGGAACGCACCGTCGGGTTTTTCATGCCGCGTTCGATCTGACTGATATATTCCGTGGACAGCTCTGCAAGCTCCGCCAGCTTTTCCTGTGAAAGATTCGCCTGCTGGCGCAAAAGGGCAACGCGATTTCCCAAACGATAGTTGTCAAACATTTTTCATCACCAAAATTATAGTATTGTATTGACAAACCGATTTCAACATATTATAATACAAATATAAATCAAACTATAGTTTGATAAAATAATCAAGGAGGTCTTTCTATGACAAACACAACCCACAAACGACTCCCCGCCATCCTGCTTGCGGCGCTGATGCTGGTACTGACGTGCAGCATGTGCTTCACCGCGTTCGCAACGGACGAAAGCGGCGGCTGCGGCAGCGGCCTGACGTGGACGTACAACGACGCAACAAAGACACTGACGATTAGCGGAAACGGAGCGATGAACGATTATAAATCTTCCGGCAGCGATGGTCTCAACACACTAACAACCAATGCGCCCTGGTTTTCACACCGCACTGAAATCACAAGAGTAGTTATTGGTGACGGCGTAACAAAAATTGGAAAAAACGCTTTCCGCAAGCTTACAAATCTGACAAAAATCGAACTTCCAAACAGTGTCGAAATCATCGGACAATATTCGTTTTCACATTGTACAAGTCTTGTCTCTGCCACTTTTGGCACAGGATTGAAATCAATTGATGCATATGCATTCAACGCCTGTACTTCCTTAAAAACATTCTCTATTCCAAATCATGTTGAAAGCAACGCAGACTATGCATTTTATAAATGTCCGGTCACAGATTTATCACTGGGATACAACGTCCGAACAATTGGCAGCTATGCCTTTTCTCAATGTAAACTTGTAAATGTTACCATGTACAACAAGGTTGAGGTTATTGGACAGAATGCTTTTGCAAAACAAAACAATAGCAGCACAGATATTATTTCTCATATCTACTATTACGGAACGGAAACCGATTGGAACAGCATTGCAATCGGACAAAACAATGAACCTCTAACCGGCGCACAACTGCACTTCGAGGGTGCATCTCACACCCACAGCTATACCTCCACCGTCACCAAAGCCGCGACCTGCAGCGAAACGGGCGTGCGCACCTACACCTGCGCCTGCGGCGACAGCTACACCGAAACGATCGCCATTGACCCCGCGAACCACGTCAACACCACCAACGTCGGCGCAAATGCGTCCACCTGCACCGTCCACGGCTACAGCGCCGGCGTGTATTGCAACGACTGTAAGCAGTACATCAGCGGGCATCAGCAGCAGCCGCTTGCCGCGCACCGAACCGAGCTGCGCAACGCCAGAGCCGCCGACTGCCTGAACGCGGGCTATACCGGCAACGAATTCTGCACCGTCTGTCAGCAGACGATCAGCTACGGCCACAGCGAAAATGCCCTCGGCCACACCGCACCGAACGCGGACGGCAACTGCACGCGCTGCGGCGCCCACATCAAAGACGTGGAACCGACCCCACAGCCGGAACCGAAGCTGAACTTCTTCCAGCGGATCATCCAGTGGTTCCGCAACCTCTTTGCCCGCCTGTTCGGGAGATAAATCAAAGCTATATGCAAAGCAGCCGCCCCGTTTTGGAGCGGCTGTCATTTTGTTATTTTTCGCTTACTTTGCCGGCGGGACGTTCAGCACCAGGTCCGTCAGCGGGAAGGAGCAGCACGGATGGATGCAGCCGAACTGCGCGTCCGCCAGGCGGCGGTACTCGAGGTGCTTCGGCACATAGACCTTGCCGGACAGCAGATGCGAGTGGCAAAAGCCGCACTCCCCGCTGCGGCAGCGGGACGGGACGGCGATGCCGTTCTTTTCGAGAATTTGCATCACGGAATCGGAACTTGACCCGGTGACGGTGGTCGTCTCGTCCTGAACGGTCACGGTGAGCTTTACCGTTGCCGGCACGTCGGCGGGATAATCATCCTGCGACGCGGGATCGTGGAATTCGCCGAACATCTCGTGCCGGACGTATTTTCGCGGCAGGTTGAGCTGTTCCAGCTCCTTGTCCACGAACGCATACATCTGCTGCGGACCGCAAAGGAAGACGGAATACGGCGCGTTTGCAGGGGCATACTTTTGAATCAGCGCCGCGGTCAAAAAGCCCGCTTCGGCGCCGGGCAGGTCGTTCGCCGCACCCTCGTCGCTGAGGACGTGCACGACCTTCACCTTGTCTGTCCGTTTGGTCAGCGCGTCCAGCTCGTCATAAAACAGGATGTTCTCTTTGCTGCGGCTGCCGTAAAGCAGGACCATGTTGAAATCCTCGTCGCCGTCCGCAATGGCGTTCGCCATCGAAAGGAAGGGCGTGATGCCGCTGCCGCCCGCAAGACAGACCACCGTTTCGGCGTCGCGCAGGGGCTGGTACTCAAAATTGCCCGACGGGGCCGAGACCTCGACCGGCGTGCCGACCGCCCAGTTGTTCAGGATATACTGCGACATCAGGCCGCCGTCCACGCGCTTGACCGTCAGCTCGTACCGCCCCGCCAGCGCGTCCTTCGGCGCGGAGGAGATGGAGTACGCCCGCGTGACCGGCAGGCCGCCGATCGTTTCAAACACGGTCAGATACTTGCCGGCGCCGAAATATGCCAGCGCCTCGGTGCCGCGTTCCGGATCCGGCACCAGGGTAAAGCTCTTGCAGTCCGCCGCGCGTTCGGTCACGGCGGCCACCTTCAGGTACTGACGCTTCGGGTGCAGGGCCTTTGCGATCACCCGCGCCTGGTCGCTGCCCGCGGGCAGATCGGCGCGCGCCGCCGCAAAGTTGGCCTGCCGGTCCTTGAGCATCGGCAAAAAGCGTTTGAAATCCAATGATTTGATCGGGCTTGCCATGTCAGTTTCCCTCCTTCATTGCCTGGATCGTCAGCTTCGCGGCCTTTTCGCCGGAGTGATAGGCGCAGCCGTAGCCGTCGCCGCGCTCCTGCGTTGCGCCGCAGAAAATAAAGTTGTCAAACGGCTGGTCCTGCGCGAACTGCAGCGTGCGCGGGATCATGCTGTCCCATTTGTCAAGCATATAGCCGTAGGGTGTGCCCTGCGGGGTGTTGAGGTAGCGCGAAAACGTGGGCGGCAGGGCGATCTCGATCTCTTCGATGTACGGCTGGATGGAGATGTTCAGGGCTTTTTCGCACGTCTCGATCATGTCCTTCGCGACCCTGGTTTTGAACTTTTTATAGTCCTGCGGCTGGACGCCCCGCATCACGTCGCCGAAGGTCATGGACGTCAGGAAGAGCTGACTGGTCCCCTTGGGCGTGCAGTCGGGAATGATCTCGTTCAGGCAGTTGATGATGCAGTAGCCGCTGAAGTAATCGTGGCAGCGCGCAAACTGCTCGTCGGAATCCGACACCGGCGCGATGAACACCGAATAATCCGTGATCCCAAGCTCCTCCTTGGTCTTGTTCATACCGAGATAGACCGTGGTCAGCGCCGCGGCAATGGACCGCGCGTTGGTCATCTTCAGTTGCTTTTCGGGCACGTCCTTCTTCTCAAACAGATCGTTCCAGACAAAGTTGGGCGCGCTGTTGCAGATGAACCGCTTGCCGTAAACTTCCTTTGTGCCGTTGACGACGACGCCGGCGGGCTTGCCGTCTTTCATCAGGACCTTGGTGACTTCGGAGTTGTACCAGATGTCGCCGCCGTGGTCGCGGATGACCTTGTCGATGGCAAGGCTCATCGCATGGCTGCGCAGGCGCGGGATGCCCGTGCCGTTTTTGATGTAGCCGTGCAGCATCGCCATATAGTACAAAAAGTCAAACCGTGACGCGGGCGAGCCCATGTAGCACCAATAGGTGTTGAAGATATCCTGCGCCTTCTTCGGCATTCCGAGCGCGTCCAGGCCCTCCTTGAGCGTGTGAGAGGTCATGCGCATAAAGTCCGGCATGTATTTGACCGCCTTCAAAATGCCGCCCAGACTGTCGCCCTCGCCCAGCGCGTCAAAGGCCTTGTACATCTTTTCTGCCAGGCCAAAGGCCGCCATCGCGCTGTCATACGACCCGGGAACCAACTCGTCCAGCTTGCGGGAGAAATTTTCAAACCCGACGGGCATGCGCGCGTCCACCGTGACCCAAACGCCGTTTTCGTTGAGAAACGCGTCCTTGTCACCCTCCTTCGCAGGGATGACCAGACGGAACGTGGATCTGTCTTTGCACCAGTCCACATCCGCGCCCAGGTTGTTGAAAAACACCTCGACCATCCCGGGGTCCTCCGGCGTTCCGATGCCGGACAGCTCATGCAGCGACGGTTCAAACTCAAACCGCCCGCGCACAAACGACGACGCCGACCCGCCGGGAATGTTATGCCGCTCCAGCAGGAGCGTGGACAGCCCCGCCCTGGCGCAGGTTGCCGCAGCCGCCAGGCCGCCGTTGCCCGCGCCGATCACAATGACATCATACTGTTTCAATGTCTTCATCCTCCGTTTCTGTTGTATCGTTTTTCATGGGTTCTTCTGTTAAATGACCTTGCAGCGCCTGCTGCTTTTTTTGTTTGCGTTTGCTCATGAACACCGACGCCGCAACGGCAAACAACAGCGCCGGCAGCACATAAAGATAAGACAGCGGATTGCTTACGTCGCCCTTGGAACCGAGCAGCGTCCACAGCACGTTGAGCACCAGCATGCCCAGATTGGCCGCCGTGAAATAAACGCGGAACGGGATCCCCATCGCGCCGAAGATCAGGCTGCTCAGGTCCGAGGGCATGAAACCGCCCGCCTTGAATACAAACACCACGGCAAAGCTGTTGGCGTCTGCAAAATCATCCAGCTTTTGAATCGCCTTGAACCGGCCCTTGAGGGAATCCACCATCGCTTTTCCCGTGAAGCGGCCAAGAAAGTACGGCAAAATCAAACTGGCCGCCGTGGCGATCACATTGACCAGCACCGCCGCCCAGAACGATTCAAACACCATACCGGACAGCACAAACAGCACCGCGGGCGGAAACACCAGCGCAAAGGATTTGACCACGCTGAACCCGATCAGCACCAGCGCGATGGCAACGGCACCGCCGGGCAGATACTCTTTCAGAGAATCCGCGTTCTTGACCGAGATGTGGTTTTTCACAAGGAAAACCACGCACAGCACCAGCATCGCCAACATAAATGCGAACGAAACGATCTGCAAAATCTTCACAAGCTTTCCGTATTGCTGCGCTTGATTTTTGTCGGTTGCCATGAAAACGCCTCGCTTTCATTTACAATTTTGTTACATTTGCACAACAACTTTATTATATCGTATTTTTCACTGTCTGTCAATGAAAATGAATCAGAAAGGCAAAATGTTTCAAAGACAAAAATGCCCTCGCCGCAAAAGAGCGAAGGCAAAAAACACTGTGCATGTTTATTTCATGCTGCTTTCATATGACTGGATCATTTTCTTCACCATCTGGCCACCGACGGAACCGGCTTCACGAGAGGTGAGATCACCATTGTAACCCTGCTTCAGATTGACGCCGACTTCGGACGCAGCTTCCATCTTGAAGCGGTCAAGCGCGTCTCTTGCACCGGGAACAGCGCTCTGGTTGTTGCTCTTGGACATGATAACACTCCTTTTTTGAAAATTGCAGGCTGATCCGGCGGTGAAACGGAAAAAGCCCGAATCAGCCGCTTGTCACGCTTGCAATAGTTAGTTTTGCAAAAAGAAGCGTCAATTATCAATGGCAATTTTTATTCCACAGTCAAGACCGAGATCACATCGGAATACAGATCGACCGCGTGATCATAGAAGTTGCGCTTGACAACCTCGATCTGCCGCGCATCGGCAACATAGACCGTCAGTTTCATCAACTCGGTATCGGCGTCGATGATGGTGAAGGTCACATGATATCCCGGCGAAAGGGCGGTGACCTCCACACGGCTTTCACGTTTGATGCGTTCGCGCGTGAGCACCTGCAATGCGGCTGCAACCGCCTTTTCACGGATGGTGCGCGGCAGCGACCGCTCGATGGTCTCCACGTCCAGCGCCATGCGCGGCGTCAGCGACAGCACCTCTTCGTCGTTTTGCAGCTCACTGACCACGGTTCCGTTCTTGACCAGCTCGCTCATCGCCTGATTGACCTCAAAATAGTTCGCGACCGGATACTCCTGCAAAATCTCATTGATCTGGCCGCGTGACAGCGGACGCCCCAGCGCCTTGATCAGATAGCAGATCAGCAGCTTAATCTCTGACTGGTCGCGCAGGCCGCCGAGCGCAACGCCCTCACTGAATGCGTTTTGTTCCATAGAATTGCCTTTCTTAACGTATCGTTGTGTTATTCATAGATGAATTCCTTCAGCAGCCGCGCATTCTCTTCCACATCAAACTGCAGCACGGCTGCGCCGTTGATCGTGGCATTCTTCCACGTTCCGTCGACCGGAATGTGAAACTGCGGGTTGTCGCCGCCGAGATAGTCGATCACGGCAAAAATCGCCGTGGAAAAGACCTTGCCCTGTTTCAGGCTGGTGGTGAAGTTCGGCAGCGTTTCTTTGACGATCTTGAGCAGCTTGACGGGGCCCATGCTTTTTGCCTGCTTGGCCAGGGCGCCGATGACCTTGCGCTGGCGCTCTGTGCGATGAAAATCGTCGTCCAGTTTCCGGATGCGGCAGTACCACAGCGCCGCCTTGCCGGAAAAGTGGTTGGTCCCCTCTTTGGCATACAGAATCTTGACCGTTTCTTTCAGATACTTCGCTTCCGCCGCGGTGACGTCTTCCACATCCAGGCCGCCCATCAGGTCGATCATCTTGGCAAAGCCCTCAAAATCCACCAGCACATAGCCGTCGATCTTGATCTTGAAATTATATTCGATCGTATCAACCAGCAACTGCGGCCCGCCAAAGCTGAACGCGGCGTTGAGCCGGTTGCCGCTGCCTTTGGACGGGATGGTCACATAAGCGTCGCGCAGGAACGACGTCAGCTTGACCTTGTGGTGCCGGTTGTCGATGGAGCACAGGATCATCGTGTCGCTGCGCCCGCCGGTGATACCCGCGTCGTAATCGCGCTCGTCAGAACCGATGAACAGTATGTTTGTGACCGATTTATTCGTCGTCAGTGCGTCCTCGTCGATATAGGCGTTGCTGTCGACAAAGTCGGTGTCATAGTTCAGGTTGCCGACGAGGTTGTAGCCGTAAAGCATTGCGCCGCCGCCCGTAAGCAAAACCGCCAGGAACAGGCAAAGGATCACGATGGCCGCAATGCGCTTTTTGCTGCGGCGCTTTTTTTGCCGTCGGTTTTTGGGCGGTACCGGGCGCTGCGCGGGCTGATTGGCGCCGCTGTATTGACGAAGCTGCGCCGCCGGGATCGCCATGGTGTGCGCGTTTTCCAATTCGCGGGCATTGCTTTTCGGAATCGGCCGCTGCCGGGCGGGGGCACGGTTCTGCGGGACCGTGCCGGGGCGCACGGGCCGGGCCTGCGGGGCGGGCGCACGGGTCTGCG
>JAFRUA010000049.1 GCA_017434855.1 Clostridia bacterium
CATTTTCATTTGCTTCCCTTTGTTTTCTCGAATCATTTCATCACCCTTTTCTTGCCTCTATTATACCACTTCTTCCTTCCTTTTTCCACAAAAAAACAAAGTCCACTGGTTTATTGTGGACTTTGTCAGCAGTCTGAAAGTGCTGCGCACTGCGGATTCCTATGGGTACACACATAAGAAAGTGACGGCTTATGCCTACAGCAAAACCGGCGACCTGACCAAAAAAGTGTTCGTTCGTTATGATACCGACAATCGAAAAGTGCAGACCGATGTGACGGTGTATGCGCGGACGTATGACACGACCGGCATGCTGCGCAAGCTGGTCCGGACGGTCACGTCATCAGATTACGGTCAGGTGAGGCGCATCGAAAAATCCGTCTGGGCCTTTGACGGGAACGGCAATCTGACCAAAGCGGTGGTCGAAAATGAGTTTCGCATGAAATACACCTTTGCCTATGACAACGCCGGCCGGCTGATCAAAGCGATAGAAGCTGACCTTGATGATGGACGCAGCGAAACAACGACCTTTGCGTATGACCGGAACGGAAACCTTGCCAAAAGCGTTTGTGTAAAGACGGATAAAAGCGGCAGCCGGGAATCGACGACCTTGACCTATGCGTATAACAGCGGCGGAACTCTGAAAAAGGTGAATGAAAAAGTTACGGAGTATGACGCCGACGATGGTGACTATGATGTGGAAGAGGGTTGCTACACTTTCAGCTATGACAAAAACGGAAATCTGCAGAAATATAGCGTGATAGAGATTGAAGACGGCGCCTTCGATGTTTGTGCCACCTGTAAGTACGCTTATAAAAAAGTCAAAGCATAACCCAAACAACAAAGCCACCGGCACTTGACCGATGGCTTCTTTATTTTATGCTTCAGCGCCTCTCCACTCTTCACTCTTCACTCTCACTCAATGTCCTTCAGCTCTTTGAGCTCTTTCTCGTCCACGCGGATCTGGTGGTCCTTGATGAGCTTGACCTCTTTGCGGTGGATGACCAGCGGCGCCGCTTCGGGCCGTTTGTCCAGCCGCACCTTCAGCATCCCTGTGATCAGGTTGTTTTCCACCACGGTGCCGCGGCCCTCCGGCGTGTCGACGATGGCGCCGTATTTCGGCGTGACGCGCAAAAGGTGCTCATAGGTGTCCTGCTCATACTTCAGGCAGCACATCAGCCGCCCGCAGGTGCCGCTGATCTTGACGGGGGACAGCGACAGGTTCTGCTCCTTGGCCATCTTGACGCTGACGGGCTGGAATTCCGACAAAAAGCCCTTGCAGCAGAACGGCCGCCCGCAGACGCCCAGGCCGCCGATCAGCTTCGCTTCGTCGCGCACGCCGATCTGACGCAGCTCGATCCGGGTCCGGAAAATGCCGGCCAGGTCCTTGACCAGGGCGCGGAAATCCACGCGGCCGTCCGCCGTGAAATAAAACAAAATCTTGCTGCGGTCCAGCGTGTATTCCACCGAAACCAGCTTCATCTTGAGCTTGTGCTCTTTGATCTTTTTCATGCAGACGTCAAACGCCTGGGCCTCTTTTTCTTTGTTTTCTGCCAGGATGCGCTTGTCACGCTCGTTTGCCGGGCGGATCACCGCCTTCAGCGGAGAGGTCAGCGCCGCGTCGTCGATCTCGCGGTTGCCAAAGGCAACGTCGCCGCATTCTATGCCGCGCGCCGTTTCAACGATCACCTGGTCCTTCGGCTTGAGGTCAAAGCCCTTCGGGTCAAAATAATAAGTTTTTCCAGCGTTCCGGAATCGAACGCCGACGATCACAGCCATAGCCGGTCCTCCTTTTTATTGCAGCTTGATTGCATAAAACGCGCTGCACAGTGCGTTGATGGACAGATTGTGGTTGGCAAAGCGCTGCATGGCGTCAAACAGCCGCAGGGCCTCGTCACGGAATGCCAGCAGCTTTGCCTGCGGAAAGGCAGCCGCAAGGCGCGCGGCCACCGCCGGGTCGCTCAGGGGCGTGACGTTTGCCTTCCCCATCAGCGCGTCGCGAAAATACGCGGGCAGCAGCGACAGCGTGTTTTGAAACAGGGCCTTGTCCGCCTGGAACGGCGCGGTGGACAGCAAAAGGTCCAGCTCGTTCCCGGTGCACAGCGCGATCAGAAAGGCTTTTGCAGCGGCCCGGGCCTGTTCGGCTGCCGCCGGGTCCTGCGCTTCCGCGGCGGTGTTGGCCAGGGTGTATGCCGCGGCGCGGGAGCGCACCGTTTCCAAAAGCGCCGTGCGCGACGGGCAGGTCAAAAGGATGCTCACATGCCCCGCCGGCTCTTCCAGAATCTTGAGCAGCGCGTTCTGCGCCTGCACGTTCATGTTCTGCGCTTCCAGAATCACAAAGACGCTGCGGTCCCCGTCGTTCGGCAGCAGACCGGCCTGCGCCTTGAGCGTGCGGATGGCGTCCACCTTGATGGCCGGCCCATCCTCTTTTTTGATGAAGTAAAGATCGGGGTGGTTCCCGCTGTCAACCTTTTTGCACCGGCGGCAAACGCCGCAGGGCTTTGGCTCGCCCTCGCACAGCAATGCCTTGGCCAGCTCGGTCGCGGCCAGGCGCCGGGTCGCTTCGTCCGCCCCCTCCAAAAGGACGGCGTGGGGCAGCGTTTGATGTTGAACGGCCGCGGTCAGTGCTGCGGCGCAGCGCGGCTCCACCTGCAGAGTTTCAAACATGGCAGCGCCTCAAATCTTTCATAATCTTATTTATTATACATCATCCGGCCGAAAAAAACAATAGGGCGTCTCCAAAAATTTCAGAGACGCCCGCTGTGTCATTGTACGTCTGCGCGGTTCTTTGCCGTTGCAACGCCGTAAACGGACAGAACCTGCGCTGCCGCCTGTTTCAGGTCGATGTCCTGCGGCGTGTCGGGATAGGGGGCGCGTTCCCAGGTCCAGCGGTTTTCCAGCCGGAACCAGTCCGGCGCGGCGGGGTGCTTTCCGTTCAGCTCGGCGATGGCCTGCTTGACCCACAGCCCCCAGCGTTTGCCGTAAAAATCCACCGTCAGGCCGGCCCACTGTTTGTTGGAATAGTCGTGCAGGCCGCCGACGTCCGCCCCGCTGCGGGACCCGGCCCAGGTGGTGATGAGGGCGCGGGCGTTGAATTCAAAAAGCTGCTGTGAAAAATCGTCAAAGTCTTTGGCCAGACGCTTGGCCGTGCCGAGCCATGTGCCGAGCAGGAAGGTCCGCTCGCCGGACAGGATCGTGTCCGTGAACCGGATCAGGCGCAGGAATTTGTCAGACCACTTCATAAAGCCGATGACGTCGTTCGCTTCATAGGCGTCGCCCATGTTTCGCTGGTACTCCTGCGCGGTGTTGGACAGCACCTGCTTGAGCAGGTCGATCAGGTCAAAGCGGTAGCCGGCGCAGTCCTTGCAGTCGTCGTGCGCGGCGGCAAACAGCCGCACCGCCTCTTCAAACGTCGCCTTGTCATACGCCACCACGTCGTTGCCCCAGGAGGAGGGCGACCGCGGGCGCACGGTGGGCCGGGCGTTGATGACGGATTCCGGCGCGCCCTCGCCGTGTTCATTGAGGTCGGGGTTATAGACCGTTTGCTTCAAAAGGTCCAGCGCACGCAGCAGGTCGTCGCTGCAGGTGCCGTAGCGGCGCTTGCAGTACCCCCTGATCCATTCGTCCAGGTCGATCGGATGCAGCGTTCCGTCGCGGCTCCAGATCGTTTCAAAAAACAGATCAAAGATGATGGGGTTGGAGAAGGTGGCCTCCGGCGTGATGCCGACGCCCTTCATATGCTCTGCCGTGCTTGCGGCGCGGGCGATCTCGGTCGCGATGGTGCTGAGGTGGCCGTGCAGGCCCATGCGCCCGCCGAAGTTGTTGAGCATGCAGTAGACCCACGGCGTGCCCATGAATTCTTTGCCGAGGAAGCTTTGCCAGCGGGGTTTCTTTTCGGCATATAGGTCAAGGATCAGCGTGTGTTCTTTTTGATCGGCGATGCCGTCCAGCAGAGCTTTGGACGGGTTTTCACCCCAGGACTGCAAAATCCAGACGGCGTTCGGGTCGCTTTCCAGCAGGGATTGCATAATCTGAGCGCTGATGCGCTCCACCTTCATGCGGCCGCTTTTGCCGCCCTCGTGGAACGGGTCGGTCGCGTAATAGATGGTCGGACTGCCGAAGACCTCCTTTTGCGCCTCGTAGAACAGCCTTGCCAGCCGGCGATAGGCCGGGGTGTCGGTCTTGAGCATGGCGGGGCGGTCCAGCCCGTTCCATAACCCCTGCGGGATGATGGCCGCGTCGGAAACGTGCGCCCTGATATCGGTGGGGACCATGCCGGAGTACCCCTGCAGCACGGGCATCATGCCCAGCGCTTTCATAAAGCGGTGATTCCTGCGCGCCAGATCGGTGCGCTGCTTGAAGAACGCGAGGGGGACCGGGCCGCCGGTGCCGTAGATGTTGGCCATGTTGAACCAGGCGTAATAGGCCGGGCCGGTCACAAAGGCGCGCGCCTCGTCGTCGGTATAGCCGAGCTTGCCCAGAAAGCGGCGCCAGACCTCTTCCAGCGCGGTGATGTCCAGAATGACGTTGACGCCCTGCAGCGCCAGACGGTCCAGCTCCTGCTGCCATTCGTCTTGACCCCAAAAGGCCATGGTGTAAGACAACGCGCAGTAGTTATAGGCGTAGCGCACCCTGAACGGCGTGGAAAGACGCTGCGGTGCGCCGATCTTCGGCAGCGGGTCGGGGACGTTCACGCGGTTGCCGACCTGAGAGAAATGCAGGCCGCAGACCTGTTTATAGTACCACCCGAGGCCGCAGGCCGCATTGACGCCGCTGTTTGCCGTGATGCACACGCGCCCGTCGTCGGTATCAGAGAGGGTGAAATATTCCGTGCCGTCGTCCTCCAATACAAAGGTGAACCGGTCGCGGACCGCTTTGCCGACGGTACGTTCCACAAGGCCGTACAGTGCGGCGATGGTTTCTTCCGCCGTGACGGGCGCCGCGTACGGCGTTGCGTCAAACGGCTCCGGCAGCTCCACGGCCGCCGGAATGGCGGGGGCGCCGGTCGCTTCGCCAAACAGCGTGATCCCGCGCAGCTTGACCCGGTCCGAAGCGGACAGGTACTTGATCCAGAAGCGCAGCGCGCAGCACGTCACGTCGCAGGGCAGGTCATAGCAGCCGCTGCGGGGCGTGTCGTCATTCTGTGACAGCACCTCGCTGAAGTTGACGCCGTCGCCGCTTGCAAAGACAGAGAACACGCAGCCGCAGCCCTTTTGCGCCTGCAGAACGATGCGCCGCACCCGCGTTTCATTTTGAAAGCGGACGTCGAGCCAGCCGGGGCATTGCCCGCCGATCCAGTGGGTGCGCGGGTTGCCGTCAAAAAGCTTCATCACGCCGGCGTTGTTTTCGCTGGCGAACACCATGCTTTTTTCAATCTCCAGTTGTTTCATGATCGTCACCGACCTCTCCTCAATCTGTCATGGGTTTGATGCCTACATACTATAATGGAAAACGCCGGAATAGTCAAGAGGTTTGGTGAAATCCGTCGAAAAAACCTTCGGGAAAAATTAGCACAAGCTAACTCCGAAAAGTCACAGAAAAGCATTGATATTTTGGAATTTTGTGATAGAATGATTTCAGATTAAAAGAAGGAGGTGCTCCAGATGGCGTTTAAAATCAGCGATGACTGCATTTCCTGCGGTGCGTGCGCAGACACCTGCCCGGTCGGCGCGATCAGCGAAGGCGACGAGCATTATGTGATCGACGCGGATTCCTGCATCAGCTGCGGCTCCTGCGCGGACGGCTGTCCGGTTGGCGCGATCAGCGAGGAATAAACTCACAAAACGAGCGGCTGCTTACGGGCGGCCGCTTTTTTTCTAATTCGTAATTCGCAATTGCGCGGGAGAGGTTGGCACAGAATTGATGTTGCTGCCGCGGAGGGGCCGTTCGGCTGATTCTGCGTTTCGGTGATATTCCGGGCACTTTCCACACGGTGCGCAGCGCATCTCATTTGCGCTATACCGGCAAAATCCACCTTTCTTCGCGGATGAACCCTTTCGACCGCAGAGTCGTGTCAGCGCGACCGTAATTCCGAATTCCGCATTCCGAATGATTTCTGTTTGGTCATTTTCGCCAAACCGCCAATATAAATTTCGTTCAAACCATCCAAACTTCACAAAGTTGAAAAAACGACGGTTCCGCGAAAGAAAAAGATTGACAAAATCGTAACTTTGTTGTAAAATACTTGGGTATGCGGTATGTCCGGACATGGATCTGCCCATAACTATTTGAAGAAAGGAGATGCATCCCTTGCCGACCTTTAACCAGTTAGTGCGCAATGGCCGTGAGACCCTCGTCAAAAAGCCGAAGGCGCCGGCACTTTTGAAGGGGCTCAATTCCAAGCGGAACGTCGTGACCGATCACAACTCTCCGCAGAAGCGCGGCGTCTGCACCGCAGTCAAGACCGCCACCCCGAAAAAGCCGAACTCCGCCCTTCGTAAAATCGCGAGAGTCCGCCTCACGAACGGAATCGAAGTGTCCGCTTATATTCCGGGCGTGGGTCACAACCTGCAGGAGCACTCGGTCGTTCTGATCCGCGGCGGGCGTGTCAAGGACCTGCCCGGTGTGCGTTATCACATCGTGCGCGGCACCCTCGATACCCAGGGCGTCAGCGGCAGAATGCAGGCCCGTTCCAAGTACGGCGCCAAGCGTCCGAAGGCAGCCAAGAAGTAACCGTCTCCGCCTGTTTTCGTACGCATCTTGACGGCTCTTTTTCCGCCGGACCGCCTCAAAATCCTCGTGAATACACAAAGTATTCACTCCGGTTTTTCAACGATCCGACAAAAAAATAGCACGCCAATCTGCATACGACACAGTTGTCAACGGTTACAAAGCACCATAATAACGGTTATAAAATGACCGTGCAATGGTGAAAAATGTTCTGAAAGCCCGATCTGCTTTGAGAACGAAAGAACTGACAAAATCTTCTTGCACCCCTGACGAAAGTCAGATGCAGTGTATATATATTGCATATATGCCTCTGCATTGGTGCCGACGGGAATTTGTCACTCGAGTACCTATGATATCATTCTTATGAAGGAGGGAAGCGCAGTGCCAAGAAGAGGCCAGATTGCAAAACGTGACGTTTTGCCCGATCCGCTTTACAATTCAAAGCTTGTGACACGGCTCATCAACAGTGTCATGTATGATGGCAAAAAGGGCGTTGCTCAAAAGATCGTTTATGACGCCTTTGAGATCATCAATCAAAAGACCGGCAAGGAACCCCTTGAGGTCTTTCAGAACGCAATGGAAAACGTGATGCCGGTTCTGGAGGTCAAAGCCCGCCGCGTCGGCGGTTCGACCTACCAGGTGCCGATCGAGGTCCGTCCGGAAAGACGGCAGACCCTCGGCCTTCGTTGGATCACCCTGTATGCGCGTCAGCGTTCCGAGCGGACGATGAAAGAGCGCCTTGCCAACGAGATCATGGACGCCGTGAACGAAACCGGTTCCGCGTTCAAAAAGCGCGAAGATACGCACAAGATGGCAGAAGCGAACAAGGCGTTCGCCCACTTCCGCTGGTAAGCGATTCGCGCTGCCGCCACGGCGGCACATGTACGGTTCAAACCGCCCATCCGCATGGGCACGGGCGCCGGAAGACGACTTCGCTTCTGCTGCCTGAGAATTTTTGGAGGTCAAAATGCCAAGACAGGTTTCTCTTGAAATGACAAGAAATATCGGCATCATGGCACACATCGACGCCGGTAAAACAACAACCACGGAGCGGATCCTGTTTTATACGGGAAAGACGCACAAAATCGGTGAGACCCATGACGGGGCCGCCACGATGGACTGGATGGCGCAGGAACAGGAACGCGGCATCACGATCACGTCCGCCGCGACGACCTGCTTCTGGAAGGAGCACCGCATCAACATCATCGACACACCGGGCCATGTGGACTTCACTGTGGAGGTGGAGCGTTCGCTGCGTGTGCTTGACGGGTCCGTGACCGTCCTTTGCGCAAAGGGCGGTGTGGAGCCGCAGTCCGAAACTGTCTGGCGCCAGGCGGACAAGTATCATGTTCCCCGCATGGTGTATGTCAACAAGATGGACATCATGGGCGCGGATTTTTACAACGTGCTGAATATGATGCACGAACGCCTGAAATGCAACGCGGTCCCCATTCAGCTCCCCATCGGCGCTGAAGCCGACTTCAAGGGCATCATCGACCTGGTGCGTATGCGCGCGGAAGTCTATTATGACGATATGGGCCTTGACGTCCGTGACGAAGAGATCCCCGCCGACATGATGGAACTGGCGCAGAAGTATCACGACGCGCTGGTCGAAGCCGTTGCCGAGCAGGACGAAGCCCTGATGGAAAAGTATTTTGAAGGGGAAGCGCTTTCGGTCGACGAGATCAAGGCCTGCATCCGCAAGGCGACGATCGACAACAAAATGGTTCCCGTTTGCTGCGGTACCTCATATCGCAACAAGGGCGTGCAGCTTTTGCTTGACGCCGTGGTGGACTTTATGCCGTCGCCGATCGACGTGCCCGCGATCACCGGCGAGAATCCCAAGACCGACAAGGAAGAGGAACGCCCGTCCTCGGACAGCGCCCCGTTTGCGGCGCTCGCGTTCAAGATCGCGACAGACCCCTATGTCGGAAAGCTTTGCTTCTTCCGCGTCTATTCCGGCACGGTCAACGCCGGTTCCACGGTCTATAACTCCGTGAAGCAAAACAACGAACGCCTGGGCCGCATCCTGCAGATGCACGCCAACCACAGGCAAGACATTGAAACCGTCTACGCCGGCGACATTGCCGCCGCGGTCGGTCTCAAAAACACCACGACGGGCGACACGCTTTGCGACGCAAAGCACCCGATCATCCTGGAGTCCATGGAATTTCCGGACCCCGTCATCCGTGTTGCAATCGAGCCGAAGACCAAAGCCGGCCAGGAAAAAATGGGCATCGCCCTGCAAAAGCTGGCGGAAGAGGACCCGACGTTCAAGTGCTATACCGATGAAGAGACCGGGCAGACCATCATCGCCGGCATGGGCGAGCTGCATCTTGAGATCATTGTGGACAGAATGCTGCGTGAATTCAAGGTGGAAGCCAACGTCGGCAAGCCCCAGGTGGCCTATCGTGAAACGATCACCCGCCCGGCGGAAGAGGACTGCAAGTACTCCCGTCAGTCCGGCGGACGCGGCCAGTACGGCCATGTCAAGATCAGGATCGAGCCGAACCCCGAAAAGGGATACGAATTCGTCAACGCGATCGTCGGCGGCGTCATCCCGAAGGAATATATCCCCGCCGTCGAGGCCGGAATCAAGGGCGCCATGCTCTCCGGTACCCTTGCGGGCTACAATGTTGTGGACGTGAAGGTCACGCTCTATGACGGGTCCTATCACGAGGTCGACTCCTCTGAAATGGCGTTCAAGATCGCCGGTTCCATGGCGTTCAAAAACGCAATGCGCAAGGCGGCTCCCGTGCTGATGGAGCCCATGATGAAGGTTGCGGTCATCACGCCCGACGACTACATGGGCGACGTCATCGGCGACATCAATTCCCGCCGCGGCGTCATGCAGGGCATGGAGACCCGCACCGGCGCAACCCAGATCAACGCGTTCATTCCGCTTGCATCGATGTTCGGCTACGCGACCGACCTGCGCTCCAAGACGCAGGGGCGCGCCCAGTATTCCATGGAACCGAGCCACTATGTCGAGGTTCCGAAGTCGATTGCGGAAGGAATCGTCAGCGAAAGATCAAAGCGCGACTGATTTTTTTAAAAAATCTCTTGCAATTCTGCCGCATTATTGGTAGAATAACAATATGCAGCGCAAGCTGCAAACTCCAAGTCAATTATTTTTGTGTATCATAAGGAGGAAAATCCCAATGGCAAAACAAAAGTTTGAACGCACCAAGCCCCACGTGAACATCGGCACCATCGG
>JAFRUA010000050.1 GCA_017434855.1 Clostridia bacterium
ATCTGCGATACTGACGTATCTTTTTCCTTCAACCGGCTTCCGGTTCCCTTTCCGCCGGTCTCCGAAATTACTGAAGAGTATCTCTTCACTCATTTTCATCTCGGGTTCCTTTTCATCGTTGTTTAATTTTCAAGGTTCTCTCGCTGCCCCTCTTCGACGCAGCTTTGCAAGTATAGCACAACCCTTTTGTTTTGTCAACTGTTTTTTGAAAGTTTTTTTGATTTTTTTTGAAGTTTTTTCAAGCTCTTTTTTTAAGAAAAATCTTTCGTTGTCTTGCGCGTGTTCGTGCGGTTTCGAGCTTTGCGCGCGTGTATATTATTATAGTATGCAGCACGGGATGTTCGGGTGCAAAATAAAAAGCCGCCGTCTGTGCAGCAGCTTCTTATGCCCGGCACGGCGGTCACCGGTACCGAAAACCAAACGCATCAATAAATCACGCCGTCGCAAATGATCTCGACCCGATCGCGGCCCTCCACATAAACCGGAAGGCTGGCGGCATAGGTACCGATGTCCATCGCAACCACATTTGTGCTGCTTGCGCAGTCTGCAAAACGCTGCAAATGCGCATCCATCGGCTCTGACGTATCAGAAAACAATTTGGTCGCCAGCAGGCTGAGCATCTCTGTCACCGCAGCCTCGCCGCCCGAATACAGGTTGTCACACAGATAGGCAAAATATTTGCACAGCATGTCAGGCGTTGTGATCTGCGTGCCCGGCTCGATGGTGATCGGGATCTCTTTGTAAGTGAAATCCGCGCGCATGTCGATCTCCAGCGAAAAATCGCTCATCAGCTTTGCCATGGCGATAAAATCATTGTCGTCAAACAGCAGATAGCGGTCGATCGTGCATTGCAGATATGCCGCCGCCGCGGCGCACAACCCGGGTGCCCCGTTGCTTTGATAGTGCGACTGCAGCGTTCCGTCCATATTGTTGATGCTCACAACCGCAGACGGTGACACATACCGCACGGAAAAACGGCCCTCGCTCTCGTTTGCGTGGAGCGCCGCCAGCATCCGGATCGTGTCGTCGCTGTCATCAATAAACGCCAGCAAAAAATCCTTGTCGCCCGCAGTCTGCTGCTCACCGCCGGGCGATGAGACCGGCGCATCGTTGTCATCCACCCTGTGACTGTTTTTTTCATGCACGACCACAAGGATCGAAATCGCAACCAGAACTGCAATCACCAGAGCAAATAAAAGCCCCACGGTCTTGGGGCGAAAAAAGCGTTCCGCTTTGTTTTGCATCCGGTCGGCCGCATAAGAAAACCGATCGGCAGCATTTGCGCGTCTGTCATCCGAGAACTTCATACGGTTCTCTCCTTTATTATATAAATAGAAAGCTGAACTCAAGTCCGGTCTATTGTAACACAGTCTGCGCATTTTGTCAACTCACCGGACGGGCGCCGCGGCATCTTTTGCCAACCGGATCACGGCAATCGCTGCATCCCGCCGCAGATGTATCGTGAAAATGGACAAAATCCGAACGTTGTTTTTATTCATTTTCTAACAAAATAGCAAAAACACTTGTCTTTTTATTCCTTCGGTGTTATGATATAGAAAATAAACTGTCTTGGTGTACCCTCTTTTCGGTACGGCCGGGCAAAGCAAAAGAGGTGTCATCCGAATGGCAAAAGAACAACCGAGGGTCGATGACTTTGCGCTGTACTATTTCCACGCCGGAAAAAGCAACAAAGCCTATGACTACCTCGGCGCGCATCTCACGGCGGGCGGCAGCGCGGTGTTCCGTGTCTGGGCGCCGCATGCGCAAAGCGTCAGCATCATCGGCGATTTCAACAACTGGGACGCCTGGGCCGCACCCATGACCAAGCTCAATGAAAGCGGCGTCTGGGAAGGCACCGTTCCAAACGTCAAAGAGTTCGACAACTACAAATATCACATCGTTTGTGCCGACAGCACGGTCAAGGACAAAAGCGACCCCATGGCCTTTCATTGCGAAACGCGGCCGGCCACGGCGTCAAAGGTCTATGCGCTGGACGGATACCATTGGAAGGATAAGATCTGGCAAAAGCAAAAGGCAAGCAGCAACCCCTATGCGTCGCCGATGAACATCTATGAGGTCCACGCCGGCTCCTGGAAACAGCACGACGACGGCAACTTCTATTCCTATCTGGACCTTGCAAACGAGCTGGTTCCCTATGTCAAAGAGATGGGCTATACCCACATCGAGCTGATGCCGCTGTCGGAATACCCCTTTGACGGGTCGTGGGGCTATCAGGTCACCGGCTATTTTGCCGTCACCTCGCGCTACGGGACGCCGAAAGACTTCATGCACTTTGTGGACGTCTGCCACCAGAACGGCATCGGCATCATCATGGACTGGGTCCCGGCGCACTTCCCGAAGGACGCCTACGGTCTGGCGGACTTTGACGGGCAGGCCTGCTATGAATACGCCGACCCGCGCAAGGGCGAGCACATGGACTGGGGCACCAAGGTCTTTGACTTCGGCCGCAACGAAGTGGTCTCCTTCCTCATCAGCTCCGCCGTGTTCTGGCTGGACCGCTATCACATCGACGGCCTGCGCGTGGACGCGGTCAGCTCCATGCTCTATCTCGACTACGGGCGCGAGCACGGGCAGTGGATCCCGAACCGATACGGCGGCAACGAGAATCTGGAGGCCATCGCCTTTCTGCAAAACCTCAATCAGCTTGTCTTCCGGGATTATCCGGGCGTGCTGATGATCGCGGAAGAGAGCACCGCCTTCCCGCTTGTTTCCAAACCGACCGACGTCGGCGGCCTCGGGTTCAACTTCAAATGGAACATGGGCTGGATGAACGACGCCCTGCGCTATTTTTCGCTGGACGGGCTGTCACGCAAGTATAACCACAACCTGCTGACCTTCTCGTTCTTCTATGCGTTTTCGGAAAACTTCATTCTGCCGATCTCGCATGACGAGGTCGTTCACGGCAAATGCTCGCTGATCTCCAAAATGCCCGGAAACTATGAAGAGAAGTTCAGCGGCGTGCGCTCCTTCCTCGGCTACATGATGGCGCACCCCGGCAAAAAGCTGACCTTTATGGGCCAGGAGTTCGGCCAGTTCATCGAATGGAAATATGACGCCGGGCTGGACTGGCTGCTGCTGGGCTATGACAAGCACCGCCAGCTGCAGACCTATGTCAAGGCGCTGAATCGCCTTTACAAAAAGACGCCCGCCCTGTGGGAGATCGACTATGACTGGGAGGGCTTTGCCTGGTGCGTCAGCGATGACAAAGACAATTCCGTCGTCGCCTTTCGCCGGATGGACAAGCTGGGCAACGAGATCGTCTGCGTCTGCAACTTCACTGTGGTGGAACGCGAGAACTATTCCTTCGGCGTGCAGAAGGACGGCATCTATGAGGTCGTGCTCAATTCCGACGACGAGGCGTTCGGCGGCGCCGGCCACGGACCGAAGACGCGCGTCACATCCAAAAAGAAACCCATGCACGGCTATGAATACAGCCTGACCACCACGCTGCCCGGTCTGTCCACCATCCTGCTGCGCTATAAGCCCAGACCGCCGAAGCAGTCCAAACCCAAAACCAAAAGCGATCGACTCGCTTGAAGATACGGAGGTAACATTGCTATGAAAAAAACCGAATGTCTTGCAATGCTTCTTGCCGGCGGTCAAGGCAGCCGCCTCGGCATCCTGACGAAGCAGATTGCAAAGCCCGCCGTGCCTTATGGCGGAAAATACCGCATCATCGACTTTCCCCTTTCCAACTGCATCAACTCCGGCATTGACACCGTCGGTGTGTTGACGCAGTATCAGCCGCTGGAACTGAACGATTACATCGGCAACGGCGAGGCCTGGGATCTGGACCGCAGAGACGGCGGCGTGCATGTGCTGTCGCCCTATCAGCAGATCAAGGGGACCGATTGGTACAAGGGAACCGCCAACGCCATCTATCAGAACATCAACTTCATTGACCGCTATGCGCCGGAATATGTTGCGGTTCTGTCCGGCGACCACATCTATAAGATGGACTATGCCAAGATGCTGGCCTATCACAAAGAGAAAAATGCGGCCTGCACCATCGCCATGCTGGAGGTGCCGTGGGAAGAGGCATCCCGCTTCGGCCTGATGTTTGTCAATCCGGACGGCTCCATCAGCGAATTTGAAGAAAAGCCGAAAAAGCCCCGCAGCAACAAGGCGTCCATGGGCGTTTACATCTTCACCTGGTCCAAGCTGCGCGCCTATCTGATCGCCGATGAAAACAACCCGAACTCCGGCAACGACTTCGGCCACGACGTCATCCCCGCAATGCACGCCGCCGGCGAGCGGATGTTTGCCTATCAGTTCGACGGCTACTGGAAGGACGTCGGCACCATCGATTCGCTGTGGGAAGCGAACCTGGACCTGCTGAATCCGAAGGTGGACCTCGACCTGTCAGACGACACATGGAAGATCTATTCCAAGAGCGCCGTGGCGCCGCCGCACTTCATTTCAGACAAGGCTGCGGTTGAAAATTCCATGATCACCGAGGGCTGCAACATCAGCGGCACCGTGGACTATTCCGTTCTGTTCTCCAACGTCACGGTGGAGGAAGGCGCCACCGTCCGCTATGCCATCGTTATGCCTGGCACGGTCATCAAGTCCGGCGCCGTGGTGGAATACGCCATCGTGGCGGAAAACACGGTGATCGAAAGCGGCGCCCATGTGGGCAACAGTCCGGAAGAGATGAAGGACCGTCTGGAGGACTGGGGCATCGCCGTGGTCGGTGAAAACATCACCATCGGCAAAAACGCCGCCGTTTATGCAAAACAAATGGTTGACACAGATGTAAAGGGGGAAGCATAATGAGAGCATCCAACGTATTAGGCCTGATCTATGCAAGCGTCTATGATGAACACATCAGCGAACTGACAAGCGTGCGCGCCTCCGGCTCCGTTCCCTTCGGAGGGCGCTATCGCCTGATCGATTTTCCGCTGTCTGCAATGGTGAACTGCGGCATCACGGCCGTCGGCATCAGCACCAAAAGCAACTATCGCTCCCTGATGGATCATCTTGGCTCCGGCAAGCCGTGGGACCTGTCGCGCAAGAACGAAGGCATGACCATTCTGCCGCCCTTTGACCTGGCGGGCAACGGCGGCGCAAACCGCACCCGTCTGGAGGCGCTGGAGGGTCTGCTGAACTATATCTCCTTCTCCAACAAGGAATATGTCATTCTTGCGGACGCAAACGTGGTCGCCAATCTGGACTATGAGGCCGTCATCGACGGGCACATCCGCTCCGGCGCCGACATCACGATCTGCTACAAACACGGCGTGAAGCCGAACCTGCCGAACCTGATGACCTTCACACTGGACGGCGAACGCATCACCAAAGCCCTCATCAATGAGAATGACAAGGCCGAAAAGGATTATTCCCTCAACATCCTTGTTCTGAGCAAGGCACTGCTGGAACGCCTGGTCAACGCGGCCGCCGCTGCCGGCGCCACCGACTTTGAGCGCGACGTGATCGCGGCAAACGTGGGCAGCCTGTTTATCCGCGGGCAAAAGATCGACGACTTTGCCTTTATCATTGACTCGCTGCGTACCTATTACGACGTCAGCATGAAGCTGGTGCGCGGCGACTACAAGGCCCTGTTCAAAAAAGATCAGCCGATCTATACCAAGGTCCGCGACGATATGCCCGCCATCTACGGCATCAGCTCCAAGGCGGCAAACTCCCTGATCGCCGACGGCTGCATCATCAAGGGCACCGTTGAAAACAGCATCCTGTTCCGCGGCGTTTATGTTGCCGAGGGTGCGGTCGTCAAAAACAGCGTCCTTATGCAAGACAGCTACATCAGCGAAAACGCAAAGCTCAACTGCGCCGTGCTTGACAAGAACGTCGTCATCAAGCCGAACAAAGACCTGTCCGGCGCCGAGACCTGCCCGCTGTATATCGCGAAGGACAGCACGGTGTGATGCTGCGCATCACAATTCGCAATTGAAATCAAACGAAAGGACTGTTCCCCATGAAAGTATTATTTGTTGCCAGCGAAGCCCAGCCCTTCATGGCCAGCGGCGGTCTGGCGGACGTGGCCGGCGCGCTGTCGGCCGCCCTGCGCAAGCGCCTGATCGGGTGCCGCGTGGTCATGCCGATGTATGACACCATTGCGCAGGAATGGAAAGACAAGATGACCTTTGTGACCAGCATTTCGGTCCCCGTGGCCTGGCGGCGGCAGTACTGCGGCGTTTTCCAGGCAAAGCACAACGGCGTCATCTATTATTTCATCGACAACCAATATTATTTCAAACGCAACTCCATCTACGGGCACTACGACGACGCGGAACGCTTCACCTTCTTTTCCCGCGCCGTGCTGGAGATCCTGCCCCACATCAATTTCAAGCCGGACATCATCCACTGCAACGACTGGCAGTCTGCGCTGACGCCGGTGTTCTACAGCACCATGTACAGCCAGGACCCGTGGTACAGCGGCATCAAGACCGTCTTCACGATCCACAACATCCAGTATCAGGGCACCTATGGCATGGACATCGTCGGCGACGTGATCGGCCTCAAGAGCGAAGACGCCCATCTGGTGGAATATGACGGCGACGCCAACTTTATGAAAGGCGCCATCGAATGCGCCGACAAGATCACGACCGTTTCGCCCTCTTATGCGCAAGAGATCATGGACCCGTGGTACAGCCACGGGCTGGACCCCATCCTGCGCGACCGGCAATGGAAACTGACCGGCATCCTCAACGGCATCGACGTCGATTCCAACAATCCGGAGACCGACCCGAATCTGGAAGCGCATTACAATGTGGACACCGTCTTTGAGGGCAAGGCCGCCAACAAAAAGGTGCTGCAGGAAAACATGGGTCTGCCGCAGCGCCCGGATGTGCCGATCGTCGGCCTGGTCACCCGGCTGGTGTCGCACAAGGGCCTGGACCTCATCAAGGGCGTATTTGACGAATTCCTGTCCAACACCGAGGTGCAGGTCGTCGTCCTCGGCTCCGGCGACTGGCAGTATGAAAACTACTTCCGCGAGCTGGCAGACCGCTATCCGGAAAAAGTCGCCGTGCGCATCGGCTTTGTGCCGGCGTTGGCAAAAAAGATCTATGCCGGCGCGGACCTGTTCCTGATGCCGTCCAAGAGCGAGCCCTGCGGCCTGTCTCAGATGGTCGCCCTGCGCTACGGCACCGTGCCCATCGTGCGTGAGACCGGCGGCCTCAGAGATTCCATCACCGACAGCGGCGACGGCGAAGGCAACGGCTTCACCTTCAAGACCTATAACGCCCATGACATGCTGGACGCCCTGTGGCGCGGCGTGGGCGCCTACTATGACCGCGAGCACTGGAAAACGCTGGTCGTGCGCGCCATGGAATGCGACTTCAGCTGGGGCAAGAGCGCCAACGAATACATCAAGCTTTACAAGCAACTGGTCAAGGACGAATAAGTCTTTCAAAAACACAACGCCCCGCCTGCATCCGCACGGACCGCAGGCGGGGGTTCGTTTGTATCAAAAGGTGTATAAAAACGGCAGGCGCCGCGGGGTTCGCAGTGCCTGCCGGACTAGTTTTGATTCAAGGGATTTATGCGTTAACCATCGACATCAGATCGCCGGCAAACGGGAGCTTAAAGATCGCCTGCAGGAAATCGTCTGCCTTTTCAACCTTGACAAAGCTCTCTGCCTTTTCGGCCTGATCTTTCACGACCAGATATTCGGCGCCTTCAAACTTGGTTTCGTTCACTTCGTCGATCGTGACGATCACGTCACCGTTGTTGATGTTCAGCGACTTGAAATAGTTGCCGTTCAGCACCAGAACCGCATTCACCATCTCGGTTGCGTTGCCGTCTGCATTTGCAGCTTCCGCGGCGATGTCGTTGTAATACTCGTTGACAAACTGATCCACGGGGATCGCGCCAAGCAGCGAGCGCACGTTTTCGTTGGTCTTCAGCAGATCCATGAACTGCTTTGCGATCTGAATGCCGGACTCATCGGTCAGGCTGAGCGAATACGTCTTGGAATCAGCGGCCACGTTGTCGGTGATGGTGAGCTCATCCAGGCCAAGCAGGAAGTTGCCCATCTCTTTGGCCAGCGCCAGGATGTTGGCGTCAGAGATCACGCCTTTGATATCCGGGAAGATCGCAGAAACGATCGCGCGGATGGCGTCACGGTTCAGGTGATGATCCTGCACCAAAATCGGCAGGTTGGCGTCGACCGTGTCGGCCAGTTCACTGCTCACAAACTGATCCAGGCTGATGCCAAAGCTTTGCAGCTGCGCCTTGAGGCTGGTCAGCAATCCTTCACCAAGGATTTGCTTCACATCGACCAGCACGCCGGTCTTGCCCGCAACCAGTGCAAGCTGACCATCATACAGCGCCGCTTTGACGTCGTTCACTTCGATATAAAGCTCAGAGGACGCAAGGTCTTCGCCAAACACGATCTTTCCGTAAACATCATCGTTGACTTTGAACGTCAGGCTTTCGGAATTGAAGATGGTGTTGTCCACAGCGGCGGCAGACTCCATCACATAGTAGGCGTCAGAGTCAGCCGGCAAAGCATCCTTTGCCGCGGCAAACTGGTTGTCAGACGTATACTCGGTCGATGCGCCTGTGGCCTTGTCAGAGTTTTCTTTCTTGCACGCTGCAAAGCAGCAAAGCACCAGCGCAAGTGCAAGGACGATTGCGAGAATTTTTTTCATGGTGTTTCTCCTTTCAGATTTTGAAGGCTGTGCCTTCGATTTGGGTGATCGTATCCACAGTATACCCTGAAAAAAAGTATTTGTCAAGTGGAACGATGGATTCACTGTGTGAATCTTTTGGCTTTTAAAGCGATCCTCAGACGAGTGATCGTTTTCTGCACACTGCAATTTGTTCGGACGCATCCCGGCTTCAAAACGGGCGGTTCGATTTTCTGCGAAACGGATATTTCCGGCAAGTCGGTCCCCCCTTCGGCGTGTTGTTGGTTTTCCCTGCTGACACGTTGATTATACGCCGTCGAAAGCGGCAACCGTAGGCTGGATTTTCCCGTGCTTCAAGCAGCGTTTCTTCTTACAGAAACAACCAGCTTTTCCGTGCGGCCCGCCGGACTGTTTCTTTCGCTGCGCTCACGCCCTGTTCGATTCTCGTCAAGCACAGCATGAAAAAAACGGCTCGCCCTCTTGGACGAACCGCGTGGTGACCCGGACGAGAATCGCCCGTTACGGCGCTGCCGCGCCTACGGCACGCACGCGGGCACCGAAACAGTCCACCGGACTGTTTCTTTCGCTGCGCTCACGCCCTGTTCGATTCTCGTCAAGCACAGCATGA
>JAFRUA010000051.1 GCA_017434855.1 Clostridia bacterium
CAGTCAGTCAGTCAGTCAGTCAGTTGCCTGACTCTGCCTCTTTGCGTCAAAACATGAAATTAAGCGCAGTGCGCCCGTTTGGGTTCACCGCGCTTTTTTTAAAAAATTTTTTGAAAAGGAGATTGACCCCAATGAAAAACACGAAAAAACTCTTATCCGTTCTGCTTGCCGCGCTGCTGCTGGCGGGCTGCTGTGCGCTGGCGTTTTCCGCGGTTGCGGCGGGTTCTGCCTATCCCTCCGACAATGTGGTGGTCCTGCCGTATGACACGGACGGCCTCAAGGACGGCGACTGGTATTTTGATCTTGATGCATTTATGGAGGACGAAAAGGCCTCGGCAGCCGCGGAGGGGCACGAATTAACAGACGACGAAGTGGCAGCAGAAATTGATATTATGAAAAAGAACTACTTTTTTTTGTATGACCCAACCAGCCGTACGATTTATTATTTTGACCTCGATCCGGCGTTTTATTATCCTTATGGCGGGACTATTTTGAAGCCTGGCGATGATTCCTATGCCGATGTTAGACTCTGCATCAAGCAGTATCAGGCGCCCGCGCCGACCGACCCCGGCACGCCCGCCCCGGCCGAAAGCGTCTGTCCGTGGTGCGGCGGCACGCACGAGGGGTTCTTCCAGGGCATCGTCGGCTGGATCCACGGCCTCCTTGCCAACATCTTCGGCGCAAAGTACTGAGCTGATAGCGGTTAGCAGTTAGCAGTCAGCACGCCGACCTGCGGTCGGCACTCCCTCCGTCAGTCCTACGGACTGCCACCTCTCGGCTCCCGCCTCGGTCGGCGCTTTTGCTGCGCAAAGATTGCCACTGGCAATCCGCGCCCTCAAAGAGGGAGGCTAATTAGGCTCCCTGATGAGGGAGCTGGCGCGAAGCGACTGAGGGAGTCAATCGCCGACCTTTGCGGTCGGCACAACATCAACGCCTTGTGTTTTCAAGCGTCCTCTCCATGCGGGAGGGCGCTTTTGGTTGACCAACCTCATCCGCCGTCGTGTTGCAGCGTTGTCACTTTACCATAAGGCAGTTGTGCGTGACGGATGTGGTTGTTTTTTCGCTTCCATTCCAGTCCTTCCTCACGAACCTCTTTAAACAAACAATCCCTCCGCCACGCATCTGCATGACGGAGGTTCGCTTTCGGTCATGATAGCTAACAGCTAACAGCTAACCGCTAAATCAAGCACCGGCTTGAACGCGCTCGGCAGGGCATAGTCGCCCTTGAGCTGCGCTTTTGTCACCCACGTCAGCCCCGGCGCCGTTTCGCGGCAGGCGATCAAAAACGCCGTGACGTGCCATTCGATGTGGGTGAAAATGTGGACATAGGACGTCTGCATCTGCAGGTCCGTCGGCTGTACGCCCAATGCGGAGGCAAAGTCCAGCGCATTCTGCGGGTCGGGCGCGTCGGCCGTGCGGTTCGGGAACTGCCACAGCCCCGCCAGCAACCCCCGGCCGGGGCGCTTTTCGATGGCGAAGCGTTCGCCGCAGTTGAGCAGCAAAACCGTCATGTTCTGCACGCGGCGGGCCTTCTTTTGTTCGCGCACGGGGTACTTTGCCCAGGCGGTTGCCGCGTGTGCCTTGCAATGCGCCTGCCATGGGCAGCGTTCACAGTGCGGCGCGCCGTTCGGTACGCAGACGCACGCGCCCAGCTCCATCAGCGCCTGCGTCACAAGGGCGCGGTCCCCTTCGGCATACAGCGGCAGCAAAGCGGCGTTCACCGCGCGTTTCACACGGTCGCTGTCGACGGCGCTTTCCAGCGCGGTCAGGCGGGCGATCACGCGCAGCACGTTGCCGTCCACGGCGGGCGTCGGCGCGTCAAAACAGATGGAGGCGATCGCCCCGGCGGTATACGGGCCGACGCCGGGCAGGGCGCGAATGTCGTCGTACTGCGCGGGAAAGACGCCGCCGTACTGCGATACGATGACCTCGGCCGCCTTTTTCAGGTTCCGCGCGCGGGAGTAATAGCCGAGGCCCTCCCACAGCTTGAGCAGCGCATCCTCCGGCACCGCGGCAAGGTCCCGCACCGTCGGCAGCGCGGCCAGAAAGCGTTCATAGTACCGCACCACGGCCTCGACCCGCGTCTGCTGCAGCATGATCTCCGACACCCAGACGTGGTACGGGTCGCGGTCCCTGCGCCACGGCAGGTCGCGCGCGCTTTCGCGGTACCACGACAGCAGCGCCGGCTGCAAAACGTCCGCCGCGGGCAAAACGAGCGAACCGCGGTCAGGCATGTTTTTTCTCCGCCTTTTCAATCAGGAACGGGAAGCGCAGCGCACGAAACGCGAACCACGCGCCAACGCACAGCGCGACATAAACGGCGGCGGCAACGATGATGCGCGGCGTTTCGGCCAGCGGAACGCTGCCTTTGAAAAAGACGCCCCAAAAATATTTGTGCGTGAATACGAATTCATACGGGACAAAGGTGGCCCCGACGATGCAGAGCATCTGACCGATGCGGTTCCACAGGTCGTTTTTCACCGTCGGTTTGCCGAGGATGAAGGGCGCGGTCCGTTCCAGAAGCAGCGTGACCAGCGTCAGCCCCAGATAGCAGATGACGGCCGCCAGCAAAATGAAGCGGACGTTGTGATTTTTGAGCGCCTGCGCCGGCCACAGCGCTGTGAGCAGCAACAGCACCGGCTTGTGCAGACCCATGAAAAACAGCGTGTTTTTGCCGACGTACGACAACAGCCATTCCTTCGCGGGCAGGATCATCAACCAAAAGGCGAAGCCGACCGTGCTTGCCAGAGCGGACAGCATCGCCAGCGTGAAGTCTTTGCCCCAGACGTTGCCGTGCAGACCGATGCGGCCGTTGCAGTGCCAGATCTGCGCACCGATGCAAAGCAAAACCAGCCCGATGAGCAGCTTGAACAGCGGGTGCATGTCCTTGACAAAAGTGTCGCGCCGCTCATAGGCACTGCGCAGCAGCGTACCCAGCAAAATCATGAACATGACGCCGGGCACCAGGTTCGCGTGCCAATACACGGCGACGCCCTGGGTCATCAGCGTGCCGGGCAGCAGGATGAGCACGATCGTCCACACCAGCGTGCGGTTGCCGCGCGTGAGCTTGACGATGAAAAACAGCACCAGCTCCGCCAGGAACAGCAGCAATACGAAATACAGCGGGTTGGACGGCGCGTTGTAAAGGTGATTGTTCCCGGCGAGGATGCCGCCGATGAAATGCTTCACCGTGACCTCGCCCTTGCCGTTGATACGCACGATGGCGTAATGGATCGCCATCGACAGCAGCTCCATCCACAGATAGGGGATCAGCATGCGCTTCACCAGCTTGAGCACATAGGTCGTGACCCTGGTGCGCGCGATCTTGTCAATGTCATAGGTAAAGCCGGTGACAAAGAAGAACAGCGGCATGTGGAAGGAATAGATCCACGACTTAAAGACGGCCAGGCGAAAGGCGTGGCTCCCGATTTTGAGCAGGCCCTTCAGCGGCAGATGGCCGAGAATGACGAAAAAGAAGGCAAAGCCCTTCAGCCGGTCGATCCAGTCAATGCGCGCGCGCTGCGGCGCCAAAGCGGCGGTCGGTGCGGTCTCAGTCATGGTCGATCCCTCCGATCATTTTTTCCGGATGAAAGACCTCGTCAAAACGTTCGGGCGACAGAAAGCCGAGCGCGACGCAGGCCTCTTTCAGCGAGATGTTTTCTTTGTACGCTTTTTTTGCGGTCTTTGCCGCGTTTTCATACCCGATGTAGGGGTTCAGCGCCGTGACCAGCATCAGGGAATTGTGCAGGTTTTGCGCCATCTTTTCTTTGTTGGCGCGGATGCCGACGGCACAGTTTCGGTTGAACGAGCGGATGCCGTCGGCCAGCAGGCGCACGGACTGCAAAAAGTTATAGGCGATCACGGGCATGAAGACGTTGAGCTGGAAGTTGCCCTGCGACGCGGCCATGCCGACGGCGGCGTCGTTCCCGATGACCTGCACGGCCACCATGGTCAGCGCCTCGCACTGGGTGGGGTTCACCTTGCCCGGCATGATGGAGGAGCCGGGTTCATTCTCCGGAATGAAAAGCTCTCCGAGGCCGCAGCGCGGGCCGCTGGCAAGGAAGCGCACGTCGTTCGCGATCTTGAGCAGGTTTGCGGCCAGGGCCTTCAGTGCGCCGTGGGCAAAGGCCATGGCGTCCTTTGCGGTCAGGGCGTGGAATTTATTCGCTTCGCTTTCAAAGTCGATGCCGGTCAATGTACTGATGAACGCGGCGGCCTGTTCGCCAAAGCCGGCCGGGCAGTTGAGCCCCGTGCCGACGGCCGTTCCGCCAAGCGCCAGCTTTTGCAGGTGGGGGAGGGTGTCGCAGATCATATCCCGCGCCGTCTCCAGCATCCCGCGCCAGCCGCTGATCTCCTGCGAAAAGGCGATGGGCGTCGCGTCCTGCAGGTGGGTGCGGCCGCTTTTGACCACACCGGCGTTGTCACGCTCAAGCCGCCGCATGGTTTCGATCAGTTCGTCAATGGCGGGCAAAAGATGTTCTGTGACAGCGCACACCGCCGCAACGTGCATCGCGGTCGGGAAGGTGTCGTTGGAGCTTTGCGACATGTTGACGTCGTCGTTGGGGTGCAGCAGCCGCTTTCCGGCCAGGGCGTTGGCGCGGTTGGCGATGACCTCGTTGGCGTTCATGTTGCTCTGGGTGCCGCTGCCGGTCTGCCACACCACGAGCGGAAACTGATCGGCCAGCGTGCCGTCGATGACTTCGTCGCACGCTGCGCACAAATAGCGGCACTTCTCTTCGGTCATGCGTTCCGGCTGCAATGTTCGGTTCGCCATGGCCGCCGCCTTTTTCAGAATGCCGAAGGCACGGACGATCTCTGCCGGCATGGTCTCGGTCCCGATCTTGAAATTTTGAAAGCTGCGCTGCGTCTGCGCGCCCCAAAGCTTGTCGGCCTCCACGCGGACGTCGCCCATGGAGTCGTGTTCGATTCGATAATCCATCCTCTACCTCACAGTTCCTTTTGCAGCGCGTGCACCACCTCGATCACGTCCGCGTGGAACGCGAGGTCGGCGCGGCCGTCATACGGCGTTTCGGATTTGTTGATGAGGGCCAGCGTCTTGCCGCGGAAGTACCGCAGATAGGACGCAGCCGGATACACGGCAAGCGACGTGCCCACAACGACCATGACGTCGGCCTGCTCAATGGCGTTCACCGCCTGCCAGACCACGCCGTCATCCAGCGGCTCTTCATACAGCACGACGTCCGGTTTGATGATGCCGCCGCAATCGCATTTCGGCACGCCGGGCTGCGCCATGATGTCGGAAAGCGAAAACGCCTTGCCGCAGCGCATGCAGAAATTGCGGTGGATGCTGCCGTGCAGTTCCAGCACGCGGGTGCTGCCGCCGGCCTGATGCAGCCCGTCAATGTTCTGCGTCACCACGGTGACGTCACGGTCCGGCGCTTCCAGCGCGGCAAAAAACCGGTGCGCGTCGTTCGGCCTCGCGTCGGGGTACACCATCGCGGATTTGTAGAATTCATAAAACAGCGCCGGGTCCCGCTTGAAAAAGCTGTGGGAGATGATCTGCTCCGGCGGATAGCGCAGGTTGGTTTCGCGGTTGTAAAGTCCGTCGGCGGAGCGGAAGTCCGGGATGCCGGACGGGCAGCTGATGCCCGCGCCGGTGAAAACAACAAGGCGCCGGCTTTCTTTCAGCGCAAGCGCAAGGTCATGGATGCGGTCCATAGGCAGCTCCTTTCAGTGGCAGTATTATATAGTATAACACATTATACCACAGCCGCGCAAAAAGTGCAACCGTGCCCGCACGCCCGGACCGCCGCTTTTTTAAAAAAATTCAAAAAACCTCTTGACAAATACGGGAAGATGGTATATACTACTCTTCGCCGCTGCAAGATGCGGTCGTTTGGGAGCATAGCTCAGCTGGGAGAGCATCTGCCTTACAAGCAGAGGGTCACAGGTTCGAGCCCTGTTGTTCCCACCACAGATGGCCCGGTAGTTCAGTTGGTTAGAACGCTAGCCTGTCACGCTAGAGGTCGACGGTTCGAGCCCGTTCCGGGTCGCCATTTTTGCTTCTGTAGCTCAGTTGGTAGAGCAGTGGACTGAAAATCCACGTGTCGTTGGTTCGATTCCGACCGGAAGCACCATACGCGGATGTAGCTCATCTGGTAGAGCGCCACCTTGCCAAGGTGGAGGTAGCGGGTTCGAGCCCCGTCATCCGCTCCATTATTTTGCTCTCTTCAAATGAGGAGAGCACTTTTTTTGAGAAAAACTTTTCCGGGCTCGAAGTAGGAGCGGCACAGAGAAACAGTCCGGTGGACTGTTTCGACCGCGAATGACCGAGGCGCGCAGTTCGCGCCGAGAATCGAGTTCTCGCCTGCCGGCTCGGTCGCTGCTTCGCTTCGCGAGGTCCCCACCGGGGACCCGCATTCTCCGCTGCCGCTTCGGTCGGTGCTTCGCTTCGCGAGGTCCCCACCGGGGACCCGCATTCTCCGCTGCCGCTTCGGTCGCTGCTTCTCAAGGCTGCGCCTTGAGAGGTCCCCACCGGGGACCCGCAGCCCCAGAGGTGGAGCCTTGCGATGTGGCGGCTTCGCCGCATCAGATTGCCCCGCGTACCGAAAAAACGCGCAAAAAAACAGCCGCGCATTGCCCCTCGGCTTCGCTTCGCTCAGCAGCCCCCAAAGGGGCGCCTTGCGCTGCGGCCTGCGGCGCAATCAGATTGCGCGACCGTTATGGTTCTCTTGTTTTCAGCCCCTCGGGCGGCAGGTCAGTCGTCCTCTTTCCCGACCAGCCAGTTGATGGATACATCCAGCACGTCGGCCAGCGCGACCAGTTCATAATCGCAGACGCCGCGAAGCTGGCCTTCCAGCTTGGAAAGCCCGGACGCGGTCAGCTCGACCCCCTTGATCTGCAATTGTGTCAGCAGGTCGATTTGTTTCATACCGAGTTCTTTGCGCCTTGCCTCAATTTTTGCACCGACAATGTTGCTGTTACCCAACGTCTTTTTTCTGATTCTCATGTCATCACTTCCAACTTCATTTTCATGGAATGGGGGATGCCTGGATTCGGGTATGCGCTGTCGTAAAAAGGATGGCTGTCAAGCGCGGCGGGAGGATTTGCGTGCCGTTGCTTGTGATCGAAACGATACACCAATTTACTAAAGTATAGTTTAGCATACATTTATATTTTTGTCAACTTTTTATTTTTCCATGTCATAAAAATGAAATGATTTTTACATAAAAATATAGAGATTTTTGTTGTTGTTGCCGTGAAATCGCTCGCCCGGGCGCACAATTTTCAAAAATCCCTTTTCTTTTTTTACATTTTGTCGTATAATAAGTTTCATCTTTGGTACCGGGAAGGGGGTGCGCCCATGCGCGTGATCCGTTATATTGCGCCGCCGGCGTTTGCCGGAAAGAAGCTTTACAGCTTTCTCAAGGGCGGGGCGCATCTGTCGTCGCGTCTGATCCGCTCGCTCAAGCAAAGCGAAAACGGGCTGCTGGTCAACGGCGTCCATGCGCGGACGGTTGACCTTTTGCGGGCGGGCGACGTGATCACTGTGACCATCCCGGACGACACGCGCAGTGCGGTTCCGGGTGAAACGCTGCCGCAGGTGCTGTTTGAGGATGACGATCTGCTCATTGTCAACAAAAGCGCGCTGCTGCCGATCCATGAGTCGCACAATCACCAGGGCGACACGCTGGCAAACTGTGTGGCGCTGCATTTGCAGCAGCAGGGCAGGGCGGCAACCTTCCGTGCCGTCGGGCGGCTGGACAAGGGAACCAGCGGGCTGGTGGTCTGTGCGCTCAACAGCCACGCGGCGTCGTGCCTGGCGGGCAAAATTCAAAAGACCTATCTTGCCGTGGCGGAGGGTGTGTTCACCGGCAGCGGCACGATTGACGCGCCGATCTTTCGCCCCGACCCGATGAAAACGCTGCGAACCGTTGATCCGCGCGGCGACCGGGCTGTGACGCACTGGACCGCGCTGGAAAGCGACGGCCGGCTGACGCTGCTGGAGATCCGGCTGGAGACCGGGCGTACCCATCAGATCCGGGTGCACTTTGCGTCGCTGGGCGCCCCGCTGTTCGGCGACCGGATGTACGGCACGCCGCAGGAGGCTTTGCCGCATCAGGCGCTGCATTGCGCCCGCGTGGAATTCTGCCACCCCATCACGGGTGCGCGTGTGGACGTGCAGACGCCGCCGCCGTGGGACTTTCATGCGCTGTGCGCTGCTGCGGCTGCGGCAGACGCCGAAAAAAAGTAAAAAAGACGGCGAAACCGCTTGACAATCGGCGGCAAGCCTGTTATAATCATTCAGCCGCAAAATCTGAACGCGGATATCCTTGCTCCGTTTACAGGCGGAGCCTTAGGCCATAAGGAGGTGCAAAACAATGGCAAACAGCTACGAAGCAATGTTGGTCTTTTCCGTGACCAAAGGCGACGAAAGCGTGAACGCTCTTGTTGAAAAGTTCAAGGCGTTGATCGAGGCGAACGGCACGATCGACAACATTGACGACTGGGGCAAGCGCAAACTCGCTTACGAGATCAACTATGAGACCGAGGGCTATTATCTGCTCGTCGATTTCACCAGCGAGCCCGAGTTCCCGGCGGAGCTTGACCGTGTCGTAAAGATCACGGAAGGCGTCCTGCGCTCGCTCATCATCAAAAAGTAAGGGGGACTTGACATGATTAACAGTGTTGTCCTCATGGGCCGCCTGGTTGCGGACCCGGAGCTTCGGACCACAACCACAGGCAAGACTGTCGGCTCATTCCGCATCGCCGTGGACCGCTCTTTTCAGCGGCAGGGTGAGGAACGCCAGGCAGACTTCATCAGCATCGTCGTGTGGGAACAGACGGCCAATTTTGTCAGCCGCTATTTCCGCAAAGGGTCCATGATCGCGGTCCAGGGCCGTCTTCAGACCCGTAATTATGAAGATAAGACCGGCGCCAAGCGCACCGTGTATGAAGTCGTTGCAAGCGAAGTCAGCTTCTGCGGCTCCAAGGCAGAAAGCGGCAACGGCAATTATGCCGCCCCCGCCGCCGCGCCGCAGGCCCCCGCACAGCCGCCCGCAGCCTTCCAGTCCGCGGGAAGCGACGATTTTGAAGAGATCACCGACGACGAGGATCTCCCGTTCTGATGCAGAACGCATCTATCATTCTAATAGGAGGATATGATCATGGCATTTGATAAAGCTGGCCGCCCGAACAGAAAGTCCCGCAAAAAGGTTTGCGCCTTCTGTGTCGATAAGGTGGAGTTCATTGATTACAAGGACGTTGCCAAGCTGCGCAAGTTCACGTCTGACCGTGCAAAGATTTTGCCGCGCCGCGTGACCGGGACCTGCGCCCGCCATCAGCGTGAGCTGACCACCGCCATCAAGCGTGCGCGTCAGGTCGCCCTGATGCCGTACACCAGCGACTGATTCGCCGTACAGCAAACCATACCGCTTCGGGGTTCCGGGGCGGTCTTTTCTTTTTTGGCGTTTGCCGCCCCATCGCGCGCACCTTTTTGTGCCGGCGGCGAACGCCCATGGAAATATTGCACAAAGCAGGCGAAAGATTTTTGGAAAATCAGAAAAAAGTTTCGCTTTTCGGTTGACACAAATTTGTAAAAGTTGTATAATAATAAAGCAATATTATTGGTGAGTGATGGCTCACCGTTCGCCGGCGGCGAAATCAAAAAACAGGAGGTCTTTTCTATGGACACAAGATTTGCGATCACGGAATATCTGGACGCGAAAGCAGTCAACAAAAAGCTGGATCAACTGCTGGAATCCCCCATCTATTCCATCAAGCCCGACGTTCTCAAGGCGTATGAAGAAAACTATTTTGAAAAGAAGTGTCAGAAGTCCAAGGCCATGATCGCCGAAGCGAAGCAGATCATCCCCGGCGGCGTGCAGCACAACCTGGCGTTCAACTATCCGTTCCCCATTGTCATCAGCAAGGTCGACGGCGCCAAACTCTATGACATCGACGGCAACGAATACTATGACTTTCTGCAGGCGGGCGGCCCGACCGTGCTCGGCTCCAACCCGAAGGTGGTCCGCGACCAGGTCATCGACCTGCTGAACACCTGCGGCCCGTCCACCGGTCTGTTCCATGAGTTTGAATACAAGCTGGCCAAAAAGATCTCTGATTCCGTGCCGACGGTCGACATGTTCCGCATGCTCGGTTCCGGCACCGAGGCCTGCATGGTTGCGTGCCGCGTTGCGCGCCTGGCCACCAAGAAAAAATACATCATCAAAATGGGCGGCGCCTATCACGGCTGGTCCGATCAGCTCGGCTACGGCATCCGCATCCCCGGCACCAAGTTCACCCAGGCGCACGGCGTGCCCATCCGTCTGATGCGCGACACGCAGGAATTCTTCCCCGGCGATCTGGACGAGCTGGAGCGCAAGCTCAGACGCAACCAGTTCTGCGGCGGCACGGCGGCGGTCTTTATCGAGCCCGTCGGTCCGGAAAGCGGCACCATCCCGCTGGAAAAGGATTTCAACAAGGGCGTGGAGCGTCTTTGCCGCAAGTACGGCGCGCTGCTCGTCTTTGACGAGGTCGTCACCGGTTTCCGCATCGGCATGGCGGGCGCCCAGGGCTACTATGGCGTGGAGCCCGACCTCACCGTGTTCGGCAAGGTCATCGCGGGCGGCTATCCCGGCGCCGGCGGCCTCGGCGGCAAACGTGAATACATGAAGTATATGGGCGCGGGCCTGGACGGCGGCCAGAAGGTCAAAAAGGCGTTCTGCGGCGGCACCATGGCGGCCACCCCGATCTCCTGCGTTGCGGGTTACTATACGCTGGAAGAGATCGAAAAGCAAAACGCCTGCCAGCGTGCCGGCCAGCTCGGCGACCGCCTGACCAAGGGCCTTTGCGACATCATCGACAAATACAACCTGCCCTTCGTGGCGTTCAACCAGGGTTCCATCTGCCACCTGGAAACGGTCGGCACCATGCACCTGTCCATCAACTGGCACAAGCCGTGGCAGATTCCGGCCGTCCTCAAAGAGAGCGACATCCGCAAGGCCGAGATGCAGCACGTCGGCGCCGCGTACATGGCAGAAGGCATCGTGACCGTCGGCGGCTCCAGACTTTACACCTCTGCCGCGTATGACGAAGCGATGATCGACGACGCGCTTTCCCGCTTCGACAAGATCTTCTCCGAGTGCGGCATCATCGAGCCGGCAAAGAAGAAATAAAACAACCGACCGAAAGGGCAGGGGAACGCCTTGCCCTTTTGTTTCTTAAAAGGAGTGCGATTATGGACATTCAACAGGCAAAAGAGATCGTCATCAAGGCCGGCAAGCAGCTGGTCTCTTCCGGTCTGATTGCGCGCACCTGGGGCAACGTGAGCTGCCGCATCGACGACAAAACCTTTGTCATCACGCCCAGCGGCCGCGCCTATGAAACGCTGACTCCGGACGAGATCGTCCTGGTCAACATGGAGGACCTCAGCTATACCGGCGACGTCAAGCCGTCCAGCGAAAAGGGCATCCACGCGCAATGCTATCTGCTGCGGCCGGAGTGCAATTTTGTCATTCATACCCATCAGGCCAACGCCTCCATCGTCAGCGCGCTCGGCAGTGACATCAACAATGTCGAAGGCAAAAGCCGCGAGATTATCGGTGACAATGTGCCGCTTGCGTCCTACGGTCTGCCCGGCACGGGCAAGCTGCGCCAGGGTGTGGTGGACGCGCTGCTGCGCTCCGATTCCAAGGCGGTCATCATGAAGCACCACGGTGCGGTCTGCCTCGGCGCAGACTATGACGAGGCCTTTGCCATCGCCAACGAGCTGGAGCTCGTCTGCATGAAGGTCGTCTATGCGCGCTACAAGATGCTGACCAACAAACCGGCCGAAGCGTTCCGCGACATCTGCAATTACGCCATCGACGTCAAGCGCCGCGGCGAACAGGAAGCCGCGCCCCTGACGGCGTATGACAGCGCGCGTGTGGACGATCAGATCGTTCTGACGGATAAGGACGGCGCCGAGGTGCGTGCCGTGCCCGTTGACAACGCCTATGGCGACTGTGACGCGCCGGTGGAGCTGAAGCTGCATCAGGCGGTCTATCGCCGCCGCGGCGACGTCAACTACATCATCCATTCCGAGGACGAGTCCATCGTGGCGGCGTCCGCGTTCACCAAAAAGCTGCGCCCGCTGCTGGACGACTTTGCCCAGATCGCCGGCGTGACGGTGCGCCGTGCCACCTTTGACCCCGACCACGCGAACCGGACTGCGAAAAAGGCCGCCAGGGCCCTCGGCAAACACAAGAACGCCGTCCTGCTCAAGAACAACGGCGCGCTCTGCGTCGGCCCCAGCAAGGACGAGGCCGAGGCCGCCGAGATGGTCACCGCAAAGAACTGCAAGACGCACGTCGCGTCGCAGCTTTTCACCACGGCGACGCCCATCGGCACTTTTGATTCCATCCTGATGAACGTGGTCTACCGCCTCAAGTATTCCAAGCAGAAGAAGTGAGCAGTTAGCTGTTAGCAGTTAGCTGTTAGCTGTTAGCGCGACGGACACGCTGCAAAACAAAAAGAATGCACCCGCATAGGAAGATGCTGCTTCCCGTGCGGGTGTTTTTGTACGCGGGCGAGGTCGTTGCCACCATCGGAACCTCCCGCCGCTTCAGCCGAGCGGTGGGGGAAACGCTTTGTTGCGCCGGCCAAGGGGGCTTTCCTTGCCTTCAAAGGAAAATGTGTCACGCGTCCGACCTGTTTCGGTAAAGTGACCCCGCCGGAGGATGAGGTTACCACCCAAAAACGTCCCCTCACAAGGAGAGGACGTTTTGAAACACCGGTTGATATGCTTGCCGCGTGCAAATCGGCGATGCGAATCGCTTTTCTTTCTTTGCGGTACGTTATGCGTCGGTGTTGACCGGTTCGACTTCCTGCGCCGCCAGTTCGCGCTTTTCACGCAGCAGACGCTCCACCTCGTGCATGTGGGCGCGGTCGTCCTTAAGGAAGAGGATGACGGTCAGATACAGCACCGAACCGATCACCGGGCCCAGCATGAACTGATGCCAGCGGTATTTTATGAACCGGCCGTTCGGCGCCTGGGCGGCGTTGAGGGCGGCGCCCTCCAGCGCTTTGCCGGCGGCGTCTGTCAGCTTTGTGTTGTACCCCATCCATTTCAGCAGATAGCCCTGAATGAGTTTGGAAATTGCGCCGGTCATCTTGGAAATGAAGTTTTGCATCGAGAACGAGATGCCCTCGGTGCGTTCGCCGGTTTTAAGCTCCACCTCGTCGATGGAATCGCTGATGAGCGAACGGTGAGCAATGTCCTTCATGTTCTGCGGAATGTTCATGACAGAGACCAGCAGCATCACAGACAGCAGCGGAACCGTGTGTTCGATCCGGCCGTTTGCGCCGATGACAAAGCACAGCAGGCGCACCGCGATCGCCGTGCTCTCTGCGATCACGAGCAGGCGCTTCATGCCGCCGACCCGTTTGGCAACGCGGGTGGTAAAGAGCATCATCAGCGCGCCTGGGATGCCGGGGATGATGCTGTAGATCAGTTGGAATGTGCCGCCCGTCAGCTCCATGCCAAAGAGCCGGCTTCGCCCGCTTTCAAAGAAATACTCCCACGGCAGCGTCAGCGACAGGCCGGCCAGCAGCCGTGCCAGGCAGATGATGATGAGCGTTTTGTTGTGCCGCAGCGAGGCAAGATTTTTCAGCACGCTGTTTTTGCCCTCGGGCTGATAGACGACCTTTTCTTTCATGCGGTACGCCAGCATGGAGATCAGCATGCCGACGAAGCCAAAGACCACCGCGCCGAGGAAATAGGCGGTTTTTTCTGTGGCAAGGCCGCCGTCAACCAGGATTTGCCGAACAGACGGGAAAATGATGGTGATTGTGGACCCTGCGCCCGCGCCGATCGAAATCCACTGCGACACGCGGCTGCGCTCTTCGGAATGCGGGCTTGACAGCGGCAGCATACCCCACAGCGCAACGTCCTGAAAGGAATACAGAATGTCATAAAGCAGATAGAACGCAAGGATCAAAGCGATGGTGACCGTTTCGCTCAGGTGAAAGTCAAAGAACATCATCACCGTCAAAACGCCGATAAACGGCGGAAGATACAGCAAAAAGGGCCGCAATTTGTTGCCGGGCCTGAATTTGCGCGCATCCACCAGCGTACCGATGATCGGGTCGTTGATCGCGTCCCAAAGGGTGGAAAAGCCGGTGATCCATCCCGTTTTTGCAGGATCGATCTTGAGCACCGTATTCAGGAAGACAAACAGCTTGCCGGAAACAAAGCTGTAATTCGCGTTCTGCCCGGCCAGGCCGACGGCATATGACAGCAGACGGTTGTTGGCGACCAGGGTGTCGGATTCCTCTTTGGAAAAGAAAAACTTGATCGGATTTTTCATGGCGCTCCCCTCCATTTCGTTTTCATTATACAATGCGTGCGGCCAAAAATCAAGGGACAGCGCGTTTTTTCATGTGCAGAGCGGCGTCTAACTTTTGCGGAGCGGCGTCTAACTTTTCGGGAAACCACTTCTTTTTTGTCGGGCAATGTGATACAATATTACAACGAAAAAGGGGGACCGTTATGGAACAGACAGAAGTGCGCCTTGTGTCGCAGGAAGCACTGCGGCGGGAACGGCAGATCATCAAAATCAGCATTGCCGGCATCGTTGCCAACGTGTTCCTTGCGGCGTTCAAGGCGGCGGCCGGGCTGCTGTCGCATTCCATCGCCGTGACGCTGGACGCGGTCAACAACCTGAGCGATGCGCTGTCGTCGGTCGTCACCATTGTGGGTGCGCGCCTGTCCGGGAAACAGCCGGATAAAAAACACCCGCTGGGTCACGGGCGGGTCGAGTTCCTGAGCGCGGCGGTGATTGCCGTGATCGTGCTGTATGCCGGCGTGTCTGCATTGGCGGCGGCGGTGAAAAAGATCATTACGCCCGAAACGCCGTCCTATTCCACCGTGACGCTGGTGATTCTGGCCGCGGCGGTGGCGGTAAAGATCGCGCTGGGTCTGTTTGTGCGGCGGGCGGGAACCCGCGTGCGGTCTGACGCGCTGGTCAATTCCGGCATGGACGCGCTGTTTGACGCCGTGATCTCGGCGTCCACCCTGCTTGCCGCGGGGCTGTTTTTGTGGCGCGGCATCTCGCTGGAAGCTCCGCTCGGCGCGATGATTTCGGTATACATCGTGAAATCCGGCGTCGGGATGCTGCGCGACGCGGCGTCCAAGCTGATCGGCGAGCGCGTGGCGGGCGACCTTGCCCGCGCGGTCAAAGAGACCATTTGCGCCCAGCCGGAGGTCTATGGCGCTTTTGACCTGGTGCTGCACAGCTACGGCCCCGACCACTGGCAGGGATCCGTACACATTGAAGTGCCGGACATTATGACCGCCGATGCCATCGACCGGCTGGAGCGCGACATTCAGGCGCAGGTCTATCAAAAGCACAAGGTGATTTTGACCGGCATCGGCATTTATGCAATGAATACGCAGGACGACGACGTGAAACGTCTGCAGACCGAACTGACCCGATTTGTGATGGCACAGCCGGATGTGCTGCAGATGCACGGCTTTTATTTCGATCGGGAAAAGAAAGAGCTGCGCTTTGACGTCATCATCGATTTTGAGGTGCCGGACCGCGCCGTGGTGTATGAAAAGATCGTTGCCGGTGTGCGGGAGCGGTACCCCGACCTGACGCCGATCATTACCATGGACGCCGACATCAGCGACTGAAAATCAGGCGCAAAAAAACGGCAGAGCAATCGGGCAGCTTGCATGAAGGCGCCCGGCTGCAACGCCGAAACAGAAAAACCGCACCGGCCGAAGACAATGCCCGACCGGTGCGGTTGTTTGTTTTTGTGATCCGGAGCTTATGCGTCGGTTTCTTCTTTGCCGTTCAGCAGCATGTGGACCAGCGCTGCAAGCACGCCGCCCACCAGCGGGGCCACGATAAAGACCCAGACACATTTGAGCGCGTCGCCGCCCACAAAGATCGCGGGGCCAAGGGAACGCGCCGGGTTGACGGAAGTTCCGGTGAAGTGAATGCCGAAGAGATGGACCAGCGTCAGGGTGCCGCCGATGACCAGGCCGGCAATGCTGCCGTTTTCAATCTTGGACGTCACACCCAGAATGGCGAACACAAAGATAAAGGTCAAAACGATCTCAACAATGATGGACGGGACGATCTCGCCTTTGTAAAGGCCGTTGGTGCCGAGGCCGCTGTCGCCGCCCAGCAAAGCGCGCAGTGCAGCACCGCCCAGGATGCCGCCGACGAACTGTGAAACCACATAGCCGATGAAATCCGCCAGCGACAGCTTGCCGGCGCAGAACATGGCGATGGAAACCGCCGGGTTGATGTGGCAGCCGGAAATGTTGCCGACCGAATACGCCATGGCAACGATGACCAGACCAAAGGCGGCCGCTGTCATGAAGTATGCCGCATTGGGAACGCTGCCGTCGCAGCCGAGGATGGCTGCCGCGCCGCAGGCGACAAAGACGAGGACGAAGGTGCCAAGGCACTCCGCAATGTACTTTTTGATGGATTGCATAATAATTCCTCCTTAGATTTCGGGCGAACCCGGTTTCGTATCAAAATGATACCACAAATCCGGATGAATGTCAACTGATATTTCATTGCAGCATGTAAAGGTTATGCATTGACACGGATCGCCGACGTGTAAAGAAAAAAACTTACGCATGTTGAAAACCCAGTGAAAAACGTGTAAAACTCAATCTTTTCAACATTGAAATGCGAAAACAGAATGATTCTGTCGTCAAAAAGTAAAGTTTTCAACTTTACTAACAGAGTTTTCAACATTCTTTCAGAAATAATATTCATTTCATCCGCCGGGCATGTATAATTTTGAAAAAGTTTCACTTTATTGTGAAATTTGTCAAAAAGTGATTGACAATTGTTCATTTTTTGTTTAAAATGATACTATACAGTATTTTAAGCCGGGAGGCGGTTCCTTATGAAGAAACGGATCACCAGTCTGCTGCTGGTCACGGTCATGCTGGTTGTGATGCTGCCGCTGCATTCGATTGCAGAGGGCGTCACCCCCGTGATCGTCATCGGAGGCTACAGTTCACCCCAGATCTATCTGTTTGACGGCAACGGCTATGAGGAAGAAAACATTGTGGAAAAGGTTTGGGCCTTCAATCTGTCCGGCGTTCTGGACACAGTCAAGGGTGACTTCGGCGACCTGACCAAGGCGAACCTGAACGCCATGATCTCGCAGGACACGGGCCATATTCTGGAGCAGATTTCCGACGGTGCGGCCGAGATTGCAAAGTATATGCGCCGCAACCCGGACGGCAGCCCGGTCTATGACACCCAAAGCTGGCCGCGCAGTGCGGAAGAAAGCAACATGAAATACATCAACGAGCACCGCGGTGTCGACGCCTATCTTGACAAATCCGTGCGTGAAAAGCGCTTTACGCCGATTTTGTGCGACCTGCTCGGGGAAGAGAACGTCTATTGCTTTTCGGTCGACTGGCGTCAGAATCAGATCGAATGCGCGCTGAACCTCGGTCAGTACATTGTCAAGGTGCTGGACTATTCCGGTGCAAAAAAGGTCAATATCTTTTGTGAGAGCCACGGCGGCGAGACCGCGTCCAGCTATATTTCACTGTGCTCCATCGTGAAAAAGGGCGGCGACAACACATCAAAGCTTGCCGAGCTGCTTGGTGTGAACGAAACAGAGCTTGCGACATACTTCAATCTGGATTATCTCAAGAACGTGGTCATGGATTCCCCGGCGATCGGCGTGCAGTTGGCGTATGATATCGTGATGGGCAAGATCCACTTTGACGCGCCGCTGCTGATCGAATATCTGGAATATGCCAACAACCCGCTGCAAAGATTCACCCGCGGCGGCGAATACTGCTGGGAGTCCGAGTGGGAATGGCTGCTGGGCAATCTGACGCTGGACAATCTGAACCGCCTGCTCAACGCGGTCGTTCAGCGCACGGACATCATCGAGATCATGCTCACCTTCGGCAGCATCTGGGACTTTATCCCGGCCGACAAGTATGAAGAGGTCAAGGCTGCGAAGCTGGACACTGACGAAAAGCGCGAGGCCTTTGCCCCGATGATTGCCAAGAGCGACTACGACCATGAAGTCATCATGGCAAATATGCACGAGAACCTGACCTTTGCCCGTGAAAACGGCGTCAATGTCAACAGCATCGTCGGCACCGATATCACCTGCGTGTCCGGTTCCCGCGTCAACGGCGACGGCCTGGTCAACGCATGCGACGCTTCCGGCGCCAAGGTTGCGCCGTATGGCAAACGCTTTGCAGACGGGTATCATACCGATTACGCCGACGCGGCCGTGACCTGCACCGACCCGACGCATGACCATGTGGCCCCGCGCATGAATCTGGACGGCGCCTATGCCTATCTGCCGGAAAACACCTGGTTCATCGAGCGGCAGTTCCACGCCCAGTACGTCACCGACAGCTATTGCCTGGCGCTGGTGGAATGGCTACTTTTGGGCGACGGAATGCTGGACGTCTATTCCGACCCGACCTATCCGCAGTTCAACGTGACCCATAACGCAAAGATGGGCGTGCTGGCGCAGTTTGACAAATCGGTTTACGGCACCGCCACAGCAAAAGACACCGCGCTGGTCGTCACCAATCTGTCTGCCAAAAGCAAGATCCGCCTGGTCGCGATCAAAGCGGAAGGCATGGACGTCGGTTTTGAAAATGTTTCCGGGACAAAGATCCCGGTGGGCGAAAGCGTCACGCTGAAGCTGACGGGCGCGCTGCCCGACGCCGATATGAAAAACGTCCGCATCACGCTGTATTATCTGGAAGACAGCTCTGTCTGGTCCATGGACAGCCGGACCCAGGAATTCACCGTCAAGGGCGGCAAAGCGATTCCTTACGATCCGGCGCAGCCGCTGACCGACACGCAGGAAAAGGTGATTTTCCTGACGGCGGCCGATGTTCTGAAGGGCGCGCGCAATTATGACCTTGCCTCCTATGCGCTGGCCACGGTCTACAGCACGCTTTCCGTCTTTAAAGGCTTCGTCTCGCTCATTCAAAGCGTGATTCCCAAAAAGGCCGCTTGACGGCATAGAAATCAAACAAGGCGGCTGCCCGGTGAAACGAGCGGCCGCTGTTTTTTTCGGTACGGTGAAGGCGGGCTGCCGCGGCAAGCGTGCGGCGGGTTGCAGACCGTGCGGGCAATCGAAATCATCCGGACGCAAAAAGCCCGCCGAACTTGCGGCGGGGCGATGTGATGTGTGGTTTTATACGGTCACTTCTGTTAAGGTCCGGTCGGTTTCCGTTTTGGTCTCATCCGCAGTCAGGTTGATGCAAAGCTTCTTTTCCGTTTTTTCCTGAACCTTCAGATAGATATAGAGCATCAGACTGACGGCGACACAGCTGATGACCGCAATGACCAGGTCTGTATTGGTGTCCATCAGGGGGATGGTGCCCGGATTGGCGCTTTTGCCAAAGATCTGATAAAAGATGATGTCATCATCCGGTATCCAGAGCTGCGCCTGGTTGTGCGAATCAAAAATGAAGTGGTCGGAAAGGAACTCAAAAACTTCCCACAGCAGCATGACGATCACAGAAAAACCTGCGCTTGCCAGCGTCTTGATTCCGGCGGAAAGCTGTTTTCCGCGGCGTGTGGCAAGAATCAGCAGATAGCCGAGCGGAACGCCGAAGGCGCCGGAAAGCAGGTGCATGAACTTGTCATACTGGAACGGTTCGATGTCGAACGAGAGCGTGTGATAAAGAAACGCGCCGAAAAAGATGATGATGTTGATGATGGACTGAGTGCGATAGGGGATGTTGCCGAAAAAGAGCTTTGCAAAGAACAAAAGGCGGGCGATCGGGATGATGAAGGTCGCAAGACAATTGACGGCAAACAGCAGGCAGCGGATGTCCCACTCCCGCGTTTCCCGATAATGCAGATACAGCCCAAAGAGCAGGCAGGCGCGCACAAGCCACCAATAAAGATATTCCGTCAGGGGAATGCTTTTGCGGAAAAGGCGCCATTCCTGTTTGATATATTCCCCAAATGACATACGCGGGAAGCGGTAGCCGTCAAAGAGCCCGTTTCCGTCGCCCGTTTTGCGGCTCTTCACTTCGTACCATATCAGCAGCGCAAAGCCCGCGACGGCCGCGCCCAGCATGGTGTAAAGGAAGTTGTAGTCGATGTGATAAAGCGGAAGCTGGTGCGATTCCCCCTGGCCGGCGCCAAGCAGGGCATAGAGCAGGGTGCCCTTTTCGCGCGGGGTCGCAGGGTCGATCTGGTTGTAGCCCTGAAGTGTGGAGCCGGGTACAAAATAATCGATGAAGAAATAGATCAGCTCAAGGATGGTGCGAACAATATAAGCAATGGCAGTCGAAAACAAAAAGCGGTGAAAATTGGTCAGCTTATGTTCTTTTTTGTCAAGCCGGCCATATAACCAGTCGCCAAAAAAGACAGAGAGAATCGCGACAAAGAATGCAGAACGTATCATCATAACGGTGGATTCCTTTCTGATTGTATCAAATGTTTCAGGATCGCTCCCTGTATTATACACGCTTTGTTAAAAAAGTCAACCCGCCAAAACAACCCATTCTTATTCGCAAAAGTGACACTTCCTTGTGCAAGGTGCCTTTGCAGCCGTCGATTTACCCCGAACGCACAGATCCCGGCGGCAGGTTTTCCTCTTATATTGCACAAAAACTCCCGGAAACCATCAGGCGTTCCGAGGAATTTCTGAACCGTTTGACGAAAAGCTTCTTTGCCGGTCTTTGACCATGAGTGAATCTGCGCCGCCCTTTACAACAGTTTTTTCTTTTTGAAAAACCAAAGACTTATCACAACAATCGCTGCGGAAATAATGATCACAACGGGATAGCCGAATTTGGTTTCCAGTTCCGGCATGTAACGGAAATTCATGCCGTACCATCCGGCAATCAGCGTCAGCGGCAAAAAGATTGTCGTTACGATCGTCAGCACGGTCATGATGCGGTTTTGCTTGATATCCATCTGTGACTGGTTCAGGTCACGCAGCTGCATCGTGTAATCGCGCAGCCCGGCCGACAGGTCCAGCAAACGCTGGATTTTGTTGATGAACAGGCGAAAATAACGCACGTTCTCTTCCTTGAAAAAGTTGTTTTCATTTTCCTCCAACGCCTGGCCCAGGTCCAACAGCTGCTCATAATGCGTGCGCAGATCGGAAATATCGCCGCGGATCTCGTGCAGACGGGTCATTTCGTTTTCTTCGTCGCTGTGCAGAATGGCGGATTCGATGGCGTCCAGCTCCTTTTCATACTTGGCCAGCAGACGCTGGTCATCCTTGATGATCTGCAGCAAAAAGTCATATAAAAACCGCTCCAGACCGGGCAGCCGCCACCGCCGCGTGGCATAGATGCGCTTCACGATCCCTTCGGCAAAGCCGCTTTTGTCGATGAAGACAACGCCGCGTTCATCCAGCGCAAAGGAGAACTTGATCTCTTCGGCGTCGATGTCTCCGCGCCGGGGAATGGAAAATGTTCCCGTCAGGGAGTCATAGTTTTCTTCGGCTTTGGTCGTATAGATTTCGTTGAGCTCCGGCTCCAGGTCGATGCCCATTTCAAAGATCGCCCTGTGGGCCTGCCATTCCTGCGGCGTCATCACGGCGACATAGGGCGTGGTGTCTTTGTGACAATCTTCCAGACTGCACGGCAGCAGCGAAGACTTGATCAGAAAATACATTTGCGGTCTCTCCTCTCGGTGCGCTATTGCTATTATACAACATTCCGGTGACTTGACGCAACTGTTTTTTCCATAAAAAATTTGAGTGACGGCATGCTTTTGAAAACAAAGATATTGACAAATTATAAAGAAAGTGCTAACATAAAACTGCCTATAAAATCTGAAAGGGGTATTCCGTATGATAAAGAAAAGAATTGCTGCGTTTTTTGTTTGCGCTGTCATCCTGCTGGCTTCGCTGCTGCCGGTGTATGCCGCAAAAATCAACGCCACGGACGTTGACATCAATGAAGTGGTCGAAGCGATCCAGAAGGATAATCAGGAACGCTCCAGCGGGCTGAAGACGATCAAGAAGATGATCCACAGCCTCAAGGGGGACCTTCGTCCGTATATTGAAAATGTGGTTCTGACGCCGGACCACATCGACACCGCTGTGGAGCTTGGGTCCAAGATCATGATCAAGCTGTATGAAAAGATTCTGGATTCGCTGAAGCCGGAACCGACCCAGCCGACCGAACCGACCGAGCCGACCGAGCCGACCGAACCGACGGACCCGACAGATCCGTCCAACCCGACGAATCCGACCGAACCGGAAAAGCCCGGCTCCAAGATCACGGTCAAAGAGCTGGCCAACATTCTCAAGAAGTACATCTTCGTCCAGGTGGACGATCCCGATCAGGCGGCCCAGCTCATTGCCGACAACACAGAGATCGAATACAAGATCATCGAGGGTGAAGGCGGCACCTATTACATGCAGGTCGACATCGAAAAGTATCCCGAAATTTTCAACTACGGCGTGTTTAGAAGAGTGGTTGACGACCTGGTTGAAAAGCAAAACGCGCAGTACATCACAGACAATGAAGGCAACATTGATTACGCCATGACTTATGAGCACATCGCCGGCGAGCTGGCGGTCCACGCCGTGCTCTATGCCGCGCTGCACGAGCTGATCGAAGTCACCGGTACCAAGAATGAACGCATTCTGAGCCTGTATGAATCCGCAATGAAAGCGGACCTGAACGCAGACGAATCCCGCCTGCCGTGGCAGGTGTTTGCCATCATCGGCACGCTGCTTTACAGCTTCATCGGCTTCAACCTGCTGAAAGCGCTGAAACTGATTTGACGTATCTGAGAACAGAAAGAATCTTTATATGCAGGAAAGCGCATCGTCATGGTGCGCTTTCTTGTTTTAACCGGTAGATTA